>CAYPEW010000050.1:0-24197 GCA_964409845.1 uncultured Jutongia sp.
AAGGCCGCGCCGCTCTTGGAGGTAAGCGGAAGACCCAATCAGCGCGAACCGGAACAGGTTTCGTCCGGTGAGATTTCAGCGGCGCGGCCTTTGGGGAACGTGGGGAGTTTCGCGCCCTGCGGGGCGCGACCAGAGGCTCTGCCTCTGGACTCTGCGGCCTTTGTAAAGGCCGGCGAAACTTTTATTATATTACCAGCGGGCTGCGGGGGCGGGCGGGGCGCAGCTCTCTCGGACGATCAGCTCGGGCTGGACCGTCAATCGGGGCTCTTTCTTTACGCCGCCGATAGCGTCCAGCAGGGCCTGGACGATGAAGCGGCCAAACTGCTCATTATGCTGATCCACGCTGGTCAGCCGGGGGACCATGTAGTCCGCCGCGTAAAACTGGTCGCAGCTGATGACAGATACGTCCTGGGGAACCCGCAGCCCCGCGTCCGCCAGCGCCCGGTAGGCCCCTAAGGCCACGTTGTCATTCATAGCCAGCAGAGCAGTGAAGGGTGCGTCCCCTGCCAGCAGCTCCCGGGCGGCCCGGCAGCCGTCCGGGGTGTAGTAGTCGGTTAAGCGGATCAGAGCTTGGTCCTGACAGAGGCCCAGCGTACCCAGCGCCTCCCGGTAAGCCCTCAGCCGGGCGGAGGTAATGCCCACCCCGGGTTCGCCGCCCGCGAAGGCGATCCTCCGGTGGCCCAGGGAGGCCAGATACCGGACGGCGGCAAAGACCCCCTGCCCCCGTTCCCGCTGGACAAAGAGGCAGTCCACGCCCTCAATGGGGCTGCCCAGCACCACCGTGGGGACGGAGGCGGCCAGACGGCGCAGCGATTTGAAATAATCGGTCATTTTTCTTAAATCCGTACAATATAGCCATGTATTCCTCCAGTTCCTCGCAAAAAAATCTGGAATAGAAACCGTGCGGTTACTTTTTTCTGTTTTCGGATCTGTAATGTAGTCCTCACCCTGCAATCTCTGATATGACTTATTGATTAAAATTGTATATTTTTCTAAATCTATATCTTCCGGTGTCAGTGCAAGTAGTTCGCCAACACGCAAGCCTGTCCAGTACAACACTTCAAAGGCATAAAAGGATTGCGGTTTATCCATAACCGCCTCTGCAATTTTTTTATATTCTTCTTTTGTCCATGCCAGCATCTCTTTCTGTTTTTCGCCACCCATGCTACCTGCCTTTCTGACAGGATTTTCTTTCAGTTCATAAAGCCTTATGCTATGATTGAAAATCGCACTTAACTGTGACTGGAGTGTTTTCAAATATACCTTTGAGTACCCTGTCACACCATTTACAAATTCAAAAATATACAAATCTGAGCTGAAATTTTTAATTGTAAGAGTGTCATTACTTCCTTTCACGGAAACTTTAAGATTACCATTTGTTTTCATCTGAAATGTCACCTTATTTGGTATAAGTCCATTACACAAAACTCGATTACTATCTTCATTATCTTCTTCTCCATCCGCAACGATCTCTTTTGCTTTAATTTAACTAATAATAACTGCTTTTTGAACCGAAGAAAGGCTGATCTTTTTTATTCGTTAACATTTATACATTATTCAAAACATTGCTTTTTTTCGCCATTATCATTTCTCTCAAAATAAAGATTCCAGTACAATTCCTTCACGCTACAAAACAAATTATAGCTTAATCACATTTAATACCTACTTCTTTTGCAGCTTTTTTCAATTCTTCACCATGCTTCCCCACCGAAATTTCCTTCAGATTTTTCATCTTTTTTAGAGATGAAGTATCATCAATATTTATATTCCAGCATTTTATATAGTTGACATCATCAAAGTTCACGAGAGCACTGGTTTTAATATTTGAATAATGAGAATCTGGTTGACGTGAACGGGTAATAATATGTAAAGAATTAAATCCCTCTGCATATTCATTTTTGTACTCTAATCTATTATAAAAGCAAAAAACATTTTTTAATCCACTTGAATTAGAGCAATCACTATTTTCAAAAAGCACCTTCAACCCCTTTTTTTCTGAATCTATTTCATCATTTTGAGATATATTCATATCTATATTGCAAAATTGCTCTTGATTGTGCACTACATACTTATAAACAATTTTCTGAAGATTGTTTACTTTGTAGAAAATATCTTCCTTTAAATAAACATCATCTGTTGCTTCTATCTCAATTAACGATATTTTTTCATTTTTTGAACAATTGATTGTGACAGAAAAATCGGTACCATATTGTTCTGCCACTATCTGCTGCAATTCTATCAAAAATGGATTTCTGTTATAATAATTGTATAATTTCATTATTCCAATTATTATAACAAACAAAAAAACAATCTCTAAAATCACATTTCTTATAAATTTTATACTTGTATTATGCACTGGCTGTTTTAAATCCACTTTCTCCATCTCCTTATTGTGACACAAAAATCACATCACATAATACTGAATTGCTATACTTATTTACATAACTATAGATTTCATCATATTCAACATAATACTTTTCTCCCCATGATGACACTTGCAATTTACTGTATCATTGTTTATTCGGACATAACGATGCATTTTTCAGTGAAACACAGGACAAATAATTAAATGTGACGGATAACAGAAAATTATCCTGTCAAAAAATCGGCTATGAATGGTAACTAATTTTTTCGTATAAACATCAGACCAAAGGTTCCAATACCGCAGTTACTTGATACTGTGGCGGAAGCCTTCTGCAAAACAACTCTGTCAAAACTAATATACTTATTTACTTCTTCTAGGATATCATCCACCTGACGAACCGTACAGCCTGCATAGGTAAGAAACAGAATCCGTGTATCAATCTGCTTCCTATGCTTAAACAGCTTTTTGACATATCTGCGGTTTACCCCGTTCATATTTCCGACTTCTATCTTCCAAAGTTTCAACTGATTCCGGGACATAGACAAAATCGGATGCAGGTTGAGAGTACTGCATACCTTATCTACCAGACTGCTGACTTTTCCATTGCGTGCCAGTGTTGCTGTACTCGGCACCAGGAAGTTGGAAAATACATTTTCACGAAACGCCTCCAAGCTTTTACAAATTTCATTGACACTCTTACCTTCTTCTGCCAAGGCTGCTGCATAGAGTACCATTAAACCATGCCCACTGCTGATGTGATTGGAGTCCACCACCGTTACATTATCAAAACTCTTGCTTGCCTGTGTCGCATTAGGATAGGCACCGCTCAAATCTGCTGTTGCTGTAATATGAATCACATGCTGTGCCTTTTCCAGCATATCAGCAAAGAAATACTCATATTCGGAAGGCTCTGCTGTAGAAGAATATGCATAATTTCCCTCTACCTGCAGATACGTAAGCAGGCTGTCAGAGGATACCTCTGAAATATCACAAAAACGTCCCTCCTTGGTATGCACATAACAATACATAATACCAATCTGATAATGGGCGATTAAGTCCTTTGGCAAATCACAGATACAGTCTGCAGTTATGGCAATCTTCCTCTTCCGCTCACTGCTAATCTGGTTAATCTTTCCTGCTTCTTCTTCATGATCAGAATCATCCTCTGATATGTATTCAATCAATTCCTCTGGCAGGAATTTCAATAGACTTGCCTCCAACAACATGGCATTAATTGGTTTGGCAAGATAGGCATCAAAGCCCATATTTCGATAAATTTCATCAGCATTAGTCATAACATTGGCAGTCAAGGCAACAATTGGTGTTTTCTGGCAGAATCCCTTGGTCTGATCCCGTACCGCTTTCATTGTCTGCTCACCGTCCATGTCTGGCATCATGTGATCCATCAATATGACGTGATACTGATTTTCTGCCGTTTTCTTGAGACACTCTTTTCCACTCTCTGCTGTATCCACTATAACCTTGGTATCCCGAAGCAATTTAACAGCAACCATACGGTTCATGGAATTGTCATCCACCACCAACACTCTGGCATCCGGTGCCATAAAGCTCTGCTGGTATTTTTCCCTCTGGCTCAACTGCTTCTGTGCCGCAAAATCAATAACTCCGATTGGTCTTGCATTGACAATATGCTGCTGCAGTTCCACAGTAAATACGGAGCCTTTATGATAAACACTATCCACAGAAAGCGTTCCACCCATCATTTCCGCCAACTGTTTTGAGATATTCAGTCCCAAACCAGTACCTTCAATATTGCGGTTTTCTTTCTCATCCACACGCTTAAATGAATCAAATAAATCTGCCAGGTTTTCCTTTCGGATCCCTTTACCAGTATCCTTCACGGAGATACGCAGCAATATTTCGTCTGGTGCTGTACGCTCCCCCTTGGCAGTAAGGGTAACAGAACCCGTTTCCGTATATTTCACTGCATTGGTAAGAATATTCGTAAGAATCTGCTTAATTCTCACTTCATCACCAAAAAGCATTGAGGGAATTTCCTGATCAATATCTACCTTAAACTCCAACTCCTTCTGATTGGCACGAATCCAAATCAAATTTACCAGATCACTAAACATGGAGCTGACTTCGTACTGTGCCGGCACAATTTCTAACTTGCCGGATTCCAGTTTTGACAGATCTAAAATATCATTAATGGTGGTTAACAACATCTTACTGGCATTTTGAATATTGATAGCATTTTCCGCTATTTCGTCGGAGATATCCTCCCGAAGCGTCATCTCATTCAGTCCAATAATAGTATTAATCGGAGTTCGTATTTCATGACTCATATTGGCAAAAAAAGCATCCTTAGACTGGGCAATCTGCTCAATCTCCTTTCTTTGCTGTTCTGCCAATGCCCTTTCTCTCTCATAAGTCGCTGTCTGTAGTTTCAACAACAAACCGATAAAGCAGCTGATACTCAATAAAGTAATGCCAGAAGCCGCAAAACTGTAAAAACGGCTTGGTTCATGTGGTACCAATTCCGGAAAAAAATAAGTCAATATATACGCATTAAAATCTGCTACTACGGAAAGAACAAACGCTATCCAAAATTCCCGTTTCTGAAATAAGAGAAAGACATAGATAAATCCCAAAACAAACCAGATTGGCGTTCCGCTATCCTTCCCTCCACTGAGAATAAAAACCAATGGCAGCAAAATGACATTGGAGCTGATAACCAAAAGCCAGGATGCAGCTCTAGGTCTCTGATATTTTGTAGCAACTAAAAAGGCAACACCTGCTAACACAAACATAGGAATCAGCGCTGCTAACACAATCGGATTGGCACCTAACAGCACCCTACCCATCCCAATGGCTGAGGCAGCAAAAGCCAGTGCCAACACCATGCGAACCGTTCTTTCCTGTAAATCCTTTTTATATATGAACACTTTGAAAAAGATCAGCTTTAATTTTCTAATCATACCTTGACCTCCATTCTGCAGCTATTTTCAAGAATCTGACGGCAATCTGTCCCGCCATGACTCCAATAATTCCGCTGCACCCAGGAAATCAAATTCATTTGTTTTTTCCTGGATTTGCTCTGCCAGCTCTGCTAATGGCACATCCTGATACTGACAGTTCGCCAGATTTTTCAAAATATCTTCCAAGCCCTCACTCTCAAATTCGGAAAGCTTTTCTTCCAATGCTGACAGTACATCCGTCAAGGATTGCTCTGCTGACTCATCGATTGCCGGTTCCTCCTCTGATAGATTCTCTCCTGGGGCATCCTTCTCCACAGACCCCTCTGGCTCCTTCTGCTCTCCTTCTGGATAAAGAAATTCATTATTTTCCAGTATCTGTAGAAGTTCATCATGTGTCTGTACTAATTCCTCGTGATGCTGCAAAATATAGTCGATACGGTTTTCTTTTCCTGCCATTTCCAGCTTTAACGCCATCTCTGACAATTCGTTAGCGCCCACCCCTTTGGAATTACTCTTGAGTGCATGCACATTAATCACATAATTTTTCCAATCCTCCTGCTCATAACAACTAAGCAGCTGTCGTTTTCGGTTGGCACCCTCCTTGTGGTAAATAGAAAGAATTTCTCGGAATCCCTCTCTGTCTCCACAATACGAAATTCCTTGATCCACATTAATTCCGGCTCGAATCAGTTTAGTAATTCCTTTGGTATCCAATGCCGAAGCAGAATCCTCCTCTCTGGCAACAGGATTATCCACTTTAGCGGCCGTTTTTTCCGGCTTTTCCGTTTTCTGTTTCTGTACCGTTTTTGGTACATCTGTTTCTTCTTCCTCTACAATAATTTGTTTTTGTTCCGGAATATACCGACGAAGCATACGCTCCAACACACTTAACTCAATAGGCTTAGCTATAAAATCATCAAAGCCTTCCGACAAAAACATCTCCCTGGCACCTCCGATGGCATTTGCCGTAAATGCAATAATCGAAAGGGATTGGAAATGTGTTCCCGGCTTCTGCCTGATTTTATGCAGAGTCTCCACACCATCCATCTCCGGCATCATATGATCCAGAAATACACAGTCATATCTATGTTTATCCAGTTTATCCAAAGCTTCCTGTCCACTGTTTGCCGTTGTAACTTTAATCTGATAAGGAAGAAGAAGTCTTGCCATAACCTTTAAGTTCATAGCATTATCATCCACCACCAGTACATTGGCACTTGGTGCAATAAAACGGTTGTGCAGACTCATATGCTGCTCATCATTTTGAATCAGTCTCTGTCCATTAAATACGGCAGCAATGGATAGTACTGTAAATGGTTTATAAATCCGCAGCATATTACTATTTACCAGTAATTCCTGTTCATATTCCAAGAGCAGCACTACCGTAACTTTACCGGCAAGCTGGTCAAAGAAATTCCGGTCTTCGCAGTACTCCTCCCAACCAATAAAAATATGGGTGTATTTCTCTCTCTCGACACGACGCTTCAATTCCGGCAGATTCCGACAGATCCGGAACAAAATTCCAAGCTGCTCTGAAATATGACGGATACTTCTTTCATAACCTTCTCTGACCACAGAATAATTATACTTATCCATATTGATATAGCAGATGGCAAAGAGGTGGGTTCGGTTCTTAATGGACACAATCGGAGTTTCATCTAGCACCTTTTGTGGAACGGTAAAACAAAACTCACTGCCCACTCCCGGCTCACTATTCACTGTAATAAAACCACCCATACTGCGAACCAGTGCCTGGGTAATGGCAAGTCCCAGACCTACACCGCCTTCCTCCCTGTTTCGCTTGGAATCCACCTGGTTAAAGCTGGTAAAAATCGTCTCCATATCACTGCGCTTAATACCAATTCCGGAATCTCTGACACTGACAATCAAATTCATGCCATACTCTTCTTTTCTTCCCTTGATGCGAAGAATCACACCGCCCTCTTTCGTGAATTTCATGGCATTGTCCAGAAGATTAATCACAATACGCCGCAGCTTCTGTTCATCTCCCACCAGATTGCTAGGCAAATCTGAATCACAATCTACAATAAACTCCAAATCTTTCCCATTTTCCAGTGTCAATGTCATATTGATAATATCCGTAATGGTAGAGGTAATATTGTAACTCTCCTCCGCCAGCTCCATCTTGCCACTTTCTAACTCTGAGAAATCCAGTATGTTACTGACAGAAGACAAGAGATTTCGTCCTGCTGCCTGAATATCAATGACATCCCTCCGAACATTGACAGGTAGATCCTCTTGCAAAATCGCCTCACTCATACCACACACTGCATTAATCGGAGTCCGGATTTCATGGGAAATATTGACCATAAAATCATCTTTGCTCTGCTCTGCAACTTTTAATTCATTGATATTCTGCATCAACGCTGCATTCGCCTCCTGGTGGCTACGCATCATCAGCCAGATCACGGCAGACACGGTGTAAATAGACAGCAATTGTATTATAATTTGTAAAAATTCAAAGAGAGATGTAATGACTATCGTTTTCGCAATAAATATATGATAGACAAAGACAACCACTGGAACAGCCAATCCCATATACAAAATCTGAGGATTATAAAAAATAGCCATCAAAACAATAACCCCTGCCATCACAGCAAGAATGGAAGCAAAATGATCGGTACTCAAAGCAAAAATAAGATAATTAATCCAGGATATCAGAGCAATAAATTTCGCTCTCGTCTCATGATTCCAAATTTTTCGAATACAGATAATCCAACCTGCGATAACCGTCACAATCAGGATTTCCTTCTTGTAGACATTCCAGTTCTCAAACTGTGCGGTAATAAAAGCAGCCAGCGTATAGAACGACAGAATCACCATCACAATCCGCTCTAAGCTGTTATTGAGTTTTTTGGTTGCATAAAGATTTTCTTCCAAGACAGCTACCTCGCCTTTCTTTTATTGAATGTGCAGCACTTTTTTCATCATAGGGAGCATTTCCATAAATACATCAATAATGACCGGATCAAACTGAGTTCCCCTTCCCTCTGACATGATCTGTATAATCCGCTCAATAGGACGGATTGGCGGTTTATAACAGCGTTCCTCATAAAGGGCATCAAACACATCTGCGATTGCCATAATCCGCGCCGACAATGGAATATTATCCCCCATCAGCCCCGCCGGATATCCTGTACCATCCCACCGCTCATGATGATACATGGCAATATCCCCCACAATACGGACATAGTGCTCATCCTCAATATCTCCAATAATCGTCTCGATAATTTTACGGCTATAGGTAGTGTGGCGTTTCATAGCTTCAAATTCTTCCGGTGTCAATTTGCCAGGTTTTTGCAAGATTGCATCCGACACCTTAATTTTCCCCACGTCATGAAGCGGTGCTGCCTTGCAGAGATCCTCTATGTACTCCTTCGTCAATTCGCCAGGAAACAGCCCTCGCTGAAACAGCTCATTTGCTATCATTCTCACATACATCTGCGTATTCTTGACATGTTTTCCCGTGCTGCCATCCCGACTCTCAATCAGATTTGCCATCCCAATAATAACAGAATCCTGAATTTCGCTAAGTCGTCTGGCATCTTCCGTGATTTTTTCCGCCTGCTCCCGAACCATATTTTCCAAGTTATGGCGATATTGTTCCAGCTCAATCGTTTTTGCCACCCGGCTTAACAGAATATCCGGCACAAAAGGTTTTACAACAAAGTCCATTGCTCCCACACGAAAACATTCCACCTCAGTTTCTGCTGTATTGTCCGCTGTAAGAAAAATAACCGGAATGGAGGCTGTATTCTCATCTTCCCGAAGTTTCTTCATTACTTCAAAACCATCCATCTCCGGCATATTAATGTCCAGTAATATTAAATCCGGTCGGTTATTTTCCAGATATTTTAACGCAGCCGCACCTGAGTTCGTTGCTGCCATACGGTACTGGGGAAGTAAAATTTTCTGTGCCAGCATTAAATTTGTTTTATCATCATCCACCACTAAAATTATACTTTTCATCCTATTGCTCCTATCAAATTTGCTGTCACCTACCATTCATCGTTGCCACATATATATCGCCAAAAAATCTAGCATATTTTATACTTGTACATTAATCATAAAATGTATTTTAGGTATTGGTATTATTTTTTCTATACACTATTATAGCAATTATAACGGATTAGGAAATATTACGCAATAGATCTTGTTTTCTCTATTTTCCCTTATCATTTTACAGAGACTGTTCACATTATCCGTAATAATACGGTAAAAATAACACAAAAAAGAAAGAGCGTGATCCATATATTCTTATAACAGGATCACACTCAAACTAAATGATAAAGAAACAATTATGCTATTCTGTCTTTAATCTCTGAAAGACTTTTTTGCATTTTTTTAACCTCGTCCATTAGATAATCTACTTTTACCTCATATGACAGATTCTTATCTGCTACTGGAATAGCCGCATTCAATTTATCTGTTAAGACCCCAAAATTCTCAGCCAATACCTTAACACCGTTATCTGTACAATTTTCAAGGTGCAGAACAACAGAATGTGTTCTTTCCTCCAAGGCAGTCATCTTGGACTTCAGAAAAGTGATATCTGTCTTGACCATCGCTACTTCCATTTTTACTATAGAAAGCTCTGTTTTTAAAGTGGATATATCTTTCTTCAACACAGATATATCTTTCTGCACTTTGGTCATCTCTTTCTTCAGCGCAGATACATCTTTCCTGGTTTCAGACATCTCTGTCTTTAGAACAGATACATCTTCCTTGACTTCAGACATCTCTGTCTTTAGAACAGATACATCTTCCTTGACTTCAGACATCTCTGTCTTTAGAACAGATACATCTTCCTTGACTTCAGACATTTCTGTCTTTAGAACAGATACATCTTCCTTCAACACAGACATATCTTTCTGCACTTTGGTCATCTCTGTCTCCAACTTAGAAACCACTGACTCCAGATTTGATACGTTTTTCTTTAACACAGATATGTCATCCTTTAACACAGACATATCCTTCTGAACTTCTGACATCTCGGTCTTCAACCCGGATATGTCCGTCCTGACTTTTGACATCTCAGTCTTTAAGTCGAATATGTCCGTCTTCAGTTCAGATATATCAGACCTCATCTCCTGCATTCCAGATAAAATTAAATCCAATTTTTCGCTATCTTTCATATCCTCACACTCCCTTTCATTATAAATGCCCTCCGTCATCTCCCACATTAATGCACTTCGGATTCCCACATTACAATCAATATAGCACAAATCATCCGATATGTAAACAACCATTTTCATATGAATAATTACATATGTTTTATTTATATTTCTAATAGACTGTTGTATAATAAATCAAAACGGTAGTTATCTTATGAAAGAGTTGCAACTTTAGAAAAATGAGCATTTTCAATATAGTGAATAGAATAGGAGAAATCTTGTGAAAAACAATGTTGACAAATTAATCATTTCTCTGTTCCAGGAACGCTCTGAAGAAGCATTACGACAGATCGAAAGCCATTATGGAACACTATGCCGAAAAATTGCCTGGAATATTCTACACAACGATCAGGATGTAGAAGAATGTAAAAATGATAGCTATTTGACTCTATGGAACCGCATTCCACCAGAAAAACCTGACCCGCTTAGAACTTATCTATGCCGTATTGTTCGTAATACTGCCCTAAAAAAATATCGGGATGCCCATGCCAAAAAACGTTGGCAAGAAGATATCGTATGTTTTGAGGAATTAACAGAATGTATTCCCGCAAAATCTGATATCATTCAACAGCTGGAAACCAAAGAATTGACCAAAATGATAGAACATTTTTTAGACAGTCTGGATCAGAAAAAACGTATCATGTTTGTCAAACGGTATTGGTTTTGTGTGTCGGTAAAGGATATAGCGTCAGAATATGGTATCACGGAACGAAATGCTTCTGTGATATTAGGACGAATCCGTAAAAAACTTAGGCAGTATCTCCAACAGGAGGGCTGGTTATAAGACAAGCAAATCATATCCATTTCAGAAAGGAGACATAATCAATGAGAAACAATAATAAATTGATAAACAGTATTGATCAACTATCCGACAAATATATTGAGGAAGCATTAGACATGCCGATTCAAACGACTCCAACCCCCAAAGCAGAAATCCGACCAAAAAAACATATCTTTCCTCGCAAACTAATCACTGCCGCTGCAATGCTTTGCATTGGTCTTGGTATCGGATATGTAGCACAGAATATATTACCAGACACTCCATCTATGCCAGGGCAAGTTTCCCAAAAGCCAACAAGCACTCCAGACAAGAAAAGCAGTATTTTCTCCCCACTAACTGTAACCGCCTATGCTGCGGAACGGTCTGGTAATTCTATTAATACTATTGATGAAGGGGTCTCCATGCCGGAAAACGTTCCTATCGTACTTTCCGAGTATTCTCCTCTAATGAGCAGCGTCCCAGCCATGCCATTTTCTTTTTCCTATGAAAAAGAATCCGTAGATGGAGAAATTCATTTTGTGGTAAGGGCTGATCCTTTGGGAAGCCTGCAAAAATATCAACAGCTTAGTGGTATTTGGAAACTGGTAGAAGAATCCAAATCTTTGGAATGCAAGCCAAATGAAAAGATATATTGGGAGCCATCCAGCATTTTCTATTCGATAAATGAAAATAACCTGGATCAAAAACAACAGGATATCTATCCCTCTGATGAAGAATGGATCAACACGGATACCTTAGCATCTGACAGCATCATTACAGTCGAAGTGTATGAAGATGAAACACTATTGGAAACACAATACATCGGAATCTCCTATCAGAATTTACAATATACAGCAACCCTAAAATTAACCGTATCTCCAGAACAATGCGATGAGTATGATGACTTCACTATCACATCCAGGGCATACGGAACCACCGATGAAGAAACACACAAAAAAGTTCTGGACGCATTAACAGATCCCGACAGAATCCTCCCCGGGGGAGAACGACTTGGGGAACACGGACAATCCATAGGACGCGGAGGTCAAGCCGGAAAACCATCCAGTCAATCCTCTGATGGTGAAGATGACGAAGATGATGAATACGAAATTCATGCCGAATAACGCTACCACTCCTATTGATTCGATTCTCACCCAAACTACTTCAAACCAGATACTATACTGACTACCATCTTTATTTATGTTTTGATTTTTGCAAAAACCGCCTCAAATCAGATACCATATGCTGATAACGCTTCCTCTGGTCCAAACCAGAGGAAGTATTTTTCTGTACATACTCTGCCAGCCAGCCTTCCAGATCTACATCCTCCCGATAGGAATAGGCAACTAATGCTAACAAGGATAATCGATTCTTCCTCTGCCATAATTCGCTTCCATACCGCATCGTCCGCCTAACCAGATCCTCCAAAGAATCCCGATAAAATTCCAGATCACACTGCAAGTCCCCGGAATCAATTCCAACCATCTCAGAAATAAATCGTTCTTCTTCCCTTACATCAATCTGGCAATCACCACCATCCTGTTCCACATTCTGGCATTTTTCTTCCCTCCATGTAACAGGTTGACTATCATCATGATCCGAAACAATCGTCGGATTGTCTAACCCCGTCAAAAATTCCAGCATTAATTTTTCCAACAATTCCATCTTTGCCAGCACAATATATTTATCCTTCGTTGCCTTTACCTTCCCCGTCTTGGAATCCCTGCACAAGTCATCAAAGTTCACACCGTCTATTGATTTCTCATGCAGCTTTTCAGAAAAAGAAGACATAAATTCAATAAAAGCAGCATCCGGATGAGTTGTTTTCCGAAATCGTGAATACAAACCAAACCAGAGAAAACTATTTTTCGAATCGAACAAAGCCCACACTTCTTCTGTTATTACAGAATTCAAACAGATAACCAGATTTTGAAATTCTCTAAAATCTTCTTCACTGGCATTTTCTCTGAGATATTCACAGATATTTTCCTGTTGTTTGCTCCAATGACTGAGATATCGACTTGCCATAACAGACTCAATCACAACTCGGTTCAGAGTACCATTCTTTGCCTCGGATTCCTTATAGCCTTTTCCCTCACGAAAAAAAGGCATGGCAGAAATCTCCTTAACCAGTACTGCAAACTCCTCCCCAATCCGTGTGATACCCTTTTGCGATTTGCTCATCGCTTTTCCCTCATTATAACGAATAATGTGATAGGCAATATCTTCACTGTCGCAATTTAAATATTGATCGCATTTGAATGTATAATCCAGAAACTTTTCCTGTAATTCTGGTGGTAGCTGGGAAAATTTTTTATTTCGGATGTCACACTCCTGATATTCACTCATGGGAAAGCCGTTTTCATCCAACACAGGACGCCCCTTTTCATCTCTGATCTGCGCCAGATATTGAATCTTCCATTTTCTAATATTCCTACATATTTTGAATCCATCATTGGCATAGGAATAACAATTGGTACATCTTTGCTTTCCATCCAAATCCCAGATCACAGGAGTACCGTTAACAATCTGCTCTGCAAAAACAATTTCTGGTAAGGGATTGCCCTGTAAGATATCCGAAACCAAATTCCCCTTCATAGAAGGGCTCCACTGGTCCGATTCCCGCTGCAATGGATGATCAAAGCGAATCGTACGATTTTCTATTTTTTTATTGATTGATGCAATGGAATATTGCATAGGTTTACTCTTTTCTGCTGTCTGCACTGTCGTCATACCATCATCCTCCTGACCGTTATATGTATTTGCACTCCTCCACCCTGTTTCGATCTGCATACAACAGATATTCATCGAACACCTTGTATTCTCATTTTGTCTTCGTGGGAATAATTGTCGAACTATCCTGATATTCTCAAAAGATGTAATCTGCCGAAACTGCCGTCTATATTCCATGTCACTCAATCCTAATCTTTCCTCAATTTCATGAACAGGAATATCCTCCATTTTCATTTGCAGAATCTGTCTCTGTATTTCCGGTAAGGTATCTAGATAAGCCCAAACCTTTTCGTCCTGATTATCAGACATCCTTTCCGATAATACCACATCCATATCAAAATCCGAGGGAATCTGGTCCATTATCGCCACATTCCCATCCTCCCCTGCCATTGCATCCAGACTGAGATCTGCTATCGGCACCAGCCTGGGTCTTCCCAGTTCATCCAATACCCTGTTTCCATATTCATCAATCTTTTCGACTTTGGCAGATCGTTTCCCACTATTGCGCTTTTTGCATTCATCCATAATCCCCATCTGCAATGCCCGATATAAAAATCCATCAAAAGATCCCTTCGCCGGATCATAACGGCGATGTTTCACGATATCGGTAAATACATCATTGGCAACGGAATAAAAATCTGGATAATCTTTATCAGATATTCCTCCAAACTTCCGTAAAATTCCATGTACAATCTGACGAAGCTTCCGGGCATTATTGGCATAATAGTTGTTTAATATTTCTTCCATTTGATACACCACCTTATCCTCTGTAACAACCTCTAAATCAGATCAATGCCAATCGTTGCACCACCATCACAATGCGGCACTAACCTTAACAATGTTAGTATAGAACGCATGTTCTGCTTTGTCAATAGAATTTCCGAACGTATATTCGATCTTTTGTATCAGATGTTTTCGTATTCCCCATGAAAATGGGCATTCAGCAAAATTCATTTTTAAATAAAAATTTATGACCTATTTATAGAAAATAAAAAAGAAAAACAAAAAATAAAATTTCAAAGCAAAAAAACATATCAAAAGCAAAATCTCAACACAAAAAGAAAACCTATATTAAAAACAAAAATTTAAACCAAAAATCAATTCTCAAATAAAAAATGAAATCCCAAACAAAAAACAAAATTCCAAACCAAAAAACAAAACTCCAAATAAAAAACGAAATTCTAAATAAAAAATCAAAATTCAAACCAAAAAACAAATCCTAAATAAAAACAAAATTCCAAATAAAAATCAAAATTCCAAACCAAAAATTAAATCCCAAATAAAAAACAAAATCCTAAATAAAAAATCAAAATTTAAATAAAAAGCAAAATCCCAAATAAAAAACGAAATCTTATATCAAAACAAACTCACCGCAAAAAATTTACAAAAAAAAGAAATCCAAAAACAGAAAGATAGATTAGCTGAAAATTCATGATGGCAATCATATCAGCCAGAAATCATGAAACAACAGAGAAAAAAACAGCACAGAAAGGACGAATGAACCATGAACAAAACATTAGAAAAGCAAATTATGTATGCAAGCGATGACCACACTTCCTATTATGGCGAGTTAACTTTATTTGATTTTGAAGGACATCAAACTATGAAAAGTATGTCAGACAAAATCATACGGGATTGGAATTTTGACAGGCAATGCCGCAAAAATGCAGAATCCAGAGACCGGATAAAAGCAGAAAGAGACAGCGAGAATTCATAAATTCCAAATAAAAGGTACTTTTCAAGATCAGATACCTATTAACAGGAATACAAAACAGAAAGGCGGTAATCACAATGAATCAATATGGCATTAAAATCAAAAATATTGAGGCGGCTACCTTATGGGAATATAACAACGGAGTGCGTGAGCACTATGCATACACCAATTCCATGTTTACCAACAGTCTTTTTCTGGATTATTTAAAAGAACAAGGACTAAAAATTCAAAAAGATGATTCCACCAGAGATCTCATCTGCCTGGAATTTCATTACGGATCCCGCTCCTATGAAGAAGAACGAAAACAACTCCAAAAAACCGCCCATAAAGCAAGGCTGGAATACAAACTGGCAAAATCCCAGGGCCGTAAAACACGAATCATCCAAAAAAAGAATAAAAGAAAACGGATTGCCGCTTTGTTTCAAAAAGCAGCAAATATGCAAGCAGATTACATCCACCATTCCAAAGAAGAACTTCGCCAGATGATTTATCAGAATGGAATCTACATAGAATATCAAAGCAGAAAGCGAAATGGGGAAATCAAAAAACAGGAGCGGATTCACTACAAGATGCTGTATCGCAGTACCGGCAAGGCAAAACGTGGATCATGCATGTTCATTTGTGACCGACTCTATCAGGCAGCACTCCATTTCCTCCATATGGGCATTCAATTGCCCGAAAATAATGCCCCAATTGTAGAAATCGGTGCCTATGCTCCCCTGGTTTCCAGCACTATTGTAGGAAAAGTACAGATCAATCCCAAAAATATTTTAATATTAAAGGATATCAAGCGAACATTTCACACCAATGTCATAAGCGTTGAAACCGACGAACAAAAACATTGCATAACCAAATACCGCAAAAACTACGCATTGCAAAACACCTTATTTGACGGACAGGCACTCATTGACAGCAGTGTCTTCCCTGACTGGGGAAACGGATACATTCTGCTCCGCCATCATTTCTGTAAAATGGCAGCGTTCCACACGGATATCCAGACATTCTTCCAAGATTATTTCGGCGAACAATATGAAACGGCAACCGTGCAAGATCTGTTTGGCGTAGAACACAAAGTCCGGGATATCCAGCTCATCACCACCGATAACGCCATGAAATGGTTAAAATTTGGTGTTAGCTATGAGGAATGGTGCGATAAAGTAGCCGAGAATGACAATCAGTTTGGAATTGTAAAAACAGCTCACGAAAGCAAGCTGGGAAAACGGCAGAGAATGAGCTATCAAATGGTGAACTCCCTGGATCTATCCATTATGGAATCAGTTGTTCAGGAAAGTATTTCCTATGTAAATGAATTAAAACAAAATCCGGAAAAATTTTTGGAATACTTAGAAAAAAATAAAAATTTCTCCAACGATTATGAGGTATTAATTGCACTGTGTAGGCAAAATTCTGATTTTATCAGAAGCTCCTATTTTCGTCGTCGCAAAAGAAAAATCATCGAAAATTATGTATTTCAGATGAAAACTGGAAAACTTCTGCAAAACGCCGAAAACCTGGTTATTGTCGGTTCCCCCTATGCCATGCTTTTATATGCCGCAAGCAGACAGGAAAATAGCGTGGATAACGATACCACATTTTGTACGGAAAGTGGGACAATCCAGTGTTATACAGAACGATTTCCCGCAAACACTCATTTAGCATTTTTCAGAAGTCCATTTAATAGCAAAAATAATTTGACTTATCTTCATAATATCTATTCGGAAACCTTGCAGAAATACTTCCATCTGGGACGGCAAATTATTGCAGTCAACCTGATCGGCACAGACTTTCAGGACAGAAATAATGGCAGTGACCAGGACTCCGACAGCGGATACACCACCAATCAGCCGGATATCGTCGAATATGCCCGAAAATGTTATGCGGATTACCCCACCATCGTTAACAACATTCCTATGGAGACCAATATCTACCAGAATACCATGGTGGATTACGCCAGACTGGATCATGAGCTGGCTGGCTCCCAATTAGACATCGGCGAATCCAGTAACCTGGCACAGATTGCCCAGACCTATGCCTGTAATTTTTCCGACCAGAAATACATGCATTATGTCTGCATTCTGTCCGTCCTTGCCCAGGTGGCAATTGACAATGCCAAACGCAGATACGACATCAACCTAAGTGAGGAAATCAAACGCATCAAAAAAGATATGGATATTAAAACGCATCACTATCCTTCCTTTTGGCATACCATTAAAAAGAATATTCCTTCGGAACAGATCAACGAATCCCTGCAATGCCCCATGAATTATTTATATCATTTGAATCTGCCCGAATTTCATCATCCAGATTCTACGCTCCCTATGAGCTACTTTTTTCAAAAGTTTCCGATGAAGAGTAACATACGGACCTGCCGAAAAGTAGAAGAACTGATTGCAAAATATTCCATCTGTTTATACCAATATAATACGGAAACAGTTCAGGAGGATGAAGACTATCTTTTATTAAGAAATGATTTTGATGATCTGATTACGGACATCCGGAAAATAAAAATATCACAAAACTACCTGGGACTATTCTCCTGGATGATTGACCGATGTTTTAAGATCCTGCCCGGATCCCTACGGAACCAAAAAAACATTTCCTCCACCGTCAACAAAAATAAAGCCATCCTTTTAAAAGTATTATATGAAATTAACCCAAACAATCTGCTGCAATGTTTCTCCAAAAATTGCGATAAAGCAGGAAATAAATGAAGAATGCAATCTAAATTACAACATAACAATTAAATGCATATTCATTTTTTGTGCAGACTTAATGAAAAAGACATTGCCTGGATCCTTAATTTTACTGCATGATTTGGAAAACAGAAATGCCCCCTTATGAAAAAGTGTATAAGAAACTCTAAAATCGACGAAACGCAAAAAGCGTTTCGCCGAAGAGTTACTAATACACTAGAAGAACGCAAAGCGTTCTTCCGAAGTCCATTATAATTCTTTCTCCATTCTGTTGCAGATGATGGGGCTGCGGGTCCGCAGTCCTGTCACCTGTGTCTCAAATTGAAAGAAATGTATGACCAGCAGTTAACACTGCCAGACTTACATTTTCCATTCCGTGCATTCTGCCAGTAAGGAGGTATTATCGTGAAACCCAATTATTTTACATTGCTGTCGCCGGATCCCATATCCATTCCCAATGTCTGTAGTGTTCTCTCTCCCCGATTGCGGGATATTTCAGCAATCGGTTATGACAACTATCAGTACTATTTATCTATTTTAGTCATGGATGTCAGAACATACTTTACTATGCTGGGACAGCAGGAAGCCTATGATCTCCTGACTGATGAAGAAAAAGCAGGGTGGAACATTTTTGATTGTCTGCTATCCACCCAGCAGACACGAATTCTACTACAAGATATTCTAAATTTTTTTCTCCGGGAAGATGTCATCTACTCTCCCGGCAAACACGGCTTCCTTGTACAAGAAGATGAACAGAATATCGGCATCATTACCGCAGAAAACTATTCCACAATTTGTGATTTGATCTGCAAGCGAAACTGTATCCAGTCGCAGTCAGAGACCGATCTTTCTCAGGTAAAAAGCAAAAAGGCCCTGGAGATCATTCAAAAACTAAAAAAAGGAAGATCAGAAAAAAATCGGCTGACTAAAGCAGACAAAAATATGGAATTGGGAAACATCATATCCGCTGTTGCGGGAAAAAGCCACTCCCTGAATCTTATTAATATCTGGGATCTGACCATATTCCAGCTCTGGGACTGCTTCTCCCGACTATCCCACAATACCATTTATGCTATTCAATCCATGAGCGTTGCAGCCTGGGGTAATAAAGACAATTACTTTGATGCAGCCGCATGGTTTCATAGAATAGACACTGACAACTCTATCACCTAAACAAATGGTGCAATTACCACAATTAATTGCCCAAACAATCAAAGGAGGAACAAATTATGAGCAATCCAAACATGAGTAACCGAGAAGTATGTGATCTGATTTTTGTCGATTACGCAACCAAAAAGCCTTTCTTGAATTTGGACTTCGCCAATGTATCCACAACGGAGCTGACTGGTGAGTCTGTATTTGCTTATGGAGGCAAGGGACATCCGAAACAGGTGCAGTTCGCTGGAGAACGCGGCGGCACACTTACCATTGAGACACAGATTCAGACAGTCAAATTATGGCAGTTAATCACCGGTGGTGAAATGAGTAAATCCGCTAAATTTGTTACCAGAATCGAAACTGCCGTTGATGCAGATGGTACTGGTATTACTCTGGCAGAGACACCTGTTTCCGGCACCGTTGTAGTCTATGCCGATGGCGACGACTGCGGTGCGGAATTAGAATGCACTGTTTCTGATTCCAAGATTACCTTGGCTAATGCATTGACAGAGGGCGCTAAGGTCATTGTCTACTATATGAAAGAAGTGACAGAAGGCGTACAGAGAATCAACATCAAATCCACCAGCTTCCCAAAGAACTTTATCGTTTATGGCGATACGGTGATGAAAACAGAGGATGATGAAATTCTTCCATATAAGCTGACTGCATACAAGGTAGCGCCACAGAGCAACATGTCACTGAGCTTCTCTAACTCCGGCGATCCAGGATCAATTACCATTACCTGTGACCTCATGGCAGACAGCGATAATAACATGCTGGATCTGGTACTGATTGAGGAGTAAGGTTCTGCGTACCACAATGATTAAATTGTTTGATACAAACGAAAACATATTCGTTTGCTAAATGGATTGTATTGTAGTTTGATCAGGGATAACACACTGCAATCGGCAGCGTGTTATCCCTATTTTTTTGATACGATTACCACGGCGGTTATATATCACAAACCCATTCAACCACCTTAGTAATAAATAACCGCATCAATAAAATAATAGAGGTGATATTATGTCCCGATTAAAATTAACAACTCTACAGGATGTCTTTGACTGTTATGGAAAAGAGAACCTAGTTCCCATTGATTTCTTAAAACAGGTAATCTTCTATACTTCCAAGGGAATACAGCCCGTCTTTACCTGTGAATCTGAGAAAACCAAACGAAAAGGCCAATTGGTCTGCTGGTTCCTAAAGTCAGAAACCCAATGGGCATATCGAAAATGGAAAGAAAACAGACCCCAATAGAAAGAAATAACATTGCACAATACACAAACAAGTGATCAGTATACAGACTGACCCAGAAATGAGGAAATTATGGCAAATACAGTAGATAAAGTAATTAAAATTGCAACAGCCGAAGTCGGCTATTTAGAAAAAAAGTCCAATAAAAATCTAGACAGCAAAGTAGAAAATGCCGGATCCAATAATTACACCAAATATGGCAGGGACATGCACAAAATATGCCCTTCTGTCATGGATTTTCCGGCAGCTTGGTGCGATGCTTTCGTAGACTGGTGCTTCTATAAAGCATATGGACTGACCGCCGCCAAAAAACTATTGTGCGGCAGCTTTAACGACTATACCGTAGCCTCTGCACAATTGTACAAAAACAAAAAGGCATGGTATAACTCTAATCCCCAGATTGGCGACCAGATATTCTTTAAGGATTCCGGTGGAATCTGTCATACCGGATTAGTCTATAAAGTAGACTCCCATTATGTGTACACCATTGAAGGAAATACGTCCGGCAGCTCTGGTGTCGTCAAAAACGGAGGTGGTGTCTTTAAGAAATCCTACTCCTTAAATAACAGCAGAATTGCCGGCTATGGCAGGCCAAAATACGATCTGCCAAAGGCGACAACACAAAGCACTAAAACAAAAATTCCACCTCTGGCATCCTGTTCTCCAAACCTCAAATCCGGAAGTAAGGGTACCCAGGTCAAATATTTGCAGCAGGATCTAAACTATGTCCTGGGATGCAAGCTGACTGTGGACGGTATCTTTGGTTCCAATACCAAAAAGCAAGTGGTAAATTTCCAGAAGAAAAACGCCCTCACTACAGACGGAATCTACGGAAGCAAGACCTACGCCAAAATGAAACTAAAATTAAAATAAAATCAGGAGGAGTGCAAAATGAAAATGAAATTAAAAGAGTTGATGATACTCAACCAAATCTTAAAAAATATGATTGACCAGGATACCGACCGGAAAATCCAAGCGCTATTCAAATTCAAAATACTGGGAATTCTCAAAAGTATGGAAACTCCTATCGCAAATTTTGAAGTCATCCGGAATGAAAAAATCAAAGAGTATGGTACGGAAGGAGAAAATGGCACTATCTCCATCCCAGAAGACAATGAAGAAATCATGAAACAGTTTACAGATGATTTGAATAGTCTCATGGAATCTGAAGTCGAAATTCCTATTGAAAAACTTAAAGTGGAGGATGTATTCAGTGCTGGTGTCCCTGCGGATTATCTGGTTGGTTTGTATGGGATTATAGAGGAGTAGAGGTTTTTCACTCGCTTCAATTTGATATATTATGCTACAATCATGTAACAAAACAAAATATATGGAGGATATCAAATGAAAATTCTGAAAAAAATAATTATTATGTCACTATGTACCTGTCTATTATTTTCTACCAGTTTAGCTTCTGCACACTCTGGAAGAACGGATTCCCACGGCGGACATCATGACTACCAGAACAGAAGCGGACTGGGCAGTTACCACTATCATCATGGCATGGGACCACATTTGCATCCAAACGGAGTATGTCCTTATTCTTCCTCTTCTTCTACGAAAAGTAATACATCGGAGAAGAAAGTTTCAAAATATTACAAAACTTCCACCGTCAAAAAAGTACAGACCAAGCTCAATAAATTAGGATATTCCTGTGGTACACCAGATGGACATTGTGGAAACAAAACCAAAAAAGCCATCAAAAAATTCCAGAAAAAAAAGGGAATGACTGTAAATGGTAAAATTAATAAAACGCTGATTAAAAAATTGAAAATTAGCATATAAAAACAATAACAATTATCTGTTAAAGAAAGAGGACAACATTATGAAAATAATACGTTTAGGAATTCTAATAACTATTCTTAGCACCCTATTAACCGGATGTGGGAAAAAACTTACTGACAAAGTTACGCAAACAGAAACCCAGGTTAAAGTAGGAACAACTGTTAACCTGGAAAATTTATTTACATGCGAGGATGGGATTTCAATTGGATTCAATAATGCCGATTCCTTTAACCCCAATCAAGTGGGATCCTATTCCCTTGATACAACAATTACAGATGGCAAAAAAGAAATGAAAAAAACATATATCGTAAAAGTCTATGATGATGAGCCTCCTCAACTGACTGTCAAAGACACAAACATAGTAATATATGAAAACGATACATGGGATCCCAAAAATTATATTGAATGTACCGATAATTCCGGAGAAGAAATAGAGGTAAACTTTGATGATTCTGCTGTTGATACAACGAAAGCAGGCGAATACACGATTAAATATACTGCCTCTGATTCAAGCAATAATATTGGTGAAGCAGAAGCCACTATTACTGTTAAACAAAAATTCACATACAAAAAATTAAAAACCACCTTAAAAGAAATCATAAAAAAGAACAACTATGATAAATTAAAGTTGGATCCATATAAGAATGACAATCAAATAGTAATAAGTCTAAAAGATTTAATGACAATTGACATCACAAAGAATTATATTGCCGGACTTAACACCGCAATAATATTTACTGTTGAAAACAAAAAGATTAAACCACAAATCTATATAGTAAGTTCTAATGCAGATATGAAAAAGTATCTTTCACCAAAATCATTACACATAGAATCAAAAAAGGGAGCAATAATTTCAGATGAAAAATCTGTGAATTACGATTATGATTATGACTATAATTATTCCTTTAATTCATATATGCATTTTCAATTTACAAAAATAGAGTCTTTGGATAAATTTTGTGATATTATAGATGGCAAAAATTTGATGTTTACAACTTTCACAAGTGAACGGGTCTTAAAACATAAATGTACTAAATCTGATATTAAAAATCTAAAACAACTAAGGGACTTATACAAACAAATGGCTGAATTTATGTAATATACGCATACGTATTGTTGTAAGTAATAACATTATCAAATAAAAAATATCATACCTATCTTCGATAAATCACAGTTTAACAGATTAAATTACGAAATACAGAAACTCAAGTAATGTACAGACTTGTATTGTAGTTCGATCAGGGATAACATGCTACAATCCGCAGTGTGTTATCCCTGTTTTTTATTGCTATTCCCCAGTGCTGGGAAGCTAATTTATAGTGAATATATAGTGCCGTATGGCTACAACGTGACCGGAAACGGTGGGCGTGACATGCACTCCGAAAGGATGTCAGTAATGGCAAGAAAACATACGGCAGGTCATAAGGGAAACCTAAGTGACATGTCCATAAAGATGGACTAAACCACCAATCAGCAACGGAGTCTCTTATCATACACTACTTGATACAACAAATAACATGGCATATCAGAAACATACTGTACTTGATAAGGGAAGTGTTCACAGAGTATAAACGGTTCTGAGTCGAAAGGCTTGTAAG
>CAYPEW010000051.1:0-24010 GCA_964409845.1 uncultured Jutongia sp.
AGTGTTGACTACTTTTACCAACAGTGTGTTCTTGGTCTTCTCAGGAGTCAGTGTGATTTTCTTAATTATGGAATCCAGTTCATCTGGTGTCTCTTTGCCATGTGCGCTAAATAGGATCTCATAGTCCGTATACAGAAGACTTGTATCTTCTGTCTCAAGATTAACAGGGATCTCAGCATATTCTGTGGCATTACGTTTGGCAGATAACGCCAACGTGTCTGCATAGGCATCCACTACTTTGTGATCTTCATCATAAAAGAATACGGCATAGGATAGGTTGGCGTCATATTTGCCGTGATTAGCAAAGTTGATCGGGAGTGAATAATTTTCTAAATCGACATCTTCTGCAGCGAAGCTTATCTCGTTTTTAAGATCCAGATAGTCCATTTCAGAATCTGCCTCCATGACTTCCGGATATACTTCAGATGCATTTAGATCCAGTGCAGCAAATGTCTCGCTCAATGGAATGGAGATATACTGAGTTTCGTTTGCCTGCATGGAATATAAGCTTTTGTATCCGGAGTCTATATTATTCTCCTCTATGTCATAATAATCGTAATTGACAGTAACCTCATCAACCCAGGTTGTATTGCGGTTAGTAACAGTAATGAGCAGATGGTTGCTTAATAATTCTGATTTCAGTTCTATGTTCTGTGCTAATTTATCCAATACAATAGGTTCCCTGGAAGATGTCGGTGTGTTTGTTTCTATCGGATCTGTACTGGCTTCCGGAGTTTGTGTAGGATTGCCGGAGTCTGGTGTCGGAATTGGGGTTGGTATCGGAGTCGGTATGACAAAAGGTGTTGGTTTTGGTGTTGTTACTGTTTTAGATGTAGGGACAACCGATGCAGCCGGAGTTTTAACTGGCTTTGGTGTAGCAGTCGGTGCTTTGACGGTAACCTTGCATTTATACTTTTTACCTTTGTACTTGGCAGAAATTGTAGCAGTGCCAGGTTTTTTGGCGCTTACTTTACCTTTTTTACTTACAGTAGCCACTTTTTTCTTGGAAGAAGTCCATTTAACGGTACCTTTTTTGATAGATAGTTTCAGTGTATATGTTTTCCCTTGTTGCAATGTCAGTTTTGTTTTGTTTAATTTAATTTTTTTGGCAGCATCTGCAGAAGCAACAGGCAGCATAATGCTGGTTGCCAATAGAGAAACAGACAGTATTACTGCCATTCCCTGGTTAATGTGCTTTTTTGATTTCATAGGAATCCTCCATTCATCATAGTAATTTTTATGCAGCTTCAATTGATTTTAAATATGTATTGTGTCAAAAGTTTCACAATGCAGGTGTTGTCAATTTTGTAAAATATTGTAAGGCAATGTCTGATAACTGCACCTGCAATTGTTGTTTAGCTACATATTGTATATCGGCAGGAAACGGGTATTGTAACTGCCATATGCGAAATTTAATTTGTTGGAAAAATGTGTGAATCCATGGCAGATCCGCTTGGATTTGCGATAAAATAGGATTTACTACATTAGCCGCTTTTTCTGCCTCATGAATATTTGACAGAAGACATAGGAGGCAGTAGTCCTCACTTTCCTGGAATTCTTCCAGATGAGAACGCAGCAGGGAAATTGCCTGTGTGTACAGAGAATCCGTTGATACCGAGGATGTTTGTGTCTGATCTGTTTGTAGTGTGTCCGTCTGGCTTTCCTGTACCTGGTTTTCCTGTAACTGGTTGCCTTGTACTGTATTTGTCTGTGCTGGATTTTCCTGGGTGGCGTTGGTATATGGAGCATTTGCCTGCGCCAGGATCTGTAGAACCTGCTGGAGAATTTCCGTAGATTTTGCTATTTGTTCCTGATGCTTTGCTGCCTGGCTGGCAGCCTGGTCACAGGAGATAATTTCATTTTCCCGCTCAGGAAAATACTCCATTAAGAATTTTTTTCGTGCAGTATGATATTTTCCCAGATGCAGAAATCCATTATCGTGCAGTACCCAGGGGGTAGCCTGGTAAGGAACTACAATCCGGTAGCCCTGTCTGGCAAACTCCAGAGATTGGCTGACATCATAGAAATCCCAACCCAAGTCCAGATCTTCACGCCATGGAATATCATATTGTGTCATCATAAGCAGACCGTCTACTGCCTGGATAGGGGCAAAACCTTTAGTGGGACTGACAGGCAGATCGAAATAATCATCCACCGTGTTCAAAACACAGGAGCGCAGTGCACCAGTTCGCATGGGGGTTGTCCACATACAGGCATTATCTGGCAGGCGTTTGGTGCCCACCATGCCAATCATGCCGATTTTATCATTGTGTTGAAAAATTTTCAGGGTTTCAGGGATGAAATTTCGGTTCAAAATAAAGACATCCTGATGAAGATAGACTTTATATTTAGCATCCGTTTGTTGCATTCCTTGATTGTATCCAGCTGTCATAGAAGATGCATCAGTTATGGGAATGACTTCTATAGAATATCCGTCAGGGATGTTTAGTTCCTGTATGTAGCGTTTGCATTCCACCAGATAGTCTGGCTGGTTGGTACAGATGATAAAACTAATTTTATAAGGATTCAGATCTGTATTCATGTGAAAGTCTCCTTTATGACTACATTATTATAGTTGACAGCATTTCTTCAAACCGCTGTAGGTAAGTGTGCTCTGCAAACACTAATTTTCGACCATTTTCCGCAATTTCCTGACGTTCTTTATCCTGCTTAAGATAATAATTGATTTTGTCCATCATGTCGTCCAGATTGTCATAGCAAACATAGTCCTGTCCTTCTGTAAAATGCAGTTGGAAATCGTTTTGATGATTCGTTAGCAGAAAGCCGCCAGCCCCCATGATATCCATGGCACGCAGTGGGATACCATTTACAATACTGCGAAGTGTAATGTTGAGATTGATGCGGCTGTGGCGAAAGACCAGAGGCATTTCGTTCTGATACTGTATAGTTCCCATATTTTGTATATGTTCATATTGTGGAGTGGGATTATGGGTATATAGTTTTGTCTGGATTTCAGCATGTTTGTTCAAGCGGGAGAAAACCTCCTGGCGATCCATTTGTGTGATTTTTCGGCATAAAAAATAATTGGCATACAAATAAGCAAGGCTTTCGTGTCCATCCTTATTCGGTTGCAGAGGGACAGTTCTGGTCAGATGTTCCAGAATTTCAGGAGTCAGGGTCTGTTCCAGGAAATTGCATCCATATATCTGTCTTTGGGCTTGTATAACACCTTCCAGATATCCTTTTGTATAGGGATCCAATTGTTCAAAGCGGTCATAAAGGTTGTGTTTTTCATTATATAGGGCGCCTACAAAAGAAACATCAGCGTCTAACAATTTTTTTTGCTGCTCTGTTGCCGCTAATGCCGCTAATCGCTTGGGATTCACTGCCATTGGAAGGTAATAG
Source organism: uncultured Jutongia sp. (assembly GCA_964409845.1). Lineage (GTDB taxonomy): Bacteria > Bacillota > Clostridia > Lachnospirales > Lachnospiraceae > Butyribacter. Next base: position 3,367 of record CAYPEW010000051.1, read on the forward strand.
GCTTGTTTGACTCCCAGATTATGAAGATCCATTACCATTTGACTGTCAAATAAAAAGATATGGTTGCAACTGTGAAAGATGGTGTCAGAATACAGCAATACCAATGGGTTATCATAGCACCAGCTCAGATAAGGGATGTTTAATTCATGGCAAATGGTAGATAAAATAGGAAAATAATTGGAAGAAAAAATAATGTCAACTTGTTGTTCCTTAATAAAACGTCTGCATTCGGAACGGAACTTGGGGTCTCGGCGGTAGCTTTTCGGTTCCGGTGTATAGTATATAATCTGATGTCCCAGGGTTTCAAGGGCATCCTGAATGTCTTCTTTGCCAAAGGATTTCCAATCCGGAATTAAAAATTTCATAGTTTACCTCTTTTCTGCATTGGCAAATATGCTGATAGCATTACTGCGCATTATAACAAAAAAGCAACCGCCCGCCCAAGGTATAGGTTGCTTTTTTCATAGTAACTATTAACCAAGGCAAAACCGTCTGTTACGGCTGCACCTTTCTCATATAATTCTATATTATTTCTTGAGATTTGTCAAATGTCAAGCTGCCAAATAGTGCAAAAATTAGGATTAAATCTGGTTAGTGGCTGAAAATTATGCTATACTGTAGTTGCTTAACTTTTTGCGACAATATGTACAACAAAGTCATCAGCATAGATGCTGATGCAGAAATGAGGTAAATTATGGAAATTGTATGCTTGGATTTGGAGGGGGTATTAGTGCCAGAAATCTGGATTACTTTTGCAGAGGTAACCGGGATTCCAGAATTGAAGCGCACCACCAGAGATGAGCCGGATTATGATAAACTGATGAATTATCGGATTGGGATATTAAAGGAACATGGTTTGGGATTGAAGGAGATCCAGGATACTATTCGAACCATTGATCCACTTCCGGGGGCAAAGGAGTTTTTAGATCAGCTTCGCACGATGACGCAGGTTATCATTATCAGCGATACCTTTACACAGTTTGCAAAACCATTGATGGAGAAGCTTGGGTGGCCAACTATTTTCTGTAATTCCCTGGAGGTAGCACCAGACGGGGAGATTACTGGATTTAAGATGCGTGTGGAAAATTCCAAGTACACGACAGTTAAGGCGTTACAGTCCATTGGATATGACACCATTGCCAGCGGAGACAGCCACAATGATTTGGGGATGATTCAGGCAAGTAAGGCAGGATTTTTGTTTAAGAGCACAGATCAGATCAAGGCAGATTATCCGGAGCTTCCAGCATATGAAGATTATGAGGAATTATTAGCAGCGATTCGGTCTGTGATCGAATAGGAGATGGAATATGAAAAAGGGGTTCAAAATTGTAGCATTATGTATTTCTGAGATACACAATGATGATATTATTCAAATGGTTTATCCACTGAATCAGTATTTGAATCAGCATGGATGGAAATTGATTGTTTATAATACTTGTACCGATTTGTATGAGCAAAGTTCCTTTGATCAGGGCGAGGCAGGGGTATTTCACCTCCTGAATTTTGATTATTTGGATGGGGTAATAATTTATCCGCGTAAAATCTACGATATGGAGATTTTACAGCGGGTAGTTAACGATGCCAGAGAGCATCACAAACCTGTCATTATGGTGGAGAGTGAGAAACCTTGGCTGGGAACGATTTCTTTGGATTTTGATGAAGAAGCAGCCTTTCGGGAGTTGATTATTCATTTAATCAAGGATCATGGATTTCAGAAGATTAATTGCATTGCAGGATTTCGGGGGAATGATATTTCAGAGAAAAGAATTCAGATTTTTAAGGATACTCTGGCAGAATATAACATTCCTTTTGATGCTGAAACTGGTTTGGATTATGGCGATTTTTATGACATTCCCACAGAGGCAGTGGTAAAGCGTTGGATTGCAGAGGGAAATCTGCCAGAAGCGATTGTCTGCATTAATGATACGATGGCAGTAACAGCGTGCAAGGTGTTACGGGAACATGGTATTCGTGTGCCGGAAGATATCGTGGTAACGGGCTTTGACGGCAGTATGCAGGAGAGGTATAGCTATCCCCGTATCAGTACCTGTAGAAGAGATCTGGATTCCTTTGCCAGATATACCTATGAGGTGTTGGAGGAGGGGCATCGAAATGCCCTTCAGTCGGTAGCTGGTCAGCCAAGATCTGGTTGGCATAGCCGCTTTATTTTTCCGTACTCTTTTACTCCAGCGGGTTCTTGCGGCTGCAAAGAGCCGTCTCTGGATGTTATCAGCGAGGATTTTAGCTTTTTATATGCCATCGGAGAGGATGACAACCAATATCTACGTTCTATGAACAATATGACAGCATGGTTGAATAATACCAGTGATATACTGGAAATCCGGAAATTGATTAAGGATTATATTCCAACTAATGCTTATTTCTGTTTAAATGAAGATTTCCATGAGAAATCTCCGGTGATACATACCAAGGAGAAGCCTTTTGATCAAAGAATGGATGCAGTGCGGTATTTTCAAGATGAGGATTTCGCACAGGAAATCCAGTTTCAAACAGAGGAGTTGATACCAGAGTGGGATGTTTTTTTGGAAGGGGATTTTCCGCTAATTGTGGCAAGTATCCATAATCAGAATCACATTTATGGGTATCTGGCAGCATTTGCGCAGATGGAGTCAGTTCGTTCTTTTGCATTGAGCGCGAAGCGTATTCATCGTTTTCTGATGAATATTGATAATAGTATTAGTATGCATGTACAGCGGCAGCATCTGCAAATTTCCAATCAGAAGCTGAAGGATATTCAGAATAGCATTATTATCAGTTTTGCGGATCTGGTGGAATCCAGGGATATGTTTACCGGTCAGCATATCAAACGGACCAGTGCCTATATGGAAGTATTGGTTCATCATATGGCAATTATGCCAAAGTATCGGGATCAGTTAACTGAACGGCAGCAGGAGCTGATGTGCAAGGCGGCGCCGTTACATGATATCGGTAAGATCAAGATTTCTGATACCATATTGAATAAACCAGGCAGACTCAGTGATGAAGAATTTGAAAAAATCAAGCTGCATACCTTGGAGGGTGGCAAGATTATTAATTCCACTTTAACGAATATTGAAGATCACGATTATCTGCTGATGATGCATGATATGGCATTATATCATCATGAAAAATGGGATGGGACAGGCTATCCCTGCCAGCTGGCAGGAGAGGATATTCCTTTGTGTGCCCGGATTATGGCAGTGGTGGATGTGTTTGATGCCTTGACCAGCAAGCGAATTTATAAAGATGCCTTTACTGCCAGCAAGGCATTTGATATTATGCAGGAGTGTAGCGGGACACAGTTTGATGCTTCAATCTTGGCAGCGTTTTTTGATATCAGAGAGGAAGTGGAGGAAGTGCTGCGATTGCATCAGGATGAAAGTGCATAAGAGTTGTTTGCGTTCTTTTTACTATATAGTAAAAAGAACGCAAATGCAGATAGAAAGGGAGGTAGTGGTTAATGAAAGTAACGAAGAGAATCGCAGTACTTATGCTGGCTATGGTCATGGCAGTCACCTCGGTGGCGGGGATGCCGGCACAGACGGCCCAGGCATATAGCGTACCAGCTAATATGAAGTGGTGGGCACAGGATAAATTTGGCATGTTTATTCATTTTGGTGCGTATTCCTATTATGGACAGGGAGAATGGGCTATGAGTGAGCAGCAGATTTCCAAGCAGAAGTACCAGACGGAGATAGCTGCAAAGTTTAATCCCACTGCTTTTAATGCGAATGAAATTGTGAAGTATGCCAAAAAAGCCGGGATGAAATATATTGTGATTACCGCAAAGCATCACGAAGGGTTTTCCATGTGGGATACCAAGGTGGAAAGTTTCAAGGATTATACTGGTACCAAAACCTTTAGCCTGCAGGGATACACCAGTTTTGGTTCCACAGGGAGAGATGTTTTGAAGGAGTTAAAGGATGCCTGCCAGAAAGAGGGATTGAAGTTTGGGCTTTATTATTCTATTGTGGACTGGAATCATTCTTCTCAAAAATTAGGAGGTTCCCTTTCTTCTACTATGGCTTCCATGGACGCCAGGGAGAAATATATTACCGATATGAAAGCCCAGCTCAAGGAATTGGTGGATCAGTATGATCCGGCTGTAATGTGGTTCGATGGGGACTGGACTTATTCGGATAAGAAGCCTACATTGGAGAAATGGTGGACAAAGTCAGATGGACAGGATCTGTACCGCTATATGAAATCACTTAATCCGAATTTATTAGTCAATGAGCGGGTATGCCGCAGTTTCGGTCTGGGAGATTTTGAGTGTCCGGAGCGTGAAATTCCGGAAAAAACTTCTGTACCAAAAAGACCTTGGGAAACCTGTCAGTCTATGAATGATGCCTGGGGATATAAAAAGGCATTGGAAAAATCCTATTATCCTGTCAAAAATTTGGTTCAGGATCTTGCCATGGTGGCTTCCGAGGGTGGTAATTACCTCTTGAATATTGGACCGAAAGGCGACGGACGGATGACAGACGGCAGCAAAAAGGCATTGAATGGTATCTCCAAGTGGATGAAGAAAAACAGTGCCAGCATTTACGGAGTATCTGCCAGTCCGTTTAAGAAAGATCCAGCCTGGGGAACCTATACAAGACGAAATAAGACGATTTATGCTCATGTTTATCAGTGGCCGAAAAAGGGTACACTGGTTATGAAACGGTATAAAAAGAAAAAAATCAAGAAAATTACAGTTATGGGTAAGAATAAGAAACTGAAATATAAGATACAGGGAAATAAGGTTACGGTAAAGGTGCCGAAAAAAGCACCGGACAAGAAAGATACCGTGCTGGTGGTACAATACAAATAAGTGTGACTAAAGCCAAATATTATTAACAGGGAATATCATATCTGAAATTAGAAAACAGATCAAAAACATTGGTGTAGTAGACGGCACCATACTGTTTTTGTTCTGTTTTTCTATTTGGGAATTTTTTTGGAATTTAGTGAAATATTTTTTTGCTTTTCACCGTCTAATGTATGTACACAGAGAGTACAGAGAGTTTGTGTCGACAGTTAGGGCTCTTTGTGTTGATCAATAATTCATGAATTATAGCAAGAGGAGGTGGCAGTTTGGAGGAGTTGGTGCGAAAATCCATACATGGTGACCAGGAGGCTTTCGTACAACTGATGCAGGATCATATGCAAAGTATGTATAAGACAGCATGGGTATATCTGAAAAGGGATGAGGATGTAGCAGATGCAATTCAGGAAACGATACTGAACTGCTATGAAAAGTTGCATACCCTGAAACATCCCAAGTACTTTAAAACCTGGATGATACGGATTCTTGTAAATGAGTGTAACAATATATTACGCAATCGTAGGGATTATTTGGATATCCAAGATATGCAGGAGCAGGGTAGAATGGAGCAGGCGTATGACCGGAGCGAATGGCAATGCCTGTTGGAAATGCTGGATGAGAAATATGGCATTGTACTGTTGATGCATTATTGTGAGGAAATGTCGGTGCGGGAAATTGCACAGTCTCTGGGAATCCGACAGAATACCGTGTTAACCAGACTGCGCAGAGGGCGGCAGCAGTTGCGCCGTGAACTGGGAATAGAAGATCAGATAATGGCAAGTGAGAGGAGGGGGTAATCTATGGACTCATTTCAGAAAGAGATCAAGCAGATATTAGACGAAGAAACACCTGTACCGGAAATGGTACAGAGAAAGGCAGAGGAAGCATTTATGAAAATACAGAATCAGGAAGTTGAATCGGTAAAGAAACCCAAGTTTCGATGGAGTGTGGTTAAAGTGGCGGCGTCTGTTGCAGTGGCGTTGGCATTATGCACCACAACCATGGCAGCCACGGGACATTTTTCCCTGTTGTCTGCATTTCATCAGGAAAGTCCGGAAGTGCAAAAGAAAGCGGCGGAATTAAGGGATCAGAATGTGGAGCAGACCAATACCGAAAATGAGAAAATTTCGCAGTGGGTTAATTTCCGTATCCGTGAGGCAATCAGTGATAAAAATAAAGTCCGGGTGCTGGTAGAAGCAAGTCCTGCCAAGGCAGACCGGTATTTATTGGTGCCTTCTAATTATGATATTGATACGTCGGTAATAGAGAATCTGCATATTCAGGGAGAGAAGGAAACCGAGCAGACCATTGCAGAGTATGCGGCAGCACATGGGAAGGAATGTATCTATGTGGATGCATTTTTGGAAGAGGTACCGATTGTTGTGGAGGGAGAACATTACACGGAAGCGGATGGTACGCTTCTCATGGCTATGAGTTTTGAGAACAACCAGAAAAACAAGAAACTGAGCTACCAGTGTGAAGTGGATGCCTATCCGGCAAAGGATCTTAAAGATTACAGAGATATGCTCAAAGATACGATTACCTTTACGTTGACCGATCAAACCGATCTGGAAACAGTGGTATATCAGCCAGTGGAGGAGACACCAGTACAGGGAACAAAGTTGGTGGTTGACGAGGTAACTTTTGAAAAGTCTGATTTGGAAATGATCTGTAATGTAAAATTCCATTATACGGGAAAAGCAAAGGCATTAGAAAAAGATAAGGATGATGATATCTGCTTTTACCTGCTGGATTCCAAGGGGAATTTAGTGGAAGGCGGTGAAGGGAATACTCAAACAGAGGAGGATGGTGTTACCATGGTTCAGAGTTGGACCTATTCCCTGAAAGATCTGCCAGATACGTTGACATTCCAGGCAAAAGATGTTATGACAAAGAAGGTGTATGGAAAGGTATCTGTACAGCGGCAAAAAGATGGTTCAGGAAAGTAAGCAGATTATAGTGTGCTAAACAGAAAATCTGAGAGATATGGCACTGTAAAGTGGTATTAGGAGGATTAAGTTTCCGATTAATTACATCATGAAATCCAAGATAACAAACAGGAGATATTGCCTGCAAAATGGTTGCAGGCAATATCTCCTGTCTTATTTTGAATAGATAGGAAACGAACAGTTTTCTATCTGTTTTAGAGTCGTTTATCAGCAAATCCAATTCTTACTTTAGAATCAATCGTTTAGAATTTGTGATGTCTATGTTTTTTATTGGCTTATGCTTTCTGATATTCCAGCGCCGCCCCCACAAATCCCTTGAATAACGGATGTGGTCTATTTGGTCTGGACTTGAACTCCGGATGTGCCTGTGTGGCAATAAACCATGGGTGATCAGAAATTTCACACATTTCTACAATCCGTCCATCTGGGGACAGACCGGACAGCAACATGCCGTTCGATTCCAGATCTTTGCGGTAATAGTTATTGACTTCGTAACGATGACGGTGGCGTTCTGTGATTTCCGGCTGGCCGTACAGTTTCTGTGCCAGAGATCCCTCGGCTAATGTACAAGGATAAGATCCCAGACGAAGGGTGCCTCCAATATCTTCCACGCCGTCCTGGTCTGCCATTAAATGAATAACAGGATGGGTGGTCTGTGGATCTAGTTCAATACTGTGTGCATCATTAAAACCACAGACATGGCGGGCAAATTCTACTATAGATAGCTGCATACCCAGGCAGAGCCCCAGATATGGTACATTATTTTCACGGGCATAACGGATGGCAGTAATCATACCGTCTGTTCCTCGGTCACCAAAACCGCCTGGTACCAGAATGCCACTGACATCCCCCAGTGCTTCTGCTACGTTATCTTTATGAATGGTTTCGGAATCAATCCATTTGATATTGACATGAGTTTTGTGCGCCAGACCGCCATGCTCCAAGGCTTCTACCACACTGATGTAGGCATCGTGTAAGGAAGTATATTTTCCAACCAGAGCTACAGTGACATTCTTTTCCAGATGTTTCAAGGTGTCTACCATGTTCTGCCATTCTTGCATATCTGGTTCTGGACAATCTAATTGTAGACATTGGCATGCCACATCTGCCAGATGTTCCTTTTCCATTGCCAAAGGTGCTTCGTACAGGGTTTCTACGTCCAGATTCTGCATGACACATTTGGTTGGTACATTACAGAATAAGGCAATTTTATCCTTGATGCCTTCTTCCAAAGGACGCTCTGTACGGCAGACAATGATATCCGGCTGTATTCCCATTCCCTGCAGTTCTTTGACGCTTGCCTGGGTAGGCTTGGTCTTCATTTCTCCAGAAGCTCCCAGATAAGGAATCAGAGTAACATGAATCAGGATCGCATTTTCATGTCCGATATCATGCTGGAACTGACGAATGGACTCCAGGAAAGGCTGGCTTTCAATATCTCCCACGGTGCCGCCGACTTCGATAATGGCAATCTGAGTATCTTTACAGCCATCATTGCGATAGAAACGACTTTTGATTTCATTGGTAATATGAGGGATGACCTGTACCGTTCCTCCGCCAAAATCGCCTCGTCTTTCTTTGGACAATACGGACCAGTATACTTTACCGGTGGTAACGTTAGACTGTTTGGTCAGGCTTTCATCAATGAAACGCTCATAGTGTCCCAGGTCCAGATCAGTTTCCGCTCCGTCGTCCGTCACGAATACCTCTCCATGCTGGACCGGATTCATGGTTCCTGGGTCAATGTTAATATATGGATCAAATTTCTGCATTGTAACGCTGTAGCCACGCATTTTCAATAGTCTTCCCAATGATGCTGCGGTGATTCCCTTTCCCAGACCGGAAACGACACCACCGGTAACAAATACGTATTTGACTGCCATGAATGTATCCTCCTTCGTATGTGTCAAAATGTAACCAATATTGAACCATTATACCCCATAAATGGAGATTAGTACAATGCTTTTTTAGGAAAAATTTATCTATGTGCTTTCGTAGTTGATCTTAGTATATGATATGAGGTAAAATATAAAGTAAGGTTGAAAGTTTGTAAGACATAAAGTCTTATGGAATGTAACTGACTGGCAAGTTTTGTGTGTATGTCAATGAGAAAAGAGGGAAAGAGTGAAAAAAATTTCACTCAGCAAGTTTGTGTCTGCGCTGCGACACAAACATTGCGTTATGCGCAAAGGACAGCGCAGGAAAGAGGGAAATTAAATTATGGAAGAATTTCGATTTCAGGTAAATTTGGGAGGAATGATAGAGATCTTATCCGATCATTTATATAGCAGTCCGGAAGTATATATTCGTGAATTATTGCAAAATGGGGTAGATGCTATTACAGGCAGAGAAAAAGCAGATGCTGATTTCAAAAAGAATCGGGAAGGCAAGCTGCTACTCACCTTAGAAGAAGGAAAGAGTTTGGCATTTCGCGATAACGGGGTTGGATTGACCAAAGAAGAGATACACCGTTTTTTGGCGATTATTGGGGAGTCCTCCAAAAAGGATTTAGAAAGTGGTAAAATCTTAAACGATTACATCGGAAGATTTGGAATTGGTCTCTTGTCCTGTTTTATGGTTTCAGATGAAATCTGCATTAGAACGCATTCTGTGGAAACGGATGAGAGTTATGAATGGATCGGAAAACCGGATGGTACCTATACCATTCGTGAGTTAGAGGAAGCGGTTCCTGTTGGGACAGAGATTTTTCTGGTGGCGAAGGAAAATGCAGAGGAATATTTTGAACGGGAAAGGGTGGAATTCCTACTGCTGCACTATGGATTAATTCTCCCATACCCTATTTTGTTAAATGATGGGGAGAATAAAAAGCGGATCAATCCAGTATCTTTGCCATGGGAAAAGGAGAACCCGAATACACAGGAATTGATGATGTTTGGACAGTTCTTTTTTCAAACTTCCTTTATGGATTGCATTGTGCTTCATTCAGAAGATGGGGCCGTGGACGGGGTAGCATATATTCTGCCTTATGCGGTGCAGGCATCGGCAAAGCAGAATCATATGATTTATCTGAAAAATATGCTCTTGACTGAGAAAGGGGAGGGGCTGGTTCCGGACTGGGCAGTTTTTGTTAAATGTATTGTCAATGCCAGAGACTTGCGACCTACTGCTTCCAGAGAGGGATTCTATTCCGATGAAACCTTGCATCAGGCACAGAAAAATATTGGTAATTGCATTGCAGATTATTTGAAAAAACTTGCCAGAGAAAACATAGAGGCATTTCGTGCTTTTTTGGAGGTACATAGTTTAGTGGTCAGGAGTATGGCGATTGACGATGACGAGTTATTTCAATTGTTCATCAATGAATTGGAATTTGAGACCACCAGAGGCAGAATGACAGGTTATGATTTACGCATGAGCAAGGAACAGCTTCTCTACTGTAATTTGAAAGAGTATCAGCAGTTATCACAGGTTTTTGTGGCACAGGGGAAATTACTGATTAATGCGGGAATTGTGTATACTGAGGAACTGTTATTTCGCATGTCTGAATTTTTCGGAGTTTCGGTTATGCGGGTAAATGCCACCGAGGTGGATGATCTTTTAAAAGAAGTCAAAATAAGTGAAATGGAGCAGTGTGTTGACTTCTTAGATATTGCCCAGAAAGTCTTGGAGCCATATCATTGCGCAGTGGAGATGAAGCAGTTTATTCCTGCTAATTTACCGGCATTTTATTATGTGGACAGTCAGGCACAGTTATATCGTGACCTGCAGAATGCCAAGGAAAATTCAGATGGAGTTTTCTCTGATTTATTAGATAGTTTTGCCGAGGATATCGAGGAAAAACAGGCAAATACCTTATATTTTAATTATCAGAATCCCATTATTAAAAAAATGGCTGTTTTGGGAAAGGAAGATAAATTAGAAGATTTTATTTTTATTATCTATGTGCAGACCTTGTTGATTGGAGGCTTTCATTTAAGAAATAATGAATTAGGCAGGATGAATGACAATATTTTGAATATACTGGAGCAACTGTTATAGGGGATTAGAGGGGTAAAAGCTCCTTTTGGTATCTTGATTTATCGGAAAGGAAAGGGTGTTATGGGAAAATTTGACGCAGAAAAATATTATAGAGAATACAGGGTATTGCCCCATGGGGAGATCAGCATGTTATATTTACGGGAGGCTATCAAGGAGGCTGATGAATTGGAGGATTATAAATGGCGGATGAAACTGCGGATGGAGTTTATCCATGAAAGCAACTTTTATTCTGACGCCATGGAAATCTATGTCATCATGCCAGAGCTTCTGAAAATATATGATGAATATGTAGAGCAGTATGGGGTGGATGAGAGTACTTGCCATGAAGTAATGTGGAAATACAAATGGCTTTTGGAAACATCCAAGGATTTTTATCAGGTTTCCATCAAACAGTTTGAAAATATTTCTGAGGATATGAAGAAAAGATTTTTGGAGGCGGGCTACTCTTTACGCCCTTATTATGTCTACCAATTCGACTTTTATAAGTATATTGATTGGGAAAAGGCAGAGTATTTTTATCAGGAATTTAAGAAATGCAAGCGTGATGGAATGTGCGATTGTGCCGCTTGCGAGAGAAATGATGAAGTGGAATATCTGTTGGAATGTGGTAATATTGACCAGGCGAAAAAGAAGGCAAAGGTCCTGTTTGACAGGAGAATGACTTGTGCAGAAATTCCAGAGGCTACCTATGGAGAATTCTTGCGTTATTATAACCTGCAGTTGTGTCAAGGAGAACAGGATTGCTTAAAAGAAGCAGAAAAGTGTTGCAAAGAAGTGAGTAATGCTGTGCGCCGGAGAGGAATTATATTGGAATTTTTTGGAGATGTCATGCTGTTTTATGCTTTGACTAATCAGGAAAAGGCTCTGGATTGGTTTAAACATTTTTGGTCTCTTTATGAGTCTAATAAAAATCCAATCTATAAGCTCTATTTTGCTTTTGGTATGATTCGTTTTGTAAAACAGCTGCAAGAGGAAAAGGACAGTTATCGAATGAAACTGCCAAATAGTTTTCCATTGTATAGGGAAGATGGAAATTACGATTTAGAAGAATTAAGGGAATATTATGAAAACTTTGCCTGTTCCTGTGCACAGAAGTTTGACGCCAGAAACGGCACCACACATTTTATGGATCTCTATGATATGATTTAGGTATGATTTTGTCAGAGATGAGAACAATATCTTTATCTGACTAAAATGTAAGCAAGGGTTAAAATGTTCTGTTTTATAAATAAAGTTTTGTATTATTTTTTTCCTAAAAAATTTATCTAGTTATTTTAGAAAAATTTAGGGAAGATCACAAAAATTTCAGAGATTCATCCAAGGACCGATATTGATTTCTATAGCAAGTAGCCTTATAATTATTATAGACTGAATTGGGATTTCCAGATGATGGAATAGGGGAGGTAAATAGTGGATAACAATCAAAATGACAGAAATAATCGTAATAACGATCAAAATAAAAAAGAGAACAGACGGGGTATCATTATCTGTCTGATTATAGCATTGGGTGTATTTCTGGTATTTTCTTTTATGAACAGGCAGGTGGAAAAGGCATCCAAGAAAGAGATTACCTATGACCAGTTTATCCAGATGTTGGATGATAATGCAGTTAAGTCAGTGGTATTGTCTTCGGATCGAATCACCATTACACCGAAAACCCAGTCCAATAATTTATATAAAATGACTTATTATACTGGGATTATCTCTATGGATTTTACCCTGGTTAACCGTTTGGACAAGGCAGGGGTGGAATTTTCTAAGGAATTGAGCAGCACATCTTCCAGTATGATGTATATGTTTATTTCCACTATTCTTCCGTTTTTGCTGCTATGGGTGGGCTTATTCTTTGTATTTCGTATGATGTCACGCAGCTCTGGTGGAATTATGGGTGTGGGCAAGAGTACTGCCAAGATGTATGTGCAAAAGGAAACCGGAGTGACCTTCCAGGATGTAGCAGGACAGGAAGAGGCTATGGATTCCCTTAACGAATTGGTGGATTTTCTGCATAATCCTCAGAAATATACCGAGATTGGTGCCAAACTGCCGAAAGGAGCATTGTTGGTAGGCCCTCCAGGTACCGGTAAGACATTGCTGGCAAAGGCAGTTGCAGGAGAGGCACATGTGCCGTTTTTCAGTCTGTCGGGATCAGATTTTGTGGAAATGTTTGTGGGTGTGGGAGCATCCCGTGTGCGTGATTTGTTTAAGCAGGCACAGTCTATGGCTCCATGTATTATTTTTATTGATGAGATTGATGCTATCGGCAAGAGCCGTGACAGTCAGTATGGCGGTGGCAATGATGAGCGGGAACAGACTTTGAACCAGCTGTTGTCAGAGATGGATGGATTTGACAGTTCCAAGGGACTGGTTATTCTGGGTGCCACTAACCGTCCGGAAATTCTGGATAAAGCATTGCTGCGTCCAGGGCGTTTTGATCGAAGGATTATTGTGGAGAAACCAGATCTCAGGGGGCGTATTGATATTCTTCGCGTCCATGCCAAAGATGTTTTGATGGATGAATCAGTGGACTTTGAAGAAATTGCACTTGCTACCAGTGGTGCTGTGGGATCCGATCTGGCAAATATGATTAACGAAGCGGCAATTATGGCAGTTCGTGCCGGAAGAAGAGTGGTCAGCCAGAGGGATCTGTTTGAAGCGGTGGAAGTGGTCATTGCCGGTAAGGAAAAGAAAGACCGTATTTTAGGAAAAGAGGAAAAACGCATTGTTGCCTATCATGAAGTAGGACATGCACTGGTTACGGCATTACAGAAGCATGCAGAGCCAGTACAGAAGATTACCATTGTGCCTCGTACGATGGGTTCGTTAGGATATGTGATGCAGGTGCCGGAGGAAGAGAAGTACCTGATGAGTAAGGAGGAAATTCTTACTCGAATTATTACTTTGTTTGGTGGACGTGCTGCGGAGGAAATCGTATTTGATTCTATTACCACGGGTGCTTCTAATGATATAGAAAAGGCAACTTCTCTGGCGCGTTCTATGGTAACACAGTATGGTATGTCGGATAAGTTTGGTCTGATTGAGTTGGAATCTGTGCAGAGCCGTTATCTGGATGGACGTACGGTGCTGAATTGTGGAGAGGCGACAGCTTCTGAAATAGATCAGGAAGTGATGCGGATTCTGCGGGAATGCCATGCCAAGGCAAAAGAGCTGTTGTCTGGGGATAGGGAGTCTCTGGATGAACTGGCAAAATTTTTGATTGAGCATGAGACCATTACTGGCAAAGAATTTATGAAGATTTTCCGCAAGGTAAAAGGAATTCAGGAGCCGGAGGGTGATCGTTTTGATATGATGGTTCTGGATGTGGATGGAACTCTGACAGGATCGGATCGTCAAATCTCTGATGTTACCAGGGATGCCATTGTGGAAGCGCAGAAAAGAGGGAAAACGATAGCGATTGCCTCTGGTCGTTCTATTGCAGGCATTCGGGGGATTGCGTCCAAAATCGCATTAGAGGAATATGGTGGCTATGTGATTGCGTATAATGGAACAACTATTGTTAATTGTAAAACGGGAGAGTGTATTTTTAATCAGACCATATCAGATGCTATGATTCAGCCGGTATATGATGCTGCAATGGAGTTGTCAGTGGGGATTATGGCATATAACGATGCAGCAAAGGAATTGATTGTATCTAACGGAGTGACATCTTATGTGGAGGCAGATGCAAAGGCTTGTCAGGTAACTTTGCGGGAAGTAGATCATTTTACCAGAGCGATTCAGGCACCAATCAATAAAATATTTGTGTCAGGGGATCCGGAACGGATGAAAGAAGTGGAACGGATTATGCAGAAACGTTTTGGAATGCAGTTGAATGTATTTCGTTCCGATCCTTACTATGTGGAATTACTTCCAAAATATATTGATAAGGGTGTGGCGGCAGAAAAATTGGCGAAGCATCTGGATGTGCCAAGAGATCGGGTAATCTGTGTGGGAGACAGTTATAATGATCTGCCGATGTTACGCTATGCCGGACTGGGTGTTGCGATGGGGAACGCAGCACAGGAGATTCGTGAGCAGGCTGATTATGTGACTGGAACGAATGATGAGAATGGTATTGTAGAACTGATTGAAAAATTTATGACCGAAAAGAAGAGTGAGAGTTAAAGTTTCACTAACACTTAGCAAGCTATGTGCAAGTGGAACTATGTCGACTCTGGAAAAATTAGGGGGAGATAGCAATGAACAGTCGTACAGAAGAAAATTATTATTTGGCGCGATTGTTGGATGAAGATGATAAAGGGATTTTGGAGAGGGAGGCCCGTTTTAATCAAATCATGATGATGTATTCCTGTGGGATTAGGGAGGTTACGACTAAATTAGAGATACTTAATGATGATTTAAAAGCGAGATACCAGAGGAATCCAATTCATAGTATTAAATCCAGAATCAAGTCGCCAGTCAGTATTGCTAAGAAATTGAAAAAGAAGGGAAATCCGGTTTGTGTGGAGTCAATACGGGATAATTTAAATGATGTAGCAGGTGTCCGTGTAATCTGTTCTTTTATCGACGATATCTATACGATTACAGAGATGCTGACATCACAGACGGATATTACATTAGTCAAGCTTAAGGATTATATTGAACATCCAAAGCCTAACGGATACCGTAGTCTTCATTTGATTATCGAGGTGCCGGTGTTCTTTGCGGACCGTATGCGTCCGATGAAGGTGGAGGTACAGATTCGTACTATTGCTATGGATTATTGGGCAAGTCTGGATCATCAGCTCCGGTATAAGAAAGACGATCTGGATGAGCACGTACGTGTGGAGATGGAGAAAAGATTGAGACGTTGTGCGGATGTTATTTCGGAGACAGATATGGAAATGCTGGATATCCGGAAAAATATTTATGGATTCCGGATATGATACAAGTACATCATAAACTAAGTTTCTTGCAGTTAAGCTTGTCTAAATTTTTATCTGTTGCGTTAGATTTTCTAGTTGTAGCCACCGCTACACCGTCGAAAATCTGCCTTGCAGAATAAAAATTTATTCTGCGCTTTACTATCAAGAACTTAATTTATGATGTACTAGGGTCAAAAGTAGATCGCAAATTGTAAAGCAATGTAGCAATCCGTAGTATCATTAGATCGCAATGCGTAGTATCAATGATCATTTAGGAAGATGAAAAACAGGAGAGAGTGAGATCATGAAACGATTTGTGAAGCGGAACATAAAGTACATACTTACGGCTCTCCTGTTGTTTGTGTTTCTGTGTTGCGCAATTAGAGGAATTCACATTCGTTCGGTACAGGATGTGAGACAGGAAGCGCAGGAGCTAGCAGGAATTACGGGAAATGACAGTCTGGAGTCTCAGGATGGAAATGGGCAGAATATTGATTCGGATATAGGAACTGGAGCTGATAATCTGGAGACAGAATCGTCAAAGGGCGAGACGGTGGGAACTGGAGAGTCTGTTCAGGATCAGACAGAAGGAGACGGAGAGACGGATTCCCCGGAAAAATCCGAAGCAACACAAACTGATGCTTCTGGAGAAAAAACGCAGACGAATTCAAACGATAGTGAGAAATCCGATATCGCAGGACAGGATGGTGCTTCAGGAAATGAAGGGAAAAATTCCTCCAAGAAGCAAGCAACAGATAAAAATACAAATACATCTGTTGGAAAAAAGGGATCCAATGGAAAAGATATAAAATCTTCTTCGGGAAAGCAGGGATCTGCACAGAAAACAGGAAAATCCGGAAAGAAACAGACGAAATCATCAGCTTCTGCTTCCAGCAAACGAAAGATTTCAGATGGCAGCAGTACGAAACCGGATCAGTATCATACAGATCCGGTTCCTTCCGGAAGACCGGAACCGGTCAATGCAGAGGATCAGGCTGTCAACCAGAAGCGTAGTTTTTATGTCTATCTGAGCATTGATGTGAAAACGATTCTAGATCACATGGAGAATCTGAAAGCAGGATTACAAAAATATGTTCCGGAGGATGGCTGGATTCTGCCGAAAACCCAGGTACTCTGTTATGAAGGGGAGACCGCATGGGATGTGATGTCCAGAGAGTGTAAGGCACGGGGAATTAATGTCCAGTCCAGCTATACGCCACTCTACAACTCTGTTTATATGCAGGGAATTAATCATATTGGAGAGTTTGACTGTGGTGCTACTGCCGGGTGGGTTTATGAAGTAGATGGATGGATTCCGAATTATTCTTCGTCTCGTTATGTGATGGTGGAGGGCGAGTATCTCCGATGGCGGTATTCCTGCACTGGCTTCGGATCAGATCTGGAGGGGGCAGTTCGTCAATAATTAACCATCTGGTGTATAGGTAGAGAGAATGCTGATTCGAATGTACAAACCGAGACGTTAGTCGTGGTAATATAAGGAGGGATGGGAAAGATGATGATGCGGAAGCACCCTCTGTCAGAGCTGCTCAAATATCTGGTCTGGCTGCTCATCATAGCAACTACCCATCATCCCGTGGTTCTGTTTATCTGCCTTTTGACGATATGGGGCATTCGTGGCAGGGAATTCTGGAAAAATCTTCCTTTAGATATTCTGATGGTGGGCAGTACCATATTCATTAATATTTTGACCAATCATCGGGGAGAGACTTATCTGTTTTATCTGAATGATAATGTAGTCACTTTGGAATCCATTGTATATGGAGGAATCCTGGGATTACAGATTGTACTTCTGATTCATATTTCAGCCATACTCAGTCGTAGAATGACAGCGGATAAACTGGTCATTGTGACTGGATCGCTGTCGCCGTCTTTGGCAATTTTATTATCTATGGCAATCCGTAATATCGGTCGTTATCACCGTAAAATACAGGAAATATATCGTTATCAAAAATGTGAGAGTCGCAGTGAACATATTTGGGAAAAATTATTCCTGTCTATTCGTACATTGTCTATTATGGTAAACTGGGCATTAGAGAATGGATTGGAGCTTGCAGATTCCATGATTGCCCGGGGATATCAAAGTGGGCGTAGAAACAGTTATGCGCCTGTTCGGTTTTTGGTACAGGATGGAGTGGAATGTGTCTTCTTGCTTTTATTTGTGATATTATGGGAATGGGGGCAGCCCTTTACAATGATTACTCCTTATATACAAATTGGTGTCTGCCCTTGGTGGATGGTTTTGACATTTGGATACATGGGATATGTACTGGTGGAGGAAAAATATGAAGATCGATATCAGGAAAAAAACAATATCCGGGCGAGAGATTCTGCACGATGTATCCCTGGAGATTGGTAAGGGGATTACATTGATTGTGGGAGATAGCGGCTCCGGAAAATCTACTTTACTGCGGGAGATGGTGCCAGGGATATCTGCAATTGGAGAATGTGAGGGAACAGTACAATTTTTAGGACAGGATATTGCTTCGCTGAAGCCTGGTGTGATCGGTTTTGTGTCCCAACATCCGGACAATCAGATTGTATGTGATACCGTGTGGCATGAACTGGCATTTGGTCTGGAATCCCTAGGCACACCTACCGGGGTAATACGAGGAAGAGTGGCAGAAATTAGTACCTGTCTGGGAATAGAGAACTGGTTTACAAAACCAGTGACCGATTTATCAGAGGGAGAAAAGCAGAAATTGGTTCTGGCATCGGTTTTGTGTATGGCACCACAGCTTATTGTGATGGATGAACCCACCTCCATGTTAGATCCCATTGCTGCCAGAAGTTTTTGGGAACTGGTGCTGCGCTTGTGTCGGGAATATGGTATTCGATTTATTGTGGCGGCACATGATACAGAATATATCTATGATTATGCCGATGCAATCTATAGCTTGCAGGCAGGAACGATTGTGCCAGAAGAACATGTTAATAGTCTGCCGGAGCGGGAAAAGATCAGACGGCATGGCAAGGGATATACGGAAGAAGATGTATCTGCTAATGAGATGATACCTGCAGTACGGAATACAGCGGTGCAGCAGACTTTGCGGGATATCAGGGGGAGTTATGATGGGCAGACGGTATTGGCAATCCGTAAATTAGAAATTCATCAGGGCATTAATGCCTGGATCGGACCAAATGGAGCTGGGAAATCTACTCTGGGGAAGGTGTTGGCAGGCTATTTTGGGAAAAAGAAATTACAGAATGTTGTTATGATGCCACAGGATGTGCTGACAATTTTTACCAAAGAAACGGTGCGGCAGGAGCTTTACGTGGAGGCAGATATTCCACCGGAGATAGAAACTTTATGTGGGGATCTGATGGACAGGCATCCGTTGGATCTGTCCGGTGGAGAGCAGCATTTGGTGGCTGTCTGCAAATTTCTCTTAAAGCATGCAGATTATCTGATTCTGGATGAGCCTACGAAGGGGGTAGATTACCGATGGAAGAAGTCCATTGAGAAATTGCTCCGGGAATATGCGAAACAGCAGACCGTGATTGTGATTACCCATGATCTGGAACTGGTGGGAGATGTGGCGGATTATGTAGTATTTTTATTTTATGGCAGCGTGGCTTCCATGGGGGAGCCGCATCAGGTCTTTGGGCAGAATCTTTTCTATAAACCCTATATCAGCCGTTTGAATTCGGCATTTATCTCAAAGGAGGAACTGGAGTGAAAAACTTTCTCATGGATCATTATTATCTGGCAGCGGTATGTGTCATTCTATCTGGAATCTGGATTTTATTGGTCTGGTGTGGAAGAAAACTACAGGCGAAGGAAGTGGTGGTGCTAGCTTCACTCAGTGGCATCACAGTGGTATCCAGAATGGCGTTTTTCTGGGCACCGCAGTGGAAACCCATGACAGCCTTGATTTTTACCTGTGGTTCTATTTTTGGTCCCATGTCTGGTATGTTGACGGGAATTTTATCCGCTTTTTTGTCCAATTTTATTTTTGGGCAGGGACCCTGGACTCCTTTTCAAATGTTGGGGCTGGGAGTGGTAGGACTGGTTGGTGGTCTGCTCCATACAGACCGCAAATGGCTGGCTTTTCTGATTAGCTTTTTGACAGTGGTCTGTCTGTACGGGCCCATTGTGAACTTTGCATCCTATTTGATGATGAATCACGGAATGAACTGGCAAGGCTTCTGGATCATTGAATTGTCAGGGCTGCCCTTTGATCTGATGCACGGGGTATCTACCGTGGTCTTTCTATACTTTATCTGGAACCCCATGCGTGGGAAACTCATGCGTTTGAAAACGAAATATCGGATTTTGCAACGGGGGAATTCGAGGAGGAGATTGTAGGGAGAGATTGCTTAATAGAAAGGATATTTTTATAAAAAGGACGAACGAGAACCTCTTATAGCGGTAACTATTGGGGGTTCTTTTTGTGTGTCATATTAAAATGCTGACAGTAGGGCTAATTTTTAAAATTTGATTGACAAGGTAAAAATGGCGTGTTATATTATTACCACATTACATAAGTAATGTGGTATAGTAGAAGAAACAAGAGGGAGGGGAAATACGGGAGGTGGATACGTGAAGATTGATTTTAATGACGTGGTACCAATCTATATTCAGATTGCCAATGGCATTGAGGATGATATCTTGTCTGGCCGATTGCAGGAGGGAGATCATTGTTATTCCCAGATAGTCATTGCCAAAGAGCTGAATATTAATCCGGCTACAGCGGCCAAGGGAATTCGGCTGCTGGTGGAACGAGGGGTGCTGGAAAAAGTTCGTGGTCAGGCGATGACTGTCAGGGAGGATGCGGTAAAGATGATTAAACAGCGTAAAACGCAGGAAACTTTGATAGATATGATTGAGACCTTAGTGCAGGAAGCGAAAAAGTTGGATATTTCCCAGGAAGAATTGATACAGAAGATTGGGGAGAGGTTTGAAAGGCATTGATGTGATTGGTATGAGAGAGGAGAATCAAAATGAGTGAATATTCGATTCAGGTAAATCAGTTACAAAAGAATTATGGCAAGAAACAGGCGAT
>CAYPEW010000052.1:0-23470 GCA_964409845.1 uncultured Jutongia sp.
ATGGACTGTACGTTTACAGCAGTACCCCAAGAGTAAGGGATATCATTATCACGACGGTATACGTTGGCACGAGGGTTGTCCCAAGAACGGAATACAGCCTTTACTGCACCCATCAACTGCTCCTTAGGATCATCCGGGAAATCAGAACCAATCTTCTCTTTGTACTCAGCCTTGAACTGAGAAGCCAATTCCTTTAAGTCATCAGCGGTCAGATCAACGTCCTGTGTTACTCCTCTGTCTGCTTTCATCTTGTCAATCAGTTCTTCAAAATATTTCTTGCCGACTTCCATAACTACATCAGAATACATCTGAATGAAACGGCGATAGCAATCCCATGCCCAACGAGCATTACCGGATTTCTCAGCAATTGTATTTACTACGGTCTCATTTAAACCAAGGTTCAAAATAGTATCCATCATACCAGGCATAGAAGCACGTGCACCGGAACGAACAGATACCAGAAGTGGATTCTCCTTGTCTCCGAACTTCTTACCAGTGATCTCCTCCATCTTTACGATGTACTCATTAATCTGTCCCTGGATCTCAGCATTAATCTCACGACCATCCTCATAATACTGTGTACAAGCCTCAGTTGTAATAGTGAATCCCTGTGGTACAGGAAGACCCAAGCTGGTCATCTCTGCCAGGTTTGCACCTTTACCACCCAAAAGCTCACGCATGTCTGCGTTACCTTCTTTGAACAAATAAACCCATTTGTTTGCCATTGAATCTTTACCTCCTAAGATATATTGTTGCGGTGCTGCCACCGCTCGTTTTGACATCAGCAGATATGCAGGCATACTCTCCCCCGCGGTCTGCCACGTCGCTAAAAACAAGTATACCACAAGAACTGCCGTAATGAAAAGCTTTTTTTCATAAAAATTACCAAAAGATGTCGTCACTCACGAATGATTTTGCGACAGAATAATTTTTTGTCTTTCGTTAATCATTTGTTTATCTTGCTATTTCGCTATGAGTATATAGGGCAACAAAAAAGATAACGAAGGAATATTTCGTTAGAAATATTTGTATCGTTATCTTTCTCGTTTTATTTTAATAACTGAATAGACTGTCCCTTTTCCAGGCGTGAGCCAATCGTTATCTGCCCCACCTTTGGCTGTGTACCACTTTCAATCAAATGAATCAAACTCTCTGCCGCCCTTTTTCCAATCTGTTCGGTATCCTGGTGAACTGTAGTCAATCGTGGCTTCAATTGTCCGGCAATCATTAGATCATCATAACCCGCCACAGATACATCTTCTCCCACTACCTTTTCCATATCATGTAATTGTTCAATTCCGCCCAGCGCCGAAAAATCATCCGGATAAATAACGCAGGTAGGTGGATCCGGTAATTCCAGCAACTGCTTTGTATATTTTCGTGCTAATGACATATCACGGTATTTGGAAGAAATCTGATATTCTTTCTGAACCGACAGCCCATGTTTCTGCATTGTTTTATAATAACTGTCGATCCGCTGCCTGGTCACTGCAGAATGATCCCCGGAAATATATGCAATTTTAGTATGGCCCATTGAGATAATATATTCAATCAGATCCCGCATCCCTTCCGTATTATTGGATACCACAGAAGCACAGTTCTCATAAGAATGATCAATAGTAACCACCGGCACATCGCTATCTACTAACTCCAGTACCTCTTTGTTTTCAAAATTAACACAGGCAATAACTACACCATCTAATCCACGATATCTGCAATGCTCCAAATACGTCTTTTTCTTTTTATTGTGTTTATCACAATTCAGAAATGTAATATCATATCCCTTTGCCTCTGCCGTCACTTTAAAACTATTGAGAATATGCGCAAAATACTCATGTGTCAAACCACTCTGTGCTTCGTCTACGCATAATACGCCTAAATTAAAGCTTTTGTTCAATCGGATCGCTCTGGCATAATATTGCGGCACGTAGCCCATCTGTTTTGCGACTTCTTTGATATGCTGCTTCGTCTCCTCACTAATATCCTCTTTATCATTCAAGGCCTTACTTACAGTCGCAACCGACACACCACACATTTTCGCTATTTCCTTTATTGATGCCATATACCCTCCAATCCCCTTACACTTAACAGTTTTCGTAATCAGTATAGCATAGAAAAACACTTCACGCAATATCACGATGCTAAGGTCAAACCCGCCATTTCCCTAGCAATCAGCAATCATTCCAGAACACGGTTAGCGTCCCGGAAATAAAATAAATACCAAATAGCACCACCGCAAGACGGCACCAGTCAAAATCATTCCACACTGCAACAGCAGGTCAAACCATTTGCGATGGATCCTGGATTCCCCTGTTTGTTCATCCTGCTCTACAAGATCAATTTGAAAGGAGGATTTTCGGATCAGCCAATGGTACGCTGCCAATATAATGAACCATAGCAAAAACATCCCTACGCCAAGAATCTGCCACGGACCATCTGTTTCCAGACGATAGGTATTTGCATGTCGATCTGCCCTCGCCAGTAATCGATATGCATAATAGAGATAATCTAGTGAAACATATCCCCATGTCAAACTAATGGCAGAAAACAGAATACGTTTCCATCTCTTCATGGCTCTCTCCTCCTATCATTTCAAATTCATTCCTCACATGTGCCTACACTGGCACAAACTATCCAAGACTAAAACACCGGGCTGGCTCTGCTCGCTGTTTTAGTCACACTTATTCCCGCAACTGTTTCTTAATTAACAGCATCTGGTCACGCAATTCTGCCGCCCGCTCGAAATCCAATTCTGCCGCAGCGGTGTGCATCTTCTGCGTTAATTTTTTCATCAATTTCTCTAGATCATGGCGACTCATGGATTCCAGATCCTTTTCAATAGTTCCACTGCCACTATCTGCTTTCTTGGAAATACTAATCAGATCCCGAACCGCTTTCTTAATCGTCTGTGGCGTAATATGATGTTCTTCATTATATTTCATCTGGATCGAGCGTCTGCGGTTTGTCTCATCAATGGCATTGCGCATGGAATCTGTCATAATATCCCCATACATAATGACACGCCCTTCCGCATTTCTGGCAGCACGTCCAATGATCTGCACCAGGGAAATCTCCGAACGCAGAAATCCTTCCTTATCTGCATCCAACACTGCCACCAAAGCAATCTCTGGAATATCCAGTCCTTCCCGCAATAAATTAATCCCCACCAAAACATCAAAGGCATCCATACGCATGTCCCTGATAATCTCAGAACGTTCCAGAGTATCAATATCGGAGTGCAGATACCGAACCCGTATCCCCACTTCTTTGAGATAATCTGTCAAATCCTCTGCCATCCTTTTGGTCAGGGTATTGACCATAACCTTGTTACCAGCATCAATCGTCTTGCGGATCTCTCCCAACAAATCATCAATCTGCCCCTCTACCGGACGAACCTCCACTTCTGGATCCAACAAACCAGTCGGACGGATAATCTGCTCCACCCGTGCCAGTTCATGTTCTTCCTCATATACATTCGGAGTAGCTGTCACAAACATCATTTGATTAATATGGGATTCAAATTCTTCGAAATTCAGCGGCCGGTTATCCAGTGCTGATGGCAGCCGGAAACCAAAGTCCACCAGGGTCTGCTTCCTGGAACGGTCCCCCGCAAACATGCCCCGCACCTGAGGAATCGTTTTGTGGGACTCGTCCACCATGATAATAAAATCCTCTGGAAAATAATCCATCAGGGTATGGGGTGTCTCCCCCGGTTGTAATCCGGCCAGATGACGGGAATAATTCTCCACACCAGAACAAAAACCAGTCTCTCTTAACATCTCTATATCGAAATTCGTCCGTTCCGCAATTCTTTGTGCCTCTAACAACTTATCTTCGCTACGGAAATATTTTACCCGATCCTCCAACTCCGTTTCAATAGTGCCAATCGCCCTCTCCAACGATTCCTTATCCACCACATAGTGGGAAGCAGGAAAAACAACGATATGCTCCAGATCTGCCTTGATTTCTCCAGTCAGAACATCAATCTCTGTAATGCGATCCACTTCATCCCCAAAGAACTCCACCCGGATCGCCTTATCTGCTTCCGATACCGGAAAAATCTCTACCACATCTCCACGCACTCGAAAAGTTCCACGCTGAAAATCCATATCATTACGATTGTATTGAATATCAATCAGGCGATGAATGACCTCGTCCCGATCCTTGGTCATGCCAGGTCTGAGCGATACAGTCATATTCTGATAATCAATGGGACTACCCAGTCCATAAATACAGGATACGCTGGCAACAATAATCACATCCCGACGTTCTGTCAATGCCGCCGTGGCCGAATGGCGCAGCTTATCAATTTCATCGTTGATAGCGCTGTCTTTCTCAATATAGGTGTCCGAAGAAGGAACATATGCTTCCGGCTGGTAATAATCATAGTAGGACACAAAATATTCCACGGCGTTATTCGGAAAAAACTCCTTAAATTCTCCATATAATTGGGCCGCTAATGTCTTATTGTGGGCAATTACCAGTGTCGGTCTGTTTAATTGTTGGATAACATTCGCCATGGTAAAGGTCTTACCAGAACCGGTAACACCCAACAAGGTCTGAAACTGATTGCCCTCCTGGAAGCCTTTCACTAAAGCCTCGATTGCCTCCGGCTGGTCACCGGTGGGTTGGTATTCTGACACTAATTCGAAATGATCCATGGTTATTCCTCCACCTCCTGCAAATGTACTAAAATATGTGTTATTTTACTTTCCTGTTCATTTCGCAATATAGTTACATCAAATATTGCCATCTCTGCGTAAGTATCTCTTTCCTCAATGCCCAAATATATAACAGGATATTCATATTGTGAAATAAATTTCTGATACCTATTCTTAAATGCAACAAAATTTGAACTTTCAACATAAACCAAAATATAATTATTTTCCAATCCCCAGGTATCATATAAAAACAATTTATCAATATGCTCTGAAATATATTTTTTTGCTACGCATGATAATGTCATTGCTTCTATAACCGAAAATGGAACTCCATTTATATTACTAATTAATAAATCCAATTCTCCCGCTGCTTTCTGATTACCGGAAGTTCCATTTAAGGTTTGATCGCTTACCTCATATTTATCATAAGAAGAAAGCAAATCTCTAAAATATGTATTTCTATCATTTTCTTTGCCTTGTAAAATCAATAATGAATTCCCCTGTAACTTCAAACAACATTTCAATATATCTTTCTCTAATTCATCATAATGAATCTCGGTACGTTCTTTTATTAACATATAATTTATTAATTCATATGATAATTTTTCATTCTCATTTTCTTTACAGTATTGAATAATTAAATCAATATCAAATTCTTTTTCCACCATACCAAGAATTTTACGAATCGGTATCATTTTCCGAAACACCGGTGAAAAATAATCATACTGTCCTGCACTTAAATAGATCAACAACATATCGTAATGGATATTTTCTGATTGTATCCCTTCTTTATATACGATTGTATCTTTTGCATCTAAATTTAATTCTTTATTAATATTAATCAAATTTTCTCTTATTTCACTTAAATATTCTTTTGGTGGATATACATTACAATCAGAACTTCTAATAAATATTTCAATACGCCTATCATGCATTCTAACTAATGCAGAAATATTATTTTCCCGCGAGTGTAATATCATTCCTGTGAGCCAGATTTTATCTTTATCAAAATCATGCTGCATTTTAATCATTAACTTATGTAATACATTATTCGGCAAATACTCATACTCCATATAATATTCCATACAATCGTTTCCTACAAATAGTTCTGCATCTTTATGTTGGTTTTTATCACACATCATTGGTATAAATTCATTTTTATCGTCAATAGAATATGAAATTTCAAAACGTCTCATAACACCCAAAATATATGGTACTTCCTCAATATTATATTTGATATTTTCAACTGACTTTGGCGGTTCCTTCAGCAAACCCACAATACTATTAATGCTGATTAATCCATTTTTCGCATATTGATTCCCATTAAATAAAATAATATAAATCGCATTTGTTATCCAAGTGGGTTTAAGTACCATATAACCACCCAATAATTGATCTTGTTTATAATAATTAAAGCTAATCCCTAAATCATGGAACCAATCCAACAACCAATTCTGTATCTGTTCATCCTCTACCGCATTTTGCTTACAAATTTCTCTATATTTAGAATCAATAATATAGTTCTCGCTCATTTCCTCTAATGTTGCCTTAATCCTATTCCAAGATAACGGAAAATCCATCGCATAACTATCAAAATTTTTCACAGACGCAACGATATGTTCCATTAATTTTCCAAACGTTTCGCTCGAATCTTTCAAAGCAGACATTTTTAATATTTGAATAATTTGAGGGTAATCATCTCTTAATAATCTTTCATTGATGCTGGCAGTTGGGTTTTGATCCATTTTATTTAAAACCATAATAACCGGACATCCATTGGCAAAACTCTTGACATTATTTAACCAATATTCCGCTCTTTCATCTTGTGTATTATCTCTGGCATTAATGACAATGACATATAACGTTCTTTCCGTCAAAAAAAATCGATGCATGGAGTGCATGATTTCCTGTCCGCCAAAATCCCAAATCTGTAAGCGGATATTCTCCTGGTCAACAACACATAATTTCTGCGAGATCGCTATACCAGGCGTAGATTCCTCATTAAATTGTGACAAAATTTGATTATTTTCCATTATTCTTTTTATTATATGACTTTTTCCTGCTTCACCATCCCCCAAAAAAACAATTTTAGTTTCATTTAAGTGAATTTTTTCTTCCTCATAATATGCGTTAATAAACTCTTTATCATGAGAAAATAAACTAATCGGCTGACACAACAGTTTTGTATTTCGAAGGCACAGTCCCTGAATAGAATAATCGAAATGGATTGTCATTTTTTCATTAATAAATTCTTTCGGAATTCTCTCTAAAACCATGTCACCTAAATCACATTTTGATAAATGATTCATTGCTTCTAATTCAGGAAATCTTTGTACTTTTGTATAATTCAAATTTATTTGTTTTAACTTTACCAATCTACCAAAACTTTTTGGTAATTCTCTCACCCCAGTACCATCCAAAGTCAATTCTTCTAAATTAATTAAATCACCAATATTATCTGGAAGTTTCTGTAATCTAGTATCTCTCCCCAAATATAATCCCTTTAGATTTTTATACGAACAAATCCAATCTGGCAACACTTCTAATTGGGTTTCCCATAATGCCAAACATTCCAATTTTGATAAAGATTGCATTTCGATAGGAAGTGTCTTAATATCCGTTTGCCCCAAATAAAGGCTAGTCAAATTTTTAAGTTCTCCTATTACTATTGGGACTTGACTAATCTTAGTTCCATTCAAACCTAAATATTCTAAATTTTTTAGTTTTTTTATAGAAAACGGCAATTCTCTGATATTTGTGTTCATCATAGATAGCCTTTTAAGAGAATATAACTCACATATCACTTCTGGCACTGTTTTAATATTTGACCAATCCAATATTAAGTTTTCTAACTTAGACAATTTTATAATATTATCAAAACAGACAGTTTCTAAATTACACCTATAAAATTCTAAATCAGTTAATGATTCCATATTAAAAATCAAATCAGAAACCTCTGCACAGCCAGTAATAAATAAATATTTTAAATGCATAAAATAAAAAACAAAATCCCTCCAATTCCAAGTATCCACATCTAAATTATTTAATATAACCTTTTCAAAACCATTTGTATAAAGAATATCTTTCTTCTCTTTACCATCAAACCGATCAAAGGAAAGCTCCACAGATTTACAGTTCTTTATCTTTGTCAACAATTGTCGGTAACTTCTCTCAAAAACGGTAAATTCATCCGCCCATAGATTCTCCACATGACCTGTAACATTCTCTATTACTGTGTCACTCTCTACTTGTTCAAATAATTCATTCTGCATAGCATCTTTTTCCTTTCATTTATCTATCATTTCATGGCACATACCCATCTTCTCGTTAAGAATCCAATAAATCTTCTTCTGAAACTTTTTCGTTATACATAATAAATAATGGTTTAATATATGCAAGTAATTCGAAATATGCATTTACATATATATTTTCACTTTAATTATCCAACATGTTTTTAGATATGGTATTCGCACATCAAATAATTTTCTCTACTAATTCTTTAACCACATCATCATTCATAGATTGTCTTGCACCTAAATTCCATAAGTTCTTGCTTGGTTTATATGATAAAAACCCCTTTCCAGACAGCACATTACGAAGATTTTTTCAAATATGTTCTCCACTTTTTTCACTATCTTATAAAAACATTTTAATTACACGAATGATTTTATATTATAACACTAAACAGCAAAAAAGTACAGAACAGATCGAATATTTGTTCTGTACTTTTCCATCCATATCAACTTTGGTGACACCCCTACAAATGAACATCTACCAATGTGTAAGTAATATCTGTGGAACTTCTCCTTCCGCATCCCCCACTGCCCGCATACTATTGTTTACGTTCGTTACATTACCAATTGTCATCATAATTTTGGTCTCCTTTCCATTCACTGCATCCCTATGTTATTTTCTATCAGATAAGCATATACTCTTCTCAACCTTATTTACTGTTTCGGAAATTGAAACCTTACACTAAAGCGATATGCTGTGGAACGAACCTTTTATGCTTCGAATTATCTAACATCATCAACTTCTATATTGTACAACATAAAACAGGCTATTTCACTCCATATTTTTCACCCTAACCCTGCCGCACTTGGACAACAGCCACTGGGTAAATTCTTCTTCCTTCGGAATATCCTTTCTCATGATATTAACTCTACCCTGTTTGGTCGCCAAAACCATTACCTCATCCATAATATAAATCGTATGGACATAATCATAGGGGATATGCAGATCTTCTTGAATATCTGTATTACAAACCGTCAACTCCTCTTCTAAAAATTGTAGTTTCAGACGCAGATTGCTCTGCCCGGTTTGCATCCGTAGATTTTTCAGCCATTTATCTGTATTTATCCTGGGTTTCCGCACTTGATCAACCAGTTCATAAAGCCCACCAAGTAAAGAAACTACTCCCACAATAACAGGTACCTTAAGACTTTGATTAAAATGATGATATCTCAAATATATATAGCTTACCGTGGATACTATAAACGTCCCACCAACTATCATTATAAAAACAAACGTCATTTGAAAAATCATCAACTTTTTGGGATATGTACGAATCAATGTATCCCTTAATAAATCTTCTGGTATTTCTGTTTGAATCAAATCCATTGGTTCCATTTTCCCATCCTCCTGCCATATGAACACTTGTTACGATTCACAGCCTAGTTTGCCGTAATTCATTCTCTATTATCCATCTTACAACTCTCACTCTAAGCAACTGTTTTTACCTTGGCTTCGCTACACCTGGAAATAAACCACTGGATAAATTCTGTCTCATTCGGAATATCCCGCTTCATAATCTGACCCACACCTTGATCCACCGTATATGCCAGCATATCCTCAAAAAGATAAATCCTGTTAATATATGCATAGGGAATATGATAATCTTTTTTCATATCCACATTATGAATCAAGATCTCCTCCTCCAAAAAATTCAGTTTCTCGCCCACACTATTCTTCCCTGTCATCACTCTTCTTCTCTGTATATTTTCTTTGATGTAGTTTTTAGGCAGCCAAATTGCCCAGACCAAAAAAGAAATTCCCAGAATAAATAATGTAATCCCAGCGAGAAGCGTCAGCATATTTGGCGAATCATTAAATAAAAAATAAGGCACAAAAAAGCACTGCATCAGTGCAGTCAACAATAATTCTATTGTCCCTTTTTTGGGATATGATACTTTCAATGCCCTGCGAAAATCTTCCTCCGATACCTCTGTCGTAATCTGATATATTGGTTCTGCCATGGCAACCTCCATTCTGAATGCGAGAAAACGCTAAATAGCCCACCCCCCTCCGCTTAATGACACCAAGCTGATAGGAACTCTATATCAACGGTGGCTCACAAATTTGCAGACCATATTTTTCAATTAGATTTTCACAGATCTGCTCTCCCTGCACACTACGCAATTGCTGGGGATCATGGGCATCCACACCAATCAGACACTCATTCCCCATCTCTCCTGCCAACTGCAAAAATCTGGGATCCGGATAGTTCCGCCCCTGCCAGGCCCCTAGCATATTCAGCTCAAAGGGATATCCGTTGTCCAACAAATAGGACAGCAGTCGTCTCATATGTAATGCATAAATCTCCGAATCTCCTGTATAATGTACCAAATCCGGATGTGCCAGATAGAGATAGCGCCCTGACTCCATTCCCTCAATCACCGCATCCACATACTGCGCCAGATAATCCGCATCATCTGCAGGCATGCCGGCATAGACTGATCCCTGTTCTGGTCCCAGAAAGTGTTGTCCCAGAATCATATAATCCAATGGATACTCTGCCAAAAAACGATCCTGTGCATCCATCAGTTCCGGAATATACTCTGCTTCCAATCCAATAAAGATCTTGATATCATCCGCGTATTCCTGTCGTAACTGTGACAAAGAATGTACATAGGACTCCAATTCACTAGGGTCCATCCGAATCCCGGACTCACATGGTTCTGGATAAACCCATGGGCAATGATCGGAAAATCCCAGAATCTCCATGCCGGCTTCAATCGCCGCCTCTACATACTCACGGTCCTCCCCAATCGCATGTTTACAGCGTTTCGTATGTGTATGATAATTCGCATACATGATAATCCCCCTCACACTCTTCTGTTTTAGTCTATAAATTCTACCTTACCACTGTCAATATGGTACATAGCACCGCAGACTTTTACATCAGCTTCTCCGTCCCCCTGGTATTTCAAACTGTCCTTAATTACGGACACACTGTTTTCCACATTTAAGCAGCTGGCACGCAGTTCATCCTTCTCATCGCCAATTGCTTCACGAATCATATCAGTAATAGACTTTACATAACCGGTTGGATTACTGCCCATAGCTGCTCCCACTGCACCACAGTGGCTATGTCCCATCACTACCACCAGTTTACTTCCCAAATGGTCCACTGCATATTCAATACTGCCTAGCTGATGATTGTCAATGACATTTCCTGCCACACGGATCACAAACAATTCGCCAATTCCGGCAGAAAAAATACTTTCTGGAATTACTCTGGAATCCGAACAGGTAATGACCACTGCATAAGGAAACTGCCCTTCCTCACAAGTCTTTTTGCGGACCAAAGCAGAAATATCTCCCGGATTTGATGTTGCATCCAGATACTTTACATTGCCCTCCTTCAGTTTGTTTAATGCCTCTGTTGCTGAAATCTGATTGCTCTGATTACTCATAATTTACCTCCATTGGCACACGCCTTTTGTGCATAAAGAAGTTCGGGCGTGTGCGCACAAACTTCCTGAGTGAAAAATTTACTTTTCACTCTTCTACGCTGTACAGCATAACTTGCTATGTTTTTGCTCTACTACACTATTCCCTCAAATATTCCCAATACTAGATTTTGAACTTGCCAATCTGCTCCCTGTGCGATTCTGAGATCTCATTCTGCTGCTCTATGATAATACCAATCTGGGATATATAGCTGATAACCCTGCTAAGTTCTGACTGGATATAATTCAGTCTTTCCCTCTGTTTGGTGCAGATATCTACCGTTTTGACAGCTCCATCTTTACTTTCTCCTTCGGTATGTGTAATCCAATCTTTACACTTATTCTCAATCCACCCAATCTCGGTCTCAACATCATATAATACCAGGTTAATTTGTTCGATTTGGGCTTCACTTCTGTGAACGGACTCTGACAAATCAAGTCCGATTGCGCTCATATCATCCGATTCCTCTGTAATTTTGGTAATCAGATCCCGCAGCATCAACTGGGCATTATTCAAAACCTCCGTAATATCACCAAACTCATCTGCAGTAATATTTTCAATATCCTCTGAGATATCATATTCCGATAAACGTTCTGCCAATAAACCGATACTGGTCAGACGATTTTTGAGCATTTGATTTACATAAAAGGCGATTACGGCTGCCAGCAGCATGGAACCAATAACCAATATAATAACCATATAACGGATACGCTGGTACATCTCCTGGTTATCCAGGTACTTGACTTCTGCATTTTTTTCCGTCAGATCCACAATCGCATCCAACAGTTCATAAGTACACGCTCTGACTGGCGATAATTCCTGATAGTACCTCTGCTCTGCCGCCTCTATATTACCATCCTGTATCTGCTTGATAATATTATCCAACTGTTTATCAAAGGTCTGCATACTCAGCCTGCACTGCTTATATCGCCTTTTTTCCATATCAGTAGACTCAACCTGTTCATAGGATGTCAGCAGTTCCTGTCTTTCTTCCCGGAGCTGTTCCACCTCAATTCCCACATTCTTGTCCTTATTCTCCAGAGCATCCCTAATGCATAGATTTGTCTCTCGAACCATTTGATTAACTGTTTCCAACAAATTCACAGAACGAAGATTATTTTCATAGATTTTATTTCCATTTTCGTAAATCCGTCCCATATTATAGAGCCCCACCAGTCCAATCGCAAAAATAACCACCAAAAATAAGATATAACTGATAGCCAGTTTCAAGCGGACTGACATCCTTACCTTTCGCATATCTATTCTCCTTTTCCCATCGGATACAAGAGCCATCTGATATCCTCATCCTGTAAATTGCTCCGGTCTACATAGGTAATACCAGTATCAATTTTTTCTTCCAGCGTCTTTCCCTGCATTGCCTTATAGATATTTCGAACACCCAGATATCCCATATTATATGGATTTTGTACCATCATTCCCTGTATCCAGCCATCCTCCAGATATTGAATTTCATCATCCGAAGAATCAAATCCAATTACGGTAATATCTTTGTCCTGTACTGCCCGTGCAACACCCAGGGCACATCCTTCGTTTGTGGCATAGATACATTTAATGTCCGGATTATTGCCTATAAAGGTCTCCGCCTGCTCCTGTGCCAGTGCCGAATCTCCATTACAATATTCTGTCCCCAGTATCTCTATCCCCGTATATTTGCTAATTTCATCCACAAATCCCTTTTCACGCTCAATCGCTGTCTGTGCATCCTTAACATAAGAGATAATGGCAACTTTTCCCTCCGTGCCAATTAGGTCAATGGCATTTCTGGCGGCAATCGCACCACCCGTCATATTATCCGTGCCAATAGTTGCTACCCGGCTGTCTGTCGTCACATCCGAATCAAAGGTCAAAACCGGAATTCCCTCTGCGCTCGCCCGGTCAATCACATCATTGAGTTTGTCGGTATCTAACGGTGCCAGTAAAATAGCATCTGCCTTGTCTTCTATCGCCTTTTCGACCATGCCGATCTGCACGTCAATCTGTGATTCGTCCTCCGGCGCTTCAAAAGTAATCTCTACCCCCAGTTCTTCTCCAGCATCCTCTGCCCCTGCCTTTACCGTCTGCCAAAACTGATGCTGTTCTCCCTTACAAATAACAGCAATTTTTTCTTTTTTCTGATTCTCATTCCCTGCTTTTGTTCGTCCACATCCACCGAGACATAAGGCAATAAACAAAACACCTATCATACCTAAAAGTGATCTGGTATGTAAGAGAGCAACTGCTTTCTTCCCTTTCATCTGTTCTGTATCTTTATGTTTCATTGGCATTTACCTCCAACACTCTAATTAGTTTTTCCCCTGGAACCGGTTTGGAAAAATAATATCCCTGCACATAATCCGCTCCCATATCTTTCACCATGGCTAACATTTCCTCATTCTCGATCCCCTCGGTCACTACCTTTTTGTTGATTTTCTTGCACATGGCTATGGTACTTTCTAAAATATATTTGGAGGACACCTTTTTCATTGCCTCCCACACCAAATACTTGTCAATCTTAACAATGGTAAACGGAAAATCTGTCAGATAATTAATATTCGAGTAGCCGGACCCATAATCATCCAGAGAAAATGTTATATTTTTCAGCGTAAGTCTGGCAATATTCTGTGCCATCTGCTTTTCCGAAAACGCCTGGGCACTCTCCGTAATTTCCAGATTAATCATCTCTGGCGGAATCTCATAACGATTCAGTACCTCGATTACTTGTGTATATAACTCTGTCTGCATGCACTGGATTACTGACAAATTAATCTCCACAAAATCAATACCATAGTCTTCCAGACAGCGGCTTTTAATCAGCTTGCAAACCTCTTCCAATACAATCATTCCCAGCTTCAGCACCATGCCATTCCGCTCAGCAATCAGAATAAACTCCTCTGGAGAAATATACCCATAACCCGGTACGTTTAGGCGTACTAATGCCTCCATGGAATGGAACTTTCCTGCCTTCACATCCCATATTGGCTGATAATGCACCTCAAAATGATTTGCATTCAAATGCTCCATCAAGGTTTGCTCAATCATACTTTTCCGGTGTAGTCCCTTCTTGAACGCATCATTGATCTCCAAATAGGTGCCTTTTCCTCGTTTCTTTCCCTCATCAATCATAAATTCAATCATTTGTATCACGCCGCTGTCATCATAACGCATGGTAAATAACTGACAGACACACGCCTGTAATTGAATGGTCATATCGGAGAGGATTCTTTCCCTGGCAATAACACGATTAATCTTCTCCTGATAATAGATATTCTTGCGATTTCCTACAATCAAGGCAAAAATATCTCCATCATAACGGTAAACATGATCATTCGGAAACTCCGTCTGAAAATCCTCCGCCAGCCACTGTAATAAAATGTCTCCTACATCCGTCCCATAGGTTTCATTAATTACCTTGAAGTTATCAAAGGCAATGATGAAAATCTTGTTGGAAGAATGATATAAATTTTCTGTATATCGCAAGAAGACTTCCCGGTTTGGCAAGCCTGTCAATGTATCTCTCATGTTCATTTTATGTTTTATCACTATGTTGATCACAAGAACTAATATAATAAGCTCCGCAATCAAACAAGGTACTATATATTGCATCATACTTTCCAGAAACAGCCTATACTGCTTCTTCTCTCCTTCCACCAGCCTACAAGCTGATATACCCATCTGAAAAACCTGTTCCTACATGCCC
This sequence comes from uncultured Jutongia sp., assembly GCA_964409845.1. Lineage (GTDB taxonomy): Bacteria > Bacillota > Clostridia > Lachnospirales > Lachnospiraceae > Butyribacter. The sequence continues at coordinate 15,091 of CAYPEW010000052.1, forward strand.
TCTGGGTATTTTCATTTTATGCGCTAATTCCCAGCACCCCGATAATAGCGCACTACAATTTAGTATAACATATTTTCCAGCGAATTCCTAGCTTTAAAGAGCATTCAGACACAAGAAAACCGTATGCATTATGATATCATTTTAAAAGACTATTACAACACATACGGTCACGTTTTCTGGTTAAGGCTGAGTTTCAAATTCATCTGTGCATTTCTATTCCTTCCAATACTTTTCTACCTTTTGTCGAGATTCTACTTCATCCAAATTAAACTTCATCGCCACTGTCTCTATTGTATCAATTAGAGACTTACCGAATTCCTGACAAACTTCTACTAAGGAACATATCCCTTTTTCTATTCCTTTTTCTATTCCTTTTTCTATCCCTATTTCCATCCCTTCTTCCATCGCTTCCTCTTTCCAGACCTCTTTTGCTTCATCCAAATCAAATTCATAATTTGTCATTTTCGTTATCTCCTCTGCACTCAATTTCTCTAAAAAATCCCGAAACAGCTCCGATCCTGCAAATTGATAAACATAATCTTCCACTGCATCAATACTGATTTTACTGTTATAAATATTATTCTTTACATAACGGATAAAATTATAATAACTGCCCAGTGTATTCTGCGTAGTCTGCATATCTTCTTCACAAATGATCCGGACTCTTAGTTCTAAAGGGGCATTTCCCGATCCAGCCATACCATACGCTTCTGATAGTCTGAGTTCTTCGCGATTCCAGGATGTCTTTCCAGTATACACGATATAGAACTCAGGTCTGGGAATCATAATCCTCTTTTCCCGATACAGTTTTTTCTTGAAAGATGTAATGATTTTCTCATATTCATTCGTTACATAAAACAACATACGCAGTGGCATATTTTCATTAATGGTGGATTGATGCTCCACCAATACAATCAGATGATCTCCTATCAAAAAAGCAACATCATTATGCCTCTGTGCCAGGAAAATATTTTTCAATGTAACCAATTCAACTTGATCTGGTGTGATCCCACTGTTCCTGTCTTCTGGATGTAAGGTGAAATATAAATCCAGTACACGTTCCGGATCTGAATACAAGCTGCTAAAAATGGTATCCTGATGGTTATGCAGTACCTGTCCTTTTTGGATCTGTGACAATTTTAGTGACTGTTGTTCTCGTCCCTGCTGGTATTTTTTCTGCGTCGCTGTATTGTCTTTACCCATACCTTACCCCCATTATATGAAAATGATTTTTAAAATGCAATGGTTGATTCTAACTTTCTATCACTATATAGTGTAAAGAAGCAGATTACAATAAAGATAGGCGAAATACCAGAATCATTATGGCAGAAATAAACATTTTCCCAGATTAAAAGTGGCATGTCATTATTTTTTACAATTATTTTTATAAATTGATAATACTCTTTAATTACTCAAGAACCCCTGGTACTTTACTTGAACCAGAAAAACAGAAAAACCGGAACAGATCTCCCACACGGCAAATCTATTCCGATTCTTTTTTAATCCATTATTTTATACCATGCCACACTGGCACATGGCAACTCCAGTTATATCACATACAACCAGACAGTATCACTAAAAAATCTTCATTACTCGCTGATAAATCCCTTGTAATGACGAACTAACATCTGAGATTCGATCTGCTTCAAAGTTTCCAGAACAACACCTACGATAATGATCAGGGATGTTCCACCAAAGGAAACATCTGCGCCAAATGCACCTGAGAAGAAAATCGGCACAAATGCCACAAAGGAAAGTCCAATAGCACCAATCATAATAACACTATTCAATACCTTGGTAAAATAATCTGCTGTCGGCTTACCTGGTCTGATTCCCGGAATAAATCCACCCTGCTTCTTCATATTCATAGCGACCTCCTGTGGATTAAAGGTGATCGATGTATAGAAATAAGCAAAGAAGATAATCAACAGAATATACACAACCAGACCCAGTGTATATTTGAATTCGCCAAAGCTGCTCAAATTACACCAGCTGTTCTGATTTAATACCTTTAACATCTTCTGTCCCAAAGTAGTACCGTTACCAGAAGCCGGCTGAATGCCAGCAAATCCAGCAATTACAATCGGCATAGAGAACAGGGATCCAGCAAAGATAACCGGAATTACGCCGGCGGTATTGACTTTCAACGGAATGTGGGAAGATTGTCCACCCACTAATTTCCTGCCCTGTGTCTTCTTAGAGTACTGTACACTGATTCTTCTCTCAGCGTCAGACAGAATAATGATAAATACAACCATACCAACAATTACTGCCACAATCAAAATAGCACCGATTAATCCGTTGGTGGTGTTAGATGCACCCTTTACGAACTTCTCATACAGTCCCATCATATCCTGTGGTATTCTGGATACAATGTTGTATAACAGGATAATGGAAATACCATTTCCCACACCCTTTTCGGTAATCTGCTCGCCTAACCACATCAAAAATGCGGAACCTGCAGTCAAAGATACGATAAATACTGCAATTGAGGTAAAAGATACACCGTCGGTCAAATATCCCTGCTGTCCAAATCCAATTGCCATTGCTCCACTTTCCAGTACAGACAATGCGATTGTTAAATATCTGGTGTATTCGGCTAATTTCTTCCTGCCGTCCTCACCATCCTTGTGCAGTTCTTCCAGTCTTGGAATCGCTATTGTCAACAACTGAATAATAATGGACGCTGTAATATATGGTGTGATGTTCAATGCAAAAATTGACATCTGTGAAAATGAGCCACCCGTTAACTGATTGAAAAAGTCTAATGACGACTGTGATTCAAAGAATTCTGTGATAACGGAAGCATCTACTCCCGGTACTGGGAGCTGGCATCCAATACGAACAACAATCAGCGTAAAGAATGTGTACAACATTTTTTTACGCAGATCCTTGATTTTGAATGCATTACGGACTGTCTCAAACATCCTAGATCACCTCTGCTTTTCCACCAAGAGCCTCAATCTTCTGGGTAGCACTCTTACTGAATGCATTAACCTGAACTGTCAGCTTCTTAGTTAATTCTCCATTTCCAAGAATCTTTACGCCATCCTTTGGATTGTTAATGATACCTTTTTCCTGCAATGCAGCTACTGTTACAACATCGCCATCACTAAATACTTCTAACTTGTCCACATTGATCGCAATGATTTCCTTGGAGTTGATGTTGGTAAAACCTCTCTTAGGAATACGTCTGTAAAGTGGCATCTGACCACCTTCAAAACCAGGACGTGGAGCACCGGAACGAGCCTTCTGACCTTTGTGTCCCTTACCTGCTGTCTTACCATTTCCTGATCCATGACCACGACCTCTTCTAAAATTGTCGCTCTGCTTTGCACCCTTTGCCGGGCTTAATGTTGATAAATTCATAATAACCTCCTATTTCTTCAGACCAAGCTCCTAACGGCTGGTCACACACTAACGGACGACGCTGATACGGAAACCATCACTACTGGTACAACAAATACTAAATACTAATACATTCGCCTATACTAGTGTCCTGGTATCACTCTCACGCCAGAAGGCATTAACCCTCCCTCAGACAGATAGGACTGCCTAATATCCTCGCTACAGTACACTATAATACAATATTTCCGACAGAAAAGCAAGGTTTTTTTTCGTTAACTTCTCATTTAATCTGCACAATAATTTTAATCTTTCCCTCTTTCTAAATAAGGTAATATCTTAGAGCTGCACAACCCGGTCTGCAAAGCCAGCCACTTTTGGGCTATGTGTAACAATAATCAGCGTATTCCCATCTTGCTTCAGCTCACATAACAACTGCATCAATTCCGTTGCACTTTCCTCGTCCAATGCCCCTGTAGGTTCATCAGCCAATATCACTTTTGGTCGTATAACCAAAGCCCTGGCTATTGCAACCCTCTGTTTCTCTCCTCCAGACAAATCCCGCACTCTTTGCTCTAATAATTCCGTAATTTCCAAGCGACTGGCTATTTCCTCAATGATAAAATATGTTTCATTTCCAATTATTTTGCGCATCTGTAATGGTAAAATAATATTCTCATACGCGGTCATTGCTGGAATCAAAGCATAAGACTGCAAAATATATCCGATCTTTTCATTCCTCAACTTTGCCATAGCGGCCTTTCCGGCTCTGCTTAAATCTTCACCATCTAAGATATATTTTCCGGAATCCATAGTTTCAATCCCGGACATAATATGTAAAAGTGTAGATTTGCCACATCCTGTCCTGCCCATAATAGCAACCATTTCCCCCTGTTCCACAGAGAGGTCAAAACCATCTAATACCGTTTTATTTTTATATTTTTTAGTGATATTACGAAGTTCTATATAACTCATTCCGCCTCCATTATATATGAATGATATTAGGAACTAAAAGTATTTTGCCCCCAGATCAAAGCTATCTGTTTATGTAGAAGAATCTGTCTTCAAAAGATCGATGACTGCCTTTTGTTGTATCCATAAGTTTAAAATACAGACAATTACTATGGAAACCCCTGCCATCATTCCAATAAATTGTACCGGATAAAAAAACACATCCTCTCTGTTAGAATGACTGAATACTACATATAAAATCATATCGAATACAAAAGCTGTCAGAATACTAATAATCCAATTGGCTACACTTAGTAAATGATATTTCCAAATCCTCATTCCACAAAGACGATACACCCCCATGTATTCACAAGATTTCCTGTACTGAATAATGGACATAGACAACATCACAAAGATAGCCATCCCTAACAACAGCAAAATACTCAGCATATGAAAAACACCACGATATTCTATGGTTTCTAACAGCAATTTCTTGATCTCTTTCATGGAAACGATATCTGCACTAGAATACTGCTTCGCCAGACTACCATTAATTATAAAGCCAATATAATCTGTATCACCTGTAACTGTGTGATCTGTATTAGCGGCAACTGTACCGTCATTGGTTAAATACATATTGCCATTAATGGGATATTGTAATACTCCCTCTACCCATTCTGTATCCTCCACCAGACCTTGCCCGCTGGATTGATCCACCATATCTTCTCCCAAAAAATGATATCTTAAATCGTACAACGGCTCTTTCGTTGAAACATATCCCACTACAGTATAATCCACATGATCCAAAGAAACAGTCTCACCAATGGAATATCTTTTTTGTAAATCCCTGCCATAGAGAAGCACTTCTTTCCGTCCATTTTGGAAATTTAAGGGAGAACCTATGATATTGTGGATACATGTCCTGCTATATAACTCATTGACATGCCAACAGGCATTTGCACCAGAAATATCACCATTTGTACTGGGAATAGACATCTGTACAGTTCCCATATCATGCTCTGATCCAACTATCTGCCCAGAGGAATCGGGCAGATAGTACAGAGAATCCTCTAAAGAATGAACATAATCTTTGGCATACTTATTCTGTATATATTCACCGACAGAGATACAGGTCATATAAAAGACCACTGTCAATAAAAATGTAGTAAGAACCGTATTCTTGAAATTTATACGAAACATACTCAATGCTATCTGAAACATCTTTTGCAACTCCTAAATAAAAAAAACATCATCCACAGGCATCCTAATAACACACACAATAAACCCAGGAAGACATCATGAATCCCCAGCAACCCCATAAAAATCAAAACTGATAAAAATAAAAATGGCAAACTAATTATCCATAATGTCTGAAAGGATAAATAAAAGATATCTTTCTTCTCTTTCCCACAAATCTCAACCACATAAAAATCAGTGCGGCATTCACACAATAATTCCTGCAATACTAAATGCAAATTAAAATACAATGCAGACAAAATAACCATATAAATAATTATTCTTTGTAATGTTACCGTGAGATTCGATAAGTCACTTTCAATCAGAATTTGCCATAGTGTAACATTTGTATATAAAGAAGTAAGTACTATACCCGCCAAAAATAACAGTATCATTTTTTTCGATTTTAAAATACGAAAACAGATTTTTCGCTCTAATTTTTTCATCATTTTTTCTTTTTTTAATTTCAATAGTTTTTCCTAACTTCTGTCTGAATGCAGGAATGCTCCAAAGAAACTTTGGAGCATTCTATTAACTAATCCAGATTCAATTAAATCTCTTCCACCTTTACCAGATGTCTAACATGCCAAATCATGCCCTTTGTTGCATCGTTATTTGGCAATTCAACAGTCTTACCGATCTTTCTCAGTCCCATAGCTTCTACTGTCGCCCGCTGCTTTGGGATGGCACCGATCGTAGACTTTACTAATGTTACTCTTACCTTATCTGCCATAATTACACCTCACTTTTAACCCAAAATCTCTTCTACGGAGAGACCACGAGCTCTGGCAACCTCTTCCGGTGTCTTCAGATTCTTCAGGCCTTCCAATGCAGCTAAAACAACGTTTTTCTTGTTATTGGAACCCAGAGACTTGGTACGGATATTCTTATATCCAGCCAACTCTAATACGGCACGTGCCGGACCACCAGCGATGATACCGGTACCTTCCGGAGCTCTCTTGATCAGTACAGATGCACTGCCAAAATTACCTGTTAAATCATGTGGCACACTACCATTCTCGTCGATTGGAACTTCGATTAACTTCTTGGTAGCCTCTTCCTTGCCCTTACGAATTGCTTCAGGGATCTCAGTCGCTTTTCCAAGGCCAACACCAACATGTCCGTTCTTATCGCCGACTACTACTAATGCAGTAAATCTCATATTACGTCCACCCTTTACTACCTTGGTTACACGCTTGATCGTTACTACATTATCTTCCAGCTCTAACTGGCTGGCGTCAATAATTGTACGTTTCATGTGTCTTCCTCCTAAAATTCTAATCCTGCTTCTCTAGCTGCTTCTGCTAAAGCTTTAACCTTGCCCTGATAAATAAAACCGCCACGGTCAAAAACTACTGTCTTGATACCTTTATCCAATGCTTTCTTGGCGATCACTTCGCCCAGCTTGCCAGCTGCTTCTACATTGTTTGTTTTCTCCAAACCTTCCTTTACATCCTTCTGCAGAGTGGAAGCGGAAACCAAAGTATTGCCGACTGTATCATCAATGACCTGAGCGTACATATGATTATTACTTCTAAATACAGCTAAACGTGGTCTCTCGGTTGTACCAGAAAGACGATTACGGACTTTCATGTGTTTCTTCACACGAACTTCACTTCTTGACTGCTTTTTAATCATCGTATTTCACTCCTTTTATTCTTATTATTTCAAAATATTGTGCAAAACCTAAGTTTAACACCTACCATTATTTCTTACCGGTCTTACCAACTTTACGTCTGATTACTTCATCAGCATACTTGATACCCTTGCCCTTATATGGTTCCGGAGCTCTCTTTTCTCTGATCTCAGCTGCGTACTGACCTACTTTCTCCTTATCAATACCCTTGACAATGATCTCGTTCTGGCCTTCAACCGTTACCTCGATGCCTTCCGGATCCATCATCTCAATTGGATGAGAATATCCCAGAGAAAGCGTTAACTTCTTGCCCTGCTTCTGCGCTCTGTATCCAACACCGTTTACTTCCAGTTTCTTTTCATAACCCTCTGTTACACCTACAACCATGTTGTAGATCAGAGTTCTTGTGAGACCATGAAGAGATTTCATTTTCTTTAAGTCGTTTGGACGAGTAACTACTACTTCTTCGCCCTCTTTCTTAATATTCATCTCTGCCGGCAACACTCTCTCCAGTGTTCCCTTCGGTCCCTTTACAGTCACTTTATTATTTTCTGCAATATCAACCGTTACGCCGGATGGTATCGCGATAGGCATTTTTCCAATTCGTGACATGCCGTGCACCTCCATATATTTATTCCGAGATTCACCCACAGTGGATGATCTCTGTCATAGTGTGTACTCTGTCCGGTTTTTCCGGACCCATCTATCCGATTACCAGATAAACGCCAGTACCTCACCGCCCACGTTTTCTTTTCTGGCTTCCTTGTCAGTCATTACACCTTTGTTGGTAGAAATGATTGCAATACCCAGTCCTCCTAATACCTTAGGAAGTTCATCCTTACCAGCGTAAACACGAAGACCTGGCTTGGAGATTCTCTTTAAGCCTGTAATAATCTTCTCTTTTTTGTCTGCGCCATATTTTAATGTGATATGAATCATGTTGATTCCGTCAACGTCAACCATATCGAATTTTTTAATGTAACCTTCCTTTAAGAGGATCTCTGCGATAGAAACCTTCATCTTAGAAGCAGGTACATCTACTGTATCATGCTTTGCAGTATTTGCATTACGAATTCTTGTAAGCATATCTGCAATAGGATCGCTCGTCATCATCTTAGTTTTACCTCCTTACCAGCTTGCTTTCTTCACGCCTGGAATCTGTCCTTTATAAGCTAACTCACGGAAGCAGATTCTGCAAATTCCGTATTTTCT
>CAYPEW010000053.1:0-22585 GCA_964409845.1 uncultured Jutongia sp.
TAAGTACCGGCGTATTCAAATTGCCCGTAAAAGAAACATACAAACGTAGCATGCGGGGAGTCAGCGTGAGAGCACGCTAATCAACAATACGGCACGCAAGGCAGATGGTTTCCCCGAAAGCGTAAGGTCGCTAGTCAGGGCAGATTTCTTCCGGTTCGGACGATTCACAAAATAGTGGACAAGCAGACAGATCCACAGTTGACAATGCAATGTCAAAAAGACAGATAAGCAGAAATTATCCATCCCGAAATAGTTCTAGCTTGTGTGCAAAAAATAGGGAAAGTCAAAATCTCAAATAATTTGACAAATGGGAACAGACAGATTATTCTAAAAGATAGTGCAATAGAGAGTGACATAGTGAAGCGGTTGGTGTTGTTCAAAAAATGAAAGGATAAGAAGATGGATGTATATAAGGTTAAGCCGATAACGGCGCCGCCACAGTTGCGAGTTCGTGTGCCAGGATCCAAAAGTATTACCAATCGGGCACTTCTGTTGGCAGCTATGACAGAGGGAACTACCATACTGAAGGGAGTACAATTCAGTGAGGATTCCCTTCATTTTTTGACAGCGTTACAGGACCTGGGCTTTCATATTTCTGTGGATCAGCACAATTGCCAGGTACTGGTGCGAGGATATGGCGGTCGCATTCCCAAGACGAAGGCAACGATTTATGCTGGAAGTGCTGGGACAGCTGCCAGGTTTTTGACAGCTTTTGTGGCAATGTCACCAGGCTGGTATCGGATGAATGCATCGGAACAGATGCAGAAACGGCCTATGCGGGAACTGTTTGTTGCTCTGGAGGAAATGGGAGCACGGTTTAACTGGCTGGGAGATCCCTATGCCTTTCCGATGGAAGTACAGGGGATGGGGCACCGTCATGGAGAGTATCGGATTCAATTGAATATTGACAGGAGCAGCCAGTTCTTAAGTGCGCTGTTGATGACGGCACCTCTGGCAATGGAGTCACTGGTCATTGAATTAACAGGAAAGCGTAGTGCCAGATCTTATGTTCATATGACAGAGCAGATGATGCGCCAGTTTGGACATCCCGGTGTACTTAAGTATGGGGAAGACTGTTATCAGGTCAAAAAGAGACCATATCAGGCACAGGAGTATTTGGTGGAGCCGGATGTATCGGCTGCCTGTTACTTTTATGCAATTGCGGCAGTTACCGGTGGTACGGCAATCGTTGAAAATATGGCTCAGGATTCTTTGCAGGGAGATATGAAATTTCTGGAAGTGCTAGAGGATATGGGATGCACCATTCAGTGGATTTCGGGAGAAAATCGAAGCAGGGAGCTGCAGCTTTCCGGTCCCGAAAATGGGATATTACATGGCGTTACGGTAAATATGAGTGATTTTTCCGATCAGGCATTGACCTTAGCCGCCATTGCACCGTATGCAGATTCTCCTGTGACTATACGTGGTGTGGCGCATATCAGGAGACAGGAATCGGATCGATTAAAGGTGATGGAGACAGAACTTGGCAGAATGGGAATCCGCTGTGAACTGTTGGAGGACGGTATTACCATATATCCGGGACAACCTCATGCCGCAAGAATACAGACTTATCAGGATCATCGGGTTGCTATGGCATTTGCTATTACTGGTCTCAGAACAGAAGGGATTGAAATTGCAGATCCCCAGTGCTGCCGCAAGACATTTGCTGATTATTTTGAAGTATTTGAGAAAGGATTATATACATGAAGACGATTATAGAATTATTAGAGGAAACACTAGCAGGAGCCTTTGAACAGGCAGGATATGAGGCAAAGTATGCCAAGGTAACCATATCCAACAGACCGGATCTGTGCCAGTACCAGTGTAATGGTGCCTTGGCGGCAGCGAAACAGTATCACAAAGCACCAATTCAGATGGCAGGCGAAGTGGTGGAATGTCTAGCTGACCAGGACCAGTTTCAGGAAATTACTGCCCAGGCGCCAGGTTTTATCAATATGACGGTCAGTGGTGCATTTCTGGCGGATTACATTAATACTATGGCAAAAGCAGATCAATATGGTATTTCTGCACCAGAGAAACAGGAGACAATTGTTATTGATTACGGTGGTGCCAATGTGGCAAAACCATTACATGTAGGCCATCTGCGCCCGGCAATTATAGGAGAGAGTTTTAAGCGGACAGCCAGATATCTGGGACATAAGGTAATTGGAGATGTGCATCTGGGAGACTGGGGTCTGCAGATCGGTTTGGTTATCACGGAGTTAAAGCATCGTCAGCCGGAACTGGTCTATTTTGATGACAGCTTTGAGGGAGAATATCCCCAGGAAGCTCCGTTTACTATGGATGATTTAGAGGAGATTTATCCTTATGCCAGCAACTATTCCAAAGAACATGAGGAATACAAGGTGGAGGCGCAGCAGGCAACAGCAGATCTGCAGGCTGGCAAACCGGGATATCTGGCATTGTGGAAGCATATTCTGAATGTGACTATGCCGGATCTGAAAAAAATATATGACAGTTTGAATGTAGAATTTGATTTGTGGAAGAAAGAGTCCGATGCACAGCCATACATTCCAGATATGGTGCAGCAAATGAAAGATGGCGGATATGCCCATATTGACCAGGGGGCATTGGTAGTGGATGTCAAGGAAGATACGGATACCAAGGAAATTCCACCTTGCATGATTCTCAAGTCTAACGGTGCTACGCTGTATAATACAACCGATTTGGCAACCATTGTGGAGCGTCGGAAATTATTTGATCCGACCCGGATTATCTATGTGACCGATAAGAGACAAGATTTGTATTTTGAGCAGGTCTTCCGTTGTGCTCGAAAGACTAAGATCATTGGATCAGATGTGGATCTGGTCTTTGTGGGTCACGGCACCATGAATGGCAAGGATGGCAAACCATTCAAAACCAGAGATGGCGGTGTGTTGCGCTTGCAGGCGCTGCTTGCCGATGTAACGGAACAGGTGCGGGAAAAAATGGCAGACCGTGATATGGATGAACAGACCATGAAGGAGACGGTGGCAAAGATTACGCTGGCCGCTATAAAATATGGTGACCTGAGCAATCAGGCTGCCAAAGATTATGTTTTTGATGTGGATCGTTTTATCTCTTTTGAAGGAAATACGGGACCTTATATTTTGTATACCATTGTTCGTACAAAATCCCTGCTTGCCAAGGCAGCGGATAACGGTATTACAGTTCCGGAAGAGACGGAGATTTTACCGGCATCCAGTGCTGCCCAGACAGACGTTATGTTAGCCCTGTCCAGATGGGGAGAGACAGTACAGACAGCTTATGCCGAGCTGGCACCTCACAAGATTTGTCAGTTTGTCTATGAATTATCGGATGCTTTTAATAAATTTTATCATGAGACCAAGATTTTGACAGCGGAGAATGAAGATGATCGTGCGTCTTATATCCAGCTTTGTCGTTTAGTGGGAGAGGTATTGGAAACTGCTATTGATTTGTTAGGGTTAGAAGCACCAGATCGCATGTAAGAGTGAGAAGAAACTCTAATATCGACGATGCGTTACGTCCGCATCGCCGAAGAGTTTCTACGGTTTGCACAGCATGCTGCTGTTACGAACCTACTCACTCTGGAAGAATTTGCAGAGCAAATTCTTCTCATCGAGAGCCTGTGCTGTATTAGTGTTTTAGTCACAATTATGTAAGAAAGGGAAATGTTTATGTACCGTTTGACCTCGAAACTAGTAATTTATCGTAATATCGGCAAGGACAGTATTTTGTTCCGTCTGGCGGATATCTGTCAGCGATTTGACGGGGGAGAGTATGTCAAGGAGGATCTGGTTACGGAGATTTATGAGCAGATCCATCGTTTGCTGGAAATTTCTACCCGCTATGGTTTTGACAAAAACTTATGGCACAATTATCTGGCATTTCAGTTGGCGATGAGTGAAAATCCGTTTACGCTGGTTTCTGAAAAGGTTGGTGCGAATGAAGGAACCGTGAATGAGTTTGCCAAGGCAGATTTCCAGATCTTTAAGGAATTGTTTGATTATGATTTTTCGAAGATAGAAGATGCATTGGATATCAATTGCTTTGATGTGATTTTGCATTATCGTGCGGTGGTCAAAAGTGAGCAGATTTTTAATAAGAGTGTAAGTGAAAAGGTACAGTCTCTCAGCAGCCAGATTGAGGATGCAGGCAGTGAGGAAGAATTATATCAGATCATTACAGAGTTTTATCGGGCATATGGTGTGGGGAAGTTTGGATTGAATAAGGCATTCCGGGTATCGGAGAACGAAGAATTTGGAATCCTGAGTCCCATTACCACCACAGGGGATATGACCTTGGATGATCTGGTGGGCTACGAGTCCCAGAAGCAGAAATTGATAGAGAATACGGAAGCTTTTGTACATGGCAGGCAGGCGAATAATGTTTTGCTGTTTGGCGATGCTGGCACGGGTAAATCGACCAGCATCAAGGCGATTTTGAACCAGTATTATGCTCAGGGACTACGGATGATTGAAATATATAAGCATGAGTTTCAATATTTATCCCGTATTATTTCGGAGATCAAAAACCGCAATTATCGTTTTATCATTTTTATGGATGATTTGTCCTTTGAGGAATTTGAGATTGAATACAAGTATCTTAAGGCGGTAATTGAGGGGGGACTGGAAACAAAACCAGAGAATGTGTTGATCTATGCCACATCCAACCGCCGTCATCTGGTCCGGGAAACCTGGAGCGACCGCTCTGACATGTCACAGGATGAATTGCATCGTTCAGACACTATGCAGGAGAAATTGTCTCTGGCGGGACGGTTTGGGGTGTCCATTGGTTTCTATCGTCCGTCTCAGAAGGAGTATTTTGGGATTGTGACAGAACTGGCAAAGAAATATCCGCAGATTCAGCTAAGTCAGGAGGAATTGCTGCAAAAAGCCAATCAGTGGGAATTGAGTCATGGGGGGATTTCCGGCAGGACAGCAAGTCAGTTTATTCATCATCTGGCAGGTGTTTTGTCACTAGGGTAAGTAAGACTTGGATCAGATATTTGATTGGATGAGAAGGGTTACAAGAGGTGGTAGAAATATGAGGAAAAGCGGGATTCGAGGGTTTATCATGGTTCTGTTAGCGGTTTTTGCTGTATTGACAGGAATACAAACTGGCAGCGAGTCAGCACAGGCAGCAGGACAGAATGCAGATCTGGCAGGAGCCAAAAGTGCCATCATACAGGCGTATAAGCGTTACCAGACACAGGTGGATGTTTCAAGGTATCAGCTGTATAATAACCGGGATGATGCAGCAGTCAGTCAGATTATGACAGAGGTTGTGAACCAGACGCCAGGTTTGTTTTATACCGGGATGCAGTTTTCAAAATATGTGGTAGTAGGGACGAATCAAATTAAGGCGATCAAACTGGAATATGCCAATAGTTTTTGTAATGCGGATGGATCGGTTAACATTTCCAAAATCCGGAAGGTGCAGAGCCAGATTCGGTCACAGGTAAAAAAGGCAATGAAAGGTATTAAGTCCAGTATGAGTCCACTGGAAAAGGCTTTAGTTCTGCATGATTATTTGATTAAAAATACCCAGTATCTGGAGGATGAATCCAAGGAATACCGCTATAGTGAATGGGGTGTGTTTTTGAAAGGTAAGGCGAATTGCCAGGGGTATTCCCTGGCATATGGTATTCTGATGCAGGAAGCAGGTATACCGGTGCGCTATGTTGTCTCCGAGGAAATGCTGCATATGTGGAATCAAATTAAAATTGGCGGCAAATGGTATCATGTGGATGTGACCTGGGATGATCCACTGGATACCCGATTAAAAAAGGATCAATATGGTTTGGTACTGCATGATCGATTCCTATGCAGTACTCAGAAAATGACAGAAAAAGGTTACTATGGTTTTCAGGCGAAATCAGCCAAAAGTACCAAATATGATAACAAATTTTGGACGGAAATTAATTCGGAAATCTTTTACCGCAAAGGAAAATGGTTGTACCAGACGGATCAGAGAATAGAGCAGCGAACCAGTCTGGTTAAGGGCAAAGCGAAGACATTGTACTGGGCAGGGGGAGTTTATTTTACGTCTCTGGATAAAAACAGGTATTATTTTATTAATTATAACCGCATTTATCTCTATTATCGAAAAACACAGAAAATGTATCTGGTGTTGGATGGAAGCAAACGTTATAAGGGGAAAACTACCATTAACCAGCTGAAATACGATTCTGGGAAATTGACCTATCGGGTAGTGAAGGATGATCGTGTCAAAACAGTAAGTAAGCGGATTAATAAGAAGGGACTTCTGGCGAAATAAAGTAGTCTATCAGCCTGACGGTTTCTTGACAAACACTAAGCGAATTGCTACACTAAATCCAATTACAAAACCAATTTTATGGAGTTAGGAGATGGCACAGATGGAAAGAAAGGTTTTATCAATATTGGTTGATAACACGGCAGGCGTATTAGGGCGTGTTGCTGGTTTGTTTAGCCGACGGGGCTATAATATTGATAGTTTGACGGTGGGAGAGACACAGAATCCGGCATTCTCCCGAATGACAGTTGTGGTACGGGGAGATGATCAGGTATTAGATCAGATTGAAAAGCAAGTGGCAAAGTTAGAGGATGTCCGTAGTGTAAAGGTACTGAAACATGGACAGAGAGTCTGCCGTGAGTTGGTTCTGGTAACCGTAGGCGCCAGTGCCCAGGAAAGACCTGCTATCGTTGCGATTGCAGATATTTTCCGTGCTAAGATTGTAGATGTAGGCGTGGATACGCTGATGATTGAACTTACGGGCAACCAGAATAAGATGGATGCTTTTGTAAAGCTGTTGGATGGCTATGAGATTAAAGAACTGGTGCGCACCGGTGTGGCTGGTCTCAGTCGTGGTGCCCAGGATATGTTTGAGGAGTTTGACGACGGATTGGATACCTAATTAAAAGAATGCATGATATGACGCTATGGTTGCTATGGACAGCGTAAACTGGAAATAGCAACCATCTTTTTGGGCTGAAACTAGTTTAGAATGAAACTGATTTGAACAAATGACATAGAGGAGCGGATATGAAAGAAAAAAGTAATCTGTCTCAAAGGACTGCGGAAATCATTAAAAAGCAAATTCTGGATGAGCACAAATATGATTATGGTCAGAAACTTCCCAATGAAAATGAATTGTCAGAGAAATTGGGTGTCAGCAGGACGACCTTACGGGAAGCAATACGGATATTGGTATCTGCCGGGATTCTGGTGGTGCAGCGGGGCAAGGGAACTTTTGTGGCTGGAAAGCTGGACCGAATGACGGGGGAACGACTGGCAATCCATGAATTTTCGGATACCAAAGTAACTCTTAGGGATTTGTATGAGACTAGGATGATTTTTGAGCCGGAAGCAGCTGCCTTGGCGTGCAAAAGGGCCAGCGATGAAGAAATTGCCCATATATTGGAGCTGGGGGAAGTATGCCAGAATTTTATTCTGCGCAATCCAGCAGGAAAAGAAAGAATCAAGTCGGAGATTGCTTTTCACAGCGCCATTATCGAGGCATCTCACAATATGTTCCTGGGACAGTTCATGCCTATGCTGACCCAGACCATTGAGAAGACCTTTGCACTGGATTATAATTTGGACGTTATTGCGGAGGATGCCTATAAAGATCACATCATGATCATGAATTTTCTGGAAAAAAGAGATGCCCAGGCACTGAGAAGCGCAGTGACAATTCATTTGCACCATGCATTCTGGACGGAGGAATTGCAGTGGCAGGAGGAAAAATGATTCTTTGCTTATGTTAGTATGAAACAATCCATAAACCTTTTTTATTTTTTCTATTGACAGATGGAGAAAATAGAGATATCATAGTTGTCATACAAGATGCACATAGTTGTATGACAACTGTAACTTCACTATATGAAAAAGTGTTCGTATATAGTGATAGGCAATTAGGAAATCCAAAGGTTTCCTTGTGGCGCAATGTGCCAACATTGCATTTATTTCGTATTTAGGAGGAAAGAAAAATGGCAGAAGCAAAGATTTTTTATCAGGAAGATTGTAACTTATCCCTTTTGGATGGCAAGACCATTGCGATTATTGGTTATGGTAGCCAGGGACATGCACATGCACTGAACTTAAAGGATTCAGGATGCCATGTCATCATCGGTCTGTATGAAGGTTCTAAGTCATGGGCAAAGGCAGAGAAGCAGGGCTTCGAAGTGTATACAACAGCAGAGGCTGCTAAGAAAGCAGATATCATCATGATTCTGATCAATGATGAGAAACAGGCTGATATGTACAAGAATGAAATTGCACCAAACTTAGAGGCAGGCAATATGCTGATGTTCGCTCATGGTTTCAATATTCATTTTGGTTGTATTGTACCTCCGGCAGATGTGGATGTTACCATGATTGCACCAAAGGGACCGGGACATACCGTAAGATCTGAGTACCAGGAGGGCAAGGGCGTTCCTTGTCTGATCGCAGTAGAGCAGAACGCTACTGGCAAGGCTCAGGAACTGGCATTAGCGTATGCTTTAGGTATTGGTGGTGCCAGAGCTGGTGTATTAGAGACTGATTTCCGTACCGAGACAGAGACTGACCTGTTTGGTGAGCAGGCTGTACTGTGTGGTGGTGTATGTGCCCTGATGCAGGCAGGTTTCGAGACATTATGTGAAGCTGGTTATGATCCTAGAAACGCATATTTTGAGTGTATCCATGAGATGAGACTGATTGTGGATCTGATCTATCAGTCAGGTTTTGCAGGAATGAGATATTCTATCTCTAACACAGCAGAGTATGGTGATTATGTAACTGGACCAAAATTGATTACCGAGGAAACCAAGAAGGCAATGAAGAAAGTTCTTGCTGATATTCAGGATGGTTCTTTCGCAAAAGAATTCCTGTTGGATATGTCTGATGCAGGTCGTCAGGTTCACTTCAAGGCTATGAGAAAATTAGCTTCTGAGCATCCGGCAGAGAAAGTAGGCGAGGAGATCCGTAAGCTGTATAGCTGGAATAATGAGGAAGATAAGCTGATTAATAACTAATTCCGGTTAATGCGTATAACGTGATCGTAAGCAGCGATATATGGATGAACCGAAAACGAGCATTGTATTGTGTAAACATACAATGCTCGTTTTAATGTGTGCCTGGTATGGGCGCACATTAAAAAAAAGCCCTCCGGGTAGAATGTGCACGCAAGTGCAGGTACAGGGTTCTCCTTGCACCCCAAGGGCGTATATGCTATACTGGTACTATCAAATTTTTGTCAAAAGGGGGTCGTGGATATGGCAATTTTAGCAGGTGTTGTTGCAATTGTGGTTGTAGCGGTTGTCGTAGTAGTGGCAGCAGTTTCTGCCGTTGTTGCAGGAGTAAAGGATACGCTGGATGATGATGCCTGAATGCTCGGATGATACGGTTTGATGGCGCAGAATGAAATCAAGTTATCGTGGCGTTATTAAGCCGGGATAGGAGAAAGTGGATAAGGAGCATATCATGGATAATAAGAAACTGGGACAGGGCATGCCAAAGATTTGTATCCCCATTGTGGAACGGACCCAGGCAGACATTTTGGCTGTCGCTGCAGAACTGCGTCATAGTGTGGCAGATCTGGTAGAATGGCGTGCCGATTATTATGAGGATCTGCAATGTCTGGAACGGCTACGGGAAACGGTCAGCAAATTGGGAAAGGCATTGGGAGATAAAGAACTGTTGTTTACCATTCGAACTAGCGATGAGGGTGGGGAACAGCAGATTTCTTTTGCAGACTATGCATCGATTTTGGTAGCGGTGGCAGACCTGCCGGAGATTCAATATGTGGATGTGGAGATGTTTAGCGGTATGCGCAGTCAGTCTCAGACAGTATGTGAGCAGCCAGGTCGTTTCAGCCAGGCCTGGGAATGTGAAGATCACGAAGCTTATGTACTTGTTAAAGGACTGCTGCGGCAATTACATCACAAGGTAACGGTAATTGGTTCCTATCATGATTTTGAGAAAACACCGCCGATGGCAGAAATCACGAAACGCTTGGTGCTAATGCGGAGGCTGGGGGCAAATATTCCCAAGATGGCGGTTATGCCACAGAAACAGGAAGATGTTCTGGCATTGATGACGGCCACATGGGAAGCGAAAAAATTACTGGATCCGGTGCCGGTTATTACAATGTCTATGGGAGGCATGGGATTGATTAGCCGTGTGGCAGGAGAAATTTTTGGCTCTGCTGTAACCTTTGGCTGTATGGGGAAAGCCAGTGCGCCAGGGCAGATTGAGGCAGAACAGCTGAGGCAGATGTTGACGATCTTACATGAGAACAACTAGTACAATAGGGATGTAACAGGAGGTTAGAGCATTGAAGCAGTTACAGGAACATATTTTTTTAATTGGTTTTATGGGGGTAGGGAAAACCAGTACCTCACGGGAGCTGAATCGTCTATTGGGGGTACAAGAGATTGATACAGATGCCATGATTGTAGAGCAGGAAGGAATGTCCATCAATGAGATTTTTGCCACAAAGGGCGAAGAATATTTTCGTCAGACAGAAACTGCTTTGCTGGATCAGCTTCGTACACATGCTCCGTGTATTGTTTCTTGTGGTGGAGGGATGGTTATGCGCCCGGAAAATGTGGCAAAGATGAAAGAGCAGGGGCAGATCTGCCTGTTGCATGCTTCACCGGAGACGATTTATGAACATGTGAAGAATAGTACCGACAGACCTTTGCTCAATGGGAATATGAATATTCCTTATATCACGGAATTAATGCAGGCAAGAGATCCCAAGTATCGGGGAGCAGCCGATGTGGTAATCGAGACAGATGGGTGTAATCCGGCAGAAGTGGCAGATAAGCTGGTACAACAAATACTAAAGGTCTGAAGCAATGATTTTGTATGAATGTATCAGAAGTTTCGTATTTGTTGCACTAATATAGCATCTATAAATAAAAAGAAAAGAGGTCAAAATGAGAAAAATCAAAGAGAAAAAAGCAAGGAAGTTAACTGCTATAATCGGGACTTGCGCAATATGTCTGGCGGCACTTCCATTCGTTTTGGGAGCTGTTCGGGTATCAGCAGCTGCACCAGTCATCGCTCCAGCACCGGATCAGCCAAGTCCGACACCAGAGGCAGAGGCAACCCAGACACCTGCAGCAGATCCTACCCAGACATCGGCAGCGACTCCATCCTATGACTATGTGGTGACAGATCACGGTGTAAATGGAAAGGACAAGTCATCTGACCGGGATGCCATTCAGGCTGTTTTAGACATGGTAAAGGGAGCCGGTAAACAGATGACAATTTATTTCCCGGAGGGAGATTATTATATTGACCGGGTGCCATTGCATGTATATTCTAATACCCATATTATTTTGGATTCGAAGGCAACTATTCATCGTATGGACAGTATGCTAGACCGGGAAATTATTCACAATACAGATCAGAATGGGGCCATGGATGTGATCGGCGGATATAATATGTCCCATGATATTACCTTGGAAGGCGGTACCTGGGATGGTGGAAATATTGCCAAAGCCAAGGAGGCTGCTGATGTGATCCGATTTGACCATGCAGAGAATATTATTATGAAGGACTGCACGGTTAAAAATGTATATGACTGTCATCTGATTGAGTATGTGGGTGTGAAAAATGGAAGCATTACCGGATGTACCTTAAGTGGCTTTCGTTATCGTAAAGGGAAAGAAAAACAATTCCTCTTTGCCAGAGAGGCAATTCAGTTAGAGACTGCCTGGACGAATAATCCAAAGGATAAAAGCGATACAGATTCATTGTGGGCAAATGGATCCGTAGTAGATGGAACTACCTGTCAGCAGGTTACAGTAAGTAACAATACCTTTATTGATATGCCTTGCGGAGTGGGACAGCATCATTATACGAATAATGGAAAATATCACAATCAGAACATTACTATTTCAGATAATACTCTTACCTGTTCTTCCAAAATGAAGTATTGCAAGACAGCCATTACCTGTGGCGGTATGACTGATGTGACGATTACCAGAAATAAAGTGACAGGTCCTTATCGTTTTGGTATCCATATTACACAGGCAGATAATGTCACGGTTTCAGATAATACCATTAGTGGATCTTCCCAGAACGGTATTATGATGGACGCTGGAACGGCAAAGGCTGTTACCGGAAATACAGTTTCAAACACAGCAAAGCATGCGATTTCCATTGGAGGAGGTTCTCTGACTACTCTTGCTAAAAATATAGTTAGCAACTCAAAACAGAACGGCATTTCCATTGGTAAAGGCAAGATTGGCAGTGTCAGCGATAATAAAATCACTAATATCAAGAAACATGGAATTTCTGTGACTGGTGGCGTAACCATTAATAAAATGACAGGCAATACCATTACAAAAGTGAACCATGATGGTATTACGCTGGATAAGGGAAAAATTAAGCTGTTAAGCAACAATAAAATTAATAATGTGAAGGTGCATGGTATTTCCATTACAGGAGGTACGGTGGGTGTTGGCAAAAAGCGTTCTATGGGAATTATTAATAATGTTATCAAGAACTGCAAGCAAAATGGAATCAGTATTTCAAAAAAGGGTACTGTATCAGCTGTCCACAAAAATAAGATTCAAGGTATTAAAAAGAATGGAATTTCTATTGTGGATAAAGGTGTAGCATATTGGATTACTAATAATACCATCAAAAAATGTACAAAACATGGAATCTGGAATGGCAGCAGCCGGAAAAAAGCAAAATTAAAGGGGAATAAAGGAAAAATAAAATAATTCTTGAAATATCCTAGAAAATGGGATACAATACAGAAAGGTTTTGCGGTGTCTAGACCGCAGTTACAATGAAGGAGGATAGAAGCATGGTATCAGCAGGTGATTTTAGAAATGGTTTAACGATTGAATTTGAAGGAAATATATATCAGGTTCTTGAGTTTCAGCATGTAAAACCAGGAAAAGGTGCTGCATTCGTACGAACCAAGTTAAAGAACATTAAGAGTGGCGGTGTAGTTGAGAAGACATTCCGTCCAACAGAAAAATGTCCACAGGCACATATTGAACGTGCGGACATGCAGTATCTTTATAGCGACGACATGTATCATTTCATGAATACGGAGACTTACGATCAGATCGACATGTCTGCAGATCAGGTAGGAGATGCCTTGAAGTTTGTCAAGGAAAATGAGATGGTTAAGATGCTTTCCCATGAGGGTGAGGTATTCGCCATTGAGCCACCATTATTTGTGGAATTAGAGGTTACTGAGACAGAACCTGGATTCAAGGGTGATACAGCACAGGGTGCTAATAAACCAGCTATTGTAGAGACTGGAGCACAGGTAAATGTACCGTTATTTGTAGAGACAGGTAACGTGATCCAGATTGATACACGTACTGGAGAGTACTTAAAGAGAGTATAAGAACTAAGTATAATGAATACTAACTAGGTTTACGTTAAATGAAGTATTCATTGCACGAAACAAAATATTAGGGCGCGGTATTCTGTCTGACAGGGGATCGCGTCTTTTTGTGGGGTGTCTAATGAAGTAGAACTGCCTTGACGGTGTCTGGCATAATGAAAATGAAATCACGGACACCTTTAAAGGTCTGATTGGGAGGGATAGCGATGAGGAAGTATGATCTGGTCATTTTTGATCTGGATGGGACGATATTGAATACTTTGGAGGATCTTGCGGATAGTCTGAATGTGATACTGGATCAATATGGGTATCCACAGAGAAGCTTATCTGAAGTCAGAGGATTTGTTGGCAATGGGATCCGCCTGTTGGTGAAACGGGCTATGCCAGAAGGATCATCAGAAACAGAACTGGATCAGCTTCATCAAGATTTTATCCAGTATTATCAGCAGCATTGTATGGATAAGACCAGACCATATGAAGGAATTCCGGAGCTGCTCCGGGAAGTCAGAAATAGAGGATACCATACTGCAGTTGTCTCGAATAAAGCAGATCAAGCGGTTAAGACCCTATGTGACAGGTATTTTGTGGGATTGTTTGATATAGCGGTGGGAGAACGAAATGGTATATCCAGAAAACCAGCACCAGATTCTGTCAATGAGATTCTGTCGTCTTTGCAGGTAAACCGGGAAAGAACGGTGTATATCGGTGATTCTGATGTGGATATTGCAACGGCACAGAATGCAGGTATGGATGGAATTATTGTGACCTGGGGATTTAAGGATCCGGATTTTCTGAAGAAAATGGGTGCCAGGTGTCTGGTATCAGATCCCAGAGAGATTCTGAATCTTTTATAATATTGATGAAATAATTATGGCATAAACTTCCTGTTTTATTTCCAATTATGCAGTAACTAATAGATAGACTTTGTTTTTTTATCTTTGGCACGAGTAATCTATGAAAAATGCCAATATTTTGACATGAAGACGAAGAATAATAGGGTCAGATTGATAAAAGAGAACGATCATTCAGAGGAAGAAAGAGGTATGATACAATGAAAAAAGTACGACTAACAATCATATTAATATTGCTTGTATGCATAGTGCCTGTTTTCTGTGGTGTAGAGACTCAAGCTGCAAAAAAAGGAAAAATTTCTATCAGTACAGAAAAGAAGACAATGTATGTAGGAAATACATTTACTCTGAGCTTAAAAAATGCGACTCTTGAAGAAGATGAGGAAATCAAGTGGAAATCTACGAATGAGAAAATTGTAGATGTCAAAAAAAATAAGAAAAATAAAGTGGTCATTGAGGCAAAAAAGCAGGGGACAGCAAAGGTTCAGGTAAAATATGGCCAAAAGGTATATCGTTGTAAGGTAACCGTAAAAAAGCAGTCTGTTTCTGCAGCATCTCTGGTTATGGACAGAGGGGAGATTGAGACGGTTGCATTTCGAGGTAAAAAATCGAATACCAAGTCCAAGGTAGTGAAATGGAGCAAAATGAATGCCAAAGCTTCTACGGACAAAAAGATTTTTTGGGCCGTGAAAAATCCGTCCGTTATTTCATTGGCTAAGAAGGGGGACGGTGCTGTCAAAATTAAAGTAAAAAAAGAGGGCAATACTGTAATCAGTGCGAAATATAAGGGGAAAGTATACCAGTGTAAGGTAACGACCAAAGATCCAAAGTTGGAGTATTCTGATAAGGCGTTGGATGTCAAAAAGACAAAGACCATTACTTTTAAAGGGAAACGGAATACTATTACATCGAAAATAGTGGATTGGAACAAAATTATAATGCAGCCAAATACCCAGAGCACTCTCTATTGGGCAGTGGATAATTCTCAAATTGCTAGCATCAGCAAGAAAAATTCTACAACCATTAAGGTAAAAGGTGAAAGGGTGGGAACGACATATGTACGTGCGAAGTATCGTGGAAAGCTGTATCAGTGTAAGATTAAGGTAGAAATTCCGGCGTATTGGAATAATGAATTAAACATGTCTGTTGCCAGTGTTACTGCTAAGGAACGGGCAAATGGTTCTATGGCAAAATTTATCTTTTTGACAGATGCCCATTGGAACTCTAATGCAAAGAAGTCGCCGGCATTAATTAGCAATCTGTCCAAACGTTTAAATATTCCGTATACGATTTTTGGAGGAGATGCCATAACCAGCCATCATGATACCCAGGAGTCAGCTATTGCGGAACTGAAAGACTTTTATTCCCAGTTTGATGGAAAAGTATTATCTACTACCGGAAATCATGACTGGAATACAGAAGATAATTATAATGCACTCAGCTATTTATCGGAGTCGCAGTTATTTGATCTGATGTACCGGAAGCAGGCATCCTTTGCTGTGACAGAGAACAATGGAAAATGTGCTTATCTGGATGATCCTCAAAATAAAATCAGATATATTTCCTTTTATTTTGATACGAGGCTAGATATAGAACCTTATGTTTCGTGGTGGGTAGATAATCATATCAAAGAATTGCCGGAAGGATGGACGGTAATGTTGTTTTCCCATGCCTATTATAAGGCATCCAGATTGGGAGCAGCAGAAAACAATATTCCAGGGACGAAGGACTATGCAAATCATCTTTTGGAATTGCAGAATACAGTAAAAGCAGATGTGGCTGCATGGATGGTGGGACACTGCCACCGGGATCTGAGTTCGTTTTTGACTTATCAAGAAAACAAAACCAATGGTACACCGACTGTAACAGAAGAACCGGCAAAGACCGCAACAGGTGGTGCGGCAGATGGGAATTCCCCAACGAAAGAGGAACAGCAGACCAAGAAGGATTCTACTTTGTTGGTAGTATCTACCAATTGCGATACCTATAAGCAGAGTACACCATGGGGTGGCTATACTATGGAAGCAGGAACCGACACGGAACAGGCATTTGAGATAGTACAGATTGATACCAAACGACATAAGCTGTATCTGACCAGAGTGGGAGCAGGTGTTGACCGGACATTCCAATATTAATTATTTGACCATTGCATCATATTATAGGTCTAAAGGTAGTATATAAACAGCCTGGCATTTTTTGCAGAGTGTAAAAATGCCAGGCTGTCGACATATCATGTTGGTTAGTTTTTTGCCCTGTTATATGGAGTTATGAAAAAGGCAGCTTTTACATCGTTTTTCCCAAATTTCCAACAGATGGGGAAGAGCATTCATTTCTCCGGAGAGTAAGGTGTTTGTTGGGGGTGGGACTGCTTCTCCATATCTATTTTATCTCGGATATCCTGCATCTGGTGATCCAGCATATCAATGGTATCCGCACAGTTTTTGAGCTGTTTCACTATCTCCTCCGCATTGTGTACATCCTTTTTGTATTTCATTTTATGTTCCAGGCTTGCCCAAAAGTCCATGGCTATGGTACGGAACTGAATTTCTGTTTTTACATATTTAACCTCATCGGAAAGAAAAATCGGAACACTCAGTATTAAATGGAGGCTGCGATAACCGTTGTCTTTGGGCTTCTGAATATAGTCCTTTCTCCGTAGTAGCAGAATATCACCTTGCTTGGTAAACAGATTTGCCAGCCGGTAGATATCGTCAGGAAAGGAGCAGATTACTCGCAGACCTGCCACATCCGTCAGATGTTCCCTGATATTTTCAATTGAGAGAGGATATCCTTTGCGCTCTAATTTTTCATAGATGCTTTCTGGGGACTTTAATCGGCTTTTGATGGATTCAAATGGATTTCTCTTATATTTATGGGAATATTCTTCGTTGAGTACCTTCAGTCTGGTTTCGACTTCCATAATAGCAAAGCGGTATTCCATCATTAGTCGGTTGAATTCTTCTACTTCCTTTAACTTACCAGCTTGTATCTGGATGATCCGGTCTCTCTGTCTGAGCGCTTCCTCCTGTTCCTCTACTTTTTGCCGAAGGGTATTTTTACGCTGAAATAATTCAATGGTATTGTGGACACGATTTCGCACGATGGAGCTGTCAAAGGGCTTGTGAATAAAGTCAGAAACACCCAGCTCCAGACAACGGCTTTCTATTTCGGCAGCTTGTTCGCTGCTGATGATGAGTACCGGAATTTTTTCCAGGAGACCACTTTCTTCCATGGATGCAATTACAGCAAAACCATCTATTTCCGGCATCTGCAGATCCAGTAAAACGGCAGACCATTCCTGTTCCTTTTCCTGTAATTTTTGTAACGCCTGCTTGCCGTTTGCTGCTACCTCTATAGTATATTTATTTTCCAATATCGTGCGCAGCAGCTCACGATTAATTTCCATATCATCTACTACTAGTATCTTCTGCATATCTGTTTCCTCTTTTGTTGTATCGTCGCT
Source organism: uncultured Jutongia sp. (assembly GCA_964409845.1). Classification (GTDB taxonomy): domain Bacteria; phylum Bacillota; class Clostridia; order Lachnospirales; family Lachnospiraceae; genus Butyribacter. The sequence continues at coordinate 17,645 of CAYPEW010000053.1, forward strand.
CTGTTGTTTCATGGATAGGCATTTTAAGTAAATTATACTATAGATACGGGAGAAATGCGATATTTTCCCCGTTTTTTTTGTCTTTTTTCACTGTTATATTGGAAGTTTTATTCCTGGGATATGGAAGCTCCTTAGTAATATAGGAATAACATCAGATTATAATGCGGAGAATATAGAAAAAACTGGCAAGGTATGTTAAAATATTGACAAAAACAGAAAAAAGTTAAAAATGGAGTGTATTTATGGAAAAAATAATTATCAAAGCAAAGGATGGTTACAGACTTTGCCTGCACATTTTTGAGGTAAAAAATCCCAAGGGATATGTGCAGATTATACATGGAATGGAAGAACACCAGGAACGGTATGAGTCCTTGGCGGAGCGGTTGAATGCAGCAGGATATACCGTGATAACTTCCGATATGAGAGGGCATGGACAGACAGCACCTGTATTGGGTTATTTCGGGGAAAAGCGGGGCTGGTATTATTTGCTGATGGATCAGATTAGAATTACCGCATATATTAAATATCGTTTTACTGCAGAGAAGGTCATTTTGTTTGCCCATTCCATGGGAACGATTATTGCAAGGAATCTGTTGCAGACTCAGTCAGGAGATTATGAAAAGGTGATCTTGTCCGGCTCTCCTTTTGCAAATCCGGTAGTCAGATTTGGCATTCTGTTGACGGGAGTCCTGCAAAAATGGAAAGGCGGGGCATATTTTTCCCCTTTGATTCAGAAAATGGCAATTAGGAGCTTCAACTGGAGAGACAAGGACCGTACCACAGATCTGGACTGGGTCAGCGTGAATGAGGATAATGTGCAGGCGTATATAGAGGATCCCTATTGTGGACATGGTTTTCGGATTGCTGGTTTTCGTGATTTGTTTCGCCTGGTTCGGAGAATGTCGGATAGCAGCCGTTACCGGAATGTACAGAGGGATTTGCCGATACTGGCGATTCGTGGAGCAGAGGATCCTTGCACCGGTGGAGATAAGGGCATTGCTGCCAGTCTTCTGGTTTTGCGGAGAGCAGGATTTACCCATATTAGCAGCATCAGCTATCCTGGAATGCGCCATGAAATTCTCAATGAAAAAAATAATGAGCAAGTGTATGCAGATATTCTTCAATTTTTGAGATAAGAATTCATGGATTTGTATTTTCTGTGGCATACTATAAAGGAATGATATTTGTGACTGGCAGTGGATTTGCAGTCATTGTCAGATCAGGAAATCGTATTCAACTTCAACAGGAAGGGGAAGGGCATGAAAAGAATACTGTTACGTGCAGGGGTGTCACCGTTAATCAGCCATGATCAGGCAGAGGTCATCATGAGAAACCGGATTGGTAGCAATATTGGAAATCTGCTGTTTCCGGCAAGTGTCAGCCGGGCATTATTATGTGAGGATACCGTTATTGACACAGTTAATACACTTCGGAGATATTCCAGTGAACATGTCAAGCGGATCAATGAGACATATGATTGTCTGGTATTACCATTCGCCAATGCCTTCCGTTGTTCTTTTTTAAAGGAGCTGAATGATATTACAGACTTGGTTAGTCAGTTAAAAATTCCCTGTATTGTAGTTGGTATTGGGATTCAAGGAAAGAAAAGGAAAGCGGAAAAACAGGAAGAATTGGATAAAGCGGTAATTCGTTTCATGAAGGCGGTTTTGTCAAAATCTGTTATGGTGGGACTGCGGGGTGAGATCACAGCGGAGTATTTGTCAAGCTTGGGATTTCAGGCAGAGAGAGATTTTACGGTAATCGGTTGTCCTTCTATGTATATGTGGGGAAAAAGGCTTCCTGAAATGAAGGTAAAAGAATTGAAACCGGATTCTCTGGTTAGTATGAACTCAAAAATTCAGTTGCCGCAAAAATTCCATAATTTTATGTATCGGAGTAGTACCAGCCTTCCCAATTTTCATTATGTGGCACAGGTCATTCAAGAAATCCGTCAAATGTATATGGGAACCGATTATCCGGTGAATTTTGCCAAGAAAATCCCGAAACATTTTCCGACAGACTTTACCCACCCAATCTATCAATCCGGCAAGGGGATTAGTTTTACTAATTTGCCGTCCTGGTTGGAATATCTTCAGGGTAAGGATTTTTCATTTGGTAGCCGGATTCATGGAAATATCGCTTCCATTCTGGCTGGAACCCCCTGTTTTATTGTAGTCTCCGATGAACGGATTAAGGAGTTGGTAACTTATCATCACATTCCACACCTGATGATGAAAGATTTAACCAAAGATACCTGTATTTTTGATCTGTATGAGAAAGCTGATTTTGCTGCCATTCAAAAGCACCATGAAAAAAACTTTCTTCATTATCTGGATTTCCTGCAGGTTAATGGATTGCAGACTATTTTTGGTGAAAAGGGGGACGCACCAGAGTGCAGTCCCTATGATGAAATTATTCGAAATACTGAGTTTGCTCCACCGGTCAGGGCGTTTTCTGCATTGTCTGTTGAGGAGCAGTTGGCTCGGCTGCGCAGTATAGGCAGGGAACAGGAAAAATGGGAGGATTATTTGAAAAATAGTTCTCCAGGACTGGCGCAGTCTATGGGGGAATATTTGAAGAATAAGGTGGAGCGAAAGTTGACCGCTAATTATCAGAACTACTATCCTTTTATTCAGGAATATTCTTCTCAGGAAGCTTAGAGTGAGGATTCCATATCGTAAGAATTTTTGAGTTAAACTTTACGGTATGGAATTTTTGTGTTTAATATATTTCTTGGGAATCATTCTGTGGTCTAAGCTTTCAAACAACATCTTATTGAGTATTTCCAATAAGATGTTGTTTTCCGGTTACATCAATTTCATAGTTATCTGGATAAATCAGGTCGGACATCCGGACAAAACGGTAGCCTTTCTCTTTTAAACCAGCAATTAGCTGATCCAAAGCATCTGCTGTATGTTTTCCACCATTATGGCAGAGAATGATAGAACCGTTGTTTAGGGCTTTGTGGTTCAATACATTTGATAAAATGGTATCCACACCATAGTCCCGCCAATCCAGACTGTCTACGTCCCATTGTATGCCGTAATATCCACAATCTTTTAGAGTATTAATCAGAGTATCGTTATAGTCGCCATAGGGAGGACGGAACACTTTCATTTCCACACCAGTTAGTTCTTTTACTTTGTCATGTGGAGTCATGATTTCGGTTTTGCATTCTTCTGCAGAGATCTTGGACATTTCTTTGTGATTTTCACTGTGATTTCCCAGTTCGTGTCCGGCTGCAGCAATAGCTTTCACATCATCGGGATAGCTGTCAATCCATCCTCCAGTCATAAAAAAGGTAGCTTTTACATCATTTTTTTCCAAAATTTCCAGCAGACGGGAGGTGTCTTCATTTCCCCAGGCGGCGTCAAATGACAAGGCAACGACAGGTTCACTGGTGTCTACGCAGTAGATGGGCAGTTCCTTTTGATGGATAGCGTTGCCGGCAAGAGCGCCGGTGGTCTGCGCCGCCTTATTTTGGCTAAAGATAATTGCGATGCCAGCGATAAAAATAACAGTCAGAGTAAATAGTCCTGTTTTGATAAATGAGCTGATCTTAGCTACTTCTTTTTCTATATGTGAGTCATTTGGTTTCATACACATGATATTTTCCTCTATATGCAATTCGTTATTTTATATGTATGTGGGATGGAAGGAAACTATGTATTGCTTTTATAGCATAGATGTGTAGGTCATGCAAAAATAGAAAAATTGATATGTGTACTGCTTGTGGTGGCAAACGGACTTTTCGATGAATGGATTATCTTTTTCATGGAAATGCAGGGATTGCAAAAATGGTGTTGCAGCTACAGCTTTTTGAAAGTTGTTGGTAACTACTGGAAAGAACGATGGGGATTGTGGGTAAAATACGGAAGCTCAAATATATTTCATATTGTCAATACAATTAAAATAAAATATAATATTTTTGCATTTATGAACGAGGGGGAGGAAAATAAAAATGACACCATATAAAAATGATAACTATGTAGTGATTAGCTTTAACAAAGTCATGCCAGCAGATGGAAAAAAGTGTGGAATACGATTATGATTTTGGATATACTTTCCCATATGAGTCAAATATGGGTTTCTATATTAATAACATGGATTCGATCAATAAATTATATGATATAGCACAAGGAGATAATCTTACTACTCTAAATTACTAAGGAGGTCAAATTGGACTATATTTCTGAAATCAAAGCACTTGCGCAAGAAGGACGTCACTACGATCCACTGCATCAAATATTTGGTGCAAATCATCACAGATGGCAATTTGGTAAACCGGTCGATATGCAGAAAATATATGATTTTGAAAGTGATATGAAAGTTTCTCTTCCCGAGGCATTGGTAAGGTATCTTACTGAACTGGGAGATGGTGGTGCAGGTCCTTATTATGGTATTTACAGTCTGGATGAGATGAGAGAAAAAAACACATTACTTCCTGAGACAGCAAACTTGCCGGTTATGCTTGATCATTCAATGACAGTAGAGCAATGGAGTGACTTTGCTCAAAAATATGAAACAAAAGAAGAAGAGGATGCTATGCAGGAGTTGGAAGATATGGAACTATCTTTACTGGCAGGCGGGCTTGTTATTAATACGCCCGGTTGCACAATGGATTCAATTTTAATGTGTCGTGGGGCTGCTGCCGGTGAGGTGTTTGTTATCGATTTTGATTGCATGAATCAACTACGAGCCGAACCGTATTGCTGTGGGAAATTTGAGGACTGGATGATCGGAGAAATGAAAAAATGCTTAATTGCAAAATTAAATTCCAGTGCAGAAGTAAATGCTATCACCCTTTAAAATTTACTGATTTTTTCAAATTTTTTGAAGCATAAATGTAAAAATTGAATTATAATGTATTCAGATCCAAGCAAATATTCTAAAATAGGGTATGGCAAACAAGCCGATATGAATCGTCATGTGCAGGACTAA
>CAYPEW010000054.1:0-22568 GCA_964409845.1 uncultured Jutongia sp.
TGGGATCTCAGAGGACTGACAAGCATTATTATACCAGACAGCGTGACGAGCATTGAAGATTATGCATTTTTGAATTGCAACGGTCTGACGAGTATTACAATAGGAAATGGCGTGACAAACATCGGAGAGGGTGCATTTAGTGCTTGTAGTGGACTGACGAGCATCACGATACCAGATAGTGTGACAAACATCGGAGAGGGTGCATTTAGTGCTTGTAGTGGACTGACGAGCATCACGATACCAGATAGTGTGACAAGTATTGGAAGGGGTGCATTTAATGGTTGCGATGGACTGACGAGCATCACGATACCAGACAGCGTGACGAGCATTGGAAGTAATGCATTTAATGGTTGCGATGGACTGACGAGCATCATGATACCAACTAGCATGACGAGTATTGGAGATTCTGCATTTCGGGGTCTCAGTGGACTGACAAGTATCACTATACCAGATAGCGTGACAAGTATCGGAAGTGGTGCGTTTGGTGCTTGTAGTGGATTGACTAGTATCACGATACCAGACAGTGTGACGAGCATCGGAAGTGATGCATTTAGTGGTTGTAGTGGGTTGACGAGTATTACGATACCAGACAGCATGACCAGTATTGGAGACTATGTATTTAGGAATTTTAGTGGACTGACAAGCATCACGATACCAGATAGTGTGACGAGCATTGGAGATTCTGCATTTTATGGTTGTAGTGGTTTGACAAGTATCACGATACCAGACAGTGTGACGAGTATAGGAGATTTTGCATTTATGAATTGCAGCGGCTTGACGAGCATCACGATGCCAAAGAGTGTGACCAGCATCGGAAGAGGTGTATTTGAGGAGTGTAGTGGATTGACGAGTATCACGATGCCAGACGGCATGACTGGCATTGAACAAACGTTTAGTGGTTGTAGTGGACTGGCGAATATCATGATACCAAACAGTGTAACATATATCGGAAATTATGCATTTTATGGTTGTAGTGGCTTGACAAGCATCACGATACCAGATAGCGTGACTAACTTTATTGAAGAAACGGCATTTGATGGCTGCAGTGGACTGACCAGCATTATATGGAAAGGAAATACCTATACAAGCGTCGATGCATTTTTAACAGCCTTTCATAACGATAAATAATAGATATATACAGATAACAATGATGTCGGGGGCAAAAGCCCCTTCGTGGCAAATCAGACATAATATACATGTTTGCAGATTTATTACTCCAGCGGTTAAATATCACAGTTTTATTCTGCACAAAAATCTTGCGATATTTAACCGCCGGAGTAATACTTGTAGCACTATAATGTGTCTAGTTGGTGCGGAGCCCCCTTTTCACCCCGACATCATAATATATTCAAAGTAAGGAGAGGAAATTTGTAATGATCAAAACAATAAAAAAACTTATTATGATTCTTATGGCTGTAATTATATTGAGTCTAACAGTTGTAGTTCCAACACAGACAGCACAGGCTAAGGCAATACAGAAAAATGGATATTATTTGACTGTTGTAACAAAAAGTAGGAAGAATATATATATGGATTATCCGGTTTTGAAAAAGGTAAGCTTTAAGAAAAACAAGTTCGTATCTTATGGTGGTTTTTTGTATTATAAGAAATATCCGTCAGGGGAAAAGACAATAAAAAACCAAAAGAGAACATTTACATTATCAAAAAAATGCAAATATTTACTGGGCAACGTTTTTACAGAGGATGATGATATAACCAGCTCAACAAAATCAATTTCAAAGAAAGAATTTATTAAAAAAGTTAAAAAAATAATTAAGAATGACAAGGAAAATCCTGACTTAGGTATCCAAGTAAAAGGAAAGCAAATTGTTCGTATGTATTTACAGGACTATTAAAAATCCATATAAAGATAAACGGAATAACAAGAAGATAAGGACGTAAAGTGAGGCTGGGATATTGACTATATAGTCCTGTGGATCCATTTACGGACTAACACCTAAATAAAAGGAGTATTATCACCATGAAATGTTTAACTTTAAGTTGGAAATATGTGATTTTAAGTCTGATTGTGATGATGTTATGTGGTCATACAGTAGAGGCAAAGACAACAGAATGGACATCACAGGGTGATCAATGGCATGCAAATGGAAATGTATATTATATAGTAAAGAATACCTTATATGAAAGTCCGTTTCAGCCCCATAGTCTTGGAATCAAAAAAAAGGTTACAAGTTGGAAACTCAAAGAGGATGGATTTCTTAAGATTATTCATGCCTACAAAAATAATATTTATGTGCGTTATTCTGAAATGAGTGAAAAGCCCATTTTATACTCTGTAAATATTCAGTCTAAGAAAAAAACAAAATTATCGGGTAAGTGTAATGCTGTTGCCGGCAATAGAGAATATATTTATGGAAATAAAATAAAAGTAACAGATACCGGAGCCTATCCTGTTTACATATGGAAAATCCATAATAATTCTTTGAAAAAAGTTAAGACTTTGGGAAAATATATTTTTGGTACAACGGCTGTGAAGAATAAAGTGTATTATGCATCGTATCCGTCTTATCCAAAGAATGGTCAAAAGAAAATGGTAGTATATAGATGCGATTTGGATGGTTCCCACCGTAAAAAATTATTTACCTTAAAGGGCAAAGGACAGTATTGTCAGGTATTGATTTCAGATGTGGATGAAAAGACAATAACTGCCAATGTCGGTGGAGATGAGCCGGGAAAGTATACATACACGATTAAAACAGGAAAATTAAAGAAAAATAAATAACTCCACTTTCCTGGCATAAATCACAGAATATTTCTTGGATAAACTTAGCCGGGGATGTCATTCAAAGATTTGGAGCTTTTTTAATAAGGAGGAAGTAATGAGAAAAAGAAGCAAGAGACGTTTGGCAGCAGTGCTGTTGGCAGTGGCAATGGAGATTTCCTATCTTCCCACAGGTGGCATGATGGTGTCCGCAGCGAAGGAAAGTGGGAACCAGATAATGGAGCTTGCCGGGGAGGCGGAAGCAAGTAATTTTTCGTATGAGGAATTAGAGAATGGTACGACAGGATACGATACTTCCACAGGCAATGATACCAATACAGCAAAGAACAGCAACAAGGTCATAGTGCCGAAGACAGGCCACAGCCTGACAGCATCCGTCAAGAAACAGACCATGGAAACGCTATCTCAAACTGAAATTCCGGTTTATGAAAATGGTATTCTGGTCGGGTCTAATCAGATTTATTCCGGACAGTATGATGGGCGGCAAAAGGGTGTGCTTAGATTACAAGATGCGAAATTAAAGTATTATGCAGATGGGAAATTTCAGTCTGCTTTTAGCGGTAAGTTGTCTGGAGATGAAAGGGAAGGTTTGGATTATAGCCATGTAGATTTTTATGTAAAAAATGGAATAGTAGACACAAGTTTTCAGGGAGTTTTGGATGGCTTTTATGTGGTAAATGGAATTATCTCAAGCAATGTCTTTGAGTCAGATCCGGATGACCCGAGTCATTCCTGGTGCAGCAATGCGACGGGGCTTTCTATTAAAAATACCACAGAAGGAGTTTCTGTGGGATATGATAAAAACACATATGGCGATGACCGTGGTTTTTATGTTTACCGTCTGTGCCATGAAACAGGGGAGTTTGTGTTTTTTTCAAAGATGGATGGCAATAGTACAGGATTTGTGGATAAGAATGTGGAACGTGATCATACTTATACCTATTACATTTGGACTTACAGTCTTTATAATATGTGGGATGGGGGAGGCTATCTCTGTGGATTTGTAGATTTGAGTATCGTTTATGGAGGAAATGATTCAGGAAAAATTAATACTTTTGAAAGTTTTTCTCTTCCAGATGATTCTGAAGCAGAAGATCCGACGTGGGAGTTATCTGATGAGGGAGTTCTGACTATTTTCGGAAACGGTTCTATGCCGGATTACGATAATAATGCCCCATGGAGTCATCGAAAAAATGAAATTAAGTCTGTTGTCGTTACCGATGGAATTACATCCATAGGAAAAGAGGCATTTTTTGAATGCAAGAATCTGGAGAGAGTTGAGTTTGCTTCCAGTGTGGAAATTATTAAAAGCGGAGCCTTCTATCATTGCACTTCCCTTCAGAATGTTGAGCTTGGAGAGGGAATGCGTATGATAGATGATTATGCATTCGATGGAACGACCAGCCTTACGACGATAAGACTTCCGGCATCTCTTGCTAAAATAAGCACGCTGGCTTTTTGCAATGCAGGGCTGGAGCACTATGAGGCTGCGGAAGAATCCGCTTACATGGTTCAAGACGGCGTTTTATTTAACGCAGCAGGTACAATTCTTTTGTCCTATCCCTGCAGATTGGAAAACGAAGTATACAGCATTCCTTCTAATGTGGATGTCATAGATAAATGCGCATTTCAATTTGCTGTAGTTAAATCTGTGGACATTCCGGATAGTGTAACAACCATCAAGGAGAGTGCATTTTCATATTCTGAACTTGAAACCCTTGTTATTCCGGATTCTGTAACAGAGGTAGGATATTTTGTATTGTACAATTGCAAATCATTAAAGGAATTGCAAGTGGGAAGCGGATTAAAAAGCTTATCCTATCAATTTGCAGAAAAATGCACTTCTCTTGAAAACTTGTCGTTTGCAGAAGGACTTGAGGAAATCAGCATGCGCGCATTTGGATACGATTCTTCTTTAAAGAGCGTGGTATTGCCTTCTTCTGTTGAGATAATAGATGGGGAGGCTTTTGGAGCGTGTACATTATTAGAGAATGTAATTTTTAGTGAGGGATTGAAGCGGATTGAGTCAAGAGCTTTTTATGGAACAGCGATCTTCAGTGTAGATTTGCCGGATTCTCTTAATTACGTAGGCGGTGATGCATTTCCCGCAGCATGCAGTCTGAATTTTTCGGAAAGCAGTAAACTAATTGATTTTGGAGGATATTACCAGCGAGGCTCTAAGGCGCAGATAGAAGCTGAATACAATTATGACATGGCATATCAGGTATTGGAACAGGTGAATCAGCGACGAGAGGAAAATGGACTGGGAACTTTGAAAATGGATGAGGAACTTCTTGATGCTGCAATGCTCAGGGCGGCAGAGATCAGTATTTATTTTTCTCATGACAGGCCTTCCGGACAATCTTGTTTCACTGTAAACAGTAAGGTAATGGCAGAAAATATTGCTGCCGGCAATAATAGTGCTGTATCTGTTATGGATTCATGGATGAGTTCAAGCGGACACAAAGCAAATATTTTAGGGGAAGATTATAAAGGAATTGGTATTGGCTGTGTGTTGGTGAATGGAACTTATTATTGGGTACAGTTATTTTCAGGAACAGAAGTGGATATAGAAGCAGATGAAAATAGCAAGCAGAATTTTTCGGAAGTAATTTCAGTGCTGCTGGATAGAGACGGTGCTGCGGGGAAAGGATTCACAGTATCTGTGGTTGATAACAAGATAGAGAAAGAAGATAAAACAAATATTTTGGTTCGATTTTATAATGGTTACAGATATACGCTGTTATATTCGGAATCTATCAGCTATTCCAGTTCAGACCAGTCAGTGGTTACGGTATCTCCCGAGGGTGAAGTGACAGGTGTGGCGGAAGGCACGGCAGAAGTGACAGCATATCTGACGGATGAGCCTGAGATATGCGGAACGGTAACTATAACAGTAGGAAATTCTTCTCAGGCAACAGGCTCAGGGGACACACCGGATTCCGGAGATGGATCCGGCGATAAAGGTGATGGGGAGAACGTGGGAAGTGGCACGACAGGAGGTAACGCTTCCACAGGAGACAATTCCACAGGCGATAAAGACGATGAGGAAAATACGGGAAGTAGCACGACGGGAGGTAACGCTTCCACAGGCGATGGGGAGAATGCGGGAAGTGGCACGACAGGAGGCAATTCCACAGACAATGGCATCAATACAGCGAAGAAGAGCAACAGGGTGATTGTGCCGAAGTCAGCCTACAACCTAACGGCATCTGCCAAGGAACAGACCATTACCAGCCTTGGTGCGAAAGCGACTGGTGGAACGATTACATACGAATCAGACAATAAAAATGTAACAGTCAGCGCTAAAGGAAAAGTCACGATTGCAGAGAAATTTGTCGGTACTGCAACGATTATTGTCACAGCGCAGGATTCGGAGTATGAGACGGCAACGACGACCGTCACGGTTGATGTTGCAAAAGCGTTCCAGTCCTTCAAAAACGCAGTTACCAAGAAGACCATAAAACGGGCAAAAAAAGCGCAGAGTTTTCAGATTGGCGCAAAGGCCAAGGGGAAGGTAAGCTATAAGGTTACGAAGAAAGATGCTAAGAAGGTACTCACAGTAAGCAAAACCGGAAAGGTTACCATCAAGAAGAACGCCAAGGCAGGGACTTACACGGTTAAGGTGAAGGCAACTGCGGCAGCAAAGGGAATCTACAAGAAGACAAGCAAGACTTACACGATCAAGGTAACCGTTAAGAACGGGAAAAGAAAACAATCCGGTTTAAGATAAAATAGAGGAGTTAGAAGGAGGAGAACGACATGCCAATTTTTGTATTATGCATGAGTTAGAGCCAAAAATTAAGTGAAATGCTTTACTATAGAATATAGAAAAAGAGGGAAAAGTATGGTATGCTAATTGTGATGATTGTGAATCAAGTTCTTTATGTTGGGATGGTGTTGCGTTCAACAGCTCAGAGAGGGTGATTTATATGAAGATTGATATTAGAAGAGGATACTACGGTATTAGTGGCTTTCTGGTGGAAGGAATCGTTTTTCTGCTTGTGTTTTTTGCTATATTTTTCATTACTCTTTTATTGCCGGATTCTATAGTAGAGCAGCATGACGAAATGATTTCTTTGATAGCTGTGGTGTTGGCGATGGCTGCTGCAATACTGGTGGAGTATATCCTGAATCGGAAGTATGGTGTAACACAACAGTTGTTGGCTACCTTTGAGGAAGATAGGTGTGTGTTGCGCAAAGGACGCAGAGAATGGAGTGTTCCTTATCAGGAAATTACATCTGTGGTAAAGGTAATGGCGTTTAACCGTTTTTATGATGAAAAGGGGGCTTATCGGGTAACGATTCATCGGAAGGGGCATAGTTCCATTACTTTCTGGACGACAGATCAGGAGTATGAGGAGCATAGGGATTTCGAGGATACACAGTTGTATGAACTGTACCTGGGAATGAAAAGCCATGGTGTAAAATGTTGTTAGAGTTGCAAAGCTACTATTCCCCGATCAGCACCTTTTTCCCCTGAAAAGCAAATCCATATTTCCGTATCCGTTCTTTGGCAATATCCTGATCCAGTAAAATCTGTTCATATTTTTTGTCCTCAATCTGCTTCAGGGCATTCTGTACCGTTTCTTCCATATCTTTCTCTTTTTTGGAATTATAAAGCTTAAATTCCAGAATAATAGCATCGTCTGTCTCATTCAGTGGTTTCAGCATCACATCATAACGTCCGAAACCACTTTCCCGGTTGGAGGATATCTCATATCTGCTTTTCAGTTCCACCAGCAGACCCAGCACAAAACCATGATAAAAGCGCTCTGGTTCGATTCTGTTAGATTCAGTTCCCCCCACATCAAAATAACTGATGGTATTCAATGCAAAGCGGTTCATATATTCATTCATCGCTTCCACGTCTGCACTAAGCAGGGATTTGATAAACTGATTGTAATGTGTGCGATCCTTGCGAAACCAGCCGCTTACCAGAGATTCAAACATCCTGCGGACTTCATAATTGGTCAGATCTAATTCGTAATAATCATTCTGGATTTCCAGCACCTTAAGGTAGCCGCTGGCAAACAGAAGGCTCCAGACTGCACTTTCATCGTTATTATCCAGATGGTCAAATACGATTTCTTCATCAATATCACTATGGATGGAATGTCCCTGTAACAGGTCTTCAAAATGCATTTTTAAGTCCATGTCCCCGGTCTGGATCAGACTGCCCACCAGACCGTTGGAGCTGGTATTAGCCCAATAGGGTTTTAATTTCCTTTCATCCAAAAAGCTAATAATAGACCATGGATTATAAATATCTGTCCGATTTCCGATGGTAAAACCATCATACCAGGATTTTACCTCGTCTTTATTTGTCAAGCCGAATTCATCCATGGCAGCAAACACTTCTGTCTCTGTAAAACCAAAATAGGAAGCGTATTTGTTAGAAGTCATAGTTATTACTTTCAAATTATTCAAATCTGAGAACATAGACTCTTTGCTAACCCTGGTAATTCCAGTCATAACCGCCCGTTCCAGATAGGGATTGGTCTTGAATGTATTATTAAATAAATTTCTGGTAAATGCCACCAATTCCTTCCAGTATCCATTTACATAGGCTTCCTGCAGGGGAGTGTCATATTCGTCCATGAGAATAATCACTTTTTTATTATAATATTTATTCAGATAACTACAAAGAAATCGAATTGATTTTGCAGCAGCTACATCGGACATATTTGTCGAAACAGAAGTAAATTGTTCCTGTTCCGCAGGATTCAAAAAACCTTCTGTGAGTAAAAAACGATTTTGATTATATAAGGCAGCTAAATTGGTTTTTATACTTTCCATTGCGCCGTCTCGGTTTTGTTCCTTGATGTCAGCAAATGACAAGAAGAGTACCGGATAGCTTCCTTGTATATTTCTATATGTTTCCTCTTTCCAGATATCCAGTCCCTCAAATAGTTCTCCCTGGTTCTGGTATTTATTGCTGAAAAAACGCTCCAGCATATTCATATTTAAGGTTTTGCCAAAACGTCTGGGTCTGGTAATCAGAGTAACCTCATCTCTGCTGTCCCACCATTCTTTGATAAAATTTGTTTTATCTATATAAAAGCTATTATTTATGATTATCTTTTCAAAATCCTGCACACCAATTGCAACGGTTCTAGCCATGTAGTCTGTCTCCTTTTCCTAATTATTCTTAATGGAGTCCTTCTATCCAGTCTACCACAGCCAAAGGGAATTTGCTACTATTTTTGATTTTGTATACAGAATACTTTGGTGTATAATGAATTTGTTAAACCATATTTTAAAAGTTTTTTTGTTATGTGTGTTAGTATTTTTGTTGTATATTGCCTGGTTTGAAGAAAGGAGAGTGCGTCTATGGTAAAAGCGGTATTTCTGGATTTTTATGGTACGGTAGTGCATGAAGATGGCGAAGTCATTAAAAAGATTACAAAAATTATTATGGAAACGGGCAAGGTAGAGGATAGCAGTAAGATAGGAGCTTTTTGGTGGGAGCAATTTCAGAATTTATTTACCAATGCTTATGGATCATCCTTTGAAACCCAGAGAGATCTGGAATATCAATCTTTGGAAAAAACATTAGAGGAATTTCAGTCTAATGCCGATCCGGCAGAGTTAAGCAAGATGATGTTTGACCACTGGGTTAATCCACCCATTTTTCCAGAGTCAAAGGAGTTTTTTGAAACCTGTCCTGTACCGATCTATATTGTTTCCAATATTGACACTGCAGATTTACTGAGTGCGCTGGAATATCATACCCTAAAATCAGCCGGGGTATTTACCAGTGAAGATGCAAAAGCATATAAACCACGGAAAGAATTATTTCAGCTAGCCTTGCAGTCAGCAGGTTTGCAGGGTGACGAGGTTGTACATATTGGAGATTCTCTCAGCAGTGACGTAAAGGGTGCAGGGGCATTGGGGATTCACGCAATATGGCTGAATCGTTCTGGAAAAGAGGTTCCAGATGGTGTTACTGCCATCAGTAATCTTCTGGAAGTATTTCAGACGGATTATTTAACACCGGAGAAATAAATTTTACGGGTACGGTTTATGTGTCAAAGGAGGTGTATTCATGGATGCAGAATCTGTTATGGTAGTGGTAATATTTTCTTTAACGGCGTTGTTTATGATAGGAATCGGAGTGGTTCAATTAAAAAGCAAAAGTCCAGTTGGTTTTTATTCGGGGGAGAAACCGCCAGAGGAGGATGAACTGACAGATGTGTCTGCCTGGAATCGAAAACATGGGATGATGTGGCTGCTATATGGGATCGCCATTATACTTTCTGGTGTGGCAGCGGTTGTTGTGGCTGATAGTGTCTGGTGTGCTGTAGTCGTATGTCTTGGAGTAATGGTTCCCATTGGTTTTATGATTTGGTATCATAAGAGACTGGAACGCAGATATAGAAGATAAAGAAATTATCTGCCTACCCTTAATGAATTTCAGTTTGGCAGATTAAATTACAAAATGGGGAAATTCAAAAGTAGAGAGAATATTGACAAATCTCTCTGGATAGACTAGAATATAGTGACAAATAATTCCAAAAGCTGTGAAGAGAAGAGTATCTCATGGAGTGTATTACAGAGAACCCGGTGGCTGAGAACGGGTATATTATGAAATGAGGGAAGATGGTCTTGGAGCTGCGTACCGAAATATGGAGAATTTGGGTTTTCCATGTTAGGCTACGACGGGTTCGCCCGTTAAAGCGTCTCACTGTAAATCAGATGATGGTGTAGAGTGTATATGGTCAGGCAAACAGGAGCTTGTATTAATCCATCTATGCTGGAAGATATGTGAGCAGTGGCAGAGGTTTCTGATGTGAGTCAGAGATGAATTAAAGTGGTAACACGGGATAATACTCGTCTTTAAGAATTGGTGCAGACTGATTTTTAAAGACGTTTTTTTATCGAATAGGAAATTCCTCCTATTCGATAAAAAAACACTCCATGTGGATCGCATGCAAATGCATATGTATTATGTCGCTGATGCGACGCATGTCTACGTTCCACTTCGGTCCGTGCAAAACCGATATCCACTGGATATCGTGCACCGGCGCAGAGTTTCGCAAAGCGAAATTCTTTATTCCTTTATAGGAAAATGCTCGTACTTAGTGGCTGTCAACCAAGAATTTGCAAAGCAAATTCTTGTAGCGTAAGCCGCTGGGCTTACGCTTTGTTCCTTTGCGGGAACTTTGTCCTATCAAGTAAAAGGATGTACACAGATATGGAATTAATATATGATAACAGGAGGAGAAGAAAATGGCAGACAAGAAAACCTATTATTTGACAACGGCGATTGCTTACACATCCGGTAAGCCACATATTGGCAATACCTATGAGGCAGTGCTGGCAGACAGTATCGTTCGTTTCAAAAGATTACAAGGCTATGATGTCCGTTTCCAGACAGGAACTGATGAACACGGGCAGAAGATTGAGCTCAAGGCAGAGGAAGCGGGAATCACACCAAAGCAATTTGTGGATGATGTTTCCGGAGAGATTCGTACTATCTGGGATCTGATGGGAACTTCTTATGACAAATTTATCCGTACTACGGATGATTATCATGAGAAACAGGTGCAGAAGATTTTTAAGAAATTGTATGACCAGGGAGATATTTATAAGGGGCATTATGAGGGAATGTATTGTACACCATGTGAGTCCTTCTTTACGGCTTCTCAGCTGGTGGATGGTAAGTGTCCGGATTGTGGACGTGAATGCCAGCCAGCGAAAGAAGAGGCGTATTTTCTCAGACTCAGTAAATATGCAGACCGTTTGATTGAACACATCAATACCCATCCGGAATTTATTCAGCCGGAGTCCCGCAAAAATGAGATGATGAATAACTTTCTCCTGCCGGGGCTGCAGGATCTGTGTGTGTCTCGTACTTCGTTTAAGTGGGGAATTCCAGTGGACTTTGATCCAGGACACGTGGTTTATGTGTGGATTGATGCGCTTAGCAACTACATTACCGGTTTGGGATTCGATATGGATGGGAACCATACACCGGAAAATGGCGAGAATTTATATGACAAATTCTGGCCGGCAGATTTGCATCTGATTGGAAAAGATATTCTGCGATTCCATACCATTTATTGGCCAATTATGTTGATGGCATTGGATCTCCCGTTGCCGAAGCAGATCTTTGGGCATCCATGGCTCTTGCAGGGAGACGGCAAAATGAGTAAGTCCAAGGGAAATGTGATTTATGCTGATGATCTAGTGGATATTTTTGGAGTAGATGCTGTCCGTTATTTCGTACTGCACGAAATGCCTTTTGAAAATGATGGTGTGATTAGTTGGGAACTGATGGTGGAGCGGATGAATTCTGATCTTGCCAATGTCTTAGGTAATCTGGTAAACCGTACCATTTCCATGACGAATAAATATCTGGGTGGAGTGGTTGCTGACAAAGGTGTAGCAGAAGCAGTGGACGATGAACTGAAAAATAAAGCAGTGGAAACTACGAAAATAGTGTCCGAAAAGATGGACAGACTTCGGGTGGCAGATGCCATTACAGAAACTTTCAGCTTGTTCAAACGTTGCAACAAATATATTGACGAGACAGAGCCATGGGTTCTGGGGAAAGATGAGGCCAAGAAAGACCGTCTCTCAACGGTTCTCTATAATTTGGTGGAAGCGATTACCATTGGTGCCAGTCTTTTGGAAGCTTTTATGCCAACAACAACGGAGAAGATTTTGTCACAGTTAAATACCCAGAAACGAAGCTTTGAGGATATGGGCAGCTTTGGGCAGACACCGTCTGGGCTGAAAGTGACAGAAAAACCAGAGATTCTCTTTATGCGTCTGGATCCAAAGGAAGTAATGGAAAAAGCGGAGGAAATTAAGCAGAAGCAGATTGCAGAGGCGAAGGCGGAATCTGGCGAAACAGAAGATGATAGTTCCGTGATAGATATTGAGCCAAAAGAGGAAATAACCTTTGATGATTTCATGAAGATGCAATTCCAGGTGGGAGAAATCATTGCCTGTGAGGAAGTGAAAAAATCCAAAAAACTTTTGTGTTCCCAGGTTCGTGTGGGCAGTGAAGTGAAGCAGATTGTATCCGGAATCAAGCAGCACTACAGTGCAGAAGAAATGGTGGGCAAGAAAGTCATGGTACTGGTTAATCTTAAACCAGCGAAATTAGCAGGCGTATTATCCGAGGGAATGTTGCTGTGCGCAGAGGATGCCGAGGGTAATCTGGCATTGATGGTACCGGAGAAGCCAATGCCAGCGGGCGCAGAGATCTGCTAGTCCGGTATTGTCATGGAGTCTGACTCGTTATTTCAGAGATGATTAAATAACGTACGAATTTTATGTAAAATAAATTTCTATCGGTAATGTGTAAAATAGAGTGGTAGGAATTGATGGATACTATTAGGGGGCTGTTGCACTTTTTCTTTTAGTGCAGCAGCCCTCTCTGGTTATTTAGGATATATGTATATTTTATCAGCATGAATATACAGATTTCCTTAATATTAATTGCAATTATGTCGATATAATAATAAATCTGTTCATATATTTAACTCGATGTAGCAAAAGGATTTGCTGCAATTCCATTTATGCGGTATTTGCCGATAGCGATGGAATACCATTTTAGACAAGGAGGTAGCAACTATGAGTATTATTGGAGGAAATCACCCTGGGTGGGGACATACCGGGGCGAATAATGTGGCAGGACGGCAGCAGAGCCAGAGGGCTTCCTATACAGCCAGATACGCTGCCGCCAGATATTCGAAAGCAGCAGGCGCAAGCCATCCGATGAATCAGAATCCATCAAATAGAAATCAAATTGATCCGAGATCCTATGCTTCACCGGAGTATCAGAATGATATCTCGGCTAGACGTTATGAGATGGCATCCTGGTTACAGGATATGGGTACCCTGGAAGATACTACGATGCCGGACATGACAGGGAATGCGAATCAGACGACAGGATGGAATCAGGCAGTGGCTTCTGAGGCAGAGAAAGTTTTGACAGGGCAGGAGCAGTTAGATGAGACGGAAGAAATCAAAGAGGAACAGAGCCAGATTTGGGATCCGGATCAGAAAGCAGAGGATGAACTGGCAGGATTAAAAGCGATGCTGGAGGCATTAAAAACGAGAAAAAATAATGCCACTCAGGCAGTCAAGAGAAGATTGCCATACCGTTATCAGAGGGTATCAAATGCCATACGAGGTGCCAAGAATATTTTGCAGGCAACCACGGCATTAACCTCAGCGACTACCAGTCTGGCACAGGTTAAAAGACAGGCTGCATCAGGTAAATATAGCGAGAAGGAGATTAGCATAGCCACCACACATGCACGTAAGATGGTGCGCACGGCTAGGACGAAATTACGTCATCTCAAGGCAGAGAATATGCAGGAGAATGATGGCGACAGAGTAAAGAATGATGCCAGCCAGAAGATGGGCATTGTGGTTAAAAAGGCACATAGTCAGGATAAACTGGTTAAACAGCAGAAGAAAGACCGTGAAATGTTGAAGCTATCCAAAAAGATCCAGAATATGGAAACGAAATTCCGGAATAAGCATCGGCGGAAAGAGAACTGGGATCTGATGGAGGCAGATATGGAATATCTCCGTCGTCAGATTGAGTATCTCAAAAACCAGGAAGACCGGGAGGAAGTGCAAAATCAAATAGAGACAGCAACGGAAGCACAGTCAGTAGAAGGGACGCTGGCAGATACACCGACAACGGATACAAATATGTTTACATCTAGCGAACAAAGCGTTATACTGGAACAGGAAGCTGCAGTTGATGCAATGCAATAGTAAAGGAAAGTACGTCATGAAACAGATAAATAGCAAAAAAGCTGTATGGATGAAGGGATTTCTGCTGTGTTCTGTCGCATTTCTGCTGACATTGGCGTGTGGAACAGATACAGAGGCAGCGGTATCTTCTTTTCGGGCACAGGTTGCGCCGGTAAAAAATGTGATTGCCAAGACTCCGTCGGTGAATCTGACGTGGAGCATGGATCGTGATGCAAATGCCTATGAGATTGTCCGGGCAGAGGGAAACGACTCATACCAACAGATTGCTTTTTTGGCAGGGGCAGATGTGACTAGTTATACGGATACTAATGTGCAAAAAGGACATTCCTATCAGTATCGTATCCGGACATATCGCATCGTGTCATGGACTGATGTATATGGTGAGTATACTGCACCAGTGAGTGTATCAGTACCAGCGACTTTGGTACAGCCAAAGCTGTCATATCAGAGAACAAAGAATAAGCTGACGATTACATTCAAAACAGCAGAAGGTACCGAATATGAAACACAATACCGCTTTGCTGGACAAAAGAAATGGAAAGCACTGGCATCGATCAGTGGCAAGTTGACGGGAAGCATCAAAGCGAAAGTCAATAGCAAGTCTAAGTTCACTATTCGCATTCGTACCAAGATGAAAATTAATGGCAAGACAGTGTATAGTAAATGGGCAAAGAATTACACAGTGAAATAATGTGGTTTTTGAAACAGGGCGCTGGGCATTGGCTCATCGCCCTGTTTCGGAAAAACTAACTATAAAATAAAAGAAAGAGAGACATAGGATCATGCCAGTAATGGATTATTTAGAGAGAAACGCAAAATTATATCCGGAGGAAGTAGCTCTGGTAGAGCTTAATCCAGAGGAGCAGGAGACGCGCAGAATTAGCTGGAAAGAATTTGATTTAATTGAACCTTCTCGCTTTGAGCCATATCGGCGGGAAATTACTTGGGCAGTTTTTGACGAGAAGGCGAATCGTTTTGCCAACATGCTCATTAGCCGTGGTATCCGAAAAGGAGATAAGGTTGCCATCCTGATGTATAATTGTCTGGAATGGCTGCCAATTTATTTTGGAGTTTTAAAAACCGGTGCCATTGCTGTACCTTTTAATTTCCGTTATGATGCGGACGAGATTCTGTATTGTGCGGAGTTGGCAGAAGTGGATATGGTAGTATTTGGTCCGGCTTTTATTGGAAGAATAGAGACTTATGCGGAACGTCTCAGCAAGGGACGCCTGTTGATTTATGTGGGGGATAACTGCCCGGGATTTGCAGAAAGTTACCATGAGCTGGTAGCAGATTGTTCCAGTCAGTCACCGGGAATCGAGATCACGGATGAGGATTACGGTGCCATCTATTTTTCTTCCGGGACCACTGGATTTCCGAAAGCAATTTTACATAAACATCAGAGTCTGACACAGGCGGCAGAAATGGAACAGAAGCATCATGCTACTGGTAGAGAAGATACGTTTTTGTGCATTCCACCGCTTTATCATACCGGAGCGAAATTTCACTGGATGGGCAGTCTGGTAGCGGGAAGCAAAGCGGTTTTATTAAAGGGAACCAAACCAAAAACAATTCTTTCAGCGGTTTCGAAAGAACACTGTACCATTGTATGGCTGTTGGTGCCATGGGCACAGGATATTTTGGACGCTTTGGAGAGTGGAGAAGTCAAGAAAGAGGATTATCAATTAGATCAGTGGAGACTGATGCATATTGGTGCACAGCCGGTTCCACCGTCTTTGATAAAACGCTGGAAAGAATTTTTTCCAAATCATGACTATGATACTAATTACGGTTTGTCTGAATCCACTGGACCGGGTTGTGTCCACTTGGGCATGGAGAACATACACAAGGTAGGTGCCATCGGCGTTCCGGGATATCGCTGGGAATGTAAGATCGTGGACGAGCAGGGTGAAACTGTGAATCAGGGTGATGTGGGAGAACTTTGTGTCAAGGGACCAGGTGTCATGACCTGCTATTATAATAATGAAGAAGCTACAGCCGAAACCATACGGGACGGATGGCTTTTTACCGGAGATATGGCAATGCAGGATGAAGACGGATTTTATTTTCTGGTAGACCGCAAGAAAGATGTGATTGTCAGCGGTGGTGAGAATATTTATCCGGTGCAGATCGAAGATTTCCTGCGTCGTTATGACAAGATCAAGGATGTGGCAGTCATTGGTATGCCGGATTACCGTCTGGGAGAAAAGACTGCTGCTATCATTGAAGTAAAAGAGGATATGACTTGTACCCAGGCTGAGATTGAAGAATTCTGCCTGCAGTTACCACGGTACAAACGTCCAAAAGAAATCATATTTGAGAAGATACCAAGGAATGCTACCGGAAAGATTGAGAAGCCGAAGCTGCGTAAGAAATATGGTGCAGATAATCTGGTGGCAAAGGAAACCACGTGATTTAAGATAATTCATTTTTGATTTTCTGTTCATTTGTGTAGTTTGGATGCTGAAAGATTGTTGTACGTTTTCCATTTATAATCTTATCTTTCAGCATCCAATATAAATTTTGTCCGCCATATGAAACGTTTTTCTTGACGCCAAATGAGATAACTGCACAGGGAGAGTTGACGTCAGAACGATGTTTTAAAAATATGTATACTGTGGTATGCAGTGACGGCAACTGACTTTCAATAATATAATCACATTTAATTAGCGAATTGCTCTTTGCACTAATATTTGGCGTATATATTCGAATAAAATTGTCTTCATCTAAATATTGTTCTAAAAAGCAAAGATTTGCTATTCTTTTTTCAATATCTTTTTCGTCACTCGGTTTTCCTTTATAGAATTTACTTTTTGCCAGAAAATCATCAGTAATTGGTTTTTCATTGTTCAGAATCCAAGAAATTGTCTTTTTCCTGTTTTTGGGAATGCTGATATCCGTTAAGTATTGAAATCCAGCTAAATGATAGAAATCTTTTGCTATGAAATCTAATGAGATAACACGGATATTACGGTTTGCCAAGTGAAACACATATGAGGTCGTGTTAATTAAATTTAAAAAATGAGTAGCACATTTTTGTATATTGTCCATATTAATTTTCCTTTGAGACTTTATGATTGTGTGATTTGTTATAGAATGGAGAGTAGAATATTATTTTTATGGATTGTTTGTTTCTATGGGAAAGGGGGAAAAAACAAAGCCTTGCATAAGACCTTGCAAGGCTTTATTATCATGATAACACAACTTTCTTTCGCTGATTATGCTAGATGGATTATGGTAAGTTGCCACCTTTGTGAGCCTCCGTGTTTTCCGCTTTCCATCACGGATTACACTTCATAGGCGAAAGCATGTTTATGAGTTTGCTTCTCAAGAAGTCGCCTTCTATTAATATACTATACCCATAATCAAAAACTGTCAATCAATTTTTTGTATCCTCTTGTTCGCAAACATCCACTTATTTCCCCAGCGCTGTTTTCTGTGAAACAGTGGTTTCCTTATCGTAGCAGGCAAAAGCATTATCTACCAGTTTCTTATCCGGCTTCGGAGTAAACAGGCTGACTACTGGTACAATCACCAGTCCTGCCAACATGGCAATGGCACCACAGTTGATCGGTGATTGGATGATCGTTGGGAAAGCGTCTCTCCAGAAGATGTTTGCCATCATCAGTACAGAACTGAACAGGAAGCATACCCAGCAGGAAATGCGGGATACATTCTTGGAGTACAGGGAATACATAAACGGGGCCAGGAAAGAACCTGCCAATGCACCCCAGGAAACTCCCATCAATTGGGCAATGAATGTGACAGAGCTCTTGTACTGGATCAATGCCAGAATCGCAGAGATGGCAATAAATACCACAACTAATATCCGAATCAACAAAACCTGTTTCTTTTCGCTCATGTTTTTGATGAAGTTATCCTTCAGGAAATCAATGGTCAGCGTGGAGCTGGATGCAATGACCAGAGAAGACAGAGTGGACATGGAAGCCGATAAAACCAGGATGACTACCAGTGCAATCAGAATCGGTGACAGATTGGATAACATGGTTGGGATGATGGAGTCAAAGCCGTTCGCTTCCACATCAATCTGGTCGGAGAACAGACGTCCGAAACCGCCCAGGAAGTAGCATCCGCCGGACACAACCAAAGCAAAAATAGTAGAAATGATAGTTCCCTTTTTGATGGAATCTTCATTATTAATGGCGTAAAATTTTTGAACCATTTGTGGCAATCCCCAGGTTCCCAGAGAAGTCAGAATGACCACGAATAACAGGTTTAGTGGGTCTGGTCCGAAGAAAGAAGCAAATACACCAGGTGTGGTGGATGCGGTTTCATCTGTAATACGTGCCAACCCATCTAATGCGGTCATAAAACCACCCTTGCTGGCGATGACTGCAGCAATAATGATTACGATACCAAATAACATGATGATACCCTGAATGAAATCGTTGATGGCAGTAGCCATATAACCACCTGCAATAACATAGATGGCAGTCAGTACCGCCATAATGATGATACAGACGGAATAGTCAATATCGAATGCCATCTGGAACAGACGGGAAAGTCCGTTATACAGAGATGCGGTATATGGAATCAGGAAAATAAAAATAATCACGGAAGCACCGATTTTGAGTGCCGGACTGCCGAAACGTTTTCCAAAAAACTGTGGCATGGTAGCAGAGTCCAGATGTTGGCTCATGATACGTGTTCTTCTTCCTAAGACTACCCATGCTAACAGAGAGCCGATGATGGCATTGCCGATACCTGCCCATGTGGCAGCAACACCATATTTCCAACCAAATTGTCCCGCATAGCCCACGAATACAACGGCAGAAAAATAAGAAGTTCCATAGGCGAAGGCTGTCAGCCATGGTCCTACGGAGCGGCCGCCCAGTACAAATCCATTTACGTCGGTTGCGTTTTTGCGGCAGTAGAGACCGATACCGATCAGGACTGCAAAGTAAACCAGTAAAATCAATAGCTTTAACATTTTTTCCTCATTTCTGCATTGGATAAGCCAATGCGCTATGTTTGATAAATAATCCTGTATAAAGATAACGAAATTCTGCTGAATTGTCAATTTTTATCACTTTGAATGAGATTTACAGCAAAAAAGATTTACAGCAAAAAGGAAATTTTTTCTTGCGCCTTGAAGAAAAATATGATAGAATATTTGATTGTGATACAAAAATTTTCCTTGTTCTCTTGAAGAGTGGACATGTGCCAGACAGCACCGGTTTCCAAACATTCAGATATCACATATGGGAATCGGAGTCCGAAAGAGAGCCAGAGACCAGAAGGAGGTACAGACAGCTATGAACAAATATGAGTTAGCGTTAGTTGTCGATGCTAAGATCGAAGAGGATGTCAGAGTAGCAACTGTCGAGAAGGCGAAAGAGTATGTAACCAGATTCGGCGGTGCCATTACTGAGGTGGAAGAGTGGGGCAAGAAAAGACTTGCTTACGAGATCCAGCATATGAAAGAGGGCTACTACTACTTCATCAAATTCGATGCTGAGGCAAATGTTCCAGGTGAACTCGAGCAGGCAGTTCGCATTATGGATCACGTTCTCAGATACTTATGCGTCAGACAGGAAGCATAGAAAGGAAGGTGTTTCCTAAATGAATAAGGTTATTTTGATGGGTCGTCTGACTAGAGATCCGGAGATGAGATATTCTTCCGGAGAGAATCAGACAGCAGTTGCGAGATATACACTTGCAGTAGACCGTAGGTTTAAGCGCCAGGGAGATGAGCAGACAGCAGACTTTATCCAGTGTGTCGTATTCGGCAGGGGAGCGGAGTTCGCTGAGGGTTATCTTCATCAGGGTACTAAGATTGTAGTAGAGGGTCGTATCCAGACCGGAAGCTATACCAACAAAGATGGACAGCGTGTCTACACGACGGAAGTCATTGTAGAGAATCAGGAATTTGCCGAGAGCAAAGCTGCCAGTCAACAAAATGGCGGTGGCGGATATCAGCAGGCAGCGCCATCCAGACCAGAGCCGACACAGGCTGCTGGCGATGGGTTCATGAATATTCCGGATGCCATCGAAGAGGAATTACCATTTAAGGTTTGATGCTGTAAGTAATACAGCGAATGAATGAAGGAGGTTTCAATTATGGCTTATAATAAAGGCGATAACAATGCTTCTGCCAGAAGAAGACCAGTGCGCAGAAGAAAGAAAGTATGTGCATTCTGTGCAGACAAAGAGCATGATTTTATTGACTACAAAGATGTCAATAAATTAAAGAGATATGTCTCTGAGCGGGGCAAAATTCTTCCTAGAAGAATTACTGGCAGCTGTGCAAAACATCAGCGTGCTCTGACTGTAGCAATCAAGCGTGCCCGTCACGTTGCGATCATGCCATATACAACAGATTAATCATTGACAGCTAATATGCTGAGATACGATTTGTCACTCCATGGGAAACTGTGGGGTGGCATTTTTTGTTTTATTGTTAATTTGCGAGAGTGTGCGAAGCACACTTTATTCCACTATAATATAGTAGTCGCTTGAAGAAATTTTTTGTTAATTTCCCAAGTTACATGTATAAAATTTACGAAAATGGTTGACTTCTATTTATAATGGCATTTATAATTAGTTGGTTAGAGGACTTTTAGGATCATATTATATTATGAGGAGCTTGAAATAGATGAAACCATGGAATGATAAAAGATGGATGGGATTGTCGGTTTTTACCGTCTTTCTCTTATTTATATTTGTATGGGGTACTGTATCCATAGGACAAGGAGCCAGCCGGAATACGAAGACGCAGATGGAGGCCCAGCCAGAGCCGAAAGTAACTGCTTCTGGAGCTGCGGTAGATATTGGGGAACTGACACAACGCCTGTTAAATGAGGTGGAGTATGAAACTACATTGGAATTAATGGATTCCGCATTGTCAAGCGATATGGTAGATATTGCTGATAATTCTGTTATGGAGCTTTACATCGGAGAGGGAACTTCAGCGGATGAGCTGCTAGTGATACGGTCTGTGAATGAAACTGATGCGAAGCAGGATCAGTCAGCGGTGGAAAGTTACTTGAAGGAAATGAAAAAATCATTTGAAGGTTATCTTCCGGAACAGGCAGATAAAGTCGGGCAAGCAGTGATTGTCCGTTGCGGTTGCTATGTGTTGGCATGTGTTTCTTCGGATGCAAAGCATGCTCAGGATATGATCGTGGAGGCATTTCAACAATGACAAAGAGGATAATATGTGTAGAGCTATTGCTATGTATCCTGTGTACTTCCTGCGGACGTTTCGGACCAGATGTATCCAGTGGTGACGAGGTAGTAATCTCAAAGGCTCTGCAAGATCCGGAGAGTACCAACCAGGATTTTTTGATGCCTGGGGAGAATGGAAAAAGCAAATTGTCGCCTGTTACTCCATTTCCACATGCACAGGAGGCTGCAAAGCAGATTGATAATCCACTGCCATCTGCTTCTGCGCAAGAGTCTACAGAACCCACAGAATCATCATCTCCTGCGTCTACACAGGATGAAGCAGAAACTTCAGATGCACCGACAGCCACATATGAGCCAATTATTTCTCATGATAAAGTAAAGCTATATAATAGTACTGGTACTGCTGTTATCGGGGATACCGGATATGAAATTTATAATTATGTATCCAGTGCCGCTGAGACTTATGCCAAAACCATCAACAGGGCTGGATCAAAACTAGGGAAATCTTATCATCTTTATGCAATGATTGCGCCAACCAGTGTCGGCATTACCGTTCCGGATAACAAGGTAGATAAGCTTAGTTCTTCTGACCAGCAAAAAGCGATTCAGGATATTTATAAGAAGATCAAGAAGCCAGTTCAAAAAATAGAATTATATGATACCATGATGCGGCACCGGACAGAATATATATATTTCCGTACGGATCATCACTGGTCGGCTTTGGGAGCTTATTATGCTTACCATCAGTTTTGTGTGGATACAGAGCGTACACCATATGGACTGTATCAGTACCGTAAGGAATCTTTTGGTAATTTTATTGGTACATTTTATGGGGATTCCAATAAGAACAAGAAGCTGCGCAAGGATACGTTGGAGGTATATTATCCACGAAGTGAGTTGACGATGAAGACTCGTACAGATCAGGGAAAGA
>CAYPEW010000055.1:0-21524 GCA_964409845.1 uncultured Jutongia sp.
AATACATGGCTATATTGTACGGATTTAAGAAAAATGACCGATTATTTCAAATCGCAAAGAGTTATCTGCATCATGAGATGATAAGAGGTGCAAAGATTTCCGGTGTAAACCGCATTAGAATTCATGACATTCGCTATTCACATGTCTCCCTTTTGATTGGCATGGGATTTTCAGCGGTGGATATTGTCGGGAGAATGGGGCATGAAAGTATAGACATCACGCTACATTATGCTCATATGTTTCCGTCAGAACAGAAGGACATGGCAGATAAATTAAATGAGGAAAAGGTATGGTGATGATATGTGAAAAAGACCAAGAGAGGCGGCACAGCCAAAGAAAGATGAACGCAGACGTAAAAGAAATGTTATTGTAAACTTCAGAATGTTACCGAAAGAACGGGCAGAACTGGAACAGCGGATTATGGCAAGTGGAAAATCAAAGCAGGATCACATGATCCAGAGTAGTCAGGAGCAGAAGATTGAAATTATTGCAAATCGGAAAATGCTTATGAATATTCAAAGCAGGATGGATGAGATTGAAAAAGAATTGAGACGGGTTACAACCGCAGATGCGTTGGATATGGAAAAGTTAGAAGGATTGAAAGCAATTGTGGAGTTGTTTCAGGCAGTGAATGAGTAGGGAAGATGACCGTATTGTGTTTGATAATCATGGTACGGTCAGTTTTTGAAAATTGAATAGTAATCTTAGAAATTTTGAATATAATAGATTATACATAGTGTAGTAGTTGGAAAGCTGAACTCACTGATAAAGCAAAATTATAGATCAGAAAAATTTGTTGCTTTTTTCCGAAATTCTGCTATACTATGACTAGAAGTAAATGTTTGCCGTTTGTTATGCGACGGGGTATAAAGAGCATAACAGGTAATTTTGCCACTTGCCGATGGTGTGGGGTATAAGTGATTCGGTATGTAAATGATTGCCACTTGCTATACAGGTGGGATATAAGTAGTATAGTTTGTAAAAGAATCCCCATCAGTTTTGGTGGGGATTTTTCATAAGGAGAAAAAATGGAAATAAGGCAAGGATACTCTTACCATATTAAAAATGAGTTTTTTGATTTGGTAAAGGATAAGTACCTTATGAGTAATAAGGAAGATGGCAATTATCGTCCTCATTTTCTGGCAATTCAAGATAATAAAAATAAGGAATTGTATTGGATGATTCCAATTAGTTCTCAAGTTGAGAAGTATAAGAAAATTATCGAAAAGAAGAAGAAGCGGTATGGCAAGTGCAATACGATTATCATAGGAAAATTTGCCAGGAGAGAAAATGCTTTTTTGATTCAGAACGCATTTCCTATTATAACCAGCTATCTTGACCATGTGCATACGATTGAAAATAAACCTGTTACGATACATAGCAAATTAGAAAGGGAACTGGCTGTTAATTTGCGAGAGGTATTAGCAATGTATAGGCGGGGCATTCGATTGATTTTTCCAGATATAGAAGATATACAGAGGAAGATGGAAGAACTGAAAAAGTAAGATGATTACTATATAGCAAAGAAGCTATTGTATTACTGCGAGGTTTAATAGCGGAAGTAATATATTTAGACAATGTAGGAGTATCATTAAAAAGGAGAAACTGGTATCTTTGAATAAAGTAATACCCATAGAAGTAAATGAACATAATTCAGAGTATTATAAGTTAAGAGAAAATTTTGCATTTAGGTTTGGATATAATAGACCGCAAGAGAATCTATTAGCTTTTCAGAACAGGACATTTTTTGCGATTGCAAGAGCAGTAGGTGATGATAAAGATAATATACGTTTTTTTCAAGGAAGGTGTGTAAGATAACAGGAGTTTCTTATGTAGATATAAGTGACAGATATTTTGTAGGATCTTCATTGGCAAAAGTGCTTAAGATGATAAATATTGAAGAGAGTAAGTATAGCTTCTATATGTGGTTACAGATATTGGAAATTGTAGCAAATGGCATTCATAATCCAGAGGGGAGTTGTATTCAACAGAATTTTGTTATTGAGGTTGCTGAAGCACTAAAAGTGTCAGGTATCATTGCAGTTTTATGTCAAGTTGGAACGGGGTATAAGTTTTATCCTGCTAGTGAGAGTTTTTTAGACGAAAAGTTGGTCATTGATGTTTTAAGCTTTCTTTTGGAATATGATGCAGCGAAGGAACAATTTGAATTAGCATTGGAAGGTTATCTTGCAGGAAAAGAAGAACGCCAGATAGTAGATTGTTTGAGATTAAGCTTTGAATTGTTTCTGAAACAGTTTTTAGGAAATGAAAAATCCTTGGAGAAGCAAAAGTCTATTCTTGGGAAATATTTGTATAATATGAATACGAAAATAAAGGAAAAAGCGGTTGATATACTACAATCATACATTTCCTTTGGAGACTATGAATGGTAACAAAAATTAAGATAGGGGTTTTCAAATTGAATTATTTGTGTTATAGTATCAAAAGATAAAGCGATGAAGAGGAATAGTAGCTGTGGATCAGAATACAGAAAGCTGTTGGTGGATGCGAAACAGTGGACGTGAATCAGTGAACTGCCCTTGGAGCTGCCGGTTGAACGAATAGTAGATCAGGACGGAGTCCCACCGTTACAGGGGAAAGGTATTGATAAGTTTTTGATGTACCTGTGAGCGCATGATGATTCATGAAGAAAGAGTGGTACCGCGTGAGAAGATATCTCCCGTCTCTTTGATTAACAAAGAGATGGGATTTTTTTCGGTTAGAAATGTCGGTAATACAAATAACGATTAAGAATTCTATGCCATAGTTTATATTTCTATAGAGTTCCGAATAGTTATCATATTACTAAGGCGGTTAAATATCGATGAATTTTACGCAGAATAAATTTCAATCTGCAAGGCGGAAGATTGAGCTGTAGCGAGTGCTACAGCGATTGATGGTGCTAGATGTCCAGTGGACATCTGGTTAGCACAGACCGAAGCAGAGCGTAGACCAACGTAGCAGATAGAAATTTATTCAAGTAAAAACGTTGGTATTTAGCCACCTTAGTAATATAATCAAGAATTGCTCTCAGGGTATGCACACGAACCGGTAAACGGTTCCAGAGAGAATGGAGGATGTGACAATGAAAGGTTATGAAAAGTATCAGAAAAGTTATTTCATGCCACCAGAGGAATGTTATGAGTGGGTGAAAAAGGATGCCATTGAGAAGCCACCAGTATGGTGTAGTGTAGATCTGCGTGATGGTAATCAGGCATTGATCGAACCGATGGGTCTGGAAGAAAAGGTTGAGTTTTTTAAGCTGTTAGTAGAGATTGGATTTAAGGAGATCGAGGTAGGATTTCCGGCAGCTTCCGAAACAGAATTTATCTTTCTCAGAACTCTGATCGAACGTAATCTGATTCCAGACGATGTGACGGTGCAGGTATTGACTCAGGCAAGGGAGCATATTATCCGCAAAACTTTTGAGGCGGTAAAAGGTGCACCGAATGCCATTGTGCATGTGTATAATTCCACATCGGTAGCACAGAGGGAGCAGGTATTCCGTAAGTCAAAGGATGAGATCAAGCAGATCGCAGTGGATGGTGCGAAGTTATTAAAAGAACTGGCAGCAGAGGTAGAGGGCAATTTCCGCTTCGAGTATAGCCCAGAGAGCTTTCATGGTACAGAAGTAGACTATGCAGTAGAGGTTTGCAATGCCGTATTGGATATTTGGGAGCCACAGGCAGAGGCTCCGGCTATCATTAATATTCCTTCTACGGTAGAAAATGCTATGCCTCATGTATTTGCCAGTCAGATCGAATATGTGAGTAAACATTTGAAGTACCGTGATAATGTGGTATTATCCCTGCATCCACACAATGACCGTGGTACGGGTGTTGCCACTGCAGAATTGGGTGTTCTGGCAGGAGCAGATCGGATCGAGGGAACTTTGTTTGGTAACGGGGAGCGCACCGGTAATATGGATATTGTTACGATGGCAATGAATCTTTATTCCCATGGTGTGGATCCACAGTTAGATTTTTCTGATATGCAGCGGATTGCAGATACCTACGAACATCTGACGGATATGAAAGTTTCCATGCGTCAGCCATATGCCGGGGAACTGGTATTTACTGCTTTTTCTGGATCCCATCAGGATGCTATCTCCAAGGGAATGAATTATCGTGAGGAGAAGAAGCAGGATCTCTGGACAGTTCCGTATCTGCCAATTGATCCAAAAGACGTGGGCAGAACCTATGATTCGGATGTGATTCGTATTAACAGTCAGTCCGGCAGGGGAGGTGTAGCCTATGTATTGAAACAGAATTTTGGTATTGTACTGCCAGATCGTATGCGGGAGGAAGTGGGCTATCTGATGAAAGGTGTGTCCGACCGGAAGCATGCAGAATTAAAGGCAGAGGATATGTTAAAGATATTCAATGAGACTTATTATGATCCACAGAAAGTTTTTGATATTGTGGAGTGTCATTTCCAGCAGAAAGACGGTATTCAGACACAGGTATCCATTAAAGAAGGAGACACTGTGACAGTGGTGGATGCACAGGGGAATGGCCGCTTAAATGCTGTGAATAATGCATTGAAAAAACATTTTAATATGCAGTATACCTTAGATGCTTATGAGGAACATTCTCTGTCCAAAAAATCGGACGCCAAGGCAATGGCATATGTAGGTATTACCAAGGACGGACAGAAGCTATATTGGGGTGTTAACTCGGATGAAGATATTTTGAGGGCGTCCATTGATGCGTTGGTTAATGCGCTGAATCGGATGATGCAAGCGTAAAAAGATGTTCTAAAATCGACAAAGCACTAAGGGTGCTTTGCCGAAGAACATCTACGGAAATCACAGCAGTATGCTGCGGTTTCCTATTTACGCTGGAAGAATAGCAAGCTATTCTTCCCATCGAGAGCCGATAGAATAACGATGCATTTCATGTACTGTTTGTGCAGATAATTGCATGATGATTAAAAGGTCTAGAAGGAGGAATTTATGGGGAATGTAAATGAATTGGTACGGGAACTGTTGGAGTATGGGGTAAAAACAGGCTTAGTAGATCCGCTGGATCGGATCTATACGCTGAATCGGATTCTGGAAGTAATGCAGTTGGATTCCTATGAAGAACCGCAGACAGCATTACAGGAGATGCCGTTGGAGGAAATTTTGGCAGGTCTTATGGATGATGCCTATGATCGTGGTGTGCTGCAGGAAAATAGTGTAGCATACCGGGATCTGTTTGATACCAAGTTAATGGCGGCAATGGTGCCGGCTCCTCATCAGGTAATCCAGGAATTCCGAACGAAATACCAACAGTCTGCCAGAGAGGCAACGGACTGGTATTATCAGTTTAGCTGTGATACGGATTATATCCGTAGATACCGGATTGCCAGAGATATGAAATGGAAAGCGGAAACCGAATATGGCACATTGGATGTGACGGTTAATTTATCCAAGCCAGAGAAAGATCCGAAAGCGATTGCAGCGGCGAAAAATGCACCACAGAGTGCTTATCCGAAGTGTCAGCTGTGTATGGAAAACGAAGGCTATGCCGGAAGACTGAACCATCCGGCACGCCAGAACCACCGTATTATACCGATCACAATTGATGGAGCAGAGTGGGGATTTCAATACTCTCCTTATGTATATTATAACGAGCATTGTATCGTATTTAACAGTCAGCATACACCGATGAAGATTGATGAGTCAGCTTTTCGGAAGTTACTGGATTTCATTCGCCAGTTTCCACATTATTTTGTGGGATCCAATGCAGATCTGCCGATCGTAGGTGGTTCTATCCTTTCTCATGAGCATTTTCAGGGAGGGCATTATGAGTTTGCCATGGAGCGTGCAGAGATCAAGGAGAAGATCACGATTCGTGGATTTGAAGAGATTGAAGCAGGAATCGTTAATTGGCCTATGTCAGTCATCCGTATCAGTCATAAAGAACCGGAAAAACTGGTGCAGGCAGCGTCCCATATTTTGGACACATGGCGTGGATATACGGATGAGAAAGCGTTTGTGTTTGCGGAGACCGATGGAGAGCCGCATAATACCATTACTCCGATTGCCAGAATGCGGGATGGTAAATATGAGTTGGATCTGGTATTGCGTAACAATATTACCACAGAGGAATTTCCGTTGGGGGTATATCATCCACATCAGGAACTGCATCATATCAAGAAAGAAAATATTGGTCTGATTGAGGTAATGGGATTGGCGGTGCTGCCAGCCAGATTGAAGGGTGAAATGAAACGTCTGGCAGAGTATATCGTTGAGGGGAAAGATATCCGCAGTGATGAGGAATTGGAAAAACACGCAGACTGGGTGGAGGAATTTATCCAGAAATATGATGATATTAATACAGAGAATGTAGATCAGATTCTGCAGGACGAGATCGGGATTGTATTCAAACAGGTATTGGAACATGCCGGGGTCTATAAAAATGATGAGATCGGAATGGAGAACTTTAAGCGGTTTATTGATGCGCTGTAAGAATGCTTATAGGGGAGATGTTGGATGAAATTATATCATGGGAGTAATGTGGCAGTGGAACAGCCAGAGATCATAGCCAGTAATAGAGCATTGGATTTTGGAGCTGGGTTCTATGTGACTTCGGATTTAGAACAGGCAGTGAAATGGGCAAAAAATGTCACAAGGAGACGTCAGCAGGGAGTTCCAATGGTATCTGTATATGAAGTAAATGATAAGGCTATGTCTAATCTTAGCGTTTTAGAGTTTCAGGTTCCCGATGCAGAGTGGCTGCATTATATTTCAGAGAATAGGCAAAACATATATCATGGTAAAATACATGATATTGTATGTGGACCAGTCGCAAATGATAATACAATGCCAGTACTTAATTTATTTTTATCAGGATTTTTGGATGAGGAAGAAACACTTAAGAGATTGTTGCCACAAAAATTAAAAGATCAATATGCATTTAAGACAATGCAGGCAATTCAGATAATGCGATTTGTGGAGGTAGTCGAATGCAAAAAATGATGAGTGAAGTGCTTCAGTATTATGATAAAGAAGTGATTCAGATGATTATGGTAAAATATAATCTTCCACCGATGGAGGCTATTCGTAAATTTATTCAATCGCAAACGCATATGATGCTGGAAGATTTACAATATGGTATGTGGGAATTTGGCTGTCCTGCTATTTTTTCTATTTGGGAATCTGAGCAAATTACGGGAGATCCGCGGAATTCAACATATATTCGAGGTGAATGATATGACAGCAGAGCAGGAATTCTTTTTATATTTATTGGAACTTTATGCAGCAAAAAAGGATAAAAAATCTGGAGATGTTCTGAAAGAATGGGATGACTTGGGTCTTACAGAATTGATTTATGATATGTATGAGCGGTATCATTCTGAGGCTATCGAAAATGCATTTGCAGATATTGATCATCTGATTCAGGAAAGGCATCTTCGTATGGGATAAAAGCGGGAGGAGGGATTGTGATGGAGCAGGAAAAACAGATAGAAAAGGCAAAGAAAAGCTTTGAATCAATTTTACTGAATGAAAAATATAGCAATATCATAGGGGACGATCAGCATCTTAGTTTGTTATTATCTATGCTTTCATTAAATGCAGGAGATACTATTTTGGATGTTGGCACAGGAGCTGGTTATCTGGCATTTCCTCTGGCAAAAGGAAATCCAGATTGTCAGGTTATCGGATTGGATATAGCAGACAAGGTTATGGAACAGAATCAGAATAAAGCAGAGAAAGAATGTATCAACAATCTTCGTTTCCTTGCTTTTGATGGGATTCATTATCCGTCTATGGAGGAAAATATTCAAGTGATTACCACTCGATATGCTTTCCATCACTTTCCGGATGCCGCTATGGTAGTGAGGCAATGGGCAGATTTGTTATGTGACAGAGGGCGGGTATTAGTTGCGGATCCCATTAGAAATGAGCAGGATCATCGTAGAATTATTGACAGATTTATGGAAATCAAGGGAGATGGACATATTGGTTTTTATACGGAAAAGGAGATGAAGGATCTTTTTGTGGAATATGGGATGCAGCCTGTTCGATCCGAAATTACCAGTATGCGCTTTCCTTTCCCGAAGAAACAGGAATATTTGGATCTGTTTGAAACCTTAAGTGAGGAAGAAAAAGCTATGTATCAGATGACAGAGCAGGATGGTGTAGTCTGGGTAGGGCATATTGATGTGGTAAATTTGTTGTTGGAAAAATAAGGGATGTGGACAGAAAGGTAGGAATGAATATGAAAAAAGTAAGTGTGATTATTCCCTGTTACAATGCAGAGAAGTTTATTGACCGCTGTATTGAATCTTTGGTTGGTCAGACGATTGGGATGGAATCACTGGAATTACTTTTTGTCAATGATGCTTCCCAGGATGGAACGTTGGAGAAATTGAAATCCTGGGAAAGCAACTACCCAGATTCTATCGTGGTAATTGACTGTACTGAAAATCATAGAACTGGCGGAGCCAGAAATATAGGGATGCAGTATGCTACAGCAGAATATATTGGTTTTGTGGATAATGATGACGTAGTGGAACGAGATATGTACGAAAGACTGTATGATGCTGCAGTGACATATGATTGTGATGTGGTAGCTTCTCTCTATGAGAGAGTTACGGAGGATGGAATCAAGTATGATGTGGTACACATGCCGGAAGGAATACGGGAAATTCCAGTGGATTGCGAGTGTAAACCGGATGGGGTTGCTGAACTTCCAGGTGAGGTTTGGAACAAAATATTTCGTCGGAGACTGATATTTGATCATAATGTTTTTTTCTTGGAAAATTGTCATTATGCAGAAAATTATTGGGGTGCTATTCTGAAATATTATATTAAAAGGTATTATGTGGTGGATAAGATAATGTACCATCACATTGTCAATCCGAATTCTATTTTGATGAGCAAAGATCCGGATGTGCATAGAGACCGCCTGGATGTAGAGATAAAGAAATTAGAAGAAATTTCTCGACGAGGATTGGATGATATCCATTCTGAAAAGATTGAATATCAATTTACCCAAAACTATTATATCAATACTCTTCACCGTTTTTTCTACATAGGCTCAAATCTTGACTATGATTTGCTGAGAACGATGCAGCAGGAGATGATGCGTAGATATCCGGATTATAGAAAAAATCAGAAAATCAAGGATTATATGAATAATGATGCTGCTTGTTTTCTGTTGGGAACTTTGGAAATGGATTTATTCCAGGAAGATTGGGACAGGATTGCTGAGGCATACAGAAATGCCAGGTATGATATCCAGATTTATATGCCAGAGGAAAGGGCATTGCAATGGAGAGTTGGTATATATGATGAATTTTTACAATTTGGCTTGTCTCTTTTGGAAATGATGTTAAATTATGGTAGGAATGTAAAAGAGGAGCCTGAGAAGCAACAGGGTCACTGGGGAGAATTTTTGAAGGATTACCGACAGCTGTGGGATATGTTTGTGGATAATGACAGTCAGATTCAATCCTTTATCAAGGTAGAAGAAATGCGGAAAGCATTTTGTTCCTATGACGAAAATAGAGTACAGAAAATCTGGGATAGTCTATACAATACTGTGGATATACAGACTGTTATGAAGATAATGGAAGATTTGATATTGCAACTGGAACAAATCAAGATACACTATAATAATATTAGGGGAGGCTTATTATGGTAGTATTCATTGTATCTAGTTAAAATATATAATTGACATGCAAGCAATTTTGTGGTAGATTAATCTTATAAAGGTACTGCCGATAGTCGGTTAGTCCACATTATATTGGTTAAAATAACCGCTAAGTTTGCAGGCTGGGGCGGTTATTTTTGTGTCTTGCTATTCCTACCAATCGAATAGCCAAGACTAAAGCATGTCATACATAAACTAATGACAGCAATGAAATTTTCGATGGTAATCATAAGCAATGTTTTAGGTGTCAATAGATCAAGATGGAAAATAGACAGTCAATAGCTGGGATAATCTTCCCAGCTTAGAAAAGAGGTAATGTATGAAGTGTATATCATGGAACGTAAACGGCATTCGTGCCTGTGTGAATAAGGGATTTCTGGATTATTTTAAGGAGGCAGATGCAGATATTTTCTGTATCCAGGAGTCCAAGATGCAGGCAGGGCAGTTAGATCTGGAACTGCCGGGATATTATCAGTATTGGAATTATGCGGAGCGAAAAGGATATTCAGGGACCGCTTTATTTACCAAACAGGAGCCGATTTCTGTAGTGAATGGAATTGGAATTCCGGAACATGACACCGAAGGACGGGTGATTACGGCAGAATTCGATTCCTTTTATTTTGTGACGGTGTATACTCCTAATTCCCAGAATGAATTGAAACGATTAGACTATCGGATGGAATGGGAGGATGCGTTTCGGGCATATTTAGCGAAATTGGCAGAGACAAAGCCAGTCATTGTAACGGGAGATATGAATGTTGCCCATCAGGAAATTGATCTGAAAAATCCTAAGACCAATCATAATAATGCAGGTTTTACCGATGAGGAGCGGAGCAAGATGACGGAACTTTTAGCTGCCGGTTTTATTGACAGTTTCCGTTATTTCTATCCGGATCAGACGGATATGTATTCCTGGTGGTCCTATCGTGCTCAGGCAAGATCCCGGAATGTGGGCTGGCGTATTGATTATTTTCTGGTGTCAGAGAGCTTGCAGGAGCAGTTGGAGGATGCGAAAATCCACATGGATGTAATGGGATCGGATCACTGCCCAATTGAATTGGACATTAACTTATAATGCTAATGTATAAGATTAAGGAATTCTTTTGTTCAATCAGAAATAGAAGGGAAATACTTTATGGACAAAAATAAATTTGCACCAGCGCCTCCTATGGGTTGGAATAGCTATGACTATTATGATACTACGGTAAATGAAGAACAGGTCAAAGCCAATGCCGACTTTATGAAAAAACATCTGAAACGGCATCGCTGGGAATACATTGTGGTGGATATTGAATGGTACAGCTACGATACAGGCAGTCAACGTGACCGTTATCAGTACATCCCATTTTGGAAAGTGGAGATGGATGAATATTCACGTTTATTGCCATGTCCACAGAGATTTCCTTCGGCAGCAGGTGGAAAAGGTTTTGGCCCTTTGGCGAAATATATCCATGATCTGGGACTGAAATTTGGTATTCATATCATGCGGGGAATTCCCAGACAGGCTGCCCATAATCATGGTAAGATACTGGGCACGGAGCACACTGCCAATGAGATCGCAGATCCTTCAAATATCTGTGCCTGGAATCCTGACATGTATGGGGTCTTTCCAGAGGCAGAGGGAGCACAAGAGTACTATGATTCCCTATTTGCTTTATATGCAGAGTGGGGCGTGGATTTTGTGAAATGCGATGACATTTGCAGAATGGATATGCCTTCGGCAAAAAAAGAAATTGAAATGATGTATCATGCAATACAGAAATGTGGCCGTCCGATTGTATTCAGCCTTTCTCCGGGACCGGCGAAAATCGAGGAGGCATGGCATTATGAAAAGTATGCCAATATGTGGCGGATTACAGATGATTTTTGGGACAAATGGGAATTGC
Source organism: uncultured Jutongia sp. (assembly GCA_964409845.1). Classification (GTDB taxonomy): domain Bacteria; phylum Bacillota; class Clostridia; order Lachnospirales; family Lachnospiraceae; genus Butyribacter. The sequence goes on from CAYPEW010000055.1 coordinate 11,531, forward strand.
TGCTGCCTATGTTTGAGCGCTGTGAGCTGTGGCAGAACCATGTGAAAGATGGCTGTTATCCGGATTGTGATATGTTACCATTAGGAAAGCTGGGAAAAGGTTTTGGGCATGAGTGGGAGTGCAATTTTACCCATGAGGAGCAGAGGACTATGCTGACTCTGTGGTGTATTTTCCGTTCGCCTCTGATGATTGGAACGGATTTGCCGCAGTTGGATGACTGGACATTGAGTCTGCTTACCAATCATGAGGTTATGATGCTGGCAAAACATACTAAGAATGCCAGGCAGATTGAACGGGATGCAGAACATGTGATTTGGTGTTCGGAGGATACCTGGGATGACCGTAGATATCTGGCGGTGTTTAATTTGAATGATCAGGAGGCAGATATTGCCTTACCTTGGGATACGTTAGAAGATTATGGTATTCATACGAAAGATGCGAGAGATCTTTGGGAAACGGATTGCGAAAAATGGGATGTTTCTTTGGGGGAAAGCGTCAGACTTCCAGCACATGGTGCAGGTTTATATTGCTTGTCGCAGGATTCGGCTACGGGTGGTTTGTCGTGGATTAATAATTCAAGAGATTTATGATATGATATGAATTTTCTTGCAAATCTGCGGGAATGAAGTAATTATATTACTAATGCTTTTAGGATCGATGAATAGGGTTAAATGATTTTGAGAAAGGGCTGCATACTAACGAATTAGGAATCAGTTGGTGTGTGGTTCTTTTTATGTTATAATCAAACATGACATACTGATGTCGTGTTTGATGTGTTATGATGCACAAGAAAGGAAAAAGATGAGAGTAGACAGATTGATTGGAATTTTATCTATTTTATTGCAAAAGGAGAAAGTGACTGCCCCAGAATTGGCAGAGTATTTTGAAGTGAGCAGACGAACCATCAACAGAGACATAGAAGAGTTGTGCAAGGCAGGGATTCCCATTGTTACCTTGCAGGGGCAGGGGGGCGGCATCTCTATTATGGATGGATATAAGATGGATCGAACCCTGTTTACGAATCAAGAAATGCAGGATATTCTGGCAGGGCTTCGCAGTTTGGATAGTGTCAATGGTACTAACCGGTATGTACAATTGATGGAAAAATTGTCTGTCAATTCTTCGGATTTTATGACAGGGAATCAGTCGGTGTTGATCGATCTCTCCTCCTGGTATAAGAATGCACTGGCATCCAAAATTGCAATGATCCGGGAAGCTATTGACAGCAAGAGGGTAGTCACTTTTTTCTACTATTCTCCGAGAGGGGAAAGCAGTCGGCAGATTGAAGCATACTATCTGATTTTTAAATGGTCCAACTGGTATGTGTGGGGCTGGTGCAAAATGAGACAGGATTTCCGATTGTTTAAGTTAAACCGTATGGAAGAATTGGAGATTGGGGAAACTGTGTTTGAGGGTAGAAGCTGTCCATTGCCGGATTTAGTTGATAAGCAGATTTTTCCCGGTGAAATTGCAGTGAAAGCACTGTTTCAGCCAGAATATCGGTGGAAACTGGTGGAGGAATATGGTCCCTATTGCTATGTGGAGCAGGAAGATGGAAGACTGTTATTCCAAACTGATTTTACCAATCGGGATTATCTGATGGACTGGCTTTTTTCCTTTCGTGATGGAGTGGAGTTAATTGAACCGGAAGATATCCGGGAAGAAATAGGGAGGATAATTGAGAATATGAGAAAAATATACAAGGATTGATGCAGTAATTTTATATGGAAATGCGAGAAATAAATGATATTTCTGGAGGAAGTATGAAAACTACTACGATGAATGAAACAGAATGGAATAATGAGCTTACCTATAATACATGGTTTTGTCAAGATACATAGGTAGCTCTTTATGATTGTTACATAATGAAACACGGAAACAGGAAAGGAAAAAAGAGTATGAGATATGAATGGTTAGATGCGTATTTATTGGGAAAAAGAGGTGTTACCAAAGATTTGCAAAAGGATTGGAATTGGATCCGCTATCACATTGGGGATAAAATGTTTGCTGCCGTCTGTCTGAATTGGGAAGACAGTCAGCCTTATTATATTACTTTGAAACTGGAGCCGTCGGAGGGAGAATTTTTAAGGGGACAGTACGAAGATATCATTCCCGGCTACTATATGAATAAGCAGCATTGGAATTCTATTAAACCAGACGGAGAAGTTCCCGATGATTTGATGAAAGATCTTTTGGATAAATCCTATGAATTGGTACTGGGTAGTTTTAGCAAGAAACGGCAGAGAGAAATTCTGGGAATTAGTTGTTGTGGTACAGAATGTGCGAAGTGTGGATTTTATGGAAATACCTGCCAGGGCTGCAATGAATGTCAGGGGAAGGTGTTTCATGCACCGCCAGGAAAGGCTTGTCCGATTTATACTTGTTCTGTCAAGGGTAAGAAATTGCGTAACTGCGGGCAGTGTAATGAGCTTCCCTGCGTTATATGGCGGGAAACCAAAGATCCACAGCTTTCCGAAGATGCGTTTGAGAAAAATATTGCAGAGAGGGTCAATAATTTGAGAAACTAAACAAACGGAAACTCGACAAGAAAATAAGTCTTGCAATGATTTTTTTTCTGTGTTATACTAAAGCAGTTGTGTTAAAAAAGAGGTCGAAAAGAGCATTGAGTATCTTTTTCGTATAGGAAAACAGCTATCCGGGAGATAGTGGAATGGAGGTAAAACGATGAGAGAAGGAATTCATCCAGATTATTATCAGGCAAAGGTTGTATGCAACTGCGGTAATGAGTTTGTGACTGGCTCCACGAAAGAAGAGATCCATGTGGAAATCTGTTCCAAGTGCCATTCATTCTATACTGGTCAGCAGAAGTCTGTTAAAGCACGTGGTGCGATCGATAAATTCAATCGTAAGTATGGCATTCAGTCTAACTAGTAATAAAAATGACCGGGATTCCGGTCTTGCAGATGGTCACAGTACTGGTTATAATGGTACTGTGACCATTTGTGTTATTGGAGCGAGAGCAATCCGGTGGATATCAGTTTAGTGCGGACCGCAGTGGGACGCAGACCTGGCGGATATTGCTTTTGCAGGAATCGGAACGGTTTGAGATAAAATTTGGAGGGTACAGGATATGAAGTCATCTGGAATCGGAGGGCAGGCTGTCTTAGAGGGTGTCATGATGCGCAATAAGTCAGAGTATGCCGTTGCAGTACGGAAACCCGATGGAGAGATTGTGGTACAAAATGAAAAGTGTAAAAGTAACGCAGACAGGGGGTTGTTTTTTCGTCTTCCCTTGGTTCGTGGTGTTGTGGCATTTGTGGATTCCTTGTATCTGGGAATGAAGACACTGACCTACTCTGCTCAGTTTTATGAGGATGAGGAGCCGGGGAGCAAGAAAAAGGCTGCACAGGGAAAAACGGCAGATGCAGGAAAGGAAGCGGATTCCAAATCGGAAGCTGCAGATCAGAATGCTGTCAAAGCAGAGAAAGAGGAAAAAACTGGTAAAGGTACGAAGGAGTTGGCAGACAAGTCGAAGGGTGCTTCCGAAGCGAAAAGTGACAGCAGAGAGCAGATTGAAATGATACTGACGGTAGTCTTGTCTGTGATACTGGCATTAGCGATTTTCGTGGCATTGCCTTTTGGTCTGTCTGTTTTATTACAGAAAAAAATACATTCTATGGTGTTATTAGCACTGATTGAAGGGATTATTCGGGTAGCTTTATTTATTGGCTATGTGTGTGCTATTTCTTTTATGGAAGATATTCATCGGGTATTTATGTACCATGGGGCAGAGCACAAGACCATTAATTGTGTGGAAAACTGCGAGGATTTGACGGTGGCAAATGTGCGGAGACAGTCCAGACATCATCGGAGATGTGGTACCAGTTTTCTGTTTGTCGTGATGTTCCTCAGCATTATCTTCTTTATGTTTTTACATTTTGAAAACATGTGGATGCGCATGATCAGTCGCTTGATACTGATACCAGTAGTGGCAGGTGTGTCCTATGAATTTATCTTATGGGCTGGCAATAGTGATGCCAAAGTAGTGGATATTTTAAGTAAACCGGGAATATGGCTGCAACGTCTGACAACCAGGGAGCCGGATGATTCTATGATTGAAGTGGCTATTGCTTCGGTGGAGGCGGTTTTTGACTGGAAGGCATACCAAAGCCGTATGCTTGCCATGGAAGAAAGCAGAAAGCGCAGATTGCAGAGGCAGGGAAAACGTCCGGCAGAGCAGGAAAGCGAGCCAGAAATTAAAATGACAGAGGAAATGCGAAAACGCGAGGAAGAAGATGCAAGGCGCGCCAATGATCGGGATAAGCAGATTAGAGAACGTGAAATGCGCGAGGCTAAGCAGCTTCGTCAGGCAAGCAAGGCAGCAGGACGTCGCATGGAATTAGAGTCACTGAATCAGGTCAGTGGTGATATGGAAGATGGTGAACTAGGATCTCTGGATCATTTCTTTGATAAGGAAAATAGCGATGGGAAGAATAAACCATCTGTAGATTCAGAGGAATAAAAATTATGCTGTTTGTGGAGTTGTGTCTGAATATGTGAGAAATAAGGCGGTGTGGTATGACTTATATGGAGGCATATGATTGGGGGAAAAGCCGCTTAGCAGAGTGTCAGGTGCCGGATGCGGATTGGGATGCATGGCTTTTGTTAGAGTATGTGACTGGAATGAAACGGGTAGAATATTTGCTGTGTCAGACGGATATCATGGACAGAGCTGCAGAAGATCGGTATCAGTTTCTGATTCAGCAGAGGGAAAAAAGGATTCCTTTGCAGCACATTACCGGAGAAGTGGAATTTATGGGATTATCGTTTTCTGTAGACCAGAATGTGCTGATTCCCAGACAGGATACGGAAATACTGGTGGAATTGGCGTTGCCGGTGGTGAAGGGAAGACGGGTATTGGATGTATGTACCGGTTCCGGTTGCATTGCTATTGCATTGCAGAAATTAGGGGATCCTGCAGTCTGCCATGGTGTAGATTTATCTCCTCGGGCACTGGCGGTGGCGCAGAAGAATTGCGAACAACTGGATGCGGAAGTTAGGTTCTGGCAGAGTGATTTGTTTGCTCAGGTAGAGGAATCCTATGATGTGATTACTTCCAACCCGCCTTATATTGCGTCGGCAGTTATACCGGAATTAATGCCGGAGGTGCGGGAGCATGAACCTGTGATGGCATTGGATGGCGGTGCCGATGGCTGTCAGTTTTATAGGCGGCTGGCAGTGGAAGCAGGAAAGTATTTGCGGGAGGATGGACAGCTGTATCTGGAAATTGGTTATGATCAGGGGAAAACAGTTGCCAGTCTGCTGCAGGAAAATGGCTTTGATGAAATTCAGGTTCATCCAGATTTGGCAGGACATGACAGGGTGGTCAGTGCTGTGTGGCATATATCATAATGGATAGTATTTAGTGGGATTTTGAGTATGGAGGATGAAAATGTTTGATAAATTAGAAGATTTGGTAAACCGTCTGGAGGAATTAAATATTGAACTGACTGATCCGGATGTGATTGCGGATCAGGAACGTTATCGTCAGTATATGAAAGAGCAGAATGAATTGATGCCTATCGTGGAAAAATATCAGGAATATAAGTCTGCCAAAGAAGGGGTGGAAGACAGTCTGGCTATTCTGGAAGAAGAAAATGATGAGGAAATGCGGGAATTGGCAAAAGAGGAATTGAATGAATGCAAAGCAAAAGTAGAGTCCTGTGAGCAGGAGTTGAAGATTCTGATGCTTCCAAAGGACCCCAATGACGACAAGAATGTGATTGTGGAAATCCGTGGTGGTGCCGGAGGAGATGAGGCTGCTTTGTTTGCAGCAGATTTATTCCGCATGTATTCCAAGTATGCCGAGACAAATCGTTGGAAGGTAGAAGTTATGAGTGCCAATGAAAATGGGATCGGTGGATTTAAAGAAATTGTCTTTATGGTAATTGGTAATGGTGCCTATTCCAAGTTGAAGTATGAGAGTGGAGTACACCGGGTACAGCGAATTCCGTCCACAGAGTCCGGTGGACGTATCCATACTTCCACAGCTACTGTGGCTATTATGCCGGAGGTAGAAGATGTGGAAGTGGATGTGGATCCTAATGATTGTAAGATTGATGTATACCGTGCATCCGGTAACGGTGGGCAGTGTGTCAATACCACAGACTCTGCGGTCCGGATTACCCATATTCCTACCGGAATCGTGGTGACCTGCCAGGATGAGAAATCTCAGTTAAAGAATAAGGATAAGGCAATGAAAGTGCTGCGTTCCCGGATCTATGATATGGAGCAGGAAAAAGCGAATAGTGAGCAGGCTGCAGAGAGGCGCAGCCAGGTTGGGACGGGAGATCGTTCGGAAAAGATTCGTACCTATAATTTCCCACAGGGGCGTGTTACAGATCATCGGATTAAATATACCAGTCATCGCTTAGGCGAAATTTTGGATGGAGATATCACGGAACTGCTGCAGAATATTATTACAGCGGATCAGACTGCAAAACTGGCAGCGATGAATCAGAGTGCATAGAGAAAAAGGGGGATGTGGTGAATAATACAAAACGGATTTTATTATACGATTGGGGAAACAATTCTCAATCGGATTTGCAGGAAGCATTGAATTTAACAGAATGGAATATTGAAGTATATGTATGTGACCTGAAATGGAAAAGTTATGATGAAGATCCGTTGTTTATGGAGCAGTTTGAGGAAATTTTAAAAGAAAAGAAGATTAATATTTGTTTTTCTTTTAATTTTTTTCCTCTGATTTCCAGAATATGTGCAGAACATGATTTGTTATATGTCTCATGGATTTATGATTGTCCACATAATACCCTATATTCTGACACTTTGAAGTTGAATACAAATCTGGTTTTTACATTTGATCGGCTTCAAATGGAGCAATTTCGGAAAAAAGGTGTTTCGCAGATCTATCATTTGCCATTAGCGGTAAATGTGAGTCGTTTGGATGCTATGCGGGAACAATTTTCCCAGGAGGCGTTACAGCAGAATTTTTCAGCAGAGATATCCTTTGTAGGCAGTCTGTATGAAGACAATTTTTATCGGCAAATTTCTTATTTACCACCACATTTGAAAGGATATCTGGATGGAATATGTCGTGCACAGATGCAGTTATACGGATTTGATTTGTTGGAAGAAGTATTGGATGATGCTTTGTTAAACCAACTGCAGAAGTATGTAGTTCTAGCTATTGACAAGGGATATTCCATGACTTATCGGGAGTCTTTTTGTGATAATTTTTTACGGAAAAATATTTCTTCTTTGGAGAGGATAGAGGCTTTAAATCGTCTGGCAGAGCGTTATCAGACTGTGTTGTATAGTAATAGTTATATAGCAGACGAAAATGTGATTCAAAGGGGAAGCGTAAATTATAGAAATCAGATGCCATTAGTTTTTATGGCATCTGCGTTGAATTTAAATCTTTCAATTCGGAGTATCCGTTCAGGTATTCCATTGCGTTGCCTGGATATTATGGGGGCTGGTGGGGTGTTGTTTAGTAATATGCAGCCGGAGCTGATGGAATACTTTGAGGAAGGGATTGAGTGGATTGGCTTTAGCAATATGGATGAATTGATGGACAAGGCAGAATTTTATTTGGTACAGGAGAATTTGCGGCAACAGATAGCCGGCAGAGGGTATCAGAAGGTAAAGGCAGAATTTACATATCAACATGCATTGCAAAAGATCTTTCACAAAGTGGAACAGTTTGTGTAACGGTGCACAAACTTTGCATTATGCGAGACAAAGACATCAGCATAAATGAGGTAAAGGGTAAAAGAAAAAAATAAGAAAGGGTAAAATGCAAACACATATCTTTTACTCTTTGTGTTTGCGCCTCAAATGAAAATGCAAACATTTTCGCTTGAGGCTTGGTGCAAATTATGAAAAATTTAATGAAAAAACGATGGACTGCTTATTTTCTGGTATGGGCACTGCTTGTCGCAGCTATTGCGCCGCTTTCCGTCACTAAGCATAGCAGCGCTGCTGTGAAATTAACAGGCAAGACGAAGTCAGTAGCATATTCCCAGACTGCTTACGGACAGCATGGTAAATTACAGGTTCGTGGTACTAAACTGGTGGATAAACAGGGGAAAACTATGCAGCTGCGGGGAATTTCCAGCCATGGTATCAACTGGGATGTAGGGGAACCATTTGTCAATGAACAGGCAATGCAGAATCTGCGGGATGAGTGGGGAGTTAACTGTTTTCGTGTGGCAATGTACACAGAAGATTATAATGGATATTGTGTGACAGATGCCCAGAGCCGTAAAAAATTATTGCAGAAAATTGATGTGGCAGTCAAAGCAGGAAAAAAATTGGGCATGTATGTTATTATTGACTGGCATATTTTAAATGACGGATCTCCTAAAACACACCAGAAAGAAGCAAAGGCTTTTTTCAAAAAGGTAGCAAAGAAATACAAAAGTTATGGCAATGTATTGTATGAGATCTGTAACGAACCAAATGGTGGCACAAATTGGCAGACCATTAAAAGCTATGCAAATTCGGTGATAAAAGTGATTCGGAAGTATAATAAAAAGGCAGTAGTAATCGTTGGTACCCCTACCTGGAGCCAGGATGTGGACGAGGCGGCAAAGTCTCCGCTAAAAGGGAAAAATATTATGTACGCCTTTCATTTTTATGCAGCTACCCATGGAGATTTTTTGCGGGAGAAGGTTAAGACAGCACTTTCCAAAGGGTTGCCTGTATTTTGCAGTGAATTCAGTGCCTGCGATTCCAGTGGAAATGGGAATTATGATTTTGGGTCAGCCAAGGAATGGATGAAGCTGATGAACCAGAATAACATCAGTTATTGCTGTTGGAGCCTGAGCAATAAACCGGAATCTGCGTCTCTTCTAAAGCCTGGATGTAAAAAGACCAGTGGATTCCGCACATCCGATTTGTCTAAAATGGGAAAATGGTTAGTTAAGCAGTACCGATAAGGAGGCACACCGTTGATTAGCAGTGAATCAAATGGACAGATCAAGGAACTGGTCAAACTACAGAAGCAGGCACGTTTTCGAAAAAAACAGGCTATATTTGTGGTAGAGGGACTCAAAATGGTACAGGAGGCAGCCAGGTATGGAAAGCTGCAGAAGATTTATCTTTCGGAGAGCCTGTATGAAGAAAATTTATCAGAGCTAATGTTGGCATATGACTATGAGGTTATTTCCGATGCAGTATTTCGAAAAGTGTCGGACACCATTACACCGCAGGGGATTCTGGGTTTGGTAACCATTCCCAGATATTCCCAGGAGGAGATTTTACAGTCTCAGGAATCTTATTATCTGTTGCTGGATGATATTCGGGATCCGGGAAATTTAGGGACAATGATCCGTACTGCAGAAGGGGCGGGCATGTCCGCTGTTATTCTCAGCCATAGCAGTGTGGATCTCTTTAATCCCAAAGTAGTGAGGTCTACGATGGGATCTATCTTTCGGATGCCATACTGTTATGTGGAGAGTTTGCCGGAGACCATACGACAAATCCGAAATCAGGGATGCCAGGTCTATGCTACTGCCATGGAGGGCAGTGTGGTATATGACGAGCCGGATTATACCACAGGTGCTGCTGTTGTCATTGGCAATGAGGCTAATGGAATTTCCGATGCAGTATTCCGTGAAATGCCAGTAAACATCCGTATCCCTATGGAAGGACATCTGGAATCGCTAAATGCTGCGGTTTCAGCAGCGATTATCATGTATGAAATCCGTCGGCAGAGAGCTTGAAAAAAAGACTGAAATAAGCTATAATGCAAACAATTGTCATATGATGTTATATAATTTAATGTTTCAGAATGGAGGAGTAGCATGGAACCGTTTTCTTGGTTATTGAAGAGTGGTATGGAACCATTTTACTGGTTAATTCTTCTGGTGGTTTTTCTGATTATAGAAATCATTACCCTGGGGCTTACCACAATTTGGTTCGCTGGAGGTTCATTAATTGCTTTCATTGCAGCTATTTTGCATTTTCCACTATTGGCACAGATTGCATTGTTTTTATTGGTATCTTT
>CAYPEW010000056.1:0-21128 GCA_964409845.1 uncultured Jutongia sp.
ACCTTGCTTTCTCTGCTTGGAGGCTTGGATAGCCCGTCTGATGGGCAGGTGTTGTTTCAAGAAGAAGATATCCGAGAAAAAGGGCTTGCGTGGCATCGCAAAAACAATGTGGCTTTCATATTTCAAAATTTTAATCTAATTGATTATATGACACCTGTTGAGAATGTGTCTTTGACTTCTAAACTGCCGCCGCTACCTATTTTGGAGCGTTTAGGAATTACCAAGGAGGAAGCGAAACGTAATGTACTGAAGCTTTCTGGCGGACAGCAACAACGAGTAGCGATTGCCCGTGCATTGGCCTCTGATGCAAGCGTTATCCTTGCGGATGAGCCCACGGGGAATCTTGATGAAGATACTGCGTCCTCGATTACAAATATTTTGATAGAGTGTGCTCACCAAATGAGCAAATGCGTGATAATCGTAACCCATTCTAATGACATTGCGAAGCAGGCTGATGTCATTATGAGGCTGCGGAAAGGTGAATTATCGAAGAGTAGTTCATATACGGCAGGTTCGTAAAGGTAACAGTGTCGGGGATGTGAGTGTATGAGTTGTCAGTACCAAAAGAACATGTTACAATTAACACATGGGACAATCGTGTTACAGGGTGTGCTGACCTCATTCTTAAAAGAATGGGGGTGATGCCTATGAAAAATCATTTTGATTTTAAGGACTTGATGACCTTTGGTCTATTCCTTCTGGCATTGCTTACATTCGTGTTTACGTTTTGTAGGTAGCCTTACATAGCAAAACCACCCTTGTACTTTGGACGGTAAAGGGTGGCTTTGTTGCTTTTTATCGGTCAACCCCTTGTGGGCGGTTGTTCCTTTTTCTATACTATAACATAGTTGGTTAGTTTATTCAAGTATTAACGGAAAAATCAGAGGTGGCATTTGCCACCATTCACAGACCGACACACAAAGATATACAAGACTATATACATTCTAAAAGAAAGAAATTGATCAATATGTCCCTGAATGATAAAATTACAAAAGAGGCAAACGATGCAAAGCACAATGAACGGACACAAAAAAGTAATCAGGTAAAAGGGGAGCATATGGCAGTTGAACGTAAAAATAGGAAAAAAGGTAAGGAGGGGGAATTTCATCTGTGGAAGTTGCAGATGAAGAACATAAGGTTATTTATTCCACGATTGCCGATGAGATTGGGGGGGATCTGGAATCCTCCCTGCAAAAACTCATTGGCGAGGATGGCATCTTTTCTGTTACTATGGATGAGCGTCTGGTTACAGCCAATATCTGTGATAACCAGTGGTATGTGATAGCTTCTGTTCCTCTGGATGTGATTCTGAAGGAAATACAGCAGCAGCGTATCTATATTCTTTTGTTTACCTTCAGTGTTATTATTCTGGTTATGGTAATTGGTGTGTGGCTTATGCGCAGGATTACAAATCCCATGGATACAGCCTTTTCCAATCTGAAAAAGAGGGCAGAATATGATAACCTCTCCGGAATGTTAAATAAAAGCTCCTTTCAGGAGATGGCAGACACTGCACTAAGTGATGGAAAGCAGATAGGAAGTTCTGTTATGGTTATCGTGGATATGGATAATTTTAAGCAGGTTAATGATAAATTGGGACATGCTTATGGAGATAAGGTAATTGCACGCTTGGGCAGCTTGTTAAATCAGATGTATGGGGATGAGGTAATTAAAGGGCGTATTGGTGGAGATGAATTTGCGCTGTTTATGCAATATTCTATTAACGACAGGGACATTGTAGAGAATCGTGTCGGTTCCGACTTGAAGCTGATTTTAGAACTTTTTAGTAAAGAATTTGAGGAGGAAAGGGAAATTTGCAGAGTATTCTTAAGTGCTGGGGTGTATATTGCCACAGAGGAGCAGGAAAGCTTTGAGCAGATGTATAAAAGAGCAGACAATGCCCTGTATGTATCAAAGCGTAATGGTAAGAACCAGTATACATTGTATACGGAAGAAATGGCAGGTGAGGATGATGAATAAAAAGGGGAAAAAAGGACAATGCTGCAACAGGCTGTTAGCATTGCTTCTCATTCTTGGATTGGTGGTAAATACGACTGCTTGTGGGACAAGAGATAATAATACCGATACCGCCCAGAAATTCTCAATAGCTTTTTCATGGTGGGGCAATGATACTCGCCATCAGTATACACTGCAGGCTTTGGAGGAGTTTGAGAACAGTGATCCGGAGATATCAGTGAAGGCAATATATGGAAGCTGGAATGGATATGATAAGCGGATGCATATTTATATGAAGTCCCGTATGGAGCCGGATGTCATGCAGATAAACTATGCATGGCTCCAGGAATATTCCGCTGACGGAAATGGTTTTTATGACCTTCGGGAGCTGGAAGATAATGTAGATTTTTCAAACTTTACAGAAGAAGAACTTGAATACGGCATGATGAATGGGAAACTCAATGGGATTCCCATTGCCTTTAATACCCAGACATTATTTCATAATAAGAGCTTATATGATTCCTATAATCTGGAAATTCCAAAAACATGGGAGGATTTATTTAAGATTGCCGAAATCATGGGAAAAGATGGCATTTATCCTTTGGGAATGGAAAAAAAGGCACTGTTTTTATTGCTTCTTGCCTATTTGGAGCAGACGACAGATGCCACTGTACTGGACGAAGATGGAAATTTGGTTTTAACGGTTCAGGATGTTCAGACAATGTTAGTGTTTTATCAAAGGTTAAGGCAGGAAAAGGTGATTATGCCTCTGGATGACTTTGAGCGAAATGCCTTTACCTCTGGAGAAATTGCAGGTGCAGTGGCATGGATTAGTGACGCCAGCAATTACTGCACGCCTCTTGCAGAAACAGGAGCGGAAGTGGTAGTAGGAGATTATCTAAGGGCTCCTAACGGAGATAGACTTGGATGGTATATTAAGCCAGCGACCCTTTATGCCATCAGCAGGGATACTAGTCAGCCAAAGAAGGCGGCAAAGCTTTTGGATTTTCTGTTAAACAGCAGAGAAATGGCGCTCAGCCAGGGGACAGAGAAAGGAATACCAATCAGTGATACGGCATATCAGGTGCTGGAGGAAGAGGAAATGATAAATGGTTATGAGAACAGTGCCAATAATAATATGCAGGAAAGTCAGAACGAAATGAAGCTTATGATGCCTGTGCTGGAAAATGAAAATGTTCTCGATGCCTTTAAAGAGGAGGCAGATTATTATTTATATAAAAAGAAATCTTTGGAACAGGTAGCAGAGGCTATTGTAAAAAGATGGAAGAATGAAACATAAGGGGTTTGCTTGACACCCACATCATTACATATCATAAGTAAAGAAAACACTGTCATATAAGACGGTGTTTTTTTACTTTATATCCCTATCTACTAATCGTAGAACTACAATTCTACACACAGAAGGTTGAATGAGTAAATATTTGTTGATATGATTTCCATAGGTTAAAGAAATTTCGGAAAGGTGGATTTATAGTATGGATCAAGAAAAGATAGGCAGATTTATTGCCGAGAAACGAAAAGAAAAGGGAATGACCCAGAAAGAACTGGCAGGGCAGCTTGGCATTGGAGATAAGGCGATTTCAAAGTGGGAATGCGGACGGGGGATGCCGGACAATTCCATTATGCTGCCACTATGTGATCTTTTGGGAATCAACGTAAATGAGCTGCTTATGGGAGAATCTATCTCCGAAAGTGAATATACGGAAAGCTCAGAGGGGATTATCTTAACCCTGATAGAGGAGAAAGAATCTCTTAAGAAGAAAAATAAAAAGAAGCTGCTCTCCTGTGTCATGCTGGTTTTGCTTGCTGCTATTCTTTTTTATATTATCATCATGCCTATTCAGGTTTGGCATAGCTGGGTGTACTTTTTTGATCCCCTTACCTTTGTCATGGATCCTATTCTTGTGTTGGTTATGCTTTTGGCAACCGGTAACGTAAAAGCCTTCTTTCGGTCTTTTTGCTTGTTAGGGAAAGAAGATGTTGATAGGAAGCAGATTTTTTCCTCGCTACAGGCAGTAAAGCTTGCTATCGCCTCTTTTTTGCTGGGGGGAGGATTGTTTACGCTTTTGGATACGATCTTTATTTTGAGAACAATGGAAAAAGAGCCAGGGAGGGGGATGGCAGTTACTCTGCTGACCATACTTTACGGAACAATGTTTGCGTTGTTTTTGTTGCCACTAAAATATAAGTTGGAATCAAAAATGGAGGAAATGCATGAAAAATTTGATCAAAGCGGAATTATTTAAACTGAAAAAATTAACTGCTTATAGGATGTTGTTGCTTATTTATCTGATCCTAGAAATTGCTATCCAAATGAACAATATCAGCAACAGTATTGCTTATCCGAAATATAATCCCACATACACAGGGATAGAATGGTTGAATTCGCAGCAGACATTTCTGCTATATTCACTTGTCATCTTTCTTTTTACTGCGTTTTATGTGAATGGAGACTTCGTAGATCATACATTTTATGCCAGTCTTTTGTGTGGCATGCCACGTAAAAATGCCTTCCTGGCAAAGATAATTGCTGCGTTGGTAGGCACAGTTCCGCTGATGTTGGTGTATTCCCTGCCAGGAACGGTGCTCTGGAGTATACATACAGGCTTTGGTATGGATTTTGGTGCAGAGGCAGTCTTTCTCATTGCAAAAGCTTTCGCCAGACAGATTCTGATTTCTCTGATGCTGGTCAGTAATACGGTATTTTTTTCCGTCATAGCCAAAAGCAAAATTGGCACATTTGGATGGAGTTTTGGCACACTCTATATACTTAGCGTGATCATGGGAAACATAGAGCGTATTATACCGATTCCGGCTTTCCGGGAGATTGTGCTGTTTTTATTATCCTTATTCTATCTAAACCTTGGAACTTTTCTGGCATCTATTTTGCTAAAACTGTTGGCAGCCGGATATATTTTTGAAAGATATGATTTGAAATGAATGGAATCAATTTGGAATGGAGGCAGATATGGCAGAAGTTATTTTCAAAGCAGAAAACATCGTTAAGAAATATAAAAAGAAGAAAAGCTTTTATGCTTTAAATGGGCTTGATATGGAAATCCATCGTGGAGATATCTATGGTTTTGTTGGGGAGAATGGCGCCGGAAAGACAACACTGATGCGTATTCTGGCAGGTTGGATTACGCAGACTTCTGGAAGCATTGCCTTGTTTGGAGAAAGCAGCGGAAAGGGGCTTTGTCAAAAACGTCGTCATATTAACGGAATTATCGAAGCTCCGGCTTTCTATCCGGATCTGACAGCCTGGGATAACCTTGAAATCTGTCGCCTGCAAAGGGGCATTACTGATAAGGAACGCATCCAAAAGTCGCTAAAAATTGTTGGTCTTACGGGAGCAGATGCAGACAGCACAAAGACTAAGAATTTTTCATTGGGCATGAAACAGCGCTTGGGCATTGCCATGACTTTGTTGGATGAGCCACAATTTTTATTTTTCGATGAACCCCTCAATGGGCTGGATCCTGTAGGAATCCGTGATTTCCATAAATTAATCCGGGCGATGAGTAAAACCGGAATCACCATTCTGATTTCCAGTCACATGCTGCGGGAGCTGAATTCTCTTGCTACTTGTTATGGATTTATCCATAAGGGGAAAATGATGGAACAAATCTCATCGGAAGAACTCACCGAGAAGTTTCGACGATATATGCTGCTTACGGTGGAGGATGCAGTTGCTACAGTGAAAATTCTTACAGAAAAGCTTGGGCTAAGCCGGCTGGAGACTGTTTCTGATGATACGGTGCATCTGTATGAGGGGCTTGATCAGGGCGGAGATATAATGAAAGCACTGATTACCAACGGAGTCACTGTAGAGGAGATGACAATAAAAGGTGAGGATCTGCAAAAATATTATTTGTCACTGCTGAAAAATCAGTGACGATAAAGGGGTGTTTCTATGGGAAAGATGATAAAAGCAGAATTTTATAAATTACACAAATTCCCCTCTGTACGTATGATTTTCTTATTTGCTTTTGGAGTAGGAATGTTACGGGGTTTTTCTCCCTATTTGGGATACCAGGTGTACACAATAGGCTTGGTTCCGGAGCTGTTTGATATTGTCTTGATTTCTGTCTTTACTGCCGCTTTTCTATGTACGGAATTTTCCAAGCGGACATTTGCGAATGCTTTTCTCTGTGGAACTTCACGCCAGAATGTCTTTTTAGCCAAACTTGCAGTGTACTTTTCAGGGCTGCTAGTGCTCATCCTGCTTCCATTGCTTGTCTCAACCTCTGTTGCAACCATGAGGAATGGTTTCGGTGCAGATTGGGATGCCTTAGCTCTGGAAATGACAGCAAAGCTTCTTTTCTATATCTGCTATCGGTTTTCTATGGCAGGATTCGCCGTTCTTGCCACTTCTATCATTCGAAATTCGATGGGGACTCTGGGAATTAGTGTGGCTGGAATCTATCTTATGTCAATCACCTATAATTCTGTGGAAAATTTCTTTACACGGAATAATACATGGACAGCTTCTATCATAAAAACTATCATTTTCTTAATTGCTGCGATTATCATTTTTAAAAGACGGGATTTGAAATAAGTTTTACTTATCAATCTTATTAGCAATCAAAATTGCTGTTATGTCGGATTGCTGTTATACTTGATTCAAAGAGATATGGAATATCATTTGTTTTTGGAACAGGGAGGATTATGGAAATGAAAGATGTAATACTTTGGACAGGAGCAGGACAGATCGGTATGGCGATTGCCAGAAGAATGGGTTATGGGAAGAAGATTGTTGTAGGTGACAAGAATCTGGAAAATGCCAAAGCCATTGCAAGGATTATGAATGAAGCAGGATTTGATGTGGTACCAGTGGAGACAGATATTTCTTCCAGAGAATCTATTTTAAGTTTGATTGCGGAAGGGCAGAAATATGGAGAGATTGGGATGCTGATTAATGCGGCTGGAGTATCACCAAGCCAGGCTCCAGTTGAGGCAATTTTAAAGGTAGATCTTTACGGAACAGCTGTGTTATTGGAGGAAGTGGGCAAGGTAATCCGTGAGGGCGGTGTTGGTGTGACCATTTCCAGCCAGTCCGGACACCGTATGCCAGCACTGGGAAATGAGATAGATGAGCAGTTTGCGGTAACACCGACAGAGGAGCTCCTGAGTCTGGAAGTTCTGAAACCAGAGAATATCAAGGACACCCTGCATGCTTACCAGATGGCAAAACGATGCAATGAGAAGCGTGTGATGGCAGAGTCTGTTAAATGGGGAGAAAAGGGAGCTCGTATCAATTCGATTTCACCGGGAATTATTGTGACACCGTTAGCATTGGACGAATTTAATGGACCGCGAGGCGACTTTTATAAAAATATGTTTGCCAAATGTCCGGCTGGCAGACCGGGAACCGCAGATGAGGTGGCAAATGTGGCAGAGCTGATTATGAGTGAGAAAGGTGCATTTATTACAGGAGCTGATTTCCTCATTGATGGTGGTGCTACCGCATCCTATTATTATGGACCATTGAAACCGGAAGCAAGTGTATAAGAGTTGAAGTTTCACTAACACGTAGCAAGCTATGTGCAAGTGAAACTAAGTCAACTCTGGGAAGAACGCAAATACAGCGTTCTCCGTAACGAGAGTTGATGGGACTGCCATGTTATGGTATACATTAAAGGAAAGGCGGTAAATCATGCTGGAAACGCTCCAAGGTGAACTGGTTTATATTTGGTATTATTTTGATATTCAGCTGAGGCAGATCTTTGTGTACTGGATATTGGGAATGGTAATCGGTTCGCTGGTATCTGTGTTTGCCAAGGATAAAATTCACCAACTGTTTGCCTCTATGCAGGGAACTGGGATTGGAACAATTGGGATCTTTCTTGCCAGTGCACTTGGAATTCTTTCGCCATTGTGCATGTATGGAACGATACCAATCGCCGCCTCCTTTTCCAGGCAGGGAATGCGGGAGGATTGGCTTGCTGCTTTTATGATGAGCAGTGTGCTTCTCAATCCACAGCTTTTGATGTACAGTACCGCTTTGGGGACAGCAGCTATGTTGATTCGCCTGCTATCCTGCTATGTGTGTGGTGTGGTGGCTGGTCTGCTGCTAGGTTTCCGAAGGGCTGAAAAGTCATTTTTCAATTTTGATGGATTTGTGCCGAAAGAGAGTCGGGATACGGATCCCAATCTGTTTTTACGTTTTTTGAAGAATCTGGGTAGAAACATTAAGGCAACTGGAGTTTATTTTCTGGTTGGCATTTTGTTGTCTGCCCTGTTTCAGCGATATGTGCCTGGTGAACAGTTTGCCAGGCTTTTTGGGTCACACAGAGGTTTTGGTGTTCTGCTGGCGGCAACGATTGGCGTACCTTTGTATGCCTGTGGAGGAGGGACAATTCCTTTGTTGCAGGAATGGCTGATGTCAGGAATGAGTATGGGAAGTGCGGCGGCGTTTATGGTGACAGGACCAGCAACCAAAATTACGAATCTGGGAGCGTTGAAAATTGTCTTGGGAATCAAACATTTTGTGATTTATATTGCGTATGTTATGGTGTTTTCTCTGGCAACCGGTTTAGTAATTAATCTGATTTTGTAGTTTTAGGGCTTGAAGTTTACCAGAAAATTAATAGTATTTTTATCAGGTAGCAGTTTTTGTGCAGAAATAGATGTTGCGAGAACGGAGGAATGAAGATGGATAATCATGGTTCAGAAAAAAAGCAGATGATAAAACTTGACAGACAGCAACGACTATTGACTCTTTTTGCTGTCTTGATTGTTTTTTGTGTTTTTCTGTTTGCGGTACGTTTTGTCAATGCGAAATCCAAGCAAAAGCAAATAAAATTAAATAAAAAGAGTGTAACTCTGATAGTGGGTAAATCACAAAAATTAAAAGTAAAAAATCTGCCGAATCACGCAAAAATTACATGGAAATCCTCTAAAAAATCAGTGGCTTCCATCAGTAAAAAAGGTGTGGTAAAGGCAAAAAAGAAAGGAAAAGCAACCATTAAATGCAGGATTCGTTATGGCAGAAAAAATAGCAAGAAAAAGACCCTGCAATGTAAAATTACAGTAACAGAAAAAAATAAAAATAAGAATAATAATACAAATAAAAAATCTGTGGTATACATGACGAAGGATATTAGTCCAAATGGATTGATGGCAGTTTATCAGAAATTAAATTGGATTGCAAAAGGAAAAACGGCGGTCAAGATTTCTACTGGGGAACCGCCTGCCAGTCATTATCTTGACCCGAATCTGATCAAGGATCTGGTGCAGTCGGTTGACGGAACCATCGTAGAGTGTAATACAGCCTATGGGGGCGATCGTTCCAGTACGGCAATGCACAGGCAGGTAGCAAAAGACCATGGTTTTACACAAATTGCAGAGGTGGATATCATGGATTCCGATGGAAGCATGACACTTCCTGTCAAAGACGGTACACATCTAAAGGAAAATTATGTGGGAAAGCATTTTAAAAACTATACTTCTTTTTTAGTATTATCTCACTTTAAAGGGCATGCAATGGCAGGCTTTGGCGGTGCCATTAAAAACATTTCCATTGGAATTGCTTCCTCAAAGGGAAAGAGTTATATCCATTCCGGAGGTACTTCTGCCAGCGGTTTTTATGGAGAGCAGAATGATTTTCTGGAATCCATGGCAGAGGCAGGAAAATCGGTGTCTGACAGTTTGGAAAATGGGAAAGATATTGTCTATGTCAATGTGATGAACAATCTAAGCGTTGATTGTGATTGTGATGGATATCCGGCAAAACCGAAAATGAAGGATATTGGGATATTGGCATCTACCGACCCAGTGGCACTGGATCAGGCTTGTGTGGACTTAGTGTATCAGCAGAAAGATGGGGATGGTGCTTCTCTGGTAAAAAGAATCGAGTCCTTAAATGGTTTGCTTACCTTGGAACATGCAGAAGAAATTGGACTTGGCAGCAGGCAATATTCTATCGTCAATGTTAAATAAGAGAGTGGACGAATTAATATGGTTTTGTAACGGGATAATGAGCTTATGGATAGAAAGGGAAAGGGGAGTATTATGCTATATAGAAAACTTGGGAAAAGAGAGCTTAAAGTATCTGCTGTAGGACTTGGTTGCATGGGGCTTAGCCAGAGTTACCCGCCTTTTCCGGATAGACAGGAAGCAATTAGATTTTTACGTCAGGCGGTAGAGATGGGGCAGACATTTTATGATACATCGGAAGTATATGGCATGTATCAAAATGAAGAATTGTTGGGAGAAGCATTGCAGGACCGGCGTCACGATATTGTCCTTGCCACTAAATTTGGATGGGATATCCGTGATGGGAAGCTGTGTGGGCTTGATAGTAGTCCTGCGGCGATTCGGAAAGCGGTAGAGGGCTCATTGAAACGTCTGCGCACGGATTATATTGATTTGTATTATCAACACAGGGTTGATACACAGGTACCGATTGAGGAAGTTGCCGGAACCATGCAGGAACTGTATGAGGAGGGAAAGATTCTTCATTGGGGATTGTCGGAGCCGGGAGCAGAGACCATCCGAAAGGCGGATGCCGTTTTTTCTGTGACAGCAGTACAGAGTGAGTATTCCATGTGGTATCGGAAACCTGAAGAGGAAATTCTTCCTGTGCTGGAGGAATTAGGCATTGGATTTGTGCCATTTAGTCCATTAGGCAAGGGGTTTCTGACTGGAACTGTGAAAAAAGATGCGGTATTTGCAGAAAATGATATCAGGTATTCCATTCCACGGTTTAATGAGGCTTCCAACTTAGCAGTAAATCAGGCATTGGCGGAGGCAGTAACAGAATTTGCAGATCGGAAAGAGCTTGCTTCCGGCCAGGTTGCACTGGCATGGCTATTGCATCAGAAACCATGGATTGTGCCGATACCAGGAACCAAGAAAAAAGAGAGATTAATGGAAAATATGAGTGCGGCATATGTGGAACTATCCGAAGAAGATTTTACAGAACTGGATGAAATTTTAATGAAATATACGGTGCAGGGAGAGCGATATTCGGTAGCTATGGAAAGCATGACAGGAAAATAATTGTGTTGTGTTTGAGGTGAAATTTGCCTGTATTGGATGAATGTGATAAGATTTTTATAGGATGTTTAGATTAAATAAATGATAAGGCAAATGGAAAGGAGATTGATACATATGGAACAGTATTTTGGAGAATCTACACCAAAGCTTGGCTTTGGTCTGATGCGGCTGCCGAAACTGGCATCCGGAAAAATTGATTTGGAACAGACTAAGGAAATGGTAGATTTATTTATGGAGGCTGGGCTGAATTATTTTGATACTGCTTACGTGTATGATGAGGGGGAATCGGAACGTGCAGCCAAGGCAGCGCTGGTTGACCGTTATCCCCGCGAAAGCTATACACTGGCAACCAAGTTGTGTGCATGGATGGGTGCCCACGATGAAAAGACGGCAAAGCAGCAGTTTTACACTAGTTTGGAGCGGACTGGAGCAGGGTATTTTGATTATTATCTGCTTCATGCCCTGCAGGCAGGGAATTACAAGACATATGACAACTATCATATCTGGGATTTTGTGAAGGAACAGAAGGCAAAAGGACTCATTAAACATTGGGGATTTTCCTTCCACGCAACACCAGATATTCTAGATGAGGTTTTGACAAAGCATCCGGATGCAGAATTCGTACAGTTACAGCTTAATTATGCGGACTGGGAAAATTCTGATGTCACAGCAAGGGCAAATTATGAGGTGGCAAGGAAACATGGAAAATCTATTGTAGTTATGGAACCGGTAAAGGGTGGTGCGTTGGCAAATCCACCAGAGGCTGTACGGAAGATTTTTGATGAGGCAAATTCGGAAGCATCCTATGCGTCATGGGCAATCCGTTATGCAGCGTCTCTGGAGGGGATTATTACTGTTCTTTCTGGTATGTCCAACAAAGAACAGATGGAGGATAATCTTTCCTATATGAAGCAGTTTAAGCCATTGGACGCACAGGAGCAGACAGCAATTCGCAAGGCACAGGAGGCGATTAATGGGGTACAGTCTATTCCATGTACAGCATGCCACTATTGTACTGCCGGATGTCCGAAACAGATCCCGATACCGGAAATTTTTGCGGCACGGAATAAACAGTTGGTATGGGGACAGATTGAAGATGGGAAAAAGGAATATGCGCAGGTTACGGCAAATGTTGGAACGGCTGCAGACTGCATTGCCTGTGGTCAATGTGAAAAGGCATGTCCACAGCAGATTAAAGTAGTTGAGAAATTAAAAGATTGTGCGGCAGTATTTTGATAGTAGCAGCATGTGAAAAAATAGCAGATTAAAGTGCTTGAGACAGAACTGAATGTGAAGTTGTTTCGCCGAAAAGGGCACAGTTTTACGCTGACACAGGCGAGAGAGTATTTTTATCAGCAGAGCGTGGGTATATTGGAACAGATTGAAGGAATCCGTCAAGAGACCATACGTTTAGGCGAAGATAGAGGATTAATTTAAGAATTTGACATCGGCCGTATAGAAAAGTATGGCATAGAATGGAGGATTTCCATGGAGCGTAACGAAAATATAGAATTAACTGGCAGAAAACGAATGCTTATTTTTTTCAACCTGGTGGTCTCTGGTATTGCGACATCTATACTGTCAACAGCGATGACCACAGCATTACCCAGTCTGATAAGCTATTTTGGTGTTAGCACTTCCGCCGGACAGTGGGTTACCAGTGGCTATTCTTTGGCGATGGGAATGGTTATGCCATTGACGGCTTTTCTGATTACTCGCTTTCCTACCAAAAAACTGTATATGTCGGGAATCGCTTGTTTTATTGTGGGAACTTTATGCAGCATCTTATCGGGAAACTTTGCAGTGATGATGCTGGGAAGAGTGCTTCAGGCCTGCGGCAATGGTGTTTTAATCTCGGCGGCACAGGTGATTATTCTGACGGTTTACCCACCAGAGAAAAAGGGAACAATGATGGGGACTTATGGCTTGGCAACCACAGCGGCGCCTATTATTGCGCCCACGATTGCAGGCTTAATGATTGATGCCTTTGGCTGGAAGTCCATCTTTTATCTGGTTCTGGTCATTATGGTGATTTCTTTGATTATTTCCGGTGTCGTTTTTGAGAATGTGCTGGAAGTGCAAAACAAAAAATTTGATCTTCTATCTTTTATGGAAAGTATTTTAGCCTTTGGCGGCATTACTTTAGGGATCGGTAATATTACCAGCTATGGATTGATCAGTGCCCAGGCAGGCATTCCACTGCTGATTGGTGTTGTGGCTTGTGTCTTCTTTATGGTTCGTCAGTGCAGATTGGAAAAGCCATTTTTGGATGTAAAAATTCTCAGCAACTGGAATTATGCGGTCAGTGTGATTTCCAGTATGGTACTCTATTTTGTCATGATGGGATCTTCCGTGTTGATGCCACTGTATGTACAGAGCGTCATGGGATATTCGGCTGTGATTTCTGGTCTGGTTACCTTGCCTGGTTCTCTGGCAACTGCCTTAGTTAGTCCATTTGCTGGAAGATTGTATGATAAAATGGGAATCAAAAAGATTTTTGTGGCTGCTTCTATCGCTTTGATGATTAGTAATAGTGGTATGTTCTATCTTACAATGAACATGCCGCTTTGGGTTGCTGCCAGTTTGAATGTGATCCGCAATATTTCCATTGGAGCTCTGATGATGCCTCTGCTGACCTGGGGGACCAGCAGTGTAAGTCCCGGGAAAGTGGCAGACGCTTCTTCGCTTTTGACTTCTTTCCGCACGATTGCAGGTTCCATTGGTTCTGCAGTATTTGTGGGGATTATGACGGTGGTAAGCGCACATTCTGTAGCAGAGTATGGGGATGGAGCTCTGATGCATGGCATGAATATGTCTTTCTTTTGGATGGCGGTTGGTTCCATGGTGTTGTTAATGATTGCCATTTTTGGGGTGAAAAAGACCTTGAAATGCTAATTATGCGTATAATTGCTAAAAGGCAAAAATTAGAAACAAAAATAATTGTCTTTTAATGGTCGGACTGCTATACTTGACATAGTAGAATGAAATGTTTTTTTGTATTGGTTCTGGCTCAAAACCCAGAATCACTTGTTTTAAATTAAAAGATATTAAGAGATAAGATACAAGGAGAAAAATATGAAAAAAAATAAGTCTTTACAAGAGATTATTTATGCAATTTTCCTTTTAATAGCCATTATATTTTTGTTTCTCTGGTTTACAGAGCAGAACAGCAAACGGACAGAGAAGCAAAATAGAGATTATGCAGCAGATTCTGCACAGTTGAAGTCCGAACAGATTGATGATGAACTGAATAATGCCTTGGGGCGAATTAGAACTTATGCATATTTTGTGGGAGAAAGTCTGACGGAACCGGTGATTACGACAGAGATGCTGGAGAAAATGGAAGAAAATTCCCTGTTTGATGCTGTTCTATTCACAGATCTCAATGGAATGGACTATATCTCTGATGGAAGGACTGCTGACGTGACAAGTCGACATTTCTATAAGGATGGCATTGATGGAAACAGCGGCATGGAAGTTGTATTTGATTCCTACTTTTTTGATGAGACAATGGCATGTTTTTATGCACCTGTACGCTATAACGGCAAGACCATCGGTGTGTTGCGGGGAGCCTTTCTGGCCGAGGAATATTTGAAAAGCATGCTGGCTACCACGTATTTCGGAGAAGATGCGCAAGTATTCTTGTGTTCGCCGGATGGAAGGGTAATTGCCAGTTCTGACGGCAAGACTTATGAAGGACATCTTCTGGATACCTTGACAGAAACAGACGTGATTGATCAGGCTGCTTCTGATCAGGTTAGAAAAGTCTTTGGTGATGGTGGGGCAGGTGCCTTTGCTTGTGACTCATCCAGCAAGACGGACAATATCTGTGTCACATATCTGCCGAAAAATAATTACGTTCTAGTGCAGACATTTCCGAAGAATGTTACACAACGCATGATTTCCAAAGAAAATCTGGTGGGAATTCAACTGGAAATCATGCTGATTGTGCTGTTTGCCATCTACATTATTTTCATTCTGATCCGTGCCAGACACAAACGGAAACAGCTGGAGGAAGATAATCGGGAGATGGGCTACATTATAAGCGGTGTCAATACACTGTTTTCCCGGTATGCCATGATTGATTTTGAGAAGGGGACCTATCAGTATCTGGCAGGGACAAAGCCTGAGAGTAGAGATATAGCAGACAGCGGAGATTACCAGGATATTGTGAGCCATCTGTCTGCCTTACTGGAAGAAGATAGGCGTCAGGAATTTGTCGATTTCATGGATAAGGATGTTATTATTGAGGCCATGTCGGAACAAAATGATTTGCGGTGTGAGCTCCATGTAATAAGAGACGGACATCCGGAGTGGGAACACTTGAATGTGATTTGTCTGGAAAGAAAGGACAATCAGGTTTCCAAGGTTTTATTTATTCGTCAGAATATAACAGAATTAAAAGAAAAAGATCTGCGTATCCAGAGAGTGCGTGCGCTTGCAAACCGTAAGGAGAGGCAGTATCAGATAGCGCTTAAGTCCAACTCCTTCTGCAATTTTGAGTTTAACTTGACCCAGGATCTCATTGAGCAAGATATTGTTGGGATGATAGATGGGCAGAAAATGTCGTTCCTAGAGAAGGTGGGATTGGCAGTGCCATGTAAGGCTTCCGAGTTTTTTGAAAAATGGAAACAGTTCGTTTTGGCAGAATCCATGGAAAATTATTCTGCCATTGTAACGACTGAAAATTTAACCAAATGTTTTGAGCAGGGTGAAAGGGAAGTTATAGCAGAGTATTGGGGAGAGGATTCCAAACAAGATCAGATTTGTGTGCGCCAATCCTTTGTTATGACCAAGGATGAGGATACCGGCGACATTATGGTTATGGTGCTGACCAGGGATATCACAGAACAAGTCAAGGAACAAAGAGAGCAAACACAGGCTCTACAGGATGCACTGATGCAGGCACAGCATGCAAACAGGGCTAAAACTACATTTTTGTCCAATATGTCCCATGATATCCGAACCCCGATGAATGCCATCATTGGATTTGCCACCATTGCTGTCAGCCATATTGACAATAAAGATCAGGTTTTGGATTCCCTGCAGAAAGTTCTTTCCTCCAGTAATCATCTTCTCAGTCTGATTAATGATGTTCTTGACATGAGCAGGATTGAGAGTGGAAAAGTGCAGATTAAAGAGCAGGAGTGTAATATTTCTGAACTGATACACAATCTGGTAAATATTATTCAACCTCAGGTTACGGCGAAACAGCTGGAATTATTTATTGATACTTTTGAGGTTACCAATGAAGATGTTATAGCCGATCCTTTGAAGTTAAATCAGGTGTTTATCAATCTGCTCAGCAATGCTGTGAAGTATACCCCTGCCGGTGGTACGATTTCATTCCGGATTATGCAGAAGACCACATTCCGGCATGGATATGGCGATTATACATTTATTATTAAGGATAATGGTATCGGGATGTCACCGAGTTTTGTGGAACATATCTTTGAACCTTTTGAGCGGGAGTCCACTGTGACACAGAGCGGTATTCAGGGAACAGGACTGGGTATGGCAATTACCAAAAATATTGTGGAGATGATGAATGGTACCATCCGTGTTGAGAGCGAGATGGGCAAAGGCAGTACGTTTACGGTAGAGCTTGGATTAAAGCTGCAGGATATGGAAAAAACAGCGCAGCAGATTAAGGAGCTGGAGGGGCTGCGGACACTGGTAGTGGATGATGACTTTAATGTTTGCGACAGCGTCAGCAGAATGTTAAAACAGATTGGTCTGCGCTCTGAATGGACGACTTCTGGTAGAGAAGCAGTGTACCGTGCTAAGGCGGCTCATGAAGAAGGAGATTCCTACCATACTTTTATTATTGATTGGCAGATGCCGGGACTCAGTGGGGTGGAAACTGCCAGGAAGATTCGGGAGACGGTTGGCAATGAGGCGCCAATTATCATTTTGACGGCATATGACTGGACAGATATAGAGGAAGAAGCAAAGAGTGCAGGTGTTACTGCTTTTTGTGCGAAACCTATGTTTATGTCTGATTTGAAGACAGTGTTGCTTGCCGCTAACAATCTATCGGAAAAACAGGAGGAAGTTCCGGAATGGACTTTGGCTGATTTCAGTGGAAAGCGTATTCTTCTGGTGGAGGATATTGAGTTAAACCGTGAGATAGCACAGGTGATTCTGGAAGAAGCTGGATTCCTTGTGGATTCGGCACCAGATGGGACAGATGCTGTGGCAATTATGGAAAAGGCAGAGGAAAATTATTATGATGCGATTTTAATGGACGTGCAGATGCCTATTATGGATGGCTATGAAGCGACCAGAACGATTCGCAGACTTCCTAGAAATGATGTGAAAGATTTGCCTATCATTGCTATGACAGCGAATGCTTTGGAGGAGGATAAGGAGGCAGCGTTGATGAACGGAATGAATGCTCATATTGCGAAACCGATTGATATGGATGTGTTCATTTCTGTGCTTCAGAAATTTCTTGGGTAATTAATAGACCTTGCAAGAATTTATCTGGTGTCTGCAGCTAGCTTTTTGACGAAGCAGATGGAATTCAAGACAAGTTTTCACCTGTCATTGACACACTCCATACTATCCATTAAAATAAACATTACGACACTTATGGTTTATGCCTGCGTGCTGCTGGCACAGATATTACAAGAGATAAGCAGCGCAGAAATGGAGATGAGTATGAAAAGAAATGTGACCGCCGTGATTTTAGCAGCTGGTAAATCAAACCGGTTTGCGCCATTTACCTATGAGAAACCTAAGGGATTACTCCGTGTACGAGGCGAGATATTGATTGAGAGACAGATCGAACAGCTACAGGAGGCTGGTATTGAAAAGATTTATGTTGTTGTTGGATTCATGAAGGAGAAATATTTCTATCTGGAAGGAAAGTATGACAGTGTTGAATTAGTGGTTAATAATTCTTTTGACAAGAAAGGAAATCTGTTATCTTTGTATGCTGCCAGGGAGTATTTCGGCAATACCTTTTTGTGCTGTGCAGACCAGTATTTTTCTGTAAATCCGTTTTTTGAGGAATCCGATCATTCTTATCGTGCCTGTACTTTCCAGGAAGGCAGTTTTCAGGAGTTCCAGGTAGCGTTAAGTAACGAAGATATTATTACTGGATTTCAAGTAGGTGGTCATGATGCCTACTGTATGGTGGGACATGCCTATTTTACGGAAAGTTTTTCTAAGAAGTTCTTGGATCTGGTTGAGGTGGAAAAGGATGAATTTGGTGTTGCTAATTTATTTTGGGAGGAATTTTATGCAAGACATCAGCAAGATTTGACCTTGCATGCCAAAATTATGGAAAAGGATGCGGTGTTAGAGTTTGACTCTGTGGAGGAGCTGCGTAGCTTTGATCAGGATTTCCTGAATAATATTGATTCAGCTATTGTTAACAATATCTGTGATACTTTGAAATGTGAGCCGAATGAAATTAAGCAGATTGAGGTTATCCAGAAAGGTCTGACCAATGTTTCCTTTGCTTTCTGGCTAAAGGATGTGCAATATATATACCGTCATCCTGGCGGAACTTCCGGACATCTGGTGGATCGTGAGGCAGAGGTGTATGCCCAGTATCGTGCTAAAGAGCTTGGGCTGGATAAATCTGTGATCTATATTGATCCAACAGGTTGGAAGTTATCATATTTTGTAGCTAAGCAGGTGGAATGTTCCTTTGATAAATATCCAGAGCAGTTGAAAAAGGGAATGCAGTATTTGCGGACATTGCATCAGGCTGAGTTTAAGACGGTCAAGAATTTTGATACCTATGAGGAGGCCAGTCGTTTGATGGACGTGGCTTCTGCGGCCAAAGGTGATCTTAAAACGGAGTTTGATGATCTGGTGGAAAAGGTGGGCAGACTGGACCAGTATATTAAGGCGGACGGTTATCCGAGGGTATTGTGTCATAATGATACCTATGAACCAAACTATCTGGTTACCGAAGATGGGGATATGTACTTGATTGATTGGGAATATACTGGTGTCAATGATCCGGCGAATGATGTGGCATGTATTTTGTGTCGCTATCATTTCACCGATGAAGAGATTGAAAAATATTTACGGGCATATTTTGACCGGGAACTGACAGAGGAAGAACACAGGCATTATATTGCTTATATTGCATTGTGTGGATTTTACTGGTTCTGTTGGGGATTATATAAGGGTAGTGTCAATGATGACGATGGTTTCTTTATGCTGCCGGCATACCATAACTGTGTCCGCTTTATTGATCAGGCGCTGGCGTCTTATGAATAGGAGTTAATATGAATGTTGGAATTATTTTAGCAGGGGGCGTAGGTTCCCGTGTGGGGGCAGACTGCCCGAAGCAATTTATTGAGATACAGGGCAAGCCTATTCTGGTATATACCATTGAGAAGTTTCAGAATCATCCCTTGATTGATGCGATTGAGGTTGTCTGTGTGGCTTCCCATATAGAATATTTGCAGGAGTTGGTGGAACGTTATCAGTTAAGCAAGGTAAAATGGATTGTGGAGGGCGGTAGTGATTTTCAGCACTCTGTGATACAAGGGGTAAACCATCTCAAAGGGATTCTTGCCGATGATGACCAGGTACTGATTCATTATGGAGCATCTCCTTTTGTATCAGAGGATATCCTGACGGATGCGGTGCAGGTGTGCCAGGAAAAAGGCAATTGTACCTCGGCTACTCCGATGTTTTTATTGGTGGGTAAATTGGATGAAGGAGGTGTTTCATCCAGTGAGTGGTTAGACCGGGATCAGATTATGCAATTAAATGCTCCCCAGACATTTCGCTTTTCCTATGTGGTACAGCTTTATGAGGAGGCTATTGAAAAGGGATATCTGGATCAAGTGGAGCCTCATACCACTTCTCTGATGTTTAAGATGGGACGTATCATTTATTTTTCCAAGGGAGATCAGACAAATATCAAGATTACCACCAAAGAAGATCTGGATTTGTTTGAAGGATATGTCTTACTTCAGGAACAGAGGAAAGGTGTGTAAGAGTTGAAGGTGTTCTAATGCAGAGAAGGTTTTCTGCACAAGTATAAGGATATTATTTATGGATTATTTCTGCCGCCACGGTATTCATACTGTGGCGGTATTCCTATCGAGAACCTGTAAAGCATTGGCAAAGGAGATTTATGGCGTGAGTATCGAGAACTTGCATTCTATTTTGGATTACGAGACGGTGGACTATGACGAAGAAAATAATGCACTGGTAATTATTGACCAGACCAAATTACCAGGAAATATTGAATTGATTTCCCTAACTACAGCGCAGGAGATTTGGGATGCGATTTATCTGCTGAAAGTGCGGGGAGCGCCGGCAATTGGTGTAGCGGCAGCGATAGGGCTGGCAGTGCTGGCACGTCAGATCAGGACAGAGGATGTGCAGGAATTTAGGAAATGTTTGGAACAACATAGGGAATATCTGAATTCGTCCCGTCCCACGGCGGTTAATCTCTCCTGGGCATTAAATCGTATGATGCAGCTGTGTTACACATATGAGGGAGATTCGGTGCAGGTATTGCAGGAGAAGCTGCTACAGGAAGCGCTGAACATGAAGCAGGAAGATATTGCAGTGTGCAGAAAGATTGGGGAATATGGGCTATCTTTGTTACAACCGGGGGATGGAATTCTGACCCATTGCAATGCCGGACAGCTGGCAACTTGTAAATATGGAACGGCTACAGCACCTATTTATCTGGGGCAGGAACAGGGATATGGGTTCCGGGTTTATGCGGATGAGACCAGACCGCTTTTACAGGGAGCCAGGTTGACTGCATTTGAATTATATTCTGCAGGTGTAGATGTTACTTTGTTGTGCGATAATATGTCGGCAAGCTTGATGCAGCAGGGAAAGATACAGGCCGTATTGGTGGGCTGTGACAGAGTAGCGGCGAATGGAGATACAGCAAATAAGATCGGTACAGCGGTGGTGGCAGCAGTGGCAAAACTGTATCAGGTGCCATTTTATGTATGCGCTCCTACATCTACTATAGATTTTGCTACACCCACTGGGGCGGAAATTGTCATTGAACAGAGAAAGCCGGAGGAGGTGTCCCATATGTGGTACACAAATCCCATGACTGCGGAGGGTGTGAAGATTTATAATCCTGCTTTTGATGTGACTGATCATGAGCTGATTACTGGTTTTATTACAGAAAGGGGCGTAGTCAAGCG
>CAYPEW010000057.1:0-21050 GCA_964409845.1 uncultured Jutongia sp.
GGTGCATGCTCCCATACAACTTGCATAAATCTATAATCACTATCACATAATTTCAAGTATTCCATACTTATCTCCCTTATATATATCAATTGGTCTATAGAAGCCAACCTCACATATAGTTTATAATAATAGACCAGCAATGTCAAGAGCCACTGGAATTAAAAGCAGAAACAAAGAAAGGGAAAATATGGTTGACATCGTAAAACTAACATGATACTATTAGGTTTACAAAGCAAACCTTCGACACATCAAAAAGGAGAACCCCTATGAATATCCTATTAAAAAGATTATCAAGACTATTTACAATCTTATTTCTATTAACCCTCTGCGCTTGTGGTGCCAACCCTGTCACAGATATAAACCAGGAAAACTCTCCAGTCAGTATGCTATCTGCCTCTGCTAGTTCCGAATCTGCGATATCATTGGAAACCGCAGCAGATTCCTCTGCTACCATGGATCCTGAAAGACGGAAACAGGTACAATTGGAAATCAACAGCGACAGCCAAAACAAAATCCTCATTCCTGATCCGGCAAAAATCACAGAGAATGTGGTAAAAATCTCATTACAGACCGAGGCAGAGGACGATGATGATATCTGGAATTACGAAACAGACGAAGAGTTTACTACCAAATGTCAAAACCGTTATGGTGCAGATCTGTCCTTTGCCGGATTGGGGGACAATGTCATGATCAGCTCCTATGTAGTAGGCAATATGACCGATCCTGACTCCAATGCAAAGAATTGTCTGGTTCTGTTTGTCCATGAAAATCTCAAAACAGAACAGGAAAAAAATTATTTTCTGGTGTTGGATTATGGTCAGGGAAACTATTATCTAACAGAAACGCCTTACTTCCTACACCACTGGTCGCACTGGGTGGACTTAGAAACCAGGGATCTGACTGGAGACGGTATACAGGAACTGGTAGTTTCCCATATTTATAATAAAAGTATAGACGTTGGTGTATTCCGCTGTGATGAACAAAGCCATACCTTGATCCCTCTCTTTTCAACGAAGGATGACTATGATGAAGATAAAAGAGATTTCCTGGACCGCACCTGGTTCCAAGGTCATCTGGAAGACGATTACAAAGTCGTACTGGAATTTCCAGAAATAAATTATTCCAAAACCGTTTCTATGATTGATGACGGTGGATATTCCAGAGAAGAATTGCAAGTTGGCTCCTCTCCTGCAGACGACCCTGATGGTCACAACTTTGTTGCACTCTGGAAAGACGGTAAAGTCCAGAAAGAGAAGATAGATTCCGATACCGTGTTTCTATATACATTAGATCATGTAGACTACCCCATTGGAAAAAACGGAAAGCCTCAGTTAGAACTGGTACGCAGCATCTGTATTGGACATCGTTCAGAAGGAATTGGCGACATGCACACCTTTCTGCAATATGATCCAGACCTGGATCGGCTTACCCTCAAAAAAGTAAAATATGTAGATGAAAAACAGGCGGAAAAGGACTGGGAAAACTTTGACGAATGGGATGAAGAATGACAAATATAAGCAAATGCCGCCATAAAGGAGAATCCATATGAATATCCTATTAAAAAGATTGTCAAGACTATTTACGATCTTATTTCTATTAACCCTCTGTGGCTGTGGTGCCACCCCTGCCACAGATACAAAACCAGAATCCTCCCACGTCAATCTGGAATCTGCTTCTGCCTATTCCGGATCTGCCTTTACTTGTTCCGGATCTGCCTCTGCCTGTTCCGGATCTGCGATTTCATCGGAAACCACGGCAACTCCCTCTGCTATCATGGATCCCGAAAGACGGAAACAGGTGCGCTTGGAGATCAACAGCGACAGCCAGAACAAAATCCTCATTCCCGACCCGGCTACAATTACAGAGGATGTGGTAAAAATCTCACTACAGACCGAGGCAGAGGACGATGATGATATCTGGAATTATGAAACAGACGAAGAGTTTACTGCCAAATGTAAAAATCGTTATGGTGCAGACCTGTCCTTTGCCGGATTGGGGGACAATGTCATGGTCAGCTCCTATGTGGTCGGCAATATGACCGATCCTGATTCTAAGGTAAAAAATTGTCTGGCATTGTTTGTCCATGATATCTTCGAAACAGAACAGGAAAAAAATTACTTTCTGGTGTTGGATTATGGTCAGGGAAACTATTACCTAATGCCAACTGAATTTTTCCTTCGTTACTGGGATGAATGGGATAAACTGCAAGTCAGAGATATGACTGGCGACGGCACCCAGGAACTGGTCATTGCCACAATTCATAATAAATGGGTCGATGTTGGAGTATATCGCTGTGATGTACAAAACCACTCCATGGTTACCCTATTCACTACCATAGACGATCCCGAAGAAGAAGTTTTCGACTTAGATTTCGGATTGAAAGCTCATCTGGAGGATAACTATAAAGTCGTACTGGAATTTCCAGAAATAAATTATTCCAAAACAATTTCTATGATTGACGAAGGTGGATACTCCAGAAAAGAATTGCAAGCTGGCTCCGAATATCGCAACGGTGGTTATAACTTTGTTGCACTCTGGAAAAATGGCAAATTGCAGAAAAAGAAGGTAGATTCCGATACCGTAGATTTATATTCACTAAATCATGTGGACTATCCCACTGAAAAATCCGGGAAACCGCAGTTAGAACTGGTACGGGATCTCATTGTCGGTCATAGCTCAGCCGGAATAGGCAGCATGCATTTCTTTCTGCAATATGACCCCGACCAGGATCGGCTCACCCTCAAAAAAGTAAAATATGTGGATGAAAAACAGGCTGAAAAAGAATGGAAAACCTTTGAGGAATGGAAGGAAGAATAAAAATCTAGCTCCGTGATTTTTTTAACATGATCCTTTTCACTTTCCAATAATCTTAAATTTTTTTTATAAAATAGGAGAAAGCAGGAAACTGTCTCAATACAGTTCCCCGCTTCCCTCTCTCTGATCCAAAGCACGAATTCGTTTACATAGAACTGGATGATCTGCCAACAGATTCACAAGCCACAGAAAAAAACCTTTCTGCTGTGCCGCCTCCTGCATATAATCCTCCCGG
Organism: uncultured Jutongia sp.; assembly: GCA_964409845.1. Lineage (GTDB taxonomy): Bacteria > Bacillota > Clostridia > Lachnospirales > Lachnospiraceae > Butyribacter. The sequence goes on from CAYPEW010000057.1 coordinate 3,050, forward strand.
TCCACCATTTTATATAAATGCCGGTCCACCATCAGCATAAACATTGCCTCAACACCATCGGTTCCAGATACTTTCTGTGCCAGACGGTCTGCACTATATTCCCTGGTTCGGGACGCAATCGCCCCAAGGATTGGAATATTATTAGAAAACCAAATCAGCAGATGGTAATGTAAGGTAGCATGTCCATAATAAATATGCGCCATCTCATGGGCGATCACAAACCCCAGCGCATCCATGTCATGAAATTCCCGATAAGCAACCTCAAAGATCTCTGCATTGATTTCGATCCATTGCCTGCGAAATAAAAAAGAAGAAAAAGCGTTTAACACTCCGTTTGACTGCATCACATATGCCTTTGGAACCTGTTTCATATCCAGCCTGCGGGCATACTCCTCTATCAATTTGTAAACCTCCGGAAAATTACGTTCTGTAATGCGCAGACTCATAGAGCGAACCTCCGCATAAATATAATATAACGCAAGATAAACAATGACCAATAAAAAGATTCCATAGACAAGCAGCTGTAATTCAAAAGGAATGTCATTCTGAACTTCATTCTGAGCTTCAGCCTGAAGTTGTTTCCATGCCTGTTTTGCCATTCCGGGATAAGACCTGGCATGGACAAGCACTGCCACGCAAACCGATATAACCATGAGAAAATTAATAAAAATCAAACGTCGATACCACCGTTTTTCCAGACGATGTCTACACGCTTCTGTCTCCTGTCTGGATATCACAGCCCCTGTCAAAACACTCTCTCCATTCTTTTCCCCATCAGAGTAACGTATCCTATCATTCGTAGTATGATGAAACATAATCCACCTCATTTCTTCGTCAGCATTTATGCTGATGACCTTGTGTGATTCCATTACTAAGGTGGCTAAATATCAACGTATTTTCTTGAATAAATTTCTATCTGCTATGTTGGTCTACGCTCTGCTTCGGTCTGTGCTAACCAGATGTCCACTGGACATCTAGCACCATCAATCGCTGTAGCACTCGCTACAGCTCAATCTTCCGCCTTGCAGATTGAAATTTATTCTGCGTAAAATTCATCGATATTTAACCGCCTTAGTAATATTAACATCTCTAAAGAGGAAAAGACATTTTCTGTCGTAAATGGTTATTCTCCTGTCGTGAATGACCGGGGAACCAGTAATGACACCGTAACCCGGTGGTCCTGATAGTCCATCTGTAGGAAACCGCCATATTTTTCTATAGTCTGTTTCATATTCTGTATTCCAAAGCCATGCAGATGTCTATTCGGTTTGGAAGTATGCGAAGCACCACCTTCCAGCAATTTAACACAATCCACATCTTCAGATACTGTATTCATAATATCAATACAATAATAGCGTTCTGTTTTTCTGATCGTAAGCAGAATGTTCCGCTCCTGTCCCTGGGGAATTTTTTTACATGCTTCAATGGCATTATCCAACGCATTGGCAAAAACAGCACAAAGATCAATGGGTTTCCAATGCATACCACCGTCAAGCATCCCATCCAACGAAAATAAAATTCCTTCCTGTTTCATCAAAGCAGCCTTGGCAGAAATAATACAATCCAACATTTCATCTCCAGTCACAATCTCTGGAGACAAAATGGATACATTGGCTAAAAGACTATCCAGGTATTCCCTTACTTCCCCTTCTTTTTCTTTTTCCAACAGCATACGCAGGCACAGAAGATGATTTCTGATGTCATGGTGAAACTGCCTGGTTTCCCTTTGCTTTTCTTTGTATTGCTGAAAATAAGATAACTCTGCCTGCATGATCCTTTCCTGATAATCCTGCCTGTCCTTATAATAACCGCTTACCCTGTTCTGTAAAATATAAATCGGCAGCCCCAGACTAAAGATCAGCATAGTAACCAGGAAGGCAATCTGCAAAATTCCCTCCATAAAATTCTGGTCTTCCTGCATAAGAAGAATCAATAGATAAAAACCGGAAATATAGAACCAATAAAATAGAAACAACCATTTTTCCCGCTTTCGGAGTGGAATCCATATCCCCTGCTTCCAAAAGCGAAAGCTCAGATAATAATACAATGGGAGAAAAATCAACAAAGCAATCACACTATAATATAACTCATGGGAGTCAGACAGAGAATATTCCGGAAGGACAGAGTAAGCACCAATATCACTAAGCATCATAAAGCAGCTAAGCAAATACAACAGCACCAAAAATGCCTTTCCTGCACAGGATATTGCTTTCTTCCCACATCCATAACCAAAAAGAAACAGATAGGTAAGAATTACCAAAATCGTCACAATGGGATGATCACAGATATGGCAGACTATCTCATCCACCACAGACAGGCAAAGCAGTATCTTCTTTTTCTTGGTATTCCATACTATTTCAGCATCTAAAAAGCACTGGAACAGCAGCATAACCGTTGCAATCAAATAAAAATTACCAACTATGGACACAATGGATTCCATCAGTGCAAGCCAGTATCCCATTACAATGCCTCCCTTTTAATAAATTGATACAAAGCTTCCTTCAATGACCGTTCCCTTGTCCGGCTCAAAGGCAATGAAATCCCTCCCTCCAGAGTGACTTCGTTTTTCCTGACAGCAGTAATCTTCCCTAGAGAAACCAGATATCCCCGATGAATCCGGAAAAAACCAGACTCCCTCAGCTCCCGTTCATAATCCCTCAGGTTATAACGAACCACATAAGAATGTTCTGCCGTACATATCAAAATATTCTGATTCTGTGCTTCCAGATAAAGTATAGTGGAAACGGACACTCTCTCCTCACCTGCATCCGTTTTGATCCAAATATTCTTCTGATTACGGATCTGTTCTATCACATAAGAAAGCACTTCTATTAATTTATCTTCCTGCACTGGTTTGGTCAGATAACGCAATGCCTGCACCTCATAGCCCTTCAAAGCATATTCCACATGGGAAGTCAGAAACACCAACCGAAGATCTTCATCCATTTCCCGCAGTTTCCTTGCCAGTGAAATTCCGTCTATACCAGGCATTTCAATATCCAGAAAAATCACATCATACTTCCGTGTCGCAAATTGATGCAGCAATTCCCGTCCTGTCTGATAGGTATCAACAATCACATCCAGGCTTTGATACATTTTTTCTATCGTAAGCTGCATCTGCTCACAATACTGTCTCTCATCATCACAGACTGCAATCCGCATCCTTAGCCTCCTGCCATAATCATCTATGTTTTTCTATATTTAATCCGTCTTATCTTTCTGCATCAAAGTGGCAGCTATTACTTCGGCAATTTACTGACCCTTCAAAGTGACATCCAACTGGTTATATGGAATCACCACATTATTCTCATCGAATTTTTCCTTGATCTCCTCAAGCATTGCCCATTTCACTTTCCAGTAATCTTCCTTGCGCACCCAGACATGGATCAGCATATCCACGGAACTGGCATTTAACTCTCCCACCACAATATCCACCGGTTCCTCCGTCAGAATCTGCTCCTGATCCTGAATGATGGCAGCCAGAATATCCCGTACCTTTTTGATATTTTCCGAATAATCCACACCCACCGTAATATCAATTCGCCGCTTGTCCTGATCCGTCACATTGATAATATTAGAGTCCGCAAGGGTTCCATTAGGCATAATTACAATCTTATTATCCACCATCTGGAGTTTGGTATAGATAATGTCAATGCTGATGACCTTTCCCTCTTTATCCCCCACAATAATATAATCCCCTACCACAAAAGGTTTGGAGACCAAAATCAGTACACCTCCGGCAAAATTCGCCAGACTTCCCTGCAATGCCAGACCTACTGCCAGTCCTGCGGAACCCAGTAGAGCAATAATAGAACTGGTTGCCAATCCCAGAAATTGACAAATAACCAGAAGCAGCACAAAGTACAGCGCAAATTTCAGAATGGAGGTAAGAAACTCTACTACTCCTTCTTCCATATTGCTCCGCTGAAAGGATTTGTGTAAAATATTCAAAATAATTTCCACTAATTTTCTGCCTACAAAATAAATAATGACTGCAATCACAATATGCAGACAGACATCCAACGCCACAGGGATTTTACCCTGTATGTATGACATTACATCCATAATATTCTCCTCCTGCCACCATTGGCAACTAATATTAGATATTTTATTCATTAATACATTTCAAATATTGTTTATATTTCTCCTGATCTTCTACATTCATATTTTGATAAGCATATCGTAATGCATCTCTTTCTGAAATTCTTTTCTGCTGCAAGTTACATAAACTCTTGCCTTGAGTCAAATATACTCTGGGCAAATTATGTAAAATACGCAATAAATGATACACTCTGTTTTTATTCACGAATCTCTTACTCAGTTCTTCTAATAATTCCTCTAATATTTCTTTCATAAATTGATTGATCTGTGGAAAATCATTGCCATTGTTTTCCCATATAATTCCCTCCATACCTGACGAAAAATGATAGAACTTTCCAATCTCAGGATCAGAGACACATAAATCCATAAAATCTTGTAACACTGTATCAATATTGCTACTATCAAATAATAATAAATTAATCTCTGACATTGCACGCATATGATTTCTTAGTGTATTTTTATATCTCCGTCCCCATCTTCTCATAGAACTTCTTCCCTTTTCAGCCACAAAGCCAATATATAATAATTCTCCTATCGCAAATTGAACATCCATAGAATCCACCACCATTATGAAGTAACTTTTGTCAAATAAAATTGACAAATACCATAAAAAAGATTGACATTTCCCCTCCTACTGTAATCATTGCCTGTTATTGTTATGTATAAATTGTATTCGAATTATGATAATGGAAACAACAATCATAAAAACTGTTGCTGGATCACCCATCAGAAACACCAACCAATATAGTTTATAAAAATCCAGATAAATTATCCCAATTATCTTCGTCAAAATTTTACATCCAAAAAAAATTAACCATATCACATTAAGCAGCTGCATATTTTCCTGTGGTATTTGTTTGATTGCCTCAATTTCAAAATCCTTCGCCAGATAATGCAGGACACTTTTTTTCTGTATTGACAAAGTACATAAAAAGCAAAAAGTAATCACATTCATTGCCAAAGCGGGAACATAATAATATTTTTCATTTCCGGTAAAATAAATCGCAATCGCTGAAGCAAGCAATCCCAATAGTCCAATCACGGCTGTGTTGGAAATTTTCTTTGTCTTATGATACTGGACAGCTAGAGATATTCCACTAACCAGAATAGACAAACAGGTAGCCGGAATAATCCCCCATTTTGTATATACCCAGTAAAAAAGTATGGTTGGTAAAATCAAATTAAAAATAGATATTATCTTTTTCATATTCATCCCCCTCATATGAATTACTTTATAATTTGTTTACTTTTGAAAGTATAATTAGTAAAATCAACAAACTCCCCCCAACAAACGACATCCACATTATACCATTTGCACTCTTATTGCACAAGAAAAAGACAGCTTCTTACATTCGTTCAAAAACGGCATAAAAAGACAGAACTTCTTTTAGCTTCATGAATTATACTTCCCTTTCACAGGGATATATTATGACAACAACTTAAAGATCTGTAGGCTACAGTCAAATACCCCGCAGCAAGCTGCGGGGCATAACCAACCTAGTTTCTCTTATAATAAAAAGCTTTTAGAAATCTACCTCTGTGTCATAATAGCAGCACTTCAGTAATTTCTCCATTTCTTCCTGAGAAGGCTGTCTTGGATTAGAACCTGTGCAGGCATCCAGAATTGCATTGGCTGCAATCTCCGGCAGTCTCTCTAAAAATACATCCTCTGGTACAAATCCCTGCTCCGTCGGATAACTGTCCGCACCATAATTCTTGATACAATGTGGTATGTTCAAATCATCATTCATTCCACGCAGATGATCAATCAGAAGCTTTACTTTCTCATCGTCACTGCCACCACCCAGATTCATAAAATCAGCAATCTCCGCATAACGCTTCTTGGCTGTCTCATCCTTTGCATTAAAAGCGATAACCTTCGGCAGATACATTGCATTGGCAGCACCGTGGATAATATGTGCACCATGATCCGCAAAAGCGGCACCAGTCTTGTGTGCCATAGAATGTACAATACCCAGCAGTGCATTGGAAAATGCCATACCTGCCAGACACTGCGCATTATGCATGCTGTGGCGTTTCTCCATATCACCATTATAAGAGCCAACCAAATCCCGCTGAATCATCTTGATAGAATGCAGTGCCAAAGGATCGGTATAGTCGCAATTGGCTGTAGAAACATAAGCTTCGATGGAATGTGTCATGGCATCCATACCGGTGTGTGCCACCAGTTTTTTCGGCATGGTCTCTGCCAGTTCAGGATCCACAATCGCCACATCCGGTGTAATTTCAAAATCCGCAATCGGATATTTGATTCCCTTCTGATAATCCGTAATAATTGAAAATGCTGTTACCTCTGTTGCTGTTCCTGATGTGGAAGAAATCGCACAGAAATGAGCCTTTGTGCGGAGCTTTGGCAGTCCAAATACCTTACACATATCCTCAAAAGTTGTGTCCGGATATTCGTACTTAATCCACATTGCCTTTGCAGCGTCAATCGGAGAACCTCCACCCATAGCAACGATCCAATCCGGCTCAAACTTCTGCATTGCCTCGGCACCTTTCATCACTGTCTCCACAGACGGATCTGGCTCGATTCCCTCAAATACTTCTACTTCCATACCAGCCTCTTTTAAATAGTCGATCGCCTTATCCAGAAAACCGTTCTTTTTCATGGAACCACCGCCCACACAAATCATCGCACGCTTTCCCTGAAAATCCTTCAGTGCAGCCAGTGAACCTGCCCCATGGTACAAATCTCTTGGTAACGTAAACCTTGCCATACTTCAAATACCTCTCTTTCTATAAACCTGTCAACACATATCCGAGTATTGGCATTGCAGTCTTCAATTGTAGCTTGCAATACCAAAACCCATCTCCTATTGTAACACTAGATAGGGATGAACGCAACGAAACCACAGATTTTTCTCCATGCTTCTCTCCATATACTGTATATTTTATTTTAGATATTCGCAAATATTTAGGTGTATAATTAGTGTTTCTACATGTTCCGTTTTTCCTTTGACTTTAGTCACACTTAATTTCCTTACCAATCATAATCGCTCTGGAATCCGTACCGTGACCAATCGCCTCCGTTTTTGCGATAGGAATCTCCCTGCCTGCATACTGTTTTACCAATTCAACAATACCTGGCTGTATGTTTTCATCCTCCATCTGAGTAAATGTTCCCAGAAGAATTCCTTTAATCTGGGAAAAAACACCGATCTGTGCCAACTGATTCAGATAGGTAACCATTTGTGGTACCGTTCCATGCAAAGACTCCAACAATAAGACTTTCTCGGTCATATCCGGCCAGTAACCGGTACCTGCCAGCTTCAGCAGACAGCGGATATTGCCACCTACCACAATTCCCTGCATAGACTCTCCCTGCACCATCCGGTATCGAAAGTCAAACAACGCATCTTCGCCATGCAACACCGTAGAAAGCCAATTCCCATATTGCTCCTTGCCATCTCTGGAAACCAGATTCTTGATTTGATATAGCACAGAGGATTTCCCTGTCTTGGCATAAACTGCGTTAATAATTGTTGTCAAGTCACTGTATCCCCAGAACATCTTACCACTGCGTGCGATGATTTCATAATCCAGATAAGGCAGAATTTCATTGGCAAGATCTCCTCCGGATAGATCAAAAATCGCCCGTATTGCATCATCCTGATAAAACTGCATCAGGCTCTCTGCTCGCTCTTTCCCGGTTCCGCTAAAGACGGAATCTTTTTCATAAAGGTAGGGGCTGCAGACAGCCGTCAATCCAGCTTGCTGCAATACAATCTCTAATTGCTTGATGATCCCCTCATTCCTACGATTCTGTCCATTGGAGCAACAAACCAGTGCTACTTGATCTCCCTCTGCCAGTAATGGCGATCTACCATACTCTGCCCTTGTCATTATTTTCTGTGCCATGGCTTAAATCCTTTCTGGCTTGTTACATCCAATTCTTTCTGTTCTATACCATCCTATATACCTTAAGCAATTACACCATTACGAATTAGATTGTAGCTTGGCATCTGCCTTTGCCTGAAATTTGTCATTATATATAATAAACCGTTCGTGTGTCGCCTCTCCAATCACTCCACATTCATCCCTTGCTTCAATCGAAAAAGTCAGTTTCCTGCCATCAATGGCTGTCAATTTACTGTCACATACCACTTTCATTCCCACAGGAGAAGCTGCGCTATGAGTCAATTGAACCATAGTGCCAACACTGCCACTACCTTCTTCTAAAGCATCTGCCACACTCTGATAAGCCGTCTTTTCCATCAAGGCTAACATGGCAGGCGTGGCAAATACCTGTAATTCTCCACTTCCCATCGCCTTTGCCGTCAGTTCCTCCGTCACAGTCAACTCCTGATGACCTGTTATTCCTACTTCTAACATCTATGTACGCTCCTTTCATCTTTACATAACACATTTATTTTTCAAATTCCACAATCACATAATATCCCCGTTCATTGTGAGTTACATCCTTGACAATCCCACTGCGGTCCTCAATCCGCTCATTTACCTTGAAACAACCGGACATGGCAACAGCAGGCTCAATAATGTAAGTATAATTTAAGGCAGTCTTTTTCTCACTGACCTCCACACGGTCTCCCGGCTTCACCAGTCCTGGCCGCTCCATCTTAAATGTCATCTCAACCATAATCTCCCCCATCATCTTTGTTGTAAACAATCACATCTTACCTATTTAGCTGCGTTTGATAAACTCCGTCCGACACATTGGACAGGTAATGGCGATCTTACCTTTCCCTTTGGGAACCCGAATCTTCTGTTTGCAGGAGGGACAGGTAAAGATCCGATGCTCCTGTCTCATTTGCCACTGATGCTGCCATTTCTGTACATAGCGTCGTACCTTGCCCGTCATAATCAAATATTGCTCATTTTCCTGGTATCGTTTCCCATGATTTTTGGATAAAATACGAAAATCTACATAAAGAATTAGAAGCACAGCAACTGTCAAGCAAAGTCTTCCCAAAAAGAAATATTTTGTCATTCTGGAAATAATCCATAAAATCAAAGCTGTCCATGCCAGAAATCCTGAAAACTGATCTGTACCATAACAACCTTGTAGAAACCGACGAAAATGTTCTCTCATGTTTCCTGTTTATCCTCTCTGTCACATTGGCTCGCACAATGAACCCTATTCACTCTAATAGTGTAGCTCATTGATAAGAAAAAACAAGCACTAAATTCATAAACTATTATTAAATGATTATAAACTCTAACAAACTATGGATTCCATCTGCTCCTTCATAATACTTGATTTGCAGTCGATCCCCCACCGATATTTTAATTAAGGATTCATTCTCCTTAAATGCCTGTTTATAGACTTGATGAGCATCATCTTTAAGATACACCATCACACCATCTTCTGTATCAATATATTGGATATCTGTTACTGTAATAATTTCCTCTTTCTGATCACTTTCCTGAATATCTGTATTTCCCTGAGACTGTAGTAATTTTGTATAATTCTCAAATACCTTGCTCTGTGTAGTAGCTGTTGCCACGATATTATATTGTTCTACATTGACCATGGCATATAGCTTAACCAGTCCGCCATTGTCCTTGAGAACCATGACATAGGTTGGTATGCCAGCCACATTGACCAGACTAGGGAAAGATGCCTTGTATTTCTTTTCCTGAACCTCCCCTTCTGCCGCAGCCATAGCGGAATGTTCCTCTGCACCGGATACCCGATAAAATCTTGCCTCCGAAGTCCGCTGGTTCATCATGATAAAACCAATATTGGATTTGTCCCCGTTAACCGATGTAACCCCGGTATAAACCCAGACATCGTCTTTGATGATCTTATATCCAAAATCATCCGTGGCACGTTTACAGCCCTTTTGCTCAAAAACGCTGTTGAAATAACCATCGGAAAGCATTCCGTACCAATTATATTTCTGCGTCAGTAAATTTCCGCTGTACACACTGTCTGCCCAGCTTGGACAATCTTCCACATCATAATACTGGCAATCTCCGCTGACTGGATCACAGATAATGACACCATTAATATCCATTCCATCAAACAATCCAATTCTGGCAGTTTTGGTAGGACAGATATAGTATGGATTCCCCTCATCATCCAGTTCAAAATGATAGCTGTCTATAATTTTCGTCGGATACTTAAGCTGAACATGCCGCTGCAGATTATAGTTAAAATATCCGGATGGAACATAACGCATCCCTTGATCCAACTTGACATACTCTGCCTCTGAATTGGTGGGATCCACCTTGATATAACCCGGAATTCCATTTTTCCGGTTATTCCACCACTTAAAAAAACTAGCATATTTCAAACCAGAGACTTTCATTGGTTTCCCCTGTATGGCAATCTGGGTATAATTCTGCTCCACCTCATACTGGCTGACCACATCCGATAAAGAACCAATCTTACGGTTACCAAAAATCCTGGCACTCTCTGTATCCATCAAAGCAATATCCGTAATACGGTTTGATTCTGCAATGTCTTCCTCAAAAACCCGTTCTTCCACTGGCAACAATTCGGCATAACTCTTGGCACGAAACAAAGTCGCTCCCGCCAGCTCTCCCACCAGAAAGAGAATCACTGTCAGAAGTGCCAGACAGGCAAATATGCGGGAAAACAAAGGAATCTCACGTATATGTTTTATCATAACCACAAAATAGGGTGCCTGACGCTCTGAACCTCTTGCGATCATCCCGATCATAAACAGAAGCGCAAAAAGCAACAACAAAACCAGCCAGATTCCCTGCTGATGAATATTAATTGCAGGATAGAAACAGTAATATCCTAAGCCGATTAAACATAAAAGTATGATCGTAGCTATTAATTTTTTTAACTGCATATTTGATCTCATGCTGTGAATCTCCTTTCCAGCAATTCTATAATTGTTTGCAGCTAAATATACCAATGTTTGTGCTGCCCGCTGCAAAATACTTTCACTAACTACTATATAAAATGCGCTTTGCCAAAAACTTTATGCCAACATTTTTAAATATAAAAAAAGCACGAGACGGGATTCGAACCCGCGACCCTCGCCTTGGCAAGGCGATACTCCACCACTGAGCCACTCGTGCAAACTGCTTTGTCAGAACGATGATCCATCTTCAAACAAAGAAATATGTAATTGTCAGGGAAGATATTCCCCAAGGAACTGTAATGACTTATATATTAACAATTCCTAAGCACGAGACGGGATTCGAACCCGCGACCCTCGCCTTGGCAAGGCGATACTCCACCACTGAGCCACTCGTGCAAAACTCATCATGCAAGCTTTCGCAAGCACAATGAGTATTCTACATGATTCTGATATTCTTGTCAACTACTTTTTTGGTTTTTTTGTTATTTGCAAATGTCAAGTTTTCTTGCAAACATTTTCATACTATATTTTTGTTATTGCAATACTCGAAAATATGCTACCTTCCACCTGGATGCGCATTCATATCCCTATAATCTATCTCAATTATCCTTTTGGATAAATCATTGCAAAGCATGCATTGAAAATAAACAGAACGACCATTATCTGTATAATCATATGCAAGAATATAGTAATCTTTTATTTCTTCATCATCTGCTAAAAGTTCATTTGCCTTACTCACGTCATATTTCTTTAGCCACTCATCATTAACATATTCTCTTTCCTCACCATTCGTATACAAATACAGTGTTTTTTCAGGAAAATTTCCATCTAATGACCGTTTCCTATAATCTTCCAGAGCCTGAGCTCGCAATTTTTCATGATCTTCATCTGATAAGGAAGTTCCATATCCCGCTATCTCAACAAACCAATCTATGCCCCAATAATACTTTATGTCTTTTGATGATTCTGGCAAGTCCGAAATGAAGCTAGCGTGCTCTGCTTTTTTACAAAATGAATCATAGCTAACAAAAAAAGTTCTATGTCTGGGAACAACATCTTGCAAAAATACAGTCCAAATAGCCCATCCAAAAATAAAAGCCAAACTAATCAGTACAGTTATTATAAATCTTTTAGAAATTCTAAACCTAGATCTGCCTTTTTTGTTAAACAGAAGGATAATCAAAAATACTAATATTATTTTTAAAATTAAAGTAGAAATTCTAAACATATAATACCTATTTTATCTGTGTTTTGATTGGAACTATTCGTATTTATGGAACTATTTATAATATGCCACACCAGATTCAAAAATATGCTGGTTCTGATCGCCATAAATATTGATCGCCACACCATGACCGATACGCTCGGAATGTGCCATCTTGCCCAGAACACGTCCATCCGGACTGGTAATTCCCTCAATCGCCGCATAGGATCCATTTGGATTATAATCTTCGTCCATCGTCGGATTTCCTGCCAGATCCACATAACGGGTAGCCACCTGGCCATTCTCAAATAACTGACGGATCACCGCATCACTTGCCACAAAACGTCCCTCACCATGGGATGCCGGAATAGAGTATACTCCACCCAGTTCTGCTTTCTGCAGCCATGGAGACTTGTTGGTTACTACCTTGGTATAAACAGACTTGGAAATATGTCGTCCAATGCTATTGGTGGTCAATGTTGGTGCATCTGCTGACTGTGGACGGATTTCTCCATATGGAACCAGTCCCAGTTTAATCAACGCCTGGAAACCATTACAGATTCCCAATGCCAGTCCATCCCGTTTCTGCAGCAGATCATTTACTGCTTCCATAATCTTTGGATTTCGGAAAATGGAGGCAATAAATTTGGCAGATCCATCCGGCTCATCACCGGCACTGAAACCGCCAGAGAACATCAAAATCTGAGACTGACGGATTGCCTGATCAAAAGCATTCACAGACTCTACAATCTGCGCTTCGTTCATATTCCGGAAGACAACAGTCTGTACCTCTGCACCGGCTTCCTCAAATGCCTTTGCGGTATCATATTCACAGTTAGTTCCCGGAAATACCGGTATAAATACCTTTGGTCTGGCGATTTTGTTCTGTGCAGTATATACTTTTCCACCGTCAAAAAGATCGTCCTGCAATGTCTCCTGTTCCACACCGGAACGTGTAGCAAATACACCTTCCAGAGTACCCGTCCATGCCTGCAGTGCTTCCTGCATGGAAATAACTACATTGCCAATCACAAAATTTGGCTGTTCCGTTATTATACCGATCTGTGTATATTCTGCTGTCAAAGCATCCAATTTGTCTGCTGGTACTTCTGCAATAATGGATCCATAGTCCTTGGCAAACAAACTCTCTACAGATAGACCGTCATCCATAATCACGCCAAGTCCATTACCAAATGCCATCTTGCTGACTGCTTCACAAATACCGCCCATCTCTACCGCATAAGCAGACACAATAGATCCAGCATGAATCATGTCGGTAATCTTCGCATACAATGCCATTACCTGGCTATATACTGGAAGATCATATTGATCCCGTTCAATATCAAATTTTACCAGAACATTTCCCTCTTGCTTTAATTCCGGAGAAATAACCTCCGGCAAAGTTGCCAGATCTACGGCAAAGGAACAGAGCGTTGGCGGCACATCAATGTCATTAAAGGTACCAGACATACTGTCCTTACCTCCAATGGAAGGCAGACCTAACTGAATCTGTGCCTCATAAGCACCTAACAGTGCTGCCATTGGTTCTCCCCATCGTTTTGGATCAGTATCCAGTCGACGGAAATACTCCTGGAAAGTAAAACGGATTTTTGAAAAATCACCACCGGCAGCTACAATCTTAGCCACAGAATTGATTACCGCATATACGGAACCATGATATGGACTCCAACTGGACAAATATGGATCCAAACCATAACTCATCATGGTTACAGTGTCGCATTTCCCGGATAATACCGGAAGTTTTGCCACCATGGACTGTGTCGGTGTCAGTTGATATTTTCCACCATATGGCATATAGACACTGGCAGCACCAATGGAACTATCAAACATCTCCACTAAGCCCTTCTGGGAACATACATTGAGATCCCGAAGGGTATCTAACCATGTGCTACGGATATCACGAACTTCATTCTGTTGCTGCAGATAATTCTCCTGCTCTTTTGGCATAGTTACTACTACATCTGTCTCCTGATGGGCACCATTGGTATCCAAAAAGGCACGAGAAATATTCACGATAACCTTGCCTCTCCAGGTCAGAACCAGTCTTGGCTCCTCCGTAACCTCTGCCACAACTACTGCTTCCAGATTTTCTTCTTCGGCATAAGCCAACATTCTATCCACATCAGTAGGAGCTACCACTACTGCCATCCGCTCCTGTGATTCTGAGATTGCCAATTCTGTGCCATCCAGACCAGCATATTTCTTTGGCACCTTGTCCAGATCTACCTGCAAACCGTCTGCCAGCTCACCAATTGCCACAGAAACACCGCCGGCACCAAAGTCATTACATTTCTTGATAATGGAACTGACTTCCTCGCGACGGAACAGACGCTGAATCTTTCGCTCTGTCGGTGGATTTCCCTTTTGCACCTCTGCACCACAGACGTTAATAGACTGGGTGGTATGTGCTTTGGAAGATCCTGTTGCTCCACCGATACCGTCTCTACCGGTACGACCACCCAAAAGGATAATTTTATCACCCGGATCACTATTTTCACGAATTACATTACGACGTGGTGCGGCACCCATAACGGCACCAATCTCCATACGTTTAGCAACATAATTCGGATGATATACTTCATGCACCAGACCAGTAGCAAGACCTATCTGATTTCCATAGGAACTGTATCCCTGCGCTGCCCCTGTTACAATTTTGCGCTGTGGCAGCTTACCAGATAAGGTTTCCTTCATGGACACCGTTGGATCTGCTGCTCCGGTTACTCGCATTGCCTGGTATACATAACCACGCCCAGACAATGGATCACGGATAGCACCTCCCAGACAGGTAGCAGCACCACCAAATGGCTCAATCTCTGTCGGATGGTTATGGGTCTCATTCTTGAAAAATACCAGCCATTCCTCCTCTTTCCCGTCAATTTCTACCGGAACGATAATGGAGCAGGCATTAATTTCATCGGAAACCTCCATATCCTCTAACTTGCCCTCGGCTTTTAACTTTTTCATTGCCAACAGGGCAATATCCATCAAAGAAACAAACTTGTCCGGACGGTTCTGGTACAAATCCTCTCTAGCCTCCAGATAAGATGCATAGGACTGCTCAATCGGTGTTTTATAATAGCCATCTTCAAAGCTTACATTCTTTAATTCCGTTAAAAATGTAGTATGGCGGCAGTGATCAGACCAATAGGTATCTAATACCCGAATTTCCGTGACAGAAGGATTCCGTTTTTCTTCAGATACAAAATACTTTTGGATATGCAGAAAATCCTGAAAAGTCATGGCCAGATTTAAGGAATCATACAATGCTTTCAGTTCTGGTTCCGGCATATTCTGGAACCCATCGAATAAAGCCACCTCTGCCGGCTCCTCAAATTGCTGCACCAATGTCTCCGGCTTATGTTCATCGGTTTCCCTGGAATCCACCGGATTGATACAATAATTCTTTAAACGAACGACCTCATCCTCTGTAAAACTCCCCTCGAAGACATAGGTAGTAGCAGAACGGATAATGGGTTCCTCCGTCTCGTTCAACAGCTTGACACACTGCTCGGCAGAATCTGCCCTCTGGTCATACTGTCCTGGCAGATATTCTACAGAAAAGACAAGGGATTCCTCAGCTACATTGATATTTTCCTCATAGTAATCATCTACTGGCGGCTCTGAGAATACCACACCAATTGCTTGCTGATAAGTATCTTCACTGAGATTTTCAATATCATATCGAATCAAAACCCGGACTTTCTGTAGTGCTGTGATTCCCAGATAACGCCGTACCTCCTCTAGCAGTTCTCCTGCACGTACTGCATAAGGCTCCTTTTTCTCTACATAAATTCTCTTAACATTTCCCATATTTATCTCCATTCTGCCCTTGGCTTCCGTCCGTTACTGGTCTTCACTTGTTGCTTCAGAAGAGTCGCTTTCTGCCATCTTAGCAAGATCATCTGCTGTAACAATACCAGTAGTAACTGTTCCAATGGTAACATCATTCCATACGGAATCATATACCTTGATATTATAATTTTTCTTAATTTCATCTAACCAATCATAATATGCTGTATTCTTGGCATCTTCAATGGCTGTATCACAGGCTTCATCATAACTCTTGGTAGAATTGTTATCAATCATCTTGACTACCATATAATAGCCGGTGCTTTCATCCTTAATCACACCAGAAACTTCATCCTTTTCCATTGCCTTAACTTTTTTGAGGTTATCCTCTGATAAATACTGAGACCAACCATCCTGTTCCGTAAAACTGTCTGTCTCATATTGAATCTCTGAATTCTCCTCATCAGTCACTAATTTAGTGAAATCATCTGCCTTCTTTGCTTTCTTCGCCAGATCTTTTAATTGTTTCTCCAATTTGCTGATTTCTTCATCAGTATGAGTAATGGTTTCTCCCGTAGTCTCATCACTATCTGTCTTTGAAAAAGAATAATATTGAATCTCATATTCCCGCAAATCATCCTTGGAAACAGAAGCAATGGCTGTCTTTTCATCCACAGAAGCATCTGTTTCTTTTTTCTTCTCCTCTTTATAACGGTCTGCTAAAATCCGCTTCTCAAAACGCTTGGTTAATTTATTTTTAGAAATGGACAACTGTAACTTCTGAGACCAGGACAATCCCTTTACAGCCTTTTCAGCCTGCTCCTTGGCATCCTTCTTCTCCTCATCCGTCAGCTTATAGTCTGCTTTGGTTGCCTCTCTATATAATACTTCATATTCTGTTTCTGCATTGATAATTTCCTGCTTTAATCCCTCAGAATTAGAAACTGAAGAATCCACGGTAGGATCTGTCCCCATATAAGCCGTATCCCAAACAGAGGTATTCATAAGCTGCTCATAAATATCGTTGGAAGGCAGATAACGGCTTTCCCTTTCGTAAATCGGATACATCATTTGATCCATGGAAAGCTTTGTGTTATCAATCTTTAATACAGATTGTGGCTTGAACTGCTGCACACCCACACCAATACATAAAACCAGGATAATTAATACACAAAAAACACCCAATACAATAGCTTTTGTACTAGGACCACCTGATTTTCCTCCTAAAGTTGTTGTGGAAGTTGGTGCTGATACAGACCCTGAAGAATGGGAATCTTGATTTGCCTTGTTTAATAGTTTTTTTGATGAATTCATTTTAAATTCCTCCAAATTGTAGTCTTATAGAAAAACGCAAAGCGCTATGTTCTATTCTAGCGAAAATCCACGAGAAGTCAAGTCAGCAACACAACTTTTTTCAAATCTGAAGTCTTAAAAGCTTACTTTTTATAGTAAATCTTTACGAAAATAATTTTCTGTGAACAGTAACCTTAGAAGGACTTAACAAGGGTAAAGCAAGCTTGACCATTCCTTATCATTATGATAAAGTTTATAAAATTACATTTTAGAATGGAGGAATCAATATGACATCATATATGGCAATTGGTGCGATTGGAGCAATCGCAGGAGTAATTATAGGTGCTGTAATAGGCATTATCAGGGGAATGTCCCAAAAAAAAGACGATGACATGGAATAAAGAAAGGGCATTCTCAAACTATCTTAAATTTATCCTAATTTCTTTTCAAAAAATCATTGACAATATAAAAAATAACTGCTATTATATAACTCGTGCTTGCGAAACAGTAACTGTTTGGCAGGTATAGTATGCGGAAGTGCTGGAATTGGCAGACAGGCTAGATTCAGGTTCTAGTTCGGATTTCCGAGTGAGGGTTCAAGTCCCTTCTTCCGCATTCGATATAAAAGAATATGCCCTACACCATATGGTGTAGGGCATATTCTTTTTGACCGAAGCGGGAGCGTTCCTGAATCCCGGGTTCTGTCTACGCTCCGCTTCGGTCGGTGCAAAGCCGAGGTCCACGGGACCTCGTGCTCGACGCTCAGCTC
>CAYPEW010000058.1:0-20344 GCA_964409845.1 uncultured Jutongia sp.
TTTGCAACAAATCAAAGAAATGCAGGGATGGGCTTGATTGCGTTTGGTGAATCGGGTGCAAGAAAAAGGGTGCGGCATATTATGAAGTTTAAAGAGTGTGGGAAATGGATAGGCGTAGCTGCGGTTGGATTGGTCATAGCGGCAGGGGTGGTTTGTCTGACAGATGCGAAAGAGAGTGAGGTGGATAATACGTTTCAGCTTGAAAATCCACTTATAAAAGATTTAAAAATAAAAAATGGATCTTCCTTTCAAATTGATTCCTATACCATTTCTTTAGAAGATGGAATATATGAAGAAAATACACAATTAGGACAATTAATTTTTAAAGTTACGAACGCTAAGGGTCCAGTCGAAGCAGAAATTACGTCATCAAATCAATTGAACGGGAATAATTTTGGCAAAGACGGAAGGTTTCGCATTTTAATTATGGGTACTCATGGGCAGACCATATATGCCAAATATGAGGGAGATATATTATATATATCATATAAATTTGAAGCAAAAGATTATTATTATAATAATTTAAATAACAGCATCTGTTTGACTGATTATAAAACACCATCAGAAAGCGGAGAATTTGGTAAAGAATATTATTTTTCACTGGATACAGTAGAAAATTCTAAGCAAATTCAAATGGGAAAAGATGGAACAATATATATTTCTTCTTTGGGCTTTTTAATTGTTTCTGAACGGATTTATACTATTGATGATATGAAAATTGTTTTGACAGACGGGACTGAAAAAAATATTATTGACAAAAAGGACTATTCCGTACCATTGAGCTCTAGTAATGTAGATATAGGGGAAAAACGATCCTTTACTTACAATCAATTTTTTAATGAATATATAGATTGCTCTAAAATAGATACACTTATATATAACGGCAACTCTTATAAGGTTTCCAATTAAGATACCATATGTATTGTCTGCGAATCATGATTAATAGATTTTCTTGATTTCGCTAAGACCATATGCCTGACGGAACTGTTTTAGGTCAGCTTCACTCTGTATCAGCATAACTTCCTGAAATTTACCGCTTTCGATATCTTGAAAACCGGCAACCTGTTCCCCATTACAGATGCTGCATTTTAATACGGCAGTTTGTTTTGATGGATCATATGGGATTTTCTGATCAGTTTGTTTTTTTCGTTTCCACAACATGGCAGTTCCCCCTTTTTGTTCCGTTTGACCATAGTTTTTTACTATGATAGTATTGTAGCATATTATTTTACATAGAAACAGGAAAATGTATGTTTTATATGGTAATAGTCGGTATATTTGATTTTGGGTGATTTATTTTATGACGCATATTTTGAAAGAAAAAATGTAGAATAGAAGGATATTTTATGTAGGCAGGGATTATGGCATTTGCTGTAATCCCTGTTTACTATATAGGAAAATGCCACAGCATTTATGCCACAGCATTTATGCTGTTATATAGTGGTCGTAACAGCAGATTGCGAAACTCTTTGTTCTGTTTGGACACTATTTTGATAAATCAGATACAATAGCGACAGGTATCTTGAGAATAAATTTCAACATAAGTGTAATATTCTTTGTGAAATCCGTACTGTATTGTTAGTACAATGAATACTAAGTTGTACCAGGATGGTGAAACGTCGACATGTAGCCACTTTAGTAATATTACCAGGAGGTGAAAAAGTGGAGGATCAGCTGATTATACAATTATTTCAGGAGCGTTCGGAGGAGGCAATCCAAGCCCTGGATGAAAAATATGGAAGCCTGTGTAAAGTAATTGCAAACCGCGTCGTCCATAATGAACAGGATGCATTGGAATGTGTCAATGATACGTTATATGCGGTATGGAATCAAATACCGCCGGAGAATCCAGGTTCTTTAATTTCCTATGTTTGCCGAATTGCCAAAAATCAAGCATTGAAAAGGTGGGAGTATTTAAATGCGGAGAAAAGAAATTCGACTTATGATGTTGCCTTGAGTGAATTAGAAGCTACACTTTGCAGTAGCAAATTTGTGGAAGATGAATTACTTGTACAGGAACTTCAGAAAGAAATTAATGTATTTCTTGCACGGCAAAAGAAATTAGACCGGGTATTTTTTGTGAAACGATATTGGTTTTCTGAGTCCATATCAGAAATCGCTTCCACTTATGGAAAGAGCAACAATTATGTTACGGTTCATTTACATAGAACCAGAGAAAAATTAAAACATTATTTGTTAAAGAAAGGGTTGATATCATGAATAAAGATTATATTAAGAAAATGTTAGATGGAGTGGAGGATCAATATATTGAGGAGGCTGCTGATGATGTCAAAGCTGTTTCTAAGAGTTCAAAAAAGCATTATCGGAAAATAGCTGTGGCGGCAGTCATTGGACTGGTGGTTGCCGGAACCAGTGTTTCCGTGATTGCAGCTAAAAATCCTAACTTACAAAATGTGATTGCAGCGAAGAGTTCTGTGTTACAAAATTTAATCCAACCTTTTTCGTCAAAGGATGTTGAAACAGAAGTTGGTTCAGGAGTTCATTTTACCGAAGAAGAACAGTATCCAGGGGATACATCCGCTCAGACCAATGAAAAGAAAGAGGAAGGGGAGATGCCGCCAGAGGAATCCAAAGACTCCAAGCTGTATTATCTGGTTTTGAATTATTTGCCGAAAGGCTATCATTGTAATGGGGATGAAACGTATGCTTATTATGGAGAAAAGGGAGAAGAAGATGGCTTTACGCTTGCTTTTTTCCATTTACAGACTGATTTTACCAATATTCTGCCACGGGCAGATGCAGTCAGCAAATATGAAGCAGATGCAGGAACGGCTTATATCGCTTCCAGCAAATATCAAAATAGAGCCTGGATTCTATTTCACGAAGGCAGCTATATGATGGAGCTTCGTGACTACAATAAGAGTCTTTCCAAAAAAGAAATTAAAAAAATCATGGATGGTGCAGAACTCAGTGCCAAGAAACCTTCTGTAATCTACGAAACACTAGAATGGACCAAAGAATTACAGAAATCTTATGAACAGGCTTTGGAATCATCTTTGGAATTGGAACAGAGATTAAAATCGAATCAAAGCAAGGAATGATCTTGACCATCTAAAAACGTCTACACCTCTGTAAGTTATCATCTGGAAAAATTCTAATTGACAAACAGAAAAGAGTATGATAATATGATCCAAACAAATGTTTGGATCATATGTTTGTGATTAAGGATATCTTTGATTCTTTTATGGACAGAAGCTTGAGATACAGGAGGTGATGCAGATGATTTTTCAGGAAAATGCAAGTTTACAGCAGAAGCTTACCATACTGGCTGATGGAGCAAAGTATGATGTGGCATGCACATCCAGTGGGGTCAGCCGGAGCGGGAAGTCTGGTTATATCGGTAATTCAGAGGCAAGTGGAATTTGTCATAGTTTTGCGGCAGATGGACGGTGTATTTCTCTACTGAAGATCCTGTATACCAACGAATGTATCTACAATTGCAAATATTGTATTAACCGTTGTACCAATGATGTTCCCCGCGCCACCTTTACTCCGGAAGAAGTCTGTACTTTGACGATGGAATTTTATCGTAGAAATTATATTGAGGGATTATTTTTAAGTTCCGGGATTATTGAATCACCCGATTATACGATGGAATTGATTTGTAAAACATTACAGGATTTACGTCGTATCCATCGATTCCATGGATATATTCATTGCAAGGCGATTCCTGGTGCCTCACCGGAACTGGTGGAGGCTGCTGGATGGTATGCAGACCGTATGAGTGTCAATTTGGAGCTCCCCACAGAACGTGGATTACAGGAGTTAGCACCGAATAAGAGCAGAGGAACCATATTGACTCCTATGCGCCAGATTCAAAACGGGATGGCAGAAAGTCGGGAACAATTAGGGATGAAAGGAGGCAACCAGAGTGCCTATTGGTATACGCAAAAGAGAATGGGCAGAGAGCTTCCTGGATCTCAGATTCGGCCGTCAGGTGGCAGTATCACACAGAATAGCCAGACTACCTATTTGTCTGGCGCATCAGAAGATGACAAAACGGGACAATTAGTACAGGGACAAACAGGAAGTATTCATGCTGGAGGAACTTCTTTTTCCAGACAATCGGGAATTGACAGTCAAAACACCCGATGTAATTCTACAGGGGTAGACAAAGGTGGTTTGCCAAATACATCGACGGGAATTCTCTTAGGTAGTGATGGGAACAGAATACAGGGGAAACGAGACGGTTTTCGCTTACAGCCATACAAAAATACGGCGGGAACCGGTTTAAGTCAGTGGAATCATCAGGACACCAGTCGGGGCTTTGTACCAGCTGGGCAGAGTACTCAGATGATTATTGGAGCCACTGGGGAAAGTGATTATGAAATTATGGCCGTTTCGGAGGCATTGTATCAGCGTTTTGATCTCAAGAGAGTGTTTTATTCTGCATTTATTAACGTGAATCAAGATAGTACCTTGCCGGCACTAGAGCAGGGACCTCCGCTTCGGAGAGAACACCGTTTATATCAGGCGGATTTTTTGCTGCGGTATTATGGATTCCGTGCTGATGAGTTATTATCGGAGAAAAGGCCTTTTTTTAACACCTATCTGGATCCTAAATGTGACTGGGCACTGGGGCATCTGGAACATTTTCCGGTAGAGATCAATACTGCAGATTTTGATACCTTATTACGGGTGCCAGGGATTGGCACTAAGTCAGCGCATAGAATTGTTGCTGCCAGACGCAGTGGCAGTCTGGACTATCAAGCATTAAAGGCAATCGGTGTGGTATTAAAACGGGCAGTATATTTTATTACTTGTAATGGGCGTATGCTGTTTCCTTTTCTAAAAATTGACGAAGATTACATTACCAGAAGGCTTTTGGAAAATGAACCTGAAGTGATGAAAGGATATGGAGAGAGAGTAACCTATAAACAGTTGACCTTATTTGAAGATTTTGGGGTGATGCAGGATGGATAAACCAGTGCGGATTTATCAATGTGAAAATACCGTTAATGGAATATTAAGTGCTATTTATGATGCCGGTGTCTCTGGATATGGTCATCGCTTTATTCGGATTCAGCCAAAGATTGAGGGGGAGTCAGAGAATCTGGAGTTGTTTTCGGAATACAAAGATGTTCAGACGGATCCGCAGAAAGCAGAAAATGTTATGAAGACGGTAAGAGAGCGGATATCTAGGCAGGCATATCAGTATATGATGTATGCTGTGGTGTCCTGTTTCCCGGACAGGGGAGATGCCTTGTATCAGTTTATTACCTATGGCTTTTCCATGGGACATCTAGTATGCAGTGCATTACAGTTGCCCTGTGTTAAGAGGGTGTTTGAGATAAAACGTTCCGTGGGCAATGAAGTGCATTTTTACAAGGAGTTTTTGCGATTTCAGGAGATTCGACAGAATCCCTCCATCCTTTATGCCATCATTGAACCGAAGCATCGGATTCTACCTATGTTAACAGAACATTTTGCAGACCGATTTATGAATGAATGGTTTGTGATTTACGATCAAACCAATGGGGAGGCAACATTTCATTATGCAGATGGAACATGGGATCTTCATTTTTTAACACCGGAGCAGGAGCAACAGCTGTGTGTATTACAGGAACGAAAGGAAGAATATGTAGATCTGTGGAAAACGTTCTTTCATCATATTGCTGTAACGGAAAGAACGAATCCAAATTTACAGAGAAATATGCTGCCATTACATTATCGAAAACATATGACAGAATTTCAATAAATTTAACACAATATATCATATAAAGACATCATTTGACACACCTTGGAAAAAATACTACAAAATCATCCATAATTAGTAGAATAGCGACAGAAAAGTTGAAAACTGCCAGCGATTAGAATATAATAAGTAAGATTCGGAGGTTGGCTTATGATGGAAGAAAATTTAGGAGAAGAATTATATAATTTACTGGCAGAATTATTGAATCAAAGGATGAATCGAACCGTTTTTGACAGTCTGCGGGGAGAATACGGTGTGTTACGGTATCTGGTATTTGTGGAGGATCATGTAAGTGCGGGACGTTTGACAGAGCAGCTTCATGTTGTACCGGGACGTATGACAGATATTCTCAAAAGTTTAGAACATAAGAAATGGATTAAGAGACAGAGGGATGAGACGGACCGACGTAAAGTGAATGTGGCTATTACGGAAGAAGGAAGACAGCAGGCGAGAGAGATGCGGCAGCATATCAGTAATGAGTACCGGGGCATGTTTCAGATATTGGGAAAAAAGGATACAGAAGAATTGATCCGTTTACTGAAAATTGTCTTATCCTATCATGGAGATCTGGGTCATAAAACGAACGAATTTGGATCAACGAATGAGTGATAGAAAAGGATAAATAAATCCTGTTTCATGATCAAATTAAGAATGAGGGAGTAATAGTACCATGAATTCTTTTCTGTTCAAACTAATGGTTATTTATGTGATTGTTATGAATAGTATAACGTTTGTTTTATATGGAGTGGATAAGTATAAGGCAAAACATGATCGTTTCCGTATTTCGGAAGCAACCTTGCTTTTGTGTGGATATCTGGGTGGCGCTTATGGTGCAGCGCTAGGAATGCAGCTATGGCATCACAAAACACGAAAATGGAAATTTCGGATTGCAGTACCAATATCCATTGTGTTTGTTACTGTCGTATTTTTGGTGGGGATCTATTTTTTTAGGAGTACATAACAAGGGAATGGTTTGCACCGTAAGTATTATTTGTGGGTTGTTAGTGGCTGGTACGACTGGAAGATAGGAAGATTTGGAGAGTATTAGTTGACGGAGTTCCACACTTCATGTAGAATGGGTATGGTTTCGACAGTGAGACAGGGAAGAATTATCATCTGAAATTACTGTTATTACGTAGTAATATTTTACTATCTAAACAATATTTGACAAGAACAAAGGTAAGGAGGAAATTATAATATGAGTCAGGAAATACCATATAAGATTTATCTGGAGGAGAATGAGATGCCGAAACAGTGGTATAATGTGCGGGCAGATATGGAGAATAAACCAGCACCACTGTTAAATCCGGGGACTCACCAGCCAATGTCATTACAGGAACTGGAACAGGTATTTTGTACAGAACTGGCAAAACAGGAGCTGGATGATACCACACCATACTTTGATATTCCGGAGGAAATCCGTGATTTCTACAAAATGTACCGTCCATCTCCGTTGGTTCGCGCCTATTGTCTGGAGAAGAAATTAGACACTCCAGCAAAGATTTATTATAAATTTGAGGGAAATAATACCAGTGGCAGCCATAAACTCAATTCAGCCATTGCCCAGGCATATTATGCTAAGAAACAGGGACTGAAAGGTGTTACAACAGAGACTGGTGCCGGACAATGGGGAACAGCACTGTCTATGGCATGTTCTTATCTGGATCTGGATTGTAAAGTCTACATGGTAAAATGTTCTTATGAACAGAAGCCGTTCCGTAGAGAAGTGATGCGGACTTACGGTGCCAGTGTAACTCCATCTCCATCTATGGATACAGAGATAGGAAGACAGATTTTAGAAAAACATCCGGGAACATCAGGCAGCCTGGGATGTGCAATCTCTGAGGCGGTGGAAGTGGCAACTCATTCAGAGGGATACCGTTATGTACTGGGCAGTGTATTATCACAAGTGTTACTGCATCAGACGGTAATTGGTTTAGAGACTAAGGCAGCATTAGATAAATACGGAATCACGCCGGATGTGATTATCGGTTGTGCCGGTGGCGGCTCTAACTTGGGAGGACTGGTTTCTCCATTTATTGGGGAGATGCTGCGTGGAGAAAAGAAATATCAGGTTATTGCTGTAGAACCGGCATCTTGTCCTAGTCTGACCCGTGGTAAATATGCCTATGATTTCTGCGATACGGGTATGGTGTGTCCGTTGGCAAAAATGTATACATTGGGCAGTGGCTTTATTCCTTCTGCTAACCATGCTGGAGGATTGCGTTACCATGGTATGAGTTCTATCTTATCTCAGTTATATGCAGACGGCTATATGGAGGCACGTTCCGTAGAACAAACTTCTGTATTCCAGGCAGCAGAGCAGTTTGCCAGAGTAGAGGGAATTCTGCCAGCACCAGAAAGCAGCCATGCTATCAAAGTAGCCATTGATGAGGCTTTACGTTGTAAAGAAACCGGAGAAGAAAAGACCATTGTCTTTGGACTAACCGGAACCGGCTATTTTGATATGTATGCCTATGAAAGTTTCCATGACGGAACCATGCAGGATTATATTCCAACAGATGAAGATCTGCAGCCGGGATTTGATTCTTTGCCAGATGTGAAGAATATATGATTTATAAAATATTAGATGATCAATCTTTGTGGTAGTGGTGTTTTATACTACGATATTCAATTAGATAGCAATTTTTTGCGCCAAGAAATTTCGCTTATTCCAAGCGAAGTTTCCTGGCGATATTTTTTTGCTGCGATAAGCGTTTCTTCAATAGGTCTAGAAAGTGTTCGTTTCCCGTCACTTTTACCAGAGGTCCAAAGGACAGCACTTCAATCAGGAGTTCCGTTTCATTACTTTTATTATAGTAGATCTCACATTGATACCAGTCCTGGGAGAGACGGGTGGTGTTTTTCTGGTAGTTGGCAAATTGCAGCATAGTTCGTTCCAGTGCGTTGCGTTCGTTGTGAATTAACAGGGTTACTGGCTCGTTATGATAGGATTTTCGGATATACTTGTCAATATCTGGCAGCTTATCCGGATCTGCAAAACGGTCTAAGAGCTGCAATTCCTCAATTCGTGCCAGATTAATGGTAAACATGTGCCAATGGCTGCGTCCACGGGCTTCCAGCGCCAAAAGACGGAAACAATCGTTTTTGACAGAATATTCCAATTTGCAGGGCAGGAAATGGTAGTGAACCCGTTTCTGTTTGCCAGACAGAAACGAGAGATCAATATATTGGTTTCTGTGAATGGCTTGTAACAAGAGCCGAAAATTATTCTGATATTCCAGGGAGGTATAATCATCTCCGTCCAGAAAAGCATCATAGTAATAAAAATTCTCCCATTGAAACAGCGGTGATACATCCTGTAGGGAATGATCCAGCAGTTCTACTTCTTGCTCTGACAAAAACAAACGGATTCTGGGATCGGATAATATGGTCCGTAACCAGGATTTTTGTAGTGTACTTAATGGAATCTCCAGATCCGGATTCATAAAAAAGAAATATTCTTCATCTTTCCAGTTTCCCAGTCTCAGATTGCCGTCTAACAGTTTTGGCAGGAGATAGATGCCTGTTTCCGCATAGCCATATTTTTCGATGATATGCTGCATCTGTTGTTTTGTCATAGGAATGGCAGCATGAATCATTCGATATATGATCTGGTAGTAGCAACTATATATTTCTGAAAATAATGTCATGAGAATCCTCCTGGTGCAACGAATGCTATAGTGTAAATATTTTTTTTGTTAAATTTCTTGTTCATAAAAACAGTTCTATTTTTCTTATTCAATGTCATACATCTGATACATTTTCTGCAAATCCTGATCGAAACGTCGGGAGAAATGACGGTCTGGTACTGGAGTCACCGTCCCATCTGTGTCTGGCTCCGTTACCGATAGTTTTATAATCCGGCAGATAAAGGTTCGAAGCCATGGAACCATTTCCTGGGCATCAAATACCGTTCTTTCATATTGATAGATATTCGGAGCAAGTCTGGTAATGGTGCCCCCTTTGCCCTCCCGTTCCAGACGGTGGAGAATATGCTGTTCGTATTCTTCATTGATATGTAGAGTCAAATGAATGGTCTGCCTTCTGGATCGGCTGCTTGCCTGGCGGTAGTTACCTTGGAAAGAAATGCCCCAGACCAGATGTTGATTACGGTTCAGGTTTTCCAAAATTTCTTCGTAGCGAGCGGTTTCCTGTTCCAGGAAAGCATATATGGGATCTGGTGTATTCCGTTTTGAACAGAATTCGGCTGTTTTGATCTGATCCAATCGAATACTGTGGAATTGTCCTTTGGCAGATCGACGCTTCCATTGATAGAAACAGAGATACCGTCTACCAGTACGGGTACTGACAAAGATGCGCAGAGGTAGACCATACTGGATATGTTCTGATTTTCCCTGTGTGGAAACAGTTGTCATTCGAACTGCTGCAGGAACTTTCATCGCTTCGGTCAATATCAGCAGGATCTCATCCTCCAGTGTATGTACGAGAAAACTATGCTTGATTCGAAAAATTCGGTTTTCCAGGAATTGCTCATCAGCAAGAGTACTGCCTATCATGCCAAAAGGGGCGCTGAATTGAAAAAAGGATATGGCATCCAGAAGATGACTTTGACAGGTATCTTGTTCTGCTTCCGATATGGAATTCCAGAGATCGCATAATGTTTTTCCACTATGATATAATACCGTTTTCCCTTCTTTCTTGGAGAGAAGCAGTCCTTCTTTCTCGTATTCCTTGCATTTACGCCTGACCATCTGGGGATCCATGTCAGCTTCATAGTTGTCTAGAATCCGATCCGTTAATTCATTGACAGACAGCCATTCTCCGCTTTGCAGCAGATCCAGCAGATAAAAATGTAAGGCGATATCCGCATCGGTAAAACTCTTGGTTTTCCATACTCGGTATAGTGGATTGGTGTCCAATAAATTGCTGTCCATTTGCAGAGAAATATTCTTGGATGTCTCCTGATAATCCTGGCAGACATATTCCTGTAGCCAGCTTTCGATTCTCCGGCGTTCATCATCATAAGTACGGCCGCTTTTGTAATTGAAATCTCCCCGGCTTTTAAAACCGTAGACAAAGAAATCTCGTACATAATCCCGGCATTTGCTGAATTTCTTGATCAATTCGTGGAATTCTGACATGGACATTCCTCCTAGTTTGTTAAGCTATTATTTTTAGCGTGTTTCAGACAATCTTTTAATTTTTAGAGTCAGTTATAAATTTTATGAATTTGCAACAGTATAACATTTCTGATTTTACTCTCGCAACTTTTTTGAAATGATTTCCAGATTCCGGTGTTGTATGATGAGTTTGTCGATGAGGAAAACGCCATATTCTGTATTACAGATCATTGTCAACCTGGCAGGAAGATTTTTAATCAAGTTGATATCGTTTTGCAGAATGGCATCAGTTAATAAGAACAGGAAGGTGAGAATCATGTTTGTTAGAAATGAAAACACAAAATATCCAATCAAAATTTGGTTAGAGGGTCAGGAGCAGTTGGAGGAAAGTTGTCTGGAGCAGGCAGAAAATCTTGCTAACCTGCCATTTATACATAAGTGGGTGTGTCTGATGCCAGATACCCATACCGGAAAAGGAATGCCTATCGGCGGTGTTATCGCCACCAAAAAGGTCATTATTCCCAATGCAGTGGGAGCGGATATTGGCTGTGGCATGAACTTTGTGGCAACGAATATCAAAATGGATCAGGTGCGGGATATACAGACTGGTAATGGATCTATCGTCCAGACGATTATTGGAAACTGGATGCGAAGCATTCCTGTAGGGGTAAAGCGTTACAAGAACCCCCAGGAATCTCAGGTGCTGGATCAGGCGAAAGCAGAATTAAATAAATACGAAGCGAATCTTTCTTTGCTTCCATTGATTGAGGACGGATATTACCAGGTAGGAACCTTGGGAGGCGGCAATCATTTTGTGGAATTGCAGGAGGATGAAAACGGCTATTTATGCATTATGCTTCATTCCGGCAGCCGTCATATGGGAAAGGAGATCTGCGATTATTTCCATCAGGTTGCCCGGGAATTAAACAACAAATACTACAGTGTTGTGCCGGAGAAAGCCCGTCTGGCATTTCTGCCGGTGGATACGGATGAGGGACAGCAGTATATTCACTGGATGCAGCTGGCACTGGATTATGCCTTTGAAAACCGGGCTCGTATGATGAAGATTGCCTGTGGCAGTTTCCAGAAAACGGTGGAAAAGTATACTGATCTGAAGGTAGAATTTAGCGATGAAGTTAATTGTCACCACAACTATGCTTCCCTGGAAAATCACTATCAGGAAAATGTCTGGGTACACCGGAAGGGAGCAACCAGGGTGCGTCAGGGAGAGATTGCGGTCATCCCCGGAGCCATGGGATCCTATTCCTATGTGGTAGAGGGAAAAGGAAAACCGGAAAGCTTTTGCACTTCTTCTCATGGGGCTGGCAGGGCATATTCCAGAAGCGGGGCAAGGGCAGCATTTACAGTGGAACAGGTGATTGTGGATCTAAAAGAACAGGGCGTTGTCTTAGGAAAATCCAGCAAGAAGGATGTGGCGGAGGAATGTCGCTTTGCCTATAAAGATATTGACGAGGTTATGAAAAATCAGCTGGATCTGGTTACCCCTATCCGCAAATTAAAAACCGTAGGTGTGTTGAAGGGGTAAAAATGTATAAGAAACTCTATACTTGACGATGCACATGTGGGTGCATCGCCAAAGAGTTACTAATACAATGGAAAAATGCTGTTGCATTTTTCATTTATATAAGAGTATAAATAGGAAAGTTATGTACTGTACGGGAGTATCGGTTAGATGGTTTGATCGCCATTTTCCTGCTCCGTGGTACCGGCGAAGTATCGCAGGGTATGCCGTACTGACTTTAGATAAATCATCAGATTAGGGATCTGAGTAGATTGCACAACTGTTAATTGTGTGAAGATGATGTTGTCGTCGGTTCGAATCCGACCAGAGAAATCTGTAGCTCAGTGGGTAGAGCACATCCATGACGGATGATCCAAAAGGATTATGATGGTTCGAATCCATCCCTAAACCAAGTTTTTCACCTATGCTTTCGTGGTAGAAAGCTGGCTCGGTATATTATCGAGTTTGTCTGTATCGTGAAAATGAGACAGACGTGGCATTCTACAACTGTAGTGACTGCCTGCGGTAACAGGATACCGTATGGATCAAAGGAAGAAATGTATTGTCTGGCAATCTGGATCGGATCTGCTGTTTGCTGGATTACTGTCAACTAGGTACCGTAGGTGCCTGTGGGAATACAGCAGGACAGATCTGGTTCCAGTAGGAAAGACTTTACAGAATATCTGGGTATTCATACTGAATGAAACCCCGCAGTCATACAGTACGGAAGCAAGTGTGAAAAGCAGTTCTTAAATTAATTCACAACACAAACTATGTTTGTGTTACATGTGTTACAAGTATTGTGACTGTGCGCTGCAACAGATGCCGCAAGGCAAACTGTAGCACAAATATTGCATTATGCGCAACAAAGCTATCAGCATAAATGCTGATGCAGGAATGAGGTAAATGGTGAAAGAAATTATAGAAGGAAGGAAAAATTGCAAACACACATCTTTCACCCTTTGTGTTTGCGCCTCAAATAAAAATGCAAGCATTTTTGCTTGAGGCTTGGTGCAAATTATGAGAATTCAAATAAAGGATAATGAAGCAGGATTTGTCTGCAGAAATGGAAGATTTGTCAAGATGATCCGTGCCGGTCAGTATTATTTCCCAGCGTTGTTAGGGTACTCGGTATCTGTGGAGGAAATGAGTGATACTTTGGATTATACGGATACCCCGTATGAAATCCTGGCAAAGGATCGTGAGTTTACAGCATCTACCATACATGTACAAATTCCGGACGGCATGTTGGGATTATTGTACATTAACGGCAATCTGAATGGATGCTGTACCACTCGCAGGGAGTATACTTTTTGGAATGTTTTTGAGAAAGTAGAGGTTCGTCTGCTTTCCATGGAACAGGTAGAAATTACAGAAGATGTGACTAAGAAGATGCTGGCGGCGATTCCGGATCGGTATTATACCAAGGTCGTGGTAAGAGAGGGAGAGGTGGCGCTGCTGTGTTATAACCAGAAATTAAACAGAACATTGGAGCCGGGTGTCTATTATTTCTGGAATGATAATACAGAAGTCAGCTATCAGATCGTGGATTTGAAGTGGAAGGAAATTGCCATTACCGGACAGGAAATTCTGACTAGAGATAAGATTGGTATCCGATTGAATGTGGTATGTGAGTACCGTATCACGGATGCGGAAGCGGTGCTTGCCCGCAAGTCTCTGGAAAATCAACTGTATTCTTATATTCAGTTAGTGATTCGTGAATTGGTGGGGAATTATCAATTGGATGAAATATTGGAAAAAAAGGTTATGTTATCGGAATTAATTGCAGAAAAGCTTTCCGAAAATGCCTCATCCTATGCAGTGGAATTTTCCCGTGCTGGTATCAAGGATATCATTCTGCCGGGAGAAATCCGCGATATCATGAACACAGTTTTGGTGGCAGAAAAGCAGGCACAGGCCAATGTGATTACCCGTAGGGAGGAAGTGGCATCCACCAGGTCATTGTTAAATACAGCAAAGCTGATGGATGAAAATGCAACTCTGTATCAGCTGAAGAAATTAGAATACATAGAGCGCATTTGTGGTCAGGTAGGTGAGATCTCTGTTTCCGGCAAGGGAGATCTGATTGAACAACTGGGGCAGTTGATCTCTTAGTATAGTCAAATACTATGTACCAATAGACATGGTGTTTGCAGCATCTGTATGTGCCTTCACAAGAATAAATCTTTGACAAAAAAGAGGACTATGTTATACTTAACGGTATGTCATAGTCCTTTTTTGGAATATTTTGTTATAGAAAAGCATCTATTTATTTTATCCGATTTCCATATACTACTCTCATTAATTGATTAAACAGGAGGTAGTAATAAATGGCAAAGAAATATCATGGAGATATGGATTTCATGAACAAATTGGATAAAGAAGATCGAGAGCGTTTTCTGGCGCAGCCAAAGGAAGTGCAGGAACGGGCCGTTACAGAAAACAAGTTAGCCAAAGAGGAACAGAAGCTTTGGGAGGAGAATGCCGGAGTTAGCCAGCTGGCAGACCGGCTTGCTTCCAAAAGTTTTCAGGGGTAAGAATATTTCAAAGAATATTGCTTCTGGTACAACGAATATTAAGTTTCTGATACATTCATGCGGGATTATTGCTTCAGCTACAGCAGTCGAAAAATGAGAGCATCTAATGTGTTAGTTATTTTGTATTCGTTGTATTAGTGCAACATATTTATGTTATGGAGACTCAAAAATGAGTTTATAAACTGTTTATCCATTTCCGTAGATTGAGAAACTATAATCGCAGCATGGAGGTAAAAAATGGTAATTAATAATGTGATTGACTTAATTGGAAACACACCTTTGGTTAGTTTAGAGCAGATGACGGGACTGCCCATTTATGCCAAGGCAGAATTTTTGAATCCGGGCGGCAGTATTAAAGACCGGGTTGCTAAAAATATGGTGGAACAGGCTGAGAAAGCAGGGCAGCTGAAACCTGGCATGACTATTGTAGAACCTACTTCCGGTAATACTGGAATTGGTCTGGCATTTGTAGGTGTTCGAAAGGGATACCGTGTCATTATTGTAATGCCGGAAAATATGAGTGAAGAACGCAAGAAAATCATTCAACAACTGGGGGCAGAACTGGTTTTGACGGATGCGGAAAAAAGTATTGACGGATCGGTACAAAAGGCTGGGGAAATTCTGGCGGAGTTAGGAGAACAGGGATATATGCCACAGCAGTTCCAAAATCCTAATAATCCTCAGATTCATTATGAGACAACAGCACAGGAATTGCATTCTCAGCTAGATGGCAGAGTGGATGTCTTTGTTTCCGGCTTGGGAAGTGGTGGAACTTTGCAGGGTATCGGAAAGTATCTGAAAGAAAAGAATCCGGATTTGAAAGTGATTGCGGTGGAGCCAAAAAATGTGTCTGCATTACTGGGGCATGAGCCGGGACTGCATCAGATCCAGGGAATTGGTGATGGCTTTATCCCAGAGGTACTGGATACAAAACTGATTGATGAAGTAATTGAGGTAACGGATGAGGATGCAATACATACCACCAGGCAGTTGGCACAGATACAGGGCTTGCTTTGCGGAACTTCCTCTGGCGCTAATGTTTGGGCTGCGATGCAGGTAGCGAAAAGATCTGACAAAGATCTGGTCATTGTCACGGTTCTGCCGGATCGTATGGAGCGGTATTTTAGCACAGGTTTATTGGATTGATTACATAATATAGTATTTCTGCACAGAATGAAATATATCATATAAAGCTGGATTGTATATTTCCAACAATGTTTTTTTGCTAATTACGATCTTTTTGGCCAGAATTGACAAATAAATGAAAAAAAAATGGAATTTATAGTGAAATATACAGAGTGATTTGCTATAATGGTATTTAGGATTATAACAAACAGTGTAAATCACAACCATAAGGAGGATCCTGCCATGCAAACTTCAAAATCTAATAAAAAGATTGTCCTATTAACCGTGATCATTTCTGCGATCTGTATTATTTTCAATTTGATCCTATGTATAAAAAATATTACAGCGAAATCAGACGATATGGTCTTATCCATTGTACAGACGATTGTTATTCTGCTTACTTGCATTCTGGGGATTGTTTCCATCAAAAAGATTGATAAAAGCCAGTCATCACAAATAGAATCCACCAACCGCAGGCTGAATAATTCCCGTGCTGTTACACAGCAGATTATGTCCTTGTCGGAGAAGCTTGCCAATAAATATGATCTTGCCAAGGAGAAGACAGGAGAGTTATCCACCTGTATGGAAAGCAGTACCAATGCCATTAAGGAGATCTCGGACAGTATCAAGGTAACAGCAGAATCCGTAGAACAACAGACTTTGCTTACTAGTGATATTCAGCATAATATTGAATCGGTAAACGCGGAAACACAGCAAATGAAACTGGCCTCTGACGAATCGGTAGCTGCTGTATCCAGTGGTTTGGAATTGATTGAAGAACTGGAGCAGCAGGCAGAGTTAACCGGGCAGCTTAACCGGGAAAGCCGAACTACTACCAAGCAGTTAAACGACCGCATTCAAGAGGTGGAGGATATCATTGATGATATTCTCAGCATATCCAGCCAGACCAATCTCTTGGCACTCAATGCTTCTATTGAGGCCGCCCGAGCTGGAGAAGCGGGCAAAGGCTTTGCAGTGGTTGCTGATGAGATCCGCCAGTTATCTGAGCAGACCAAAGATTCCGTTACCAAGATTACTGATATTACTCGTAAGTTAACGGTGAATGCGGAAGCTGCTGCCGACAATATGAACCAGTCCATGGAATCTTCAGAGAAACAGAATGGCATGATCCGCCAGACCATTGACCAGATCCATATTATTGAACAGAAAAATGAAATTCTGCATCGCTCCATGGATGGGTTATCTAATGGTGTGCAGGAGATTTTACAGGCAAATGCCCAATTTGGTGATAGTATTTCTAATTTGTCAGCTATGAGTGAAGAAGTTGCTGCATCTACTGAGAGTAGTCTGGATATGGTGGGGGACAGCATGGATGCTATGCAGGTGCTTCATAATGTTATGACCGAAATCAGCCAGATTACAGACGAGGTAAAAGAATTAGTTAGTTTTTAATGGATGAAATATGAATAAGAATCTCCATTGTCTGTCATACTATTTTTGAATGCTGGTACATTGAATACTTAGTTTGTTTCTTGAAACAAATTAGAGTTCATTGTACTAGGGAGTGCGAAATAGTAACAGGAAATGGAGGTTTTTTATGGTTGAATATACAAAATGTGGGATTGTAGGCTGTGGTTTCGTGGGAACCAGTATTGCTTTCTCTTTGATGCAGAGCGAGCTGTTTCAGGAAATGGTACTGATTGATGTTAATGCGGAAAAGGCAGAGGGAGAGGCCATGGACTTGAGCCATGGATTGGCATTTGCCAGTCCAATGGATATTTATGCCGGTACTTATGAAGATCTGGAGGACGTGGGAATTATTATTATTACAGCAGGTGCCGGACAAAAGCCAGGGGAAACCCGTCTGGATCTGGTTCACAAAAATGTACAGATATTTCAGCAGATTATTCCCCAAATTACCAAGTACAATCAGGATGCCATTCTGTTGGTGGTATCCAATCCAGTGGACATTCTGACCTATGTTACTTTGAAACTATCCGGTTTTCCGGAACACAGGGTAATTGGCAGCGGTACGGTATTAGATTCCGGACGATTAAAATATATGATTGGACAGAAATTGTGTATTGATCCCCGCAGTGTTCATTCCTTTGTGATTGGAGAGCATGGAGACAGTGAGCTGGTGGCATGGAGTTGTACTAATGTCAGTGGTGTTCCTTTTGAAACCATGTGCCGTCTGAGAAGTAACCATTTGCCAAGTCCGGACTATCAAGATGATCTGGAAGAGAAAGTGAAACAGAGTGCTTACGAGATTATCGGACGTAAGGGATTTACCAACTATGGTGTGGCAATGGCAGTGAAGCGAATTTGTGAGGGAATTCAGAAAGATGAACACTGTATTTTGTCGGTCAGCAGTTTGCTGCATGGCGAGTATGGCATGCAGGATATCTGTATCGGCGTGCCAACAGTTATAGGGAAAAATGGTGTGGAGGATATTGTTACTTTGGATTTGTCCAGGGAGGAGCTAGATGATCTGGGAGAATCGGTATCTGAACTGCAGTCAGTAATTCGTGGGCTGGATATTTCCTGATATAAAAGAATTTTAATTAAATTTAAAATAATAAAACGAACTGCCTAAGTCTATGGGAAAGATCAGGCGGTTCGTTTTGTTTTTTTGCTAGAATTCTCTGTTTTCTTTCATTTTTGCAATCCACGGCAAAATCTGGTAAAATATATTCCGTATCTCATAAGATGGTGTCAAGCCAGCAGATAGCAAATTGCGTGTAAACACGCATTGCCATCTACTTTTGACCCTAGCATCATATCATTGAGATAAGTTTAACAATACGAGAGGTATAACAACTATGGATACACCAATATTGCAGGTTAGGGGATTACAAAAGAAATTTAAATTATCTCCAAAGCAACAAAAAATTGAAAAAACAAAAGATAAGATTCGTGTTGCGGTACAGGATCTGTCTTTTGATGCTTATGAGGGAGAAATATTTGGACTTTTGGGTCCTAATGGAGCTGGAAAAACCACCACTTTGCGCATGCTGGCAACATTGATCCGCCCGGATGCCGGAGAGGCGGTTTTATCCGGCTTTTCTATTACATCAAATCCGGACGAAGTTCGTAAACGGATCGCTTTTTTGACCAGTGAATTGAAATTAGAGGAATTTTTTACCCCGAACTATTTATTTGATTTCTTTTCGGAGATGCACCAGGTCCCGACGGATATCCGAAATCAGCGCAAGAAAGAATTGTTTGAAATCTTTGGCATTGATCAGTTTGCGGAGGTAAAGGTGGCAAATTTGTCCACGGGTATGAAGCAAAAAGCATCTCTGGCGATTTCTATGGTTCATGATCCTGATATCATTATTTTTGATGAGCCAACCAACGGTCTGGATGTTCTGACTGCAAAGGTGGTTACGGATTTCCTGTTGGAATTGAAGAAACGGGGGAAGACCGTTATTATTTCTACTCATATTTTTAGCTTGATTGAGAAGGTTTGTGATCGTGTGGGGGTCATTATTCAGGGAGAGATGGTCACTTGCGATACCTTGGAGGCTGTTTGTAACGGCATGTCTTTGGAAGATCGGTTTTTTTTGTTGTATCAACAGGTAATGGGAGATGAAAATGTGTAAGAGTTGGTTTGGTATGAAATCACTTGTTAAGTGGTTTTATATCAACTCTGGAAGAATTTACTTACAGCATAAATTCTTCGTATCGAAAACCGATTGATTACTGAATTTTTTATAGATTATTTGTGTCAATATGTTTGGAGGAATTGGATGAATAATACAATTATTACAATGATGAAGAAAGAATTGAATCGTTTTTTTAGCGATTCCAGAATGGTTATGACCACCATTGTCCTGCCAGGGCTGATGATTTTTGTCCTGTATTCTTTTATGGGAACGGCGCTGAAGGAACAGTTAACATCAGACAAATTTGAACCGAAATGCTATTTTATGAATTTGCCGCAGGAGTGGAATGAGCCATTGACGAAACAGGGCTTCCGTATCCATGAGATGGAAGATAATCAGTTTGACAAGGCAAAACAGAAGGTACAGGAACAGGATTTTGAATTGCTGGTTATTTTTCCAGAGGATTTTATTCACTCTGCCAGCCAGTATGATATTTCCTCAGGACTGGAGGCACCAGAAGTACAGGTTTACTATAATTCTGCTTCCACAGAGTCTACGGACGCCTATCGGGCGATTACGGCATATCTGGATCAGTATGAGAAATCTCTGGCAAATCAGTTTGATGTCAATGCAGACGAGAAAGGCGAATATGACCTTGCTACCAAAGAGGATATTACAGCGGATATGTTTTCTTCCATGGTGCCTTTTCTACTGTTGATCTTTTTGTATAGTGGATGTATTGCTGTGGCACCAGAATCCATTGCAGGAGAAAAGGAAAAAGGGACTATGGC
>CAYPEW010000059.1:0-19394 GCA_964409845.1 uncultured Jutongia sp.
GGAAAACAACAGAATAATTATTTCACTGTCAATTTTATCGTCTTCGCTACACCATTGTTTGCAAAGACAAAGATGGTGCAGGTACCCTGGTTTTTTGCCTTAATCTTTCCATTTTTTGTTACGGTCGCCACTGCTTTATTGCCTGTATAATAGCGGAATATCCGTTCATGATTCAGCAGTTTCTTTTTCTTGTTCTCTTTTGTTGCAGCCACTTTAATCTGAAATGTATTTTTTGATTTCAAAACCAGTTTTGTCTTGTTTAACTTAATCTTTTTTACATTGGTATGCTTCTCCTGCTTCATTGCCACATGAATCACGGAGGATTTTGAAAGATAATTCTTTCTGCCGTTTTTTATCCGATAGGTGGCAATATAATACTTATATGCACGAGTCTTTTTCAATTTTTTATGTACGTATACACGTTTTTCGTTCTTCTTTACCGTTTTCAGCTTCTGAAAATTCTGTTTTCCGTCACAATACGACCAGTATTTGTGTTCATATCGTTTATCCTTCATCTAATAAATAAAAATTGTGATTATGTTTTGTGAATAATGATATAAACGTCTTTATTATATTTAATTTTCGAGCAAATTCAAGCTGTTTTGCCTTTTCAAGAAATAATCAGCCATATGACAAAAGTCATATCTAAAATAGTTCTTTTTTCACTACCCCAGCTGTCCAAAACTTGATATGATATCCCTATAGTAGGAA
This sequence comes from uncultured Jutongia sp., assembly GCA_964409845.1. Lineage (GTDB taxonomy): Bacteria > Bacillota > Clostridia > Lachnospirales > Lachnospiraceae > Butyribacter. The sequence goes on from CAYPEW010000059.1 coordinate 712, forward strand.
AGCGGTTATATGTGAAACCCTTGCACTTGGCGTAGTTGCAAAAGTAGCATTTTCCTATTCAATAAAAAATAATTTAGGAGACAGCAATGGAAGATATAATTTTAAAAACCACGGATTTAACAAAAAAATACAACAATAAGGTAGTTGTAGATAATCTGAATATGGAAATTCAAAAAGGGGAAATTTTCGGATTATTGGGACCTAACGGAGCAGGCAAGAGTACCACAATGAATATGATTTGTTCTATTGTACGTCCAACGGCAGGGGGGATTACCCTATTGGGCAAGGATCCCTGGAAACAGAAAAAGGATGTGATCCACAAAATAGGCTATATTCCACAGGAACTTGCCATTCATGGGAATTTGAAGGCTTGGGAGAATGTAGAATTATTCACTTCCCTTTATGGAATCAAGGGGCAGCAGTTAAAAAATGCAGTTGATGCTTCTCTGGAGTATGTTGGTTTATCGGAACGGAAACAGGAATTTGCCAAAAACTTTTCCGGAGGCATGAAGAGGAGATTAAACATCGCCTGTGCCATCGGTCACAATCCGGAACTACTGATTTTTGATGAACCTACCGTAGGAATTGATCCTCAGTCCAGAAATTTTATTCTGGATAAGATTAAGGAGTCAAACAAAAAGGGAGCTACGGTGATTTATACCAGCCATTATATGGAGGAAGTGGAAGCCATTTGCACCCGTATTGCGATTATGGACAACGGAAAAATTATTGCCTGTGGAACCAGTCAGGAGTTAAAAAAGCTGGTTAATGCTGCGGATGAAAATATTACATTAGAAGAAGTTTTCTTGACATTGACGGGCAAAAAACTGAGAGATTACGGGGAATAGTGAGGGAGCAGATATGATTCGTTATTTGATAAAAAATAATTTTAAGCTGATGTTCCGAAACACTTGGAGCGTGGTAGTCATGCTGTTGGGTCCGGTTTTGGTGATTGCAGTATTGTCCAGTGCATTTTCTGAGTTGATGAAGTCCTATGAAGGGGTAGATGAATTTGCAGTGGGATATCGAATGCAGGGGGTACCGGAAGATACTGTATTGTTTGAGTCTGTCTGGCAGGCAGGAGAGGAAAATGGCATTCTTTTCTATGAATATCCAGAAGGTAAAGTAAAGGATATTATGGAGAAAAACGAACTTGCAGGATTTGTGGAGTTCACAGAAGATAGCTATGTGGTGTATAAGAGTGCTGATTACGAAGTGGAAGGCATTGCTCTGGAATATTTTATAAATAAGGTGATGAATGAGGGGGTGAATGCTTACTTACAAATGCAAAAACAGGATACGGATACTATTGTATTGCCAGTAGAAAAACTGGAATTTATGCCAGCAGTAAATGCAAGAGATTATTATGGTATCATTTATATCGTATATTTTTGTTGGTGTGGGATGATCTGTGCAACCGGAGTCCTCAGCAATGAAAAGAAATATGGAATTGTGCGGAGATTTCAGGTTTCTAATCTATCGGTGATGCAAAACTATCTCGGAAAGTTTATTCCCATCACATTGACCGTTTCAGCGGGGATGGCCATTGCCACAGGGATTACGGTATTGCTTTATGATATACACTGGGGAAATCCAATTTTATCGGTATTCATTGTTTTTATGATGATAGTAGCAGGAAATGCAATGGGTATGATGTTTTATTATATTTCAGATAATCTGGTAATTACCATCATTATGTTATTTACGATAGTGTGGTTTCTGGGATTTTTTGGCGGCAGTTTTGAGACCTATATGTTTTCCAGCATACCAGATTGGATTAAGCATTTATCACCAATTTATCATGGTAATCGGGCATTGGTGGAATTATCCTGTATGGGTAAAAGTGATTATGTAGTCAGTACGGTGTGGTACTCCTTCTTCATTACTGCGGTTTGTTCCGGGATTGCTGTATTGGCAGGGAGCATTAGAAAGAGAGGTAGAGCATGATTTCCTTGGTGAAAATGAGCCTCAAAATGTTATTGAGAAATAAAGGTTTTTTTTGTTTTTTACTTGTAACACCGATAGTATCTGCATGTATTCTAGGTTTAAAAACAGAGCACGAGATATATGTAGATACTTCTGATCAAAAAGTCATTCTGGAATTAAAGGATTATACCAAAAAAGCAGTTTATCTGGGGGATACGTCGGCTTGCATCATAAAAGTGTATGATGCCTCAAACTCGGAATTGTCCGACTATGTATTGAAGCAAATGGCAGCAAGCGGTATGTTTTCTGTTTGTCGTGTTGATGTCAGAGAGCTGACGGAGAAAGAGGTCGAGGAAATCGCAAAAAAGGATGCTTTTGATGATAGGGCAGGGATGTTGCTTTATCTGAAAGAAGGTTTTGATGAGGCAGTATTAGGCAGTAAATGGGAACAGGGACTAAAGCTGTATGCTGTGTCTGAGGATGAACGGCAGGAACTTTTTGTGACAGAACTTGCGGATTTATTTGCCAGAATCAAACAGGTGCAAAGTGTTGCAGGTAATAATATTACCGTGTTCTCAGAGAGGCTTATAGACATGCAGGATATGCTGCCTGAAAAGAAGGTGGTAAATCTGGCAGGTAAGGAAGGGGTCGAATTGACGAAGCAGCAGCTCAATCAGCAAACCCAAATTGGTTATGCCTTTGCAATTATTACTTTGGGATTTTTGTTCTGCGGTGTCTGTGTAGCACATTCTGTGATTGAGGAACAAAACAACAAGGTATTTACCAGAGTGATGTTGACAAAATTAAGCAGCAGAGATTATTTTATATCTAAATTTGTGGTTGCCTTTATTATCAGTGTGATGCAGACCTTGGTGCTTGCGGTATGTATTTTCTTTATTCCAGGATTGGATGTGGGAATGAATATCATGAGTTTTCTTGTCGTAATCTTTCTGTTAGGCTTGATATTCAGTACGCTAAGCCTTTTGCTGGGTGTGGTTCTTGGCGATATTATGAGTTCCAATTATATGGTGTTTGCAATCTGGAGCATTTCTGCATTGCTGGCAGGCCTATATTTCCCATTAAATGATACGACGAAAGCATTGAAAACACTTTCCTATCTGATGCCCCAGAGATGGTTTATGGATGCGTCGGAATTATTATTAGTGGGGGACAAAGGTGCCTATTCTATGTTATTATGTGTTACGGCAGCCTATTTAATCGTTATCATTAGTATTGGTGGTGTGTGCCTCAAGATCAAGAAAAGTGAGGTTTAGCATGGGAGAACGCTTTAGGGAACATTATTTTGTCCTGCTTCGAATTGCATTATTGCTTATATTGGAAATCTATATTGTTTTATCTCGGTCTGTGTTGACAGGGGCATCGGTAAAGGTGCTCCTGCTTCTTGCGTTATTGATTGGTGTGATTGCAGGGAAGGAGTTGGTAGAGCTTCGGCTTCATATTTTATTTTTGGGGGCAGCAGGAGTTTTACTGTTTTTTTTAATTATTTCTCTGGGGACAATATTTATTTTGCCAGGTATTTTCTTATGCTATGAAGTGTTAAGCTATTTTAGACCAAGGCTGTTGTGGTATTTCCTTCCATTAGTATTGGTTTTTGTACCTAATCAGATAGATGTTTCTGTGCAGCTGATGATAGCAATTTTCATGGGAATTATTTATTGCCAACATGATTTTGTGGTGGAATCTTATCGAAAACAGACTCGGGAAGATACCGTTGTGGAACAGGCACTAAAGCATAGCATGAACCAGAGAGAGCACGAAATGCAGGAGGAAGTTCGAAAGAGCTTGTTGATGGCAGAAAACCAAATGCTGGAGGAGAGAGCAGAGCTGTCTCAAACCTTACACGATAAGTTGGGACACAATATGAATGGTTCGGTATATCAGTTAGAAGCAGTGAAGCTGTTAGTGGAAAAGGAGCCGGAAACATCCATAAAAATGATACAGGCAGTGATTGATCAGCTGCGTAGCGGAATGGATGAGATTCGCTTGATTCTTAGAAAGGAACGTCCTCGGAAGTATCGGCTTGCCATTTTGCAGCTGGAAAACTTATGTGAGGATTGTAGAAGGAAGGGTGTAGAGGCAGAACTGATCACGGAGGGTGAGTTAAAGTCCGTTCCAGAAAAATACTTGGAAATCATTTTGGACAATGCTTATGAAGCCGTGTCTAATTCCATGAAATACGCAAAGTGTAGTAGAATTAAAATCAGTGTGTATGTATTGCATCAAATGATACGCTGCAGTATATCGGATAATGGAGTTGGTTGTAGTGAAGTGATTGATGGAATGGGAATTTCGGGTATGAGAAAAAGAATGAGAGAAATTAATGGTATTTTGGACTTTGAGACAGAGATTGGATTTACTATTAATATGTTGTTGCCCTTATAGGAGGATATAGGGATATGGAGAGAATTAAAATAATCATTGCCGAAGACAGTGATTTTGTAAGAGATGGAATGAAGATTATATTGGATGTGGATGAAGATTTTGAGGTAATTGGATGTGCCAGAAATGGTCGGGAGGCTATCGAACTTGCCCAGAAAAATGCTCCGGATATTTTTTTGATGGATATTCAAATGCCGGAAATGGATGGAATTGAGGCAACGAAGTATATTGTAGAAAACAATCTGGGAAAGGTTTTGATTCTGACTACTTTTGATGATGATGAACTGGTACAAGGTGCGTTGAAGAATGGTGCAAAAGGATATTTGATTAAAAACCATACACCAGAACATTTGAAGCAAATGATCAAATCGGTACACAATGGTCTGGGTGTTATGGAAGAGGAAATTTTAGAGAACCTTGCCAAAAATACCGAGCCTAAGGCGAAGGGATTTTGCGAAGATGGATATACTGCACGGGAAATGGATATTGTTAGGGCAGTGGCGGAAGGTTTATCAAACCGGGAGATCGCAAACCGGCTTTTCATCACAGAAGGAACCGTGAAGAATTATATTACCTCTATTCTGGCAAAGGAGAATTTATCCCATCGAACTGCGTTGGCAGTATATTATCTGACAGGGAAGAAACAAACAAATGATGAATAACAGAAAATGATCCACGATAAATCCACTATGAATGCTAAACATCAAATGGACGCACTTATCCTGAGTTTAGAAGCAAAAAAGTTGACAAAAATGGAAAAAAGAGGTTAAATGATTAGAAAAGAAGCCGATAATCTTATTAGAGGAATGTTCGAATGGTAGTAAGATGTCAATAGGGAAAATATTTATTATTATATAAGGAGGATTGATAATATGGCAAATAATTTTTTTGGTGATACCGGAATGAATGCTATGAGTAGTATGTATGGTAACCTGTCAGGTTCTTGGAGTGACTTTTCCATGATTAACAGTGGTTCCTATAAAAAGCTTCTCAAGTCCTATTATTCCACTTTGAATGATATAGATTCCGATTCTTCCAGTTCGTCTTCCAAGACAGAACGTACGCAGAGTTCCCGTTATACGATTAAATCTGCCACAGAGTTAGATGCAGAGAAGTCCGGCAAAGCTTATCGTGAGACAGTGGATACTACAGAGTTTACAGCAATCCAGTCCAGTTCCAAAAGTTTATCTAATGCAGTTAATGCACTTGCATCAGAGAAACTGTATCAGGAGCCGGAAGAGGATGAGACAGGGACTACTGGAACCACAACCCAAAAGAAGGATGTTACCAGTTCTGTGAAGTCCGCATTGAAAGATTATGTCAATGCGTATAACTCTTATATGACTACTGCTCGTGAGTCCAACAGCAATTCCATTCAGGCAAAGAATTTGAAAATGTTCCAGGCAAATGCGGACAATGCTAAGGCATTAAAGGATCTGGGAATTACTACAGATAAAAATGGTAAGCTGGTATTTGATGAATCCAAATTTGATTCCAGCAAAGTGGATACTGTAAAAGAGTTATTTAGTGAAAAAGGTGGCTATGGCGATGAGATGAAGAAGGTAGCAGATGAGACTTATCGTATCGCAAATAGCACAATTTCCAGCTATTCAACCAGTGGTGCATACTCTGTATTAGGAACGACCAATAGTGCATTAGATCAGTATCTGTAAGATGATATATAGATGCATAGAATTAATAGGCTGTCTAATCGTGTTCATGCGATTAGACAGTTTTCATGTATAGGAAAAAACTCATGAAATAGTGGTACGTAAACGTATACTACCAGGGTTGCTTTTTTCACGGATAGGAAAGCAGTAAAAGGAGATTATATTTTGTATCGATTTTATATTCAGGAGAATCAGATTGACACAGAAGAAATTGTGATTACAGGTGGAGATGTCAATCATATTAAAAATGTTTTGCGATTGGAACCTGGCGACTGGGTGGTGGCGTGTGACGGAGCAGGGAGGGACTATGTTTCCCGCATCCGGTCTTTAGACAAGGACCAGATTGTATTACAGGTGGAGAAGGTACAGGATACCGGGACGGAACTTCCAGTTCGAATCACATTATTTCAGGGACTGCCCAAGAAAGATAAAATGGAACTGATTATCCAAAAGGCGGTGGAGCTGGGCGTCTATGAAATTGTTCCAGTACGAATGAAGAGATGTGTCGCTAAATTGGAGGAGAAGAAAAAGATCCGTAAGAAACTGGAACGCTGGCAGGCGATTGCAGAAGCTGCTGCAAAGCAATGTGATCGGGGAATTATTCCGGTGGTACACGCCCCAGTTACTATGGAACAGGCATTTGACATTGCAGAGGGCATAGAGTACAATATGATTCCGTATGAGTTACAGGACGGAATGGAAGCGTCCAGAGAAATTGTGTCGGAAGCCTGCAAACATAGTACAGTGGGGATTTTTATTGGACCGGAGGGCGGTTTTGAAGCAGAAGAAGTCGACCAGGCGATATCGAAACAGATTCACCCTCTTTCTCTGGGAAAGCGGATTTTACGGACAGAGACAGCAGGAATGGCTTTGCTGTCAATTATGATGTTTCAACTACAGGAATAGATACAGCGTGCAGTACAAACATTGGTACATTAAGCTGCAAGCAATCATAGGATTGCTGAAAAGGAGGTTCGCAGCATGGGTACAACTATGGAGGCATATTTGGATAATGCTGCTACAACGAAAGTATTTCCCGAAGTGGCAGAGCGAATGATACAGTTGATGGAAGTGGGGTACGGGAATCCTTCTTCAAAACATAGCAAAGGTCTGGAAGCAGAAAATGCCATTCGAGAAGCAAGGGATCGGGTTTGCAAGTCACTAAAATGTGAAGCAGGAGAGATTATTTTCACTTCTGGAGGGACAGAATCCAATAATCAGGCTTTGATTGGTGCAGTCATGGCGAACCGTCGTGCCGGACAGCATATTATTACTACAAGAATTGAACATGCATCCATCCATCAGCCATTGGCTTTTTTGGAGACACAGGGTTATGAGATAACGTATTTGCCGGTAGACGTCCATGGAAAAGTGGAGCCAGAGGTATTAAAAGCGGCAATCCGTGAAGATACGGTGCTGATATCGATTATGTATGTGAATAATGAGATCGGATCTGTTCAGGATGTGGAACAACTGGCAAAAGTCATTCATGAAAGCAATCCGAAAACCTTGTTCCATGTGGATGCCATACAGGCATTTGGAAAATATCGGATTGTTCCGAAACGCTTGGGAATTGATCTGATGTCTGTCAGTGGGCATAAAATTCATGGACCGAAAGGAAGTGGGTTTTTGTATGTCAAGGCGGGAACCAAGCTGAGTCCGATTCTCTTTGGCGGTGGCCAGCAAAAGGGGATGCGTTCCGGCACAGAGAATGTACCAGGGATTGCAGGACTGGGCGAGGCTGTCCGTTTGATTTACACGGATCATACGTCTAAGGTGGAGCAGTTATATACAATAAAAGACCGGTTAATCACACAGCTGCAGCAACTGGATCAGGTTCAGGTGCATGGAATAGCAGGACTGGAACTCAGAGAGACAGCGCCGCACATTGTCAGTGTGGGATTTGCTGGCATCCGTAGTGAGGTTCTTCTGCATGCATTGGCAGAACGGGATGTGTATGTTTCTTCTGGATCGGCATGTTCTTCCAATCATCCGGAGCTGAGTGGTACATTACAGGCAATAGGAGTGGAGGAGGCTTTGCTGGATGCAACGTTACGTTTCAGTTTATCCGTGACAAGTACCATGGAAGAAGTGGACTATGCAGTGGAACAGCTTGCGGAGTTGTTGCCGGTATTGCGGAAATTTACTAGACACTAAGAAAGAGGTTATTTTATGGATCAGGCATTTTTACTAAAATACGCTGAGATTGGTATTAAAGGGAAGAACCGTTATAAATTTGAGAATGCGTTATGTGAGCAGGTTCGTCGGAAGCTGGCGAAGATAGACGGAGAATTTGAGGTGATCCGGGAGCAGGGACGAATTTTTGTAGAGGCTCATGGAGATTTTGACTGTGAGGAGGCCATTCAGGAAATGGGCATGGTCTTTGGCGTGACAGGAATCAGCCCGGTAGAGGTTATTGAAAATAAGGAATGGGATCATCTGACTGAAGCGGTAGGGGATTTTGTGGAACGGCAATATGATACCCAGGACTTTACGTTCAAGGTTAAATGCCGTCGTAGTGATAAACACTATCCACTAACTTCTCCGGAGGTCTGCATGGAAATGGGAGGATATCTTTTAGAACGTTTTCCTGCATTATCGGTGGATGTGCATGATCCGGAGGTTTTGATCTGGGTGGAGGTTCGGGAAAAAGCCTATGTATATTCCAGAGTGTTTCCAGGTGCTGGTGGAATGCCACTGGGAACCAATGGCAAGGCGATGCTGCTTTTGTCCGGTGGAATTGACAGCCCGGTGGCTGGTTATATGATTGCGAAGCGAGGCGTATATATTGATGCGGTATACTTCCATGCACCGCCTTATACCAGTGAACGTGCCAAACAGAAGGTAGTGGATCTGGCGAAATTGATTTCCCGCTATACGGGTCCCATTCATCTGCATGTTGTGGATTTTACGGAAATACAGTTGGCGATCTATGAGTTGTGTCCTCATGAGGAACTAACGATCATCATGCGTCGTTACATGATGCGGATTGCAGAGACTTTGGCAGAACGCAGTGATTGTCTGGGGATGATTACCGGAGAGAGTATTGGACAAGTAGCAAGTCAGACCATGCATAGCCTGGCGGCAACCAATGATGTTTGTCATCTGCCGGTGTACCGTCCTTTGATCGGTTTTGATAAACAGGAAATTGTAGATATTGCAGATCGGATAGGAACTTATGAAACATCTATCCAGCCATACGAGGACTGTTGTACGATTTTTGTGGCGAAACATCCGGTAACCAAGCCGGAGATCAAGCGAATTCGTCAGTCGGAGAAGAATCTGGCAGAAAAGATAGATGAGATGGTTCAGACTGCGCTGGATAGTATTGAGGTTATAGCTATCTCTTGATTTTGCTATACGATTATTTCTATAGAGGAACAAAGAGTTTCCTATAAAGTAAAAAACAGATCTCTTTCTGTGAGTGAGAAAGGGATCTGTCTCTGGATAATCTATGAATGATGTATGTCCTATTTGACGATGTATGGCTCTATGATCTTGAGGATCTCATCAATACAGTCATCGTCATGAATATTTAAGTCAATCGGTCTGGACAGGTCTAAACTAAAAATACCCATGATAGACTTTGCATCAATCACGTATCTGCCAGAAACCAGATCAAAATCAGTATCAAATTTTGTTACATCATTTACAAATGCTTTTACTTTGTCAATAGAGTTCAAACAAATGCTTACGGTTTTCATGAATTATTACCTCCTTTTTGATTTACAACTCTATACTAGACATTATGTGCTTAAAAGTCAATATACAATCTCAAAAAAAAATGACAGAAAAATTTTAGATCCGTTTGAATTTTTTGTACAATTTGATTGAGGGGAAGGGAGAATTACCGTGAAAATAGCGTTTCTAACTTTGGGTTGTAAGGTGAATTCTTATGAAACGGAACAAATGAAATCCCGGTTTGAAGATGCCGGATATCGTATCGTGGCATTTTCGGAGCAGGCAGATATCTATCTGGTTAATACCTGTACTGTAACCAATATTGCAGATCGTAAGTCTCGCAAAATGCTACACCGTGCCAGAAGAATGAATCCGGATGCCGTGGTGGTGGCTGCCGGCTGCTATGTGGATTCGGCAAGGCGGAAAGGCGAAGTGGATGAAGCGATTGATTTGTTTCTGTCCAATGCAGAAAAGGACAGAGTGGTGGAGCTGGTGGAGGCTGCCCTGCAACACAGGTTGACAGAGAGAACAGGACAGTCCTGTCCAGAAAAAGATGTAACTGGGATTTCTGCCGCAGCGCAAGCGGAGGAACATACCAGGGCATATATTCAGGTACAGAATGGATGTAATCAGTATTGCAGCTATTGTATCATTCCTTATGTCAGGGGACCACTGACCAGTAAGCCGGTGGAGCTGGTCAGGGAGGAGGTCAGGCAGTTGGCAGAGCAGGGGATTCGGGAGGTTGTTGTAACAGGCATCCATCTATCCTCTTATGGAGTAGAAGGCGGCGATGCAGGGGCATTTATAAAAACACAGGGGATACCATTGTTGGAGTTGTTGGAATCCATTGGAGAGATAGAGGGGATAGAGCGGATTCGCTTAGGTTCCCTGGAACCTCGGATTATTACTCTGGAATTTGTGGAACGATTGGCTGAGAATGAAAAAATCTGTCCTCATTTTCATTTGTCATTACAGAGCGGGTGCGATACGGTACTGAAACGAATGAACCGACATTATAGTACAACAGAATACCAGAAAAAAGTGGAGATTCTGCGGAAGGTATATGAGCATCCGGCGATTACCACCGATATTATTGTGGGATTTCCCCAGGAGACAGAGGAAGAATTTCAGAAAACCAGAAATTATGCAGAAGATATCGGTTTTGCGCAGATCCATGTATTTAAATATTCCAGGCGGCAGGGAACCGTGGCAGATCAAATGAAGGGACAGGTCAGTGAGCAGGAAAAATCTGCCAGAAGTGATAAGCTTATTCAAACACAGTCCAAATTAATGAGGCAGTACCAGGAGTATTATCTGGAAACGGAGCAGGAGGTTCTCTTTGAGGAGGTAACAGAAATAGAGGGTAGGTCATATCTGACAGGTTATACCACCAGTTATGTCCGGGTCGTGGTGGCTGTTACAAATTTGGTAAAGGCAGAGAAAGCCCGTAATACCATTGCACCTGTCCGAATAACAGGACGGCTGGATACAGGCGTATTATGTGGGGAGATTGTTTTGTGACATAACCACTGTCATCCAACATTTTAGAAGTATTTTCTTTATTTAGAAACAGAGAATTTTTTTTGTAAAATATTGTCCTGCGGATACATTGTATTGGCGATTGTATTGGCAATATATAAAAAAGAGTTGTTTTTTTATGCCATTTATATTACTATATATGATAGGTAAGAGTACGTGAAAAAGAATGGAGGTTAATGCCTTTATGCAGGAAGTAAATAATACACAGTATTTCAAAGTACAAAAAGAACAGGAAATTGAAGTAAAGGATGTTGTGGAAGAGGTATATGAAGCCTTGACAGAAAAAGGATACAATCCTGTTAATCAGATCGTGGGCTATATTATGTCAGGAGATCCAACGTATATTACCAGTCATAAGGGAGCCAGAAGTCTGATCCGGCGTGTGGAACGTGATGAGATGATCGAATTACTATTAGAAGATTATATTAAAAATAATTTTGAATAATAGACTGGGGACAAGCATTATGAGATTGATGGGATTGGATTATGGAGACAAGACGGTGGGAGTGGCAGTCAGTGATGAAATGATGCTGACAGCACAACCGATAGAGACGATTGAGCGGGAACGGAAGAACAAACTTCGAAGAACGCTTGCCAGAATTGAAGATCTCATCCGGGAATATGATGTAGAGACCATAGTGATCGGCTTGCCAAAGAAAATGAATAATGAGGAAGGAGAACGGTGCGAACGAACCAGAGAGTTTGGAAGCATGATTGAGCAGCGTACCGGATTAACCGTAGTATATCATGACGAGCGTCTGACCACAGTGGCAGCAGATGCTGTACTGCAGGAGGGTGGCGTTCATAGAGATCGGCGGAAACAGTATATTGATAAGGTGGCTGCCTCTATTATATTACAGGGGTATTTGGATGGAATAGCGCATCAGGAATGAAAACAATTATGGCAGAGAAACAGATTGTATTTACTACGGATGAGGGGGAGGAGACCAGTTTTTTTGTACTGGAGCAGACTACCATTTCCGGGAGTAACTATTTATTGGTTACGGATAGCGATGAGGATGAGGCAGATGCCTATATTTTGCGGGAACTGGAAGATCAGGACGGACAGTGTGTATATGAAATGATTGTAGAGGAAGCAGAATTAGATGCATTATCCAAAGTGTTCGTGGAATTATTGGATGATGTTGCTATAGAGACACCAGATAAATAACAGAATACATAGGAGAATACGTTTTATTAAGAGATAAAATGACGTTCTTTTCGTGTGCAAAAAAAACAAATTAGAAAGGTAGGGATATTGGTGAAGAAAGATACAGACAAACGTACGGAATTGGAAAAGGAGGAGAAACCGAAAAAACGGATGATTCGCAGAACGGCAAAAACCGAAAAAACGGGTGGAAAAGAGAAGAAGGAAAACAAAGATAAGAAGGAAGGAAAAGCTGGGAAGGAGAAAAAAGAAGGTAAAGAAAATAAAAAGGCAGCTGCAGATAAGAAAGATACCAAAAAATTGACTGCGGATAAAAAGAAAATTGTGGCTAATTCTCCATTGGCAATTCGAAAAGCCTCAGCAAAGCAGGTGTCTAAAAAGAAAGAAAAGATCACACTGGGACATGGATTGAAAATTATTCCTTTGGGAGGGCTTGAGCAGATCGGTATGAACATTACCGCTTTTGAATACGAGGATAGCATTATTGTGGTCGATTGCGGTTTGTCCTTCCCAGGCGATGATATGCTGGGAATTGATTTGGTCATTCCAGATGTATCCTATCTGAAGGAAAATCTGGATAAGGTAAAAGGATTTTTGATTACCCATGGACACGAGGATCATATTGGTGCGCTCCCTTATGTGTTAAAGGATGTCAATGTACCGGTTTATGCCACACAGCTTACCATGGGACTGATTGAGAACAAGCTGAAGGAGCATACTTTACCGAAACCATTTAAAGGCAAGGTAGTTCAATATGGACAGTCCATCAATCTGGGCTGTTTCCGGATTGAGTTCATCCGAACGAATCACAGTATTTCTGATGCGGCAGCATTGGCAATTTTCTCACCGGTGGGTACAGTGGTTCATACCGGCGATTTCAAGGTGGATTTCACTCCGGTTAGTGGTGGAACTATTGATTTACAGCGATTTGGTGAGTTGGGTAAAAAGGGAGTATTGGCTCTGATGGCAGACAGCACCAATGTTATGAAGCCTGGTTTTACCATGTCAGAGCAGACAGTGGGCAAGACTTTTGATAATATTTTTGCCGACAATGTGAAAAACCGGATTATTGTTGCAACCTTTGCTTCCAATGTAGACCGTGTGCAACAGATTATTAATTCTGCGGACAAATTCGGGCGTAAAGTGGTGGTAGAAGGGCGTAGTATGGTTAACGTGATTACCACAGCAACGGAATTGGGATATTTAAATGTTCCGTCTAATATTATCATTGATATGGAGCAGATGAAGAATTATCCGCCAGAGAAATTAGTGTTGATTACCACTGGAAGTCAGGGAGAGGCCATGGCAGCATTATCCCGTATGGCAGCGAACATTCATCGAAAGGTGTCTATTCAGCCAGGGGATACAGTCATCTTTAGTTCCAGACCAATCCCAGGAAATGAGAAATCCGTATCCAAGGTGATTAATGAGTTGTCCGAAAAGGGTGCCAGAGTGATTGTGCATGATACCCATGTGTCGGGACATGCTTCTCAGGAAGAAATTAAACTGATCTATTCTTTGGTAAAACCGCAGTATGCGATTCCGGTGCATGGAGAATACCAACATCTGCAGGCGCATGCAGAATTGGCGCAGCAGATGGGAATTCCCAAGGAAAATACTATTATTTTATCTTCGGGAGATGTTTTGGAACTTACAGAAGATTATGCCCAGAGAGTTGGGAAAGTACAGGCGCAAGGTATCATGGTAGATGGACTGGGAGTAGGCGATGTAGGAAATATTGTGTTGCGTGACCGTCAGTATCTGTCAGAGAATGGTCTGATTATCATTGTACTGACTCTTGAAAAATACACCAATCAGCTTTTGGCAGGTCCGGATATTGTATCCAGAGGATTTGTCTATGTGAGGGAATCTGAGTATCTGATGGATGAGGCACGGGAGATTGTGTATTCCGCATTGGAGAGATGCCTGGATACTCATGTGACAGACTGGGGGAAAATTAAAACAGAGATCAAGGACAGCCTAAGTGATTATCTGTGGAAAAAGATGAAGAGAAATCCTATGATTTTGCCGATTATTATGGAAGTAGAATAATGGAAAGGACTGGATAGATGGGTGAAACGGAATTGATGATGGATCAGCTGTTACAGCAGATCAAGAGTACAAGAGAGTTTAATCAATATCAGAATCTATTGCAGAGAGTGAAGGCACAGCCGGATCTGTACCGCCGGATTGGCGAGTATCGTCGCAGGAGTATCGCTGCACAGATGCGTGGTGGCGAAGACTTCATTGCCGAGAATAACAATGTGCAGAAGGAATTTGCGGATTTGCAGAATAATGGTCTGGCAGGGGAGTTCTTTGCTTCCGAGCACCAGTACTGTAGTATGATTCGCAGGCTGAACGCTCGTTTTATGGAAGGGGTAGAATTGGATACTTCTTTTATGAATGAGTAAACGCAGATAAAGTTCTGTAGTAGAGAGCTGTTTTGTTAGGAAAGAGTAGAATTTCTGCAGAAAGAAGCATGGGGGAAAGTCATGATTTATCAACCGAATATTCAGAGGACTTTCAATACAATACGTTTTTTGTTGGCATTATGTGTGAATCTCTTGTTGATGATATTGGTATGCTATGGGGTTGGGACAGCCTGTCTGCAGGGATATCATTTTTGTTATGAGATCTTTGGCGCTGTGGTGGTTGAGGATGCTCCGGGAACAGAGCAGTTATTCCGGGTAAATGAGACGGATACCATGAGGGATATAGCAGATCGCTTGGAGCAGGAAAATTTAATTGTGAATAGCCAAAGCTTTTACATTAGGACCAAATTAATGGATCCGGAGACGGTTGTGCTGCGTCCAGGGGAATATATGCTCAATACCAGCATGACCTATGAGGAAATTATCAATCAAATGACTGCCGCCAGTGGATAAGTGCATAAGAAACTCTAAAATCGACGAAATGCAAAAGGGCATTTCGTCGAAGAGTTACTAATGCACTGAAAAAATGCAACAACATAAATGCTGTTACATTTTTCGCTGAATGTATCTGCCACAGTTAGTTGAGATCTATCAAGAATTCTGGCAGAGAGTAGATAAGAGAGGGCAGTTCATGATTATAGATGAGAGATTAAGTACTTATATTGATTCCATTTCCTGGCAGATCCCAACCTATCTACAGGAGGTGGAGAGACAGGCGTTGGCAGATGGAGTGCCGATTATCAGGCGTTCCATGCAGTCTCTGTTACAATTTCTGTTGCTTGTGAAGAAGCCCAGGTCTATATTGGAGATTGGAACAGCAGTGGGATTTTCCAGTATGTTGATGAGTGAATGTGTGGCAGATACAGTATCCATTGATACCATAGAAAAAGTACCCGTTCGGATACAGAATGCTCAGGCAAATTTTGAAAAATACCAAAAGACAGAGAGAATTCATTTGATAGAAGGCGATGCCGGTAAGGTGTTACAGCAGCTGGTAGATGCCGGGAACCGGTATGATTTTATTTTTATGGATGCTGCCAAGGGACAGTATCCGGTTTTTCTTCATCCAATTTTGACCTTATTGTCAGAAAATGGTATGCTAGTAACAGATAATGTTTTGCAAGACGGAGATATTATAGAATCACGTTATGCGATTACCCGACGGGATCGGACCATTCACGGGCGAATGCGGGATTTTTTGTATACGCTGACCCATTCGACGGAATTGCAGACGGTGGTACTGCCAGTGGGGGATGGTGCAGCAGTGTCACAGCGCATAGGATGTTCGGAGGCATAGTGGACATAGGAGAACTGTTAGAATATTGTCAGGATGATAATTGACAAATTTAGATAGAAGATATAGATTAGATATAGATGTGCCGGATTGATATCTAATTCATATTGATGGATACCAGATTCGTTGCACGAGGAGATTAGAGTATGTTAGAGAATGGGAAGCCGGAATTACTGGTGCCGGCCAGTAGCTTAGAAGTGCTGAAAGTGGCTGTGATTTATGGGGCAGATGCCGTATATATTGGCGGTGAGATGTATGGGCTTCGGGCAAAGGCAAAGAATTTTTCCAGAGAAGATATGGCAGAGGGAATCCGCTTTGCCCATGAGCATGGGAAAAGAGTGTTTGTGACAGCTAATATTACAGCACACAACAGAGATCTGGAAGGGGTGCGGGAATATTTTGCCGAGTTACGGGAAATGAAACCGGATGCTTTGATTATATCGGATCCTGGTGTGTTTACCATAGCACAAGAGATTTGTCCAGAGATAGAGATTCATATTAGTACCCAGAGTAACAATGTGAACTATGAAACATATCTGTTTTGGCAGCGGCTGGGAGCAAAGCGTGTGGTGTCGGCCAGAGAACTTTCCATCCAGGAAATTAGTGATATTCGGGCGCATATTCCGACTGATTTGGAGATTGAGACATTTGTACATGGTGCCATGTGTATTTCCTATTCCGGCAGATGTCTGCTGAGTAATTATTTTACTGGAAGGGATGCGAATCTGGGTGCCTGTACCCATCCATGCCGTTGGAAATATTACATAATGGAGGAGAGCCGTCCGGGGGAATATCTGCCGGTGGAAGAAAATGAAAGAGGAACCTATATCTTTAATTCCAAGGATCTGTGTATGATTGGACATATTCCGGATCTGGTAAAGGCGGGAATTGATAGTTTTAAGATAGAGGGGCGCATGAAGACAGCGCTGTATGTGGCAGATGTGGCAAGGACTTATCGTCAGGCGATTGATGATTATTTTATATCGCCAGAACAGTATGAATCCAGAATTCCGTATTATGAGTCGGAGATATCAAAATGTACCTATCGTCAGTTTACCACAGGATTTTTCTATGGATCTCCTACTCATGAAGCACAGATTTATGATAATAACACCTATGTCAGGGGATACCGATATTTGGGACTGGCAGGAAAGCCGGATCCGGAGGGGTATGTGACAATAGAGCAGAGAAATAAATTTTCGGTGGGGGATGAAGTGGAAATCATGAAACCATCCGGAGAGGATCTGACAGTATCTGTGCAGTCTATGTTAGACGAGTACGGAAAAACGATAGAGAGTTGTCCACATCCGAAACAGATAATCCGGGTGCGATTTAGTCAGATTCCGGAAGAAATGGATCTGATCCGGGTACGGGAAGCGGAGAATGGAGAGTAAGGTGGTAATCTTGCAGTATGCTGTGAGATATACGGGAAAAACAAGTAAAAGGATGCCAGGGCGCATAGAGACATGACAGACAGTCAGTACGTCAGGGCATATCAGAATACAGGGGTATGAAAGATAAGCCAACGCATCAAAATGGAGGACAAAATTATGGTAAAAAATGTACGAATGAGATTGTTGTTAGTCATGCAGCTTTTGACAGGAGAAACCAATTCTCAGAAGGGTGTTACGATGCAGGAAATCGTAGACTTTGTGAATGAGCAGGGATATTCTGGTGAGCGTAAGAGTATCTATGAGGATATTCATGCATTGCAGGAGTTTGGTCTGCCAATTGTATATTACTCTCAGGATAAGACCTATCGTTTCCAGCAATAGTGTGACTAAAGTTGCGAGAGCGGCAGCAGCAAGCTTGCTTGCCTGCTGACATCCCCGCAACGAACATCATAAGCATGGTGTTAGACATCCGGTGGATGTCTGTTAAGCACGGATTGAAATGAAGTGTGAAGGTGCCTGTGCGAGGCACAGGGTCACACATATTTATTCATTGATTGTAGTAGTATGGAAATAAGCATAGAAGATTATAAGAAAGGGAAGGTATTGGGATTATGACAGTACAGGAGAAGTATTTAAAGATTGCAGATGAGGTGATTCAGGCAGGACCATATCAGCCAAATTGGTTGTCTTTTGCCGATTATGAGGTGCCTAAGTGGTTCAAAAATGCCAAATTTGGTATTTTTATTCATTGGGGATTATTTAGCGTTCCGGCGTTTCGTAATGAGTGGTATTCCCGTAATATGTATATCCAGTCCATGGATGAATGGGAGCATCATCGTAAGACTTTTGGGGAACATACGAAGTTTGGATACAAAGATTTTATTCCTTTATTTACAGCACCGAATTTTGATCCAAAGGAGTGGGTTCGTCTGTTTAAAAAAGCAGGTGCCCGCTATGTAATGCCAGTTGCAGAGCATCATGACGGATTCCAGATGTATGATTCCGAGATCAGCCAGTGGACTAGCAAGAAAATGGCAATGAAGCGAGATGTTCTGGGAGAGCTGCGAGAAGCAATCCAGGACGAGGGGATGGTGTTCTGTGAGTCCAATCACCGTGTAGAGCATGCTTTCTTTTTTGGGCATGGTCGGGAGTTTGAGAGTGATGTTAAGGATCCGATGC
>CAYPEW010000060.1:0-18839 GCA_964409845.1 uncultured Jutongia sp.
TTAACCGTACCATGTCCTCCCTTGCTATATGCCACACATTTGATGGTAGCATCTGCTACCTTCTGGGAACCGTCACAGACATATGTCTTATTCGGTGTAGTGGTTCCTTCATCCAAAGAGGCAGCCACCGTCACCGGTTTAAATGTAGATCCTGGCTCAAAAGCATCACTGATACAAAAATTGCGCCACATCTCATTTCTCCAGATTTCCATGATAAGCTCATTTTTTTCCTCATCACTCATCTGTTTCACGTCATCTTCTGAATAGTGATTATTCCGTTTTGCGGCTTCCTCTCTTTCCTGAGCGCTCATCTTCTCCAATTCTTCTTCACGATACTGCCCTTTTTTCGTGATAATCTTCATTTTCTCCTCAGCACTCAAACCTCGGATTTTGTCTTCACTATACTGCCCCGTCAGTACATTGGGATTATTCAGATCATATCCCGGCGAGGATGCCATAGCATAGATCTCTCCATTCTTGGGATTCATAATAATGACTCCCATCTGTTCGGATCCTGTTTCTGATTGGAATTTCTGCATATGCTGTTCCAGGATTCCCTGTACATTAATATCTATAGTAGAAATCAGATTGTTACCATCTACTGCCTCCTTGACAGTCTTAATCAAATTCAGATCCGAATCATAATATCCATAACTCTTGCCTGGTGTACCATTTAATGTAGAATTATACTGGTTCTCAATGCCCCAGATACCATTGTTATCAGAAGAACAAAATCCCAGCACATTGCTTGCCACAGAAGAATATGGATATTTCCGTACATATTTTTCTTCAAACCATACTCCCTGAATCTGCTTGTCATCCTCGGCTAAGTCCTCAAATTCTTTTTTTACCTCAGAGGAAAAAGTCTTCTGCTCCTCCATCTGCACCATATAATAGCGGGAATTGGGATTGGTCTGAATAATCGTATCAATCTTTTTCCGTGTCAATCCGATGACTTTATCAAGAGCATCTGCGGTAGCATCCAAAATACCAGTATCCGATGACAAAATCTGCGGATCCAGAATCAGATTATACATCTTCGCATTCGTGGCAATCTTATTTCCATTGCGATCCAAAATTTCGCCTCGCTTAGCCGGAATAGGATTATTCATATAACTTTGCTGCTGCAAAACTTTCCGCTCATAATCCGATCCTTGATTCCGGTCCAAAAATAAGATTCTGGCAACCAGACCGACACATGCAGCAACAATCAGTACAAATACAATCAGCAGCCGAAAAGACATCATTCGGCTGCTTCTTCTATTTTTTATTTTTTTGGTTTTTTTATAATAATCCCGTTTTTCCGTTTGTCTAACCCGTTTCTTCATATTTCTCTCCAAAACATCCCATACTTCAACCAGCTATCAAGATCAGTGCGCATTCGGTATCTTACCATACTGCTTCACAGTATCGCTTTTCTTGCTTTGATACTTGTGGATCTGATTATCCTGTGCCTGCACCATACCCAGTTTTCCCGTAGCTCTGTCATAAACTTCTGACAAATCTACAGAATCCAAAATCTCCTGATAGGTATCATTATTGCTTTCTCTCTGGGAAGCAATGGAATACTCCATCTGAACCACCTTATTCTTCTGCGCCTGCACCTGATTTTGCGCCTGGATATAAGTAAAGCACACATACAATGTTACCGCAGCTGCGACTGCCAGAAACAAAACTGACTTCATGTCCACCCATGGCATACGAACTGGCTGCTGCAAAACTCGCCTGCGGATCTGCTGTTCCCGACGTTCCTCCTCCCGTCTGCGCTCTTCCTCACTTCTTCTTGGAAGGGTATCAATACGGCGCACCGTATTCCCATCCACATATGTATGGCGTTCGGTCGCAGAATAGCTCCGATAACCAGAGCGGTATCTACTCGAATATCTTCTATCTGCCATATCTGATAAACTCCTTTCCATTTTCCACAATGTTCCAACCAAGCACACATTTTATATCTATTATCTTTCACAAATCATTGCACCGGATTTTTAATGAAACATTTGTATCTATCACTATGTTTTGATGCTACGGATTGCTGTATACTTTTGACCCCAGCATCATGTTATTTTGCCCTGATTACTCAACAATGCTCAAAAATTCTCAACTTAGCACTCTTGGAACGGGGATTTTCTGCCATCTCCTGCTCCGTTGGCAAAATAGGTTTACGGGTAACAACCCTGCCTTTTGACACTTTTCCACATACACAAACCGGAAAGCTTGGCGGGCAGGTACAAGGGTTTTCTGCACTGCGGAATATTTTCTTGACAATCCGATCCTCCAAGGAATGAAAGGTAATGATACACAATCTTCCACCTGGATTTAACAGATCAATCATGTCGCCAATGGTCTGCTCCAGCACCTCTAACTCATGATTGACTTCAATACGGATCGCCTGAAAAGTCCGTTTGGCAGGATGTCCTCCCTGCTTTTTTATTTTCATCGGTATCGCCCGACTAATAATCTCAGCCAATCTGCCGGTAGAACGGATAGGTTCTTTCTCCCGCTCCGCCACAATATGTTTGGCTATGTTCTTTGCAAATTTATCTTCTCCATAGTTACGAATCAAATGGAACAGTTCCATCTCGGAATATTCATTGACCACAACTTCGGCTGATAATTCCTGCCTGTCATCCATGCGCATATCTAATGGCGCATCCATCCGATAGGAAAATCCTCTCTCCGAAGTATCTAATTGAAAAGAAGATACTCCCAGATCCAGCGTAATCCCATCTACATGGTCAATCTTCTCCTGATGCAATACATTTACCATATCAGAATAATTACTTCGGACAATACTTACCCGATCTCCATAAACCCGGAGACGTTCTGTACTGGCGGCAATGGCATCTGCGTCCTGGTCAATTCCGATCAGTCTGCCGGATTCACCTAATTTACTGCACACCACACTAGCATGCCCTGCACCTCCCAGCGTACCATCCACATAGATTCCGTCTGGTTTAATCTGCAATCCCTGTACCACTTCATCCAGCAATACAGATACATGTTGAAACTCCACGATGATCTCCTCCTCCCGAACTGCATTAGAGAGAAATATCCAGTTCATCCATGGCGGTCTCTAACAATTCTTCGTTTTCCGCAATATTCTCCTGTTCCAGACGTGTCTTGTCCCAAATCTCCACATGATTCATCATTCCCACAAATACGATATCCTTTTCCAGTCCTGCCAACTCTCGCAGCAATGCCGGAATCAGGATACGTCCCTGCTTGTCGAGAACTACCTCCATGGCCTTTGACAAAAACTGTCTCTGTATCTGGCGGTTTTTCAAGTTGGATGGCAAATGGCTCAGCTTGTCCACAAATACCTGCCAGTCTGCTGCTGGATACAGATAAAGGCAACCGTCCAGTCCTCTGGTAACTACGAAGCTTTCGCCCAGATCTTCACGGTACTTTGCCGGTATGATCGTTCTGCCCTTGGTATCTATGGTGTGTTCATATTGCCCCATAAACATCACGATCACCGCCTTTCTGTACCACGCTTCCCACATTCGTGGTTTTTCTAACCACTTCCACCCACTTTCCACCACTTTGAATGATATTTTACTCTCATTTTGGGAATATGGCAAGTATTTTTTCCTTTTGGCGCACAAAAAAAGTGCAAAACCGTCATTTTGCACTTTTTTATACAACCTCTATTGGTAGATTTTCCCAAAATCAAATCGGAACACGAGAAGCCGAATGAAGTATCACTTTAATAGACAAACAGTTTCCATCCATCTCTGCACGGATACTCCCGCCCATGGCATCTACAAATTGCCTGCATATATAAAGTCCAATACCACTTCCTCTGCTTCTTGATTTATCCTCTGTATAAAATCGATCAAATATATGTGTGATATCAACAGGAACGTTAACAGAATTAGACACTGTAATGATTACCTGCCCATTTTCCTCACTGATACAAAACGAAAGATCTCCGTTAGTATATTTAATACCGTTGGAAATCAAATTTTGGATTACCCTGTTTAGCATATTCCGGTCAGCAGAAACAAAAATCGTTTTATCAAAATCTTCAAACTGTGGAGTAATATTTTTTTCCTCAAAGGTAGGATGGCTGGCAAGTATCTGGTCACAAATGATTCCTGCCACGTCTACCCTTTCTATCTTGGGAGTGCAACCCTGCAGCTCTATTAGCGATAACTCAAAAAAGTCATTGATCAGCGCATTACAATAACGGGTTCGTTCCAAACAGATCTCTATAATTTCTTCAATTTTTTCATCGTCACATTCTTTTTCTGCCAACTGCAAATAGCCAATAACAGAGGTTAATGGTGTTTTCATATCGTGGGATATGTCTGCAATGGAAGATTTTAAAGACATGGCGGAAGCGTTACTTTTGATGATTGCCTGCTGTATCTCTTCCAGCAGCTGATTAATTTCCAGCGCAACCTTCTCCACATCATCGTCTGCAAACGCAAGCGTCACAAGTCTTGTATGCTCTACACGAAGTTGTCTGGAAATAGATTTTAGTTGTCTCTTCAACTGATAATATTTTCCCGCAAAAATTAGGACAGCGGTAAAAAGTATTAAGATAATCACATTTTCCAGCACGGTCAACCTCCTATTTTACTTCCGCTTTGCTGAATGAAAAAATAGCAATTGTCAAAAAAATAAACATAGTAACAAGTGCACTGATTGCTGCATAGGCTAAATTCTCTGTTGTACTACTCTGTACAAAGCAAAAACAGGACAGCGTAAAAATTTGGGAACTCATAAAGAAGTTCCGCAAGACATTACAACATACAAAGGAGTACATAGTAGACAAGACAATAGCTTCCGACAACCTCTTTGCCAAAAAAGATAGCAAAACAACTCCGCTTATTACTGCCACTAACTGTATCAATACAATCAGCAGCCACAATGCATTCCTAACACAAAGTACGCTGGTATCAAATCCCCTCACTACAGAAAAACCAAACACAGCAGACAAAACATATACCACATGCAACAGCGTGGCAAATGCACATACCACTAGCATTCTGGAAAGAAGGATCTGAACCCGGCTATAGCCCAGCTTAATTTCATGGCATATAGTACGATTCGAAAAGTCTTTTCCTATAAATACCGCCATAATAATCGATAAAAAAAACACAAATGAGGTATCACAGATTACATAGGAAAATATAAGATCTGTATTATCTGTCATCTCAAATACTCTATTGCCAATACGATTATCTCCAAAAATATATCCAGCCACAAATATTAAAAAAATGGCAACATAGCCAAAAATAAATTTCTCCAGTTTGTAAAGCTCCACTTTTAGCAAATTATACATGATATTCACCTCCTGTCACAGAAAGGAAATATTCTTCCAGACTCTGCCCACACACAGACAGTTCCCCCACTACAATACCATTCTGTGTCAAAACCTGTGAAATTCTTTGTGGTTCATCCGTAAATGCATATATATGTAAGGTGTGGTCATCCATTACTTTATTATCCAAAATATTCAATTCCTTTTCGATGACTATCACACATTGCGATAAATTGTCCGTACAAATTTTTACATAATTCTCACAGTTTGCCTCCAATTGTTCATGAGAAAGGCTCTCTATGATCTTTCCCTTGTGAATAATAATATAATCTGTTGCCAATAAATACAGTTCGCTTAATATATGGCTTGAGATCAGCATGGTAATTCCACGCTCCTCATTTAGCTTTTTTAACAGGACACGGAGTGCAGAAATATTTTTCGGATCCAGCCCATTAACAGGTTCGTCCAGGATTAAAAGCTCCGGCTTACCTACCAATGCTAATGCAATCCCCAGCCGTTGTTTCATGCCCATAGAAAACTCTTTGACTTTCTTATTCCGTACATCATATAAATCCAACAGCTTCAACAATTCGTCACACAGGGACTTGTCAGGATTTCCCAACAATATCCGTTGCAGCTCAAGATTACGGTAAGCTGAAAATTCAGGATATAACGCCGGTTCCTCTATCGTGCTGCCAATACGCCGGCGGACAAGCTGCATGTCCTTATAAGCTGTCCTTCCATAAAGAGAATAGCTCCCAGCGGTAGGAAAGGAGAGCCCTGTAAGGATACGTATCAGTGTGGTTTTACCGGAACCATTTTCACCGATAAAGCCGTATATATGCCCTGCTTCCAACGTGATGGAAACATCATCCAAAGCCTTAAAATGATGGTAAGTCTTCACAATATTGTTTGCCTGTAGTATTACATTCTCCATGTTTCATTCACCTCCAATTACAATACTACAGAATAATGTTAAGAGGAATCTTCACAAAACCTAAAGAAATTCTAAAGTTTCATTTATTATTAGCCCGAAGACAAAACCTGGCTATTGCAAATTGATATACATTAATAAAATACGCTTCCGGAATATTTTACTTTATTAGCCGGTACCCCATACCATACACCGTTTCAATATACTTCTTATCCGTAAACTGTGCAATTTTTCGACGAAGATTGCTGATATGCACATTCATTGTGTTATCCTCCTGCAAATAGTCTTCCCCCATCACAAGCTCATAAATGGTTCGCTTCGAATATATTTTGGCAGGATTTTTCATCAATAATTCCAATATGGCATATTCTGTTGCAGTACAGCTAAGTTCATCGTCACCTACAAAAACACGCTTGGAATCCGTTTTCATAACCAGCTCACGGAAAACAATCTCCTTAGTCTCCTGTTGTGAAGTCCTGCGGAGTACAGCCTGAATCCGTAAAAGCACCTCGTCAACATCAAAAGGCTTTGTTATATAATCGTCTGCACCGAGCCGAAGAAGTTCTATTCTGTTATAGGTTTCACTCTTAGAAGACAACACAATAACAGGAGTTGTATTTGCCTTGCGTAATTCTTTCATAATTTCCTCTCCAGATTTCTCTGGCAACATTAAATCCAACAAAATAAGGCTGTACTCCTTGTGCAGCCCCATAGTAATGCCATCCGTACCGCAATAAGCACTGTCGACGATATATCCATTCTTTTCTATAATGCTCCGCAACAATTTGTTGATTGTCACATCATCTTCAATAATCAAAATTCTACTACTCATTTCACAGTGCCTGCCTCATGATCGTATTTAGTTTTTCTTACACGCCAGTTTCCGCCATCGATATAACAGACATCCTGCCGCAAATAACACCAGCAAAGCCGATAACAACTGGGACACCGGCAGATGCGTTCCAAACAGCAGGAGCTGATCCGTCCGTAATCCTTCAATCCACACTCTGCCTAGACCATATGCCAGCAAATACAGCAGAAAAACCTGCCCGTGGTACTGTTTCTTAGGCGTAAACCAAATCAAAAGAATCAGCACCGGAATATTCCATAATAACTCATAGAGAAAAGTAGGATGTACCTGAATATACTGCACACCATCGATGGAAACCAAGTGTTCCCGAATGGAATGTGTCAAGTCCGAAACCCGAACATCTCGCTTCGGAATCTGCATGGCGAAAAAGCTGTTGGTGTAATCGCCAAAGGCTTCCCGGTTAAAAAAATTCCCCCAGCGACCAATAATCTGCCCCACTAAAAGACCAGTACAAGCGGTATCTACCAACTGCAAGAAAGATTGTTTCCGGATTTTAGAAAACACCAGCGTAGTCAGCACTCCACCGATAACTCCACCATAGATTGCCATTCCACCGCCCCGCAGATTCAATATCTCCGCAGGATGCTCACTGTAATAACTCCAACTAAAGATCACATAATAGGTTCTGGCACCAATTACCGCAAAAACAATATCCCAAAGAGCCAAATCCAAATAAAGCTCCGGATTCTGCCCGGTTCTTTTCGCCTGCCATGCCGCCATAAAATACCCAGCTACCATGCCCAGCGCCATAATGATACCATAATAAGCAATACTGAAACCACCCAGATTGATTGTTTTACCTACATGTGCCAGTTCAATCCCCAGATGGGGAAATCGTATATCCATTTTCTCCTCCACAACAGAATAAGATTCTGACAGAATAGTCCCCTGTCTTTATTTACCCTTTCATTACCAAGCAAATATATTGCAAAAGCGGTTAAATGTCAACATTTAACCGCCTAAAATTAGACATTAAAGCGGAACAGCACCACATCTCCGTCCTGTACCACATATTCTTTTCCTTCGGAACGGATCAGTCCCTTTTCCTTGGCTGCATGATAACTGCCCTGCTCCACCAGATTATCGTAGCTGACTACTTCGGCACGAATAAATCCACGCTCAAAATCCGAATGGATTTTTCCAGCTGCCTGTGGCGCTTTCGTTCCCTTGGTAATGGTCCATGCCTTGGTTTCCATTTCCCCAGCTGTCAGATAACTAATCAGCCCCAACAAAGAATAGCTGGCAGAAATCATTTTTTCCAGTCCGGATTCCTGTAAACCCATTTCCTCCAGAAACTCTTTCTTCTCCTCGTCATCCAACTCCGCAATCTCCTGCTCAATCTGGGCACAGATCACAAACACTTCCGAACCCTCTTTCGCCGCATATTCCCTTACTTTAGCCACATTATCATTAGATGCGCCATCATCTGCCAGATCATCCTCCGCTACATTAGCCGCATAAATAGTCGGTTTATAAGTCAGCAGATTAAAGCTTTCCAATAATTCCTCCTCGTCTTCATCGGCTGCCTCATATGTTTTTGCCAGACCGCCATCTTCCAGATGCTTTTTTAATTTTTCCACTAATTCCGTTTCTTTCACTAAAGTCTTATCATTTTTAACACTTTTCACTAATTTGGCATATCTCCGCTCCAGAATTTCCAGGTCAGAGAATAACAGCTCCAGATTGATGGTCTCAATGTCACGCAAAGGATCAATACTGCCATCCACATGCACAATATTGGAGTCTTCAAAACACCTTACCACATGGACAATCGCATCCACCTCACGAATATTGGATAAAAACTGGTTACCCAGACCTTCACCCTTGGAAGCCCCCTTAACCAGTCCGGCAATGTCTACAAACTCAATAGTGGCATGTACCGTTTTCGCAGAATTGTGCATCTTTGCCAGGACATCCAGTCTTGGATCCGGCACAGGCACCACACCTACATTTGGGTCGATGGTACAAAATGGGTAGTTGGCTGATTCTGCTCCAGCCTTGGTTAATGAGTTAAATAATGTACTTTTTCCTACGTTCGGGAGACCGACGATTCCTAGTTTCATTTTTCTATTCTCCTTCTAAAATTCCTTTATTTTACGGCTTTTCTGATATACCCTCACTTGCAGGTGCACCATTTAGTGCACCATTTTTATACTACTTTAAGGGCATCCGCTACCAATTCGATTTCCTTTAACTTTTCCTCCTCGGTAGTGTGAACATATAAATTCATGGTAATTCCAATATTCGAGTGTCCCAAAATAATCTGTAATGTTTTTGGTTTCATACCGCCTTCAATACATCTTGTTGCAAATGTATGACGCAGTACATGCATGGAAAATCTTGGAATCTGTGCCTTATCACAAATCTTAAACAGAGCCGTATCATATGTACTGTTTTTGATTGGCGTACCTTTTCTGCACAAAAACACAAATGCACTCCACTCCATTGGAATCACTTTGATTTTCTTATTTTTTTCTTTCTGGCGTTTCAATATGTCGATAGCCTCATCTGTCAGTGGAATCGTTCTGTAACCTGATTTGCTTTTAGGTTCTCCAACTCTCCATTCGCCTACCGAATATCTATACTCCATAGACCGCTGAATCTTCAGTGTCTTATTCTGGAAATCTATATCTTCCCATTTCAAGCCAACCAATTCACCAGTCCGTAAACCAGTCTGTAAAATGAAACGATACTGATTCTCATAACTTTGACCACTCGCATACTTTAAAAACACCTTTTGTATATCTTTTGTCAGTGCCTCCTTTTTCTGCGAAGGCTTCCCCATGTCGCTCTTAACTGATTTTTTACATGGATTATAGCGAATCACATCATTTTCTTTGGCAAACTCCAGCATATTGAATAACGCAATCCTTGTCTGATAGATTGTGGTTGTCCGATAATTTTCATCAGCCATATCACTGAATATCTTCTGACAATGTAAAGGTTTTACCTCTGACAGCAGCATTTTCCCGATGATTTTCTTAATATTGCGATTGTATCGTTCTGTGTAATTTCTAACCGTGTTAGGTCTTACCGTCTTTTTCTTGATATCAATCCAATAATCAAACCATGCGTCTACCATTATGTCTGTTGCCTGTAAGATGTTACTATGTTCATCTACATAGGTTGCATCTGCAATCCACTGTCTGCATTCCTGTAACTTTTTGAATCGCTTCTGCCTGCGTTTACCAAATTTATCTACAAACCTTGCCGAATATAACCCATTTTTCTGTTGAGTTATTCCGACACCCAGCTCCTTCCCTTTTAAGTCTTTTCCCATATTTTATAACTCCTTTCAGCAAAGAAGCCCTAATACAGTAACTTATATATTACCATATAACAGCCCATAAGTCTATATTCTCTTGCTAATTCGATATTTTCATTTCTCTTTATAACTCAATATTTTCACTAATAAAACGTTCAAACTCTTTCCGTTTTATCAGTTTCTTTCGTCCCACATACAACACGAAAGGGCAACGTGGTTTCTTTGCCAGTTCATCTATCTTATTGATTCCAATATTGCTATAAGCTGCTGCCTCTTCAATGGTCATACATGCCTTTTCCCATATCGGAACTTCTTTCTTTTTCTCCATATCATCCATTCCTTTCTTAATAATCATGCCTCATCCTGATGCCTGCAGCGAACAGGTCCATAGAAATCTCATCTCCCCACCTTCACTGTGGCCGGGCTGCGTATTACAGAAGTATCATTATCCCCCTGACATGTCATTGCGTTATAGAAGTGCCACTCCCATATCAGTGCTCCTGGTTCTGCCTGCCGGACAGACGGATAGCCGCTCGGTGTCAGAGTAACGTATCAGTTGAGGCTGTTTAATTGTCAAGGTTCATGGCACAGGGATGCCTATACAAACAAAGACAATCGGATTCCCTGGATTTTCAACCTCTTTTAAAAAAATCATAAAAAGATTTCCCATTTTCTAAAACCTTCTTTAATGCACTATTTATCAGAGAGGAAACTTCCCTATCTGTAATGCGATATGCATCATCAGATACTGTTTCAGATCTTCATCCAGTCTGCCATTTACATAACTGTATTTATCAATCAACGGCATATAAAGTTCCAGTATCTTCCCTAAATCCTCATGGCAACCCGCTATTGCTCCTGTCAGGGCATTGCAAAATTCCTCTTTACTCATTTCCCTACGCATTCCCCTCACCACCCTTCTCCAGCATATTCCTGAGTATAGCTAATGCCTTGGAACGCTGTTTATACACATTCTGTTTGGAACATCCCAGCTTTCCCGCAATCTCTTCTGGTGTCTTTTCCTCCACAAAAAGCATGGTTAGTATCCTCCGCCTCTGCTGTGTCAGATTCTGAAATGCTCTTTCCAACTCCTCCTCTTCAAAATCAAATCCATTCTGTTCTGTCAGTCCGTGAACCCATTTATATTCCAGATTTTCCTCTACCAGTAGTTCCTCTGGCAGCGCCTCAACATAAATGGTATTTCTTTCTCTTTCCTGCTTTTTCAGGTAATTTAACTTTGCCCGATATAAAGTCACTTCCAGCCAGCCTGTAAATCTGGCTCTCAATTCATCTTTTTCGGATTTCTGCTGATGGTTCATCCGTCATGCCTCCTTTTTGGAAGACATGCCACCAGGCAGAAAAACAGGCATACCATGATGGCATGCCTATGCTTTTATCAATCTGTTACCTTATTGCAATTTCTCACACTTTAAAAATCCACCTCCTCCATAGAATAAAAAAATCTTTAGAATACAACCACGGGCATCTCGCTTTGCGAGATTGCTTGGGTTCGCGGGCGCGCTCGGATAATCTTGTGCAAGCACAGATATATCCTCACTTTGCCTTCGCGCAAAAAACGACCATACCATACTTTCGCACAGCATAGCCGTTTAACGACACACAACTAATCAGCCAGCAGAAAAATCATACTGGCTCATTAACCATATTAATCCAGACAGCAGAATACCGCCTGGAATTGTCTGCAAAACAATCATCCCTACTCCTATTGGCTGAATTTTTCCAGGGAGTCCAGATAATGCATAAGTCCCTCGCAAGCCATGATCCTCTGGCTTACCGGATATTTTTCGATTCGCTCAGAAATCTCCTTCAGATACACCATTTCCGGATTTGCATAGCTTTCTTTCAGTAACTGGTCAACCGTAACCTCCAGTGCATTTGAAATCTTTACCACAGTGTCCAGACTGGGAATCCCACGAGCGTTTTCAATCTGGCCGATATGACTGTCACTGCAGTCACACATTTCTGCCAGATCCACCTGACGCAGTCCCTTTAACTGTCGGAACTTCTTAATGTTTTTTCCTAAAATAACGTAATCCACTGTTCATCTTCTCCTTATATATCTATATTATCCAAACAGACATAAAATCGGAAGAATGCAGAGTTCCGTTACTCGCACTATAAGTGGTATTATCAAAATATTTTTAAGAAAAAATTAGTTAAAAATCAAATAGTACCACTTATAATTCTACTATCCTATCTAATATTATTGAAAAAAATCAAGATTATCCAACATCTGAGAAATATCCTCTTCCAAACTGTCTGATGATTCTATCTGCTTCATTTCCTCTTTCTGCATATCTTCTCCAGACCGATATGCGTTACTGTCTTCCTGTCGGTACAAGGCAATTCTCTCCTCAATCATCTGCCGGATCAGATTCTCCAAATTCTCCGATGTTTCCATTGTTGTCACGGAAATCTCAATCTTACAGTTTTCCTCCTGCAGTTCCGGATGATGCAGAAGATATTCCCTGACTGCATCTACAATCAGGGTGCTTTTTCGGTTTCCCATCCGTTCCAGCAATTCTCCCACTATCTGGTTCTCCTCTGTCGTATCTGAAAACTGCAGACTGAAGCGGTATTTTCCATCTCGTTTCATTCCGCATCCTCCCCATCCCCTATCAGTTTGGGTTCCGCTTCATCTGGCTCTCTGCGAGCATCTCATATCCAATGGCGTTGGCATGACAGTCCTCAATAAAATCTGCCTGTACCACCAGTGGGGACTGCTCCAGAAACGGTTTCAAAAGAATGCTTCCACCACCGATAAAGATTGCCGGATTTGCCCGCAGGTCTACCTGCAGTTCCCGCAGCTGGTCCAGAATCTCTTTGGCATGTAGTTTTGCTTCCTCCCGGATAGTGGTCTTAATCTCCTCTGGCAGAATGATCTCTTTTCCTCCCAGTACCGCACTGATATGTTCATCCTCAATCCGCATATCATGCAATGCCCCTACCTTCCGCACAATCTCATTGTTCATGGTAATAATTCCTGTCTCCAGACTGCGGCAAAACTGCAAATCTGGCTTACCGTTACGCAGAAGCAGTACATCTGTGGTATATCCTCCAATATCAATTACAAACACTCTTACTGTTTTTACAATCAGACTGCTCTTTTGGATCACAGCCGCATACGCCTGCGGGAACACCATCACCTTGTCAATGAAAATACGGTACGGCTTTCCACCATACATAAATTCAAGCATTCCCCTGTCTTTGAAATACTCTCCAAAGTGCTCCCGTAACAGCCCATAATGCTCCGGGGGAAGACCAACCGCAAGCTGGATTTTTTCCATTGGCACATATTTCCCCCTCTTTTCCAGTTCTTTAGCAATAGCAAACAAAGAAAGAATGAAAAAGCGGTCATCCTGTGTCTTATCCCTCATATAACTCAGCCGCTTTCCACTCAATGTCCAATACTTTCCCTGATACTCAAGGATTTCATCCGTCATCGGCGGTTTCACCGTATGCTCTGCCAGACCGGATACAAAATCAAACTCTCTTGTCTTCACTGCATAATTTCCATGATCGATTCCTAATAACATAATTTCCTCCATTCCGAAGCAACAATAATAACTTGTTTACTTCTTTTTTCTATTTATAATCATTACACGCTTTGCAATACTCATTTACAACTCAAATACGCATTCCGCAAAAAGATACTCATAGAAAAAGGGCAAAGCCTGTATTGACCTTACCCTCTTTTTCAAACTATGGCCTGTTACGTTTGAGACAAAACTCCCAAACATAATCATCCAGCCCCTTGAAACTGCCATCCCACAGATACGTGCCAAACTGAAACCCCATCTGGTCAAGCAGCAGCAAAAGCTGCCGATACCCTTTCTGTACATGAGGATTGGTTGCCATATCCATGTCAAATGCTGTCATGATTTTCTGTAAACCCTGTTCTCTTAACTGCTTCAGTGCGATTTCTAATTGTGTCAGAGCATTCACACCGGGAACTGCCAGTACCGTTAGTCCTGTCAGTGCATGGATCACATCCGCTTTCATTGGTCCCTCTGTCAAAAGTATGGTTTCGTCAGGTAATCCGGCAAGATGTGTCCAGCCTTCCGCCTTGCATCCGTTTTTTAGCTCTGTACTGGATACCCAGCGGAATTTCCGTTTTTTCACATCATCCCGCCGTATCTGCATTCCCTGAATCCGTCCTTTGTCATCCCTGACTGGAATCAGGATACCCCTTTGGTTTATGGTAAATTTCCATGTATCTGATTCTGTCTGGTAAAATCCCGGAACACCAGAAAGCTCACAGCCTTCCTGAACCAGTTCTTTTGCAATCTTTGTCATTCCCACAACTGGAGTAGTTTTATACCCCAACTGTTTAATCTCATCTTCCTTTAACCCTCTATCCAGCAAATTATCCATATGGTCCGATGCCAAAGAAAGTTTCTCTAACAGTGCTGTGTAGGTTTTATGCCTAATTGCAATCTCTGCCACTGGCGACTCCTTCACTTCTTTTACCACAACCCTTCTTTTAGGGCGGTATGACTGCTCCGAAAGCCCCAGCCGCTCTGTCATTGCTTTCCTTACGTCCTCCCTGGGAACACCTGTATATAGCGCATACAGGTCAAAGATTCCACCGGATACTCCACATTTCGGACACCGGAATACTTCTTTTCTCAGATTGATATTCAGGTGTTTATCCCTCGGTTTTGAATCACAGCATGGGCAGGAGATGTAATACGAACTCCTGCCGGATGGTGCTTCTGGCAGGTTCAGTACGGATATGACATCCCATATGTGAAACTTCTCCATCATAGCCCTCCTTTCTGCTTTTTCTCAAACTTGAATATAGGGGACAGTGTTTCCACCATCCCCTCTGTATTATTAAAGTAAAAAACGCTGTTTTTGTATTTTCCCAATTGAAACTGTAATGAATCTTTGGATGCGTTTTAAGCAGCTTTAGATTCCTTTTTCAACTCAGGCACTTGCCTGTCCTAATGCATACTCACAGATCAGCCTGGCCGCTTCATTCGTTCCCTTGTCATCATGGAACTTATTCACAATCCAGTTCAATGCCTTTGGATCGGTTGCTACCAGGTCTCCCAGTGTCTTGCCCGCATATTTCTTGATCGGGCATGGCATACTCATTGCCTGCTGGATACGTTCTTCATAGGTAAGTTCCTGTTGTACCGGTTCCTGTGGCACTGCACCCTGCCGTGTGTCTGATACCGGATCTACCGGCTGCTGCATTTGAGGCACCGGCATTGCTGTCACGTTTTGTGCCATCTGCATTTCTGCTGTCTGCGTCTGCACTGGCGCTGCTTCTGGTGCTGATACAGCTGCACCGCTTTCCGCAGTTTCTGCCTGTACACTGGCACTGCCTTCCATAAGCCCCAGCTCATCCGGAGCTACATTTGGAAAGTCTTCCCCTGCCATACTGAACTGTAAGCCAAATCCGGCATTACGCAGGGCAATCCCCACCGCCGCTGTCTGTGCCCACTCACGAGGCGACACAGACGGTTTCTCTGCCAGATACCCACGGGATGCAGTTGCTTCTGCCAGGTAACAGTCATCACTGTCTTTGTAACTCGGATATACCCTTGCCGTTGCCACAAAGCAATCTTTGCCGCTGGTTACTTTTGTCTTTATCTTCCCTTCCGGATATTTCAGCCGAAACCATGCCATCTGAACCATGACCGGAAGACGTTTTCTGGTCTCCCCACTTTCCAGATCTGTATATTCTACGGCAAACAGTTCCGGATCAAATCCCTCTACTGCATTGATTTTTGAAATCACAGCCTTCATGGCTGCCTTCTCTGTTTCCTTATTCTGACTCATCATAAGCCTTATCCTCCTTATAAACTGATGTATGTTTCACGGTACTGCATCCACATAGGCAGTACGGCACCACAGTATTTCACAATACACTTCTTATAACTGTCTGGGTTCGGTGCAGTAAAACTCATAAAACGTTTCTTTCCGTCCCGGACCACATTTTCCAGCGATGTCAGTGCTGTGTCCCGTTTCTGTTTCTGTGTTTCATCCATTTTCGGTCCAAACTTCCGCTCTTTCAGCAGCAGCTCCATATAGCAGGAAATAACCTGAAAATGCTTTCCTATTACCTGAATGTCTGTCGTCATGGGGATTATCCGCATCATGGACTGAAATGTTTCCAACACACAAATCCGATAATTCATCTCCTGAAGAGCCAGAAGTTCATCCGGTGGAAAACTGTCTGCTGCTATTTGTGAGCGGTAATCCTCACTTTTCTGCTGATACTGTTCTAAAATCGTTGCCATAGTACAACTCCTTTCTGCAGGATGGAACTGTCCACCCCGCCCTGCTTAATTCATATATTCCCTGATACGGGCTGCCAGATTGGTTCCCCGTTTCTCTGCTTCTGTCCGTTTAACTGCCATATACAGAGCCTTTTTCTCCCCGACTAGTATTACCTTTTTCTTTCCTCTGGTAACTGCTGTATAAATCAGCGGCCGGTTCAGCATGATATAATGTGCTCTCTGTATATTAATGATGACGGTCTGATATTCAGACCCCTGTGACTTGTGAATCGTGGATGCATAGCCTAAATCCAGCAGTTCCATTTCACCGGCATCATAGTCCTTTACCCTGCCGTCACCAAAGTCAATCTTAACTTCTGTCTCACTTCCATTTTTAGATATTTTCCTGATGTAGCCAATATCACCATTACTGATATCATCCCGGTTTTTTATCTGTATGACTTTATCTCCACTCCGGAATTTCTTATTTCCACTGGCAATTTCTGCTTCTGCCGCACTGCCCGGATTTACTGCATCCTGGATCTGTTCGTTTAGGGCATTGACCCCAGTTTCTGTTTTCTGCCGGTATGGAGACAGTAATGCTACATGGTCTACTCCATTCTGAGACACCTCCTGAAGATACAGCTTCTGGATCAGTCTGGCAGACTCTTTCAAGTCCGCAGACTCCACAAACTGAAAATCCTCTCCATATTCCAGTGAGGCAATCCCATGTCGGATCTGTTTTGCATTGGCCGCAATTCGGCTTCCTTCTTTCTGCCGGAACACATGATCCAGTCTCACAACTGGGATGCATCCGCTTGCAATCAGCTCACCGAGGACTGCCCCTGGTCCTACTGACGGCAACTGGTCAGCATCCCCGACCAAAACCAGATGGCTGCCTTTTTTCACTGCCTGGAACAGACTGTCTGCCACATACATATCCAGCATGGAAACTTCATCCACCAGTATGAAATCAGCCTCCAGTTCTTCACCTTCGCCATAACAGCCATCCTCTCCGGCAAATAAATTCAGTGCCTTATGTACTGTAGATGATGGGAAACCGGTGGACTGCTCCATCCGCCTTGCTGCCCTGCCCGTTGGGGCACAGCAGACTATCTCATGCTTCGGAAACAACTTCTGGTAGATATCCAGTATTGCCCTCTGTATCATGGTCTTGCCCGTTCCGGGGCCACCCGTAATGACACACAGGCTGCTGGTCAGTGCTGTGCAAACAGCTTCTTTCTGTTCCTCTGCAAAGGTTAAACCAAGCTCCTTTTCTTCTGCTGCGATTTCAGACTCCAAATCAGATACGGCAAAAGAATTTTTCTGTTTTAACATCTCCTTTACACACTTTGCCAGCCTGTCCTCCGCTTCCGATGGCTTTTTCCGATATACACAATCCTGATAAATGACCAGTTTTCCACTGTATACCATCCTGGATGCCCTCACACCAATCATCTGTTCTGTCAGTTCGGGTGTGTCCAGCGTTTTAATGCACTCCTTTATAAATTTATCTTTTCTGATACAGAGGTGTCCCTTTCCCTCCTGCTCCTTTAAGGTGTAGAGAATCCCTTCATCCACACGTTCCGGAGAAAGCTTGGAAAAACCCATGTTTAATGCAATCCTCTCTGCTATCCGAAACCCAATTCCGTCAATCTCACAAAGACGGTATGGGTGATTCTGTACTATGTCCATCGCCTTATTGCCATACTCACGGTAAAACTGGACTGCCCTGCCTGCTGTGATTCCATGAGGTGTCAAAAATGCCACCACATCTCTGGCTCCACGGTTTTCCAGATAGGACTGTGTTATTTTTTCCAGTTTCTTACTGCTGATCCCCCTGATTTCCATCAAACGTTCCGGTTCTTTGTCCAGAACATCCAGTGTTTCCACGCCAAAGGTGTCAAATATCCTTTCTGCCATGACCGATCCGATTCCTTTAATCTGACCGGAAGACAGATAGGCAACAATGCCTTCTCTCGATGGCACAATCACCTCATCATATTTTTCCACCTCAAACTGGATACCATGACTGGGATTATTGTTCCAGTGCCCTTTCATGTCATACCGGAGATTTGCCGCCACGGGAAGGCAGTATCCCACTGCCTTTACTTCCCGGACTGCTTTTCCCGAAGCATCCACGACCTTTTCGCAGGGACGGTAGAGGGCAACCATGTAGCTGCCCACCTCTACCATGCTGACACTGGACGGATAGATTAGTTTTTGAAATTCACATACCATAACCT
>CAYPEW010000061.1:0-18011 GCA_964409845.1 uncultured Jutongia sp.
GGTGTGGCACAGTTTGGCTAGTGTACCTGATTTGGGATCAGGGGGTCGCAGGTTCGAATCCTGTCACCCCGACTGGTGACGCTTTATATACATTTTAATATAGGGAAGCATAAGGAATGGAGCTTTCCAAATTATGCGGGTGTAGTTCAATGGTAGAACACCAGCCTTCCAAGCTGGATACGTGGGTTCGATTCCCATCACCCGCTCTTATTCGTGCCAATAGCTCAGCTGGATAGAGCACCGGCCTTCTAAGCCGGTTGTCGGGGGTTCGAATCCCTCTTGGCACGCTTATGGTGGGTATAGCGCAGTTGGTTAGCGCGCCAGATTGTGGCTCTGGAGGCCCTGGGTTCGAATCCCAGTATCCACCTTAATGATCCTTGTTATACCAAGATAGCAGGGATTTTTTATCGAATAGGGAATTTCTCCTATTTGTTAAAACACTCCGTGTGGATCGCACGTAAATGCAGATGTATCATGTCGCTGGTGCGATGCATTTGCGGCGCAGAGTTTCGCAAAGCGAAACTTTTTGTTTCTCTATATAATGGGCTATCGCCAAGCGGTAAGGCACAGGACTTTGACTCCTGCACTCGTGGGTTCGAATCCCGCTAGCCCAGCTAATTGACTTACCTCGCAAGTATATGTGCTTGTGAGGTATTTTCTTTATAAGAAAGTAGCTGTTATATGATTATGGGAGATATTTTATAATTTTTTTAGTTGAAAAGTCGGTATTTGTATAGCCGAAGAGGTGGAATTATGTTATGATATAATATAATGATAAGTGGATCGAACAAGCTTGCTTATGAAGACCAGGCAAGATCATAATGCGGGACATTATGATGAAATAGCGATAGCTGCATAAACGGCAGGTATGCGATGGAAAGGGAGAATTGCTATGTATAAGGATAGGAAGGTAATTGGAATTTGCACTTCGGAGTTGGATCAAAAATACCATATCAAGATTTTAGAGCGGGTAGCCAGAGAATTGATTAATATGGGATATTATGTGATGCTGTTTAGCAGTGATTCCGATTTGTATCATAATACCAAAAGTGATGAGGCAGATGCCAGTGTATATGATCTGATGAACACAGATCGTGTGGATGCGGTGCTGATTTTTTCGGCTACCATCCGGAATCAGAAGGTACTGGATGGCATTGTGAAACGGCTCCAAGAGAATCAAGTGCCAGTTTTGGCTTATGGTATAGAACTGGATCATTGCCATAATGTAGTATATGATACAGATGAGGAATTTGAAAAGCTGATTCGCCATGTAGTAGAATACCATGGTATGCGGGAAGTTAATTTTATCAGCGGCATACAGGGCAATGATATTGCGGAACGACGTCTGGAAATTTATCGAGAAGTGTTAGAGGATAACGATATCTTGTATGAAGAGGAGCGTGTTGGCTATGGAGATTTCTGGTTTGGACCAACCAGAGAGGTTATGGATCGTTTTATGGATCCATCCAAGGTTCCGCCGGAAGCGATAATTTGTGCCAATGACTCTATGGCGATTGCCGTATGCGATTATCTGAGAGAGCATCATTTCAAGGTGCCAGAAGATATTATTGTTACCGGAATTGATGGAATCGATGATGGAATCTGGCATGTGCCGGGTATTACTACTTGTGTCAGGGATGAATTTCATGACGCTAAAGTGGTTGCTGGTCTACTTGCAGATTTATGTAATGGCAAAGCGGTACCCGGTACGACTACCTTATCTTATCACATGCAGTTATCGCAGTCCTGTGGCTGTCAAGAGAAATATATCTTCGATGCTAATGCTGTGGTTCAGGATCAGAGATGGGAGCTGGAGCGTTATCAAACGGATGTACATAAATTTTCAGAAATGTCTGATGAATTTTTGCAGGCACAGAGCGATCAGGAATTTTGGGATGTGGCAGCAAAGTATTTACCAGATAATAGTTTTCTCTGTATTAATTCTGATTTGAGTTTGGATGGAAAGGCAATGCAAGAGAAGCATATACATGGCTTTACTTCCAAATTAAATGCAATCGTACAGATGGATGGAGAAATTCTGCGGGGAGATTGTTACTTGGAATATGTGGTTCCGGAGGCTGGTAAAAATATGGTACACGATTACCCGGTACTGTTATTGCCAGTGCATTTCTGTGAGAATATTGTAGGATATTTTGGAATTTGGATTGAGCCTGGCAGGCAGAAACGGATGAGGCACCTGATTCACTTTATATTAAATCTGGATCATTCAGCAGCAAAACGACTGGTTGAGTCAGTTCAGTAGAGAACATACCTGTAAAATAGAGAGCGGCATGTTAACAAATATGCCGCTCTCTGTTATGTAGGATAATAGGTAGAATTTATATCTTTTTATGAATTTGCAGCATGGATTGCCAGACGTAATGCTGGGGCGATCTGTGCTGCAATTACTGCTTTTACCAGATCTAATGGGATGAAAGGCAGAAAGCCGGCCACAAATGCTTCCCGGATACTAAGATGCGCTAACAGCATCCATTGGAGCATACCGAGAACATCTACCATAATGACAGAGAAGATGGTTGCAAATGTAGCTTGAATCCGATGATATTCCTGTCCGGATAGCAGAGGTACTACTACAGGGGTAATTAACAGCCCAAACATATAACCGCCAAAATATCCAAAAAGATAAGCAAAACCTGCGTTGCCACCGGCATAGACAGGAATGCCGACAGCACCGATGAGCAGCCATACCAGAGTGATACAAAAGCCCTGGCGGGCAGGAAAGATGAGAGCAATTAATAGAATGGCAAAGTTGAGCAAAGAAAGATGAGAGCCATTGGGCAGGGTGATGGTCAGATAAGCGGCGACACATAATATGGCAGAAAACATCGCCATGATTACAAGATTTTTTGTTGTAAATAATTTCTGGTTCATAATGATCTCCATTCCGCCGTATTTCTGATGACGGCATAAATTGTAATGACATCATATAGGAAGATTCGTTGATTGTCAACCGGTTTGCATAAGCGGTTGACAAAAGGAGCGAGATATGGTTACATTACTGGTTGTAGAATGAACAGTAATGCGTTGAGAGTACCACTATTTATGAAAGGGGATTGGAAGCATGCATGTGGCATATGGACCGGATCGGGAAATGTTTTGCGCATTTTGTGAAATGAAAGATTATGACGGCTATTTGATTGGCAAATTATCTTGTGTTCGATTGAATGGATGGGGAGCATCTGGCGCAGCCCGGGTTCAGAAGCAAAGAAAAAATTTTGTTATTTTGGAGCTACAGGGAGAAAAATATTTACTCACAATGACATTATTTCGTCCAGAACGACTGGTATTACATACAGAATTAGATAAAATGATGTCATGCAAGTCGAAAGCGGAGATAAATATGGTCGTATCAAATCATGTGATTGCCAGACATTCCTTTACTGTAGAGGAAGTTCTGGAGTTTGTGAAATCCGTCCGGGATACGAATGGGATTCATCAGACAGTAGATCCGATTGTGCCTGGTTTGTTGATGGCAGAGTGGTATTTTGCGGTTTTGCAATCTTCGGATTGGGAAATGGTAGAGATCCGTTTTCGTGCGCCGGCATATACCGGACAGATATTGTGTATCATGAAAGAGGCAGAAAAATATGTCTGCTATGAAGAAAATACGGAGCAAGTGTTCTGGACTGCTACCATGGGAGAAGGCAAAAACAGTGTTCTTCCCATCGAATGATTAAGGTAACATTTTTTTGGAGGAGTCTATTGGAATTAATGGAAAGAGTATTTTTGATAAATGGTGCCAGGAGCTATATTGGAAATGAAAATGGCATGTATCGCAATGTGCCTGCAGAGCAGTTGGGTGCAGCGGTATTGCGACAGGTGGCAGAGCCATATCGAAAGCCAGGAATTGATCTGGTTATTGCAGGCAATGCAGTGGGTGGTGGCGGAAACATTGCCAGGCTGGCATTACTGGAAGCAGGGCTGCCACAGGAAATACCGGCACTTACGGTAGATCTGCAGTGTGGCTCTGGCTTGGAAAGTATTGCATTAGCGGCGGCAAAGATTCAGAGCGGACAGGCAGACTTGGTTATTGCAGGTGGTTTTGATAGTAGTTCCACAGCACCGGACAGAAGATATCATAAAAATCATCCGGATTATGAGCGATATGGAAGTGAGGAAAGCTGGTATTCGGTAGCAAAGTTTGTGCCGGGGAGACACATGCAGACAGCTATGTTAGAGGGAGCGGAAAGGACGGCAGTGGCAGAAGGAATCACCCGGCAAGATCTGGATTCATGGGTGCTGAGAAGCCATCGGCTGGCGAGGCAGGCAAGGGAGAGCGGTGAATTGCAGGATATTCAGATTGAGGCGGTGGAGGGCTGTAATCGAGATGAGGGAATTCGTGATCGAATGAATCAGAGATTGTTGGATCGTTTGCCGTGTGTACTGAAAAACGGACAGGTGATCACGGCTGCCAATGCTTGTCTGACCAATGATGGAGCGGCCTTTATTGTACTGTGTTCCCAGCAGTTGCTGCAATTTTATCGATGGCAGCCTTGGGCAGAATTTCTGGGAGCAGTGGAGGTGGGAGACAGGTCGGAGGAAAGTCCTCGTTCAGCCATTGCGGCTGTTCAAAGAGTATTGCAACGCTATCATTATTCTCCAGAGGACATTGCAATTTTTGAATGCAATGAGGCCTTCGCAGTGATCGATGAAATGTTTGCAAGAACATATCCTCAGATGATTGACCGTTATAATATTTTAGGAGGGGCATTAGCCTATGGCCATCCCTATGGTGCTTCCGGCGGAATTATCACATTACATGCGCTGAAAGCATTGGAATCGGTAGGAGGTGGTTTGGCGGTGTGTAGTGTGGCGGCAGCAGGAGGAGTGGGGACAGCTGTCCTTCTTCGCTCCTGTTAGAACGGGAAAAGAGGAATCGTATTATGAATTACATGGATATGATGAGAGTGCAGGACAGAGACAGGCTGGCATTAATAGAGGACGGACAAGAGTATACTTATGGACAGCTGGTAACGCTTTCGGAACAAATGAGTCGAAATAATACTGTATTTTCATCAAAGCCTGTATCCGATAGAATACATTGGATCCGGAAAAATAAAATAAAAGAACAGTTAATAGAGTTTATGGCAGCGAATGAGCGAGGAGAGATACCAGTTGTTGTACCGACAGAGCGGAAAGGGAGGCAGCAGAATGTGGGGTCTGCCATAGAAATGGAGTATGTGTTGCCGGATCAGAAGTTAAAGGATATGAATGTTTGTATGGGAGTGATGACTTCTGGTTCTACAGGAAAACCAAAAGTGTTGTGGCGAAATTATGAAAGTTGGGCGGATTATTTTCAAACCCAGAATCAGATTTTTGGAATCCATGGGGACAGTCGTTTGTTGGCGCAGGGTAGCCTTGCTTTTACTGGAAATCTGAATATGTATCTGGCAGTATTTTTTGCGGGAGCTGCTATTGTAGCACAAAATGAGTTTCAACCGAAAGAATGGGAGAAGTTGATCGACAAATATCAGGTTGATGCCATCTATCTGATTCCCTCTAAATTAATGTGTATTCCACGGGTTTTGCAGGGAAGTTATCCTGCTGTCAAAACCATTGTGTCGGGTTCACAAGGGATGAATCGGACAGATGCCGCTCGACTGAAAAGATTTTTTCCAGATGCGAATATTACGTTATATTATGGAGCTAGCGAGTTGAGCTATATAAGCTACCTTTCCTCAGAAGAAATGACAGACGACAGGGGATTAGTGGGAAGGCCCTTTCCGGGTGTACAGGTGGAGGTGCGGAATCAGCAGATCTATGTGACGACACCCTGCTGTGTGGCAGGGGTGGAGTGTCCTTATACTGTCTCCGATCAAGGATATTTGGATGAAGCTGGCAGACTGTATTTTACAGGACGGAGTGATGATATTGTTCTGGTTCATGGACATAAGGTGTCGCTTTGGCGTATGGAAAAGGTGTTGACAGATCAACCGGAAATTCAGGCGGCAGTGGTTTTAAATCTGCCTGATCAAAAATCTAATCATTATATTCGCATAGCATTTGTAGTATTACAGGAGCGTATACAGATAAACTCTGCCTTTCTGGAACGACTGCGATGTAAATTGTCCATCTATGAAATGCCAGGGCGTTTTGTGGTATTGTCCGAAATGCCTTATCGGGAAAATGGAAAAGTTGATGTGGAAAGATTGCAGAAAATATGGCAAGATAAAATATCTTTTACTCCCAACAATGTTACATAAGAAAAAGTATTGCTTCTTTTTGATAAAAAATAGAGTGGACGTTAGCAATGAATAGAAAGGAAAAGTATACATGAAATTTCAGACATTAGTGGCACAGCGATATTCCTGTCGGGATATGGATGGCAGCAGAGCAGTTGAACAGGAGAAAATAGAGCAGATCTTGCGGGCGGCTCAGGTGGCGCCTTCTGCTTGTAATCTGCAGCGATACCATATTAAGGTAATACAAACAAAGGGGGCATTGGAGAAATTGCGCCCTCTGACTCCATGTCATTTTAATGCACCATTAGTTTTTGTACTTTCGATCATTGCGGATGGTGGCGAAAAAATACAAGATGAGCAGGCGGCTTATCGTTTCGCTCTGATTGATGCAGGGATTGTTGTGGCACAGATGGCATTACAGGCACAGGAACTGGGACTTGGCACTACCATCGTTGGTATGTTTGATGCCGAACTGCTGAAGGAGCGGTTTGCCATATCGGAAGAGCAGACCCCGGTATTGTTGTTGCCTACCGGATATCCGGGGGAAAAAGGAGGTCCTTGTATTTTGCACAAACAGCGCAAAAAGGTGGCAGAAACCGTGGAATGGTTGTAGACAATCTGGTAAAAATCAGCTAATATAGTAATATTAGGTGTTTTTATTGGGAGATAATCTGTCATTTCTATAATGCAATTATATTGGGAAAACTGGAATCACCCTGGCATGATACAACGGATAGGAGGTAGCATATGAATTGGAGAAAATGGTTGTCCATGGGGATGGCAGCAGCATTGGTAGTCTGCCTGTCGAATTTGGACATGGTGCGGGCTGCCGAGGATGAAAGTGTAAAATCAGCGACAGCATATTTATACTTTAAGGACAGTAACTGGAGTGAGACTAATTATCTTTATCCTGGCGGGGAAAGCCATACAAAAACGATAGGAACGGATGCGGTGATCACAGGAGATGGGACATACCATCTGGCGTTGGATTTTACGCAGACTACCAATCAGTATGCAAATGACTGTCTGAATGCCAAAATCTGTATTTCAGATGGAGATACCGTTTTCGGATCAGATAGTATTATTACAGTTCAGAAAGTTACCATTAATGGCTCCG
Organism: uncultured Jutongia sp.; assembly: GCA_964409845.1. GTDB lineage: Bacteria > Bacillota > Clostridia > Lachnospirales > Lachnospiraceae > Butyribacter. The sequence goes on from CAYPEW010000061.1 coordinate 7,321, forward strand.
AACGCTTGCCTTATGAAAGAGGGTTTACAGCCAGTGAGATAGAATGGTGGAATCCAGTAACACAGGGAAAGATCACGAATACGATTTACAATTTGTTTGATAGCAATGCAGCTGAGAATATCAATAATATCCAGGGAGACCGAGTGGAGGGAGTACTGAGAACCGCCGAAGAACTTAGTCCGTATTCTGATTTTGGTTCTGTGGAGGAGATAAAGACTATTGAAGTTGATTTTAGTTTTTCTGTGAGCGGGGCATCAAAACCAAGTGGATCGCCGGATCCAAATACAACGCCGGATCCGAATGAATCATCAGGTCCAGACACAACACCGGACCCGAATGAATCATCAGATCCAAACACAACACCGGATCCAAATGAATCATCAGATCCAAACACAACGCCGGATCCAAATGAATCATCAGATCCAAACACAACGCCGGACCCGAATGAATCATCAGATCCAAACACAACACCGGATCCAAATGAATCATCAGATCCAAATACAACACCGGACCCGAATGGATCATCAGATCCAGGTACAACATTGGATCCAAATACTACACAGAATCCTAATCAGTCAGGTGTTCTGGTTTCCAATTCGACTTATACCGGTGCAGAGAAGATTATAGTACAGAGCAATTCTGTAGTTATTCCGGCAGGGGGCAGCAATACTATTACCTTTGCTCTATTACGAAGTGCTACGTCTGACACACAGGTTTCCGTAGCTTCGGGGGATGCGGGGATTGCATCTCCGGTTCTGCAAGATAATGGAAAAGTCCTCATTACTGTGCCAGGTACGGCGGTTGCCGGAAGCAGTACCACTGTTAGCCTGCGGTTTGGAAGTAGTTCGGCATCAATCAAGGTAACTGTTAGAAATGCGACAAGCAAAGTGAAGGCGGCAAAGAAATCCTACAAGGTCAAGAGAAACAAGAAAGCGAAAGTTGTTTTCCAGATTACGGCACAGAATAAATCAAAGGCAACGACAGATGAACCGCTTGTTAAATTATCGGGCAAAAAGGCAATGATTTCATCTATCAAGTTATCGGGTTCTAAATTGACCGTAACCGTAAAAGGGGTCAAAAAGGGCAGTGCAACTCTTAAGGCGACGATAGGTGGAAAAACTGCCAAGACCAAAATAAAAATCAAATAGTTAGGAGAAAAAAGTGATGAAAAAAATAATATGCAGCATAATGATATTTTCTTTAATGCTTTTCTGTGTTACAGCCTGTGGTACAGATTCTCAGAAGTCGGATGGACAAAATGCAGGCGGACAAAGTACAGAAAGTCAGAGTAATTCTGACAAAAGCCAGGATCAACAGAAAGAAGAACAATCAGACAATAATGTTTCTGACAGCAACGAACAGGGGGAAACTTTGAGTGGGAAGCATCATGTGACCATAGAGATTGAAAAATATGGCACGATAGAAGCGGAATTGGATGCAGATATTGCTCCAATTACCGTAACGAATTTCATTGACTTGGCAAATGCTAAATTTTATGATGGTCTGACGTTCCATCGTATCATTAATAATTTTATGATTCAGGGTGGCGATCCGGATGGAAATGGTACAGGGGGATCCGGTAAAAACATCAAGGGAGAATTTACCAGTAATGGAGTGGAAAACTCCCTTTCCCATAAGAGAGGCGTGATTTCCATGGCGAGATCTTCAGCTCCGGATAGTGCCAGCAGTCAGTTCTTTATTGTACACCAGGATTCGGATTTTCTGGATGGTCAATATGCGGCCTTTGGTACGGTAACCAAAGGGATTGAAATTGTTGATCAGATTTGTGCGGATACCAAAGTGGAAGATGATAATGGTACAGTTTTGGCAGAAAATCAACCAAAGATTACCAAAGTTACTGTAGTTGATTAATATAAGATCCGGTGGTGTAGATGTTTCGACCTGCACCACCGATTTGCGTAACAGAAAGGGAATGGATAAATATGAAATCATCCATCGCATCTTTTATTAACGGAATGGAGCGTTTAGACTTCAAAGTGATTGCCAGTCTGGTGTTGCTCAATCTCTATGGACTAATCATGATATACAGTGCTTCTGCCTATGGCTGCAGTCTCAGTCCGGAATATAATAACGATCCGACTTATCTGGTAAAACGACAGGCTGTTTTTGTAGTTGTTGGTTTTGTTGCCATGTTTATTGCACGGAGTATGAATTATAATTATCTGCGGAAAGCAGCCGTGCAGATCTACATCATTGGAATTATATTTATCTTTTTGCTTCTCACCCCATTGGGAGTGTCGTCTCATAATGCTACCCGTTGGCTTAAAGCGGGACCATTGACCATCCAGGTTGCAGAGATTGTAAAAATTAGCATGGTTATAGGGATCGCGGCGTTTATTACAAAATATCGGGAAAGAATGATTTATCCAATATTGAGTGTAGAAGTATGGTTTATTGCGCTATTGCCTGCAGTGTTAGTTTTCGGCATCAGCGATAACCTTTCATCAGCAATTATATTAATGGGGATTGCATTTTTAATTACCTTTGTGTTTTCTACGCAGTGGAAGCTGCATGTGGGGATGGCGGCATTGTTAGCTGCAGCGGTTGCTGCAGGCAGGGAGATTTTGCGTCGCACTTTGCCTACAGCAGCTGAACTGAATGCAAAGGACTTTCGTTTTGGTCGTCTTTATGCATGGATTGCACCAGAGCGGTATGAGAAACAGGGACATCAACCTTTGCAGGGATTATATGCTGTAGGCAATGGAGGTATATTTGGCAAAGGTTTGGGACGGAGTATTCAGAAGCTGGGGAAAATCCCAGAGGCACAGAATGATATGATTTTTTCCGTTATTTGTGAAGAATTGGGTTTGGTAGGGGCTGTGGTTTTGATTGCACTGTTTATCTATCTGATTTATCATCTGATTCGCATTGCTGTCAACAGTGACAATTTATTTGGAAAAGTATTGGTGGCAGGAATTGCTTTTCATATTGTATTGCAAGCATTGATTAATATGGGGGTCGTTTTAACAATCATTCCCAACACAGGCGTGTCTCTGCCATTTATCAGTTACGGAGGATCTGCTGTACTGTTTACCATGATTGAAATGGGGATTGCATTGTCTGTGGATCGTACCCATATGGTACGGGAAGTCAAGAAAAAGAAATATGAAATGATCATGGAATCACGCTCATAATGGATGTGGAGTTCTATAAAAGTTTTGAATTTGTTTGTCAACAGGGAGTAGCTTTTATGTAATGTTTTATATGTTGCACAAAATTTTTTCATCATGTATAATGGTAGGCAGTCTGTATATACGGAAATGGTATATATTGCTAAATACAGACTGTAAATTATGGTCTGTAGAATCTATTGTTGTACGTTTTTTAAGGAGGAAAGCTATGCGTTTAGCAAAGAGAATGATGGCAGTGGCGTTATCAGCTGCCATGTTAGTGTCTGGTTTATATGTGGGAAATACAGCCAGTGCACAGGTATCCTATGACCCGACTAATGAGGAAAGAGGATATCATGGGATTTATATTGATACGGACAGTGTGCCGAATGATGAAAACATTGAGGTAACAAAGGATGGAAGTCAGACATTGATTAAATCCAAGACCAATGTATGTTTTCAGCTGGATTGTAATGTGGATTCCAGTTGGGAAGTGAAAGCAGATGATGCCACTTCCGTTGGTGTAGATGATGTGGTAGTATCCCAAAAGGGACGAGTTTCCATCAAGCCGGATGCCAAGGCAGGATTTTATACCATTACGGCAAAGCCACAGAATGTTACTACTGTCAAGAATAGTACAGTTCGCCTTCAGGTACTCGGAACAGAGGACCCGGCAAAGGTGAAAAAAGTTCTGCTGAACAAAGAGTTAATGGACAGCGATCAGATGACCGTTTCGGATGACAGAAAAACCCTTACGGTTGATGGTACAGTAACCAACGAACCGTTATACGTAACAGTAGAGCCGGATTATCTGTATGAAGTTGTAGAAGAGGGAGCAATTGCTTTTGGTAAATCCAACTGGAATAAAGAAGTATACGATTTGCCTACTGCAGACAGAATTACGACCAAGCAGAAATCAACTGGTGTTACTTTGCAGTGTTCCATTGGAACAAAGGCAGAACACAGAGAAGACTTCACACTGATTGTCAATGAGCAGGATTTCACAAAGAAGCTTGTCTGTGAGGAAAAGATTACACCAGGCAGCAATAATACTTATGATATTAGCATGGACAGAGAGGTACATTATGACGTTATGACCAATGCTGCCAGTTCTCTGCCACAGCATGCAATCAAGACCATGAATTGGACACTGTCTCAGAATGAGGAGGCGCTTACACCGGAAGCAGAGACCGTTACGATGGATGGAATTGCTTATCAGGATTACAAGATTATGGGCAGTGATGGAGATGAAAAGATCTGTGTTGCTCATGTTTATCTGTCAAATAGTGTAAAGGCTATTGATAAGAATGCAAGTGTGATTGTAAAAACAGAGACCTTTACGTCACAGCAGTTGGCAAAAGGCTATAAAGTCAATATGCTGGAACTGACAGGTGCGGGAACAACGGAAGATGATAATGATGTCAATATTGAGATCACACGTTTTCGTATTTCTACAACGATGAACAGCAATTTTAGTGACATCCGTCTTGATTTTGCACAGGCTGGTCTGATAGAGGATGTTGATTATGCCGTCAAGAAGGAGACATTTGGCGAACAGGAGAAAGATGTCTATTATTTTGAGGCAGATGAACAGAATCTGGATTTGACACAGGCTACTTTTGTAGATGTGGAAGGAGTTGCCAGTTTTGAAGCAGCAAGAGATAAAGCATTTACAGGAAATGCGGTAAGCTATACCGTGCAATACATCTTTGAGGATTTTGAGGCATTTGGATCTCCTAATGCCAATGCAAAATATAACAACACAGATTTCAAGGAAGGCGAATTTGGAAATCAGTCTCAGCTTTCAAATAATACAAAACTGACCAAAACGGGAATTGGTTACAAGAAACTTACTGTGAAATGTACTTCTGGAACAGCCGATGCGAAGACAGCAGAGTATATTATCCGTTTTGTATCGCCAGCACAGACGTTGTTTGAGGACGGCCTTACTATTTCACAGAATAGCTCCAGAAATTATGATTTGGAGCAGGAAACTGTGCATATCCGTCAGGGGGAAGCTGTGGTTCCAAAGATTAACGATAAAGAGGTAACACTTCTGGATCCTTATATGGATTATGAATTTAGTGTAGAGAATGTTGCAAACCGTATTATTTCCAAGAATGATGATTATCGCATCAATGGTCTGAAAGCGGGCAAGGTAAGAGTAACCGCTATTGGTACGGTAAATAAGACATATCAGGATAGTTTTGATCTCTATGTTAACAAAGATTCTTATGATGGAGACTTTGAAATTTTATTTACAGATGCCCAGCGTGCGGGACAGGTACAAAACAGTAGTGAGGTACTGGGAAAATGGGATAAGGTACCAGTTAATGTGCGCTCTACATCGGTTAATGGTGGAATTCCGGTGGTTACCTGGTCTGTAAACTGTGACGAATCCTATGCGACGATTGATGCCGAGACCGGCGATTTGACAACCAAGAGAACGACCTCTAATGGAAAGCCAATTACAATTACGGCTACATCCGTTAGCGACCAGAGTAAAAAAGTTACTTTTGATTTTACTATTGTCAAGGTTTCAGCCACAAGCATTAAGTTATTGGCAGAGGATGTAGCAGAAGGCGAGACAGCAGTTGTGACTCCAAATGGCGACAATACAGGAATCTGTCAGGCAGGGGATCGTTTCAAACTGTATGCTTCTTCCTATGAGCCGAAAAATGCTACTGATCTGGATGGACAGATTCAGTGGAGCACCAATGATGATACTGTAGCCACTGTTGATGAGGACGGTGTTGTAACAGCTGTTGGAAAAGGTACTACACAGATTTCGGCAGTTTATACATACGAAGGCAGTCAGAAACCGGCAGTAGATTATACCATTCAGGTTGAAGATGCTACTGTTGCTGTGGAGGAAATTGTAGCATCTGATTTAGAACTCAACTATGTAGGGGATTCTAAAAATATTGGTGCCAGTGTCCTTCCAGAAAATGCATCTGATAAGACTTTAAGTTATAAATCTTCAGATGAAAAGATCGCTACGATTGATGAAAAAGGACAGGTAACGGCAATCAATGCCGGGAAATGTACCATTACCATCACTGCAGCTAATGGTGTTAAGAAAGAGATTACGGTAACGGTAAAGGGAGAGTCAAAGGATCCGATTACTTCGGGAAATCCTAACACCCCGACTGTAAATCCGCCAGTTGTTTCACAACTGCCACAGCAGACACCAGCACCAGTAAGTGATATACCAGCCAAGAATACCAAGGTGTCTAGCGCAGGTTCTGACTTTGTGGTTACCAGTGCCAGTGCATCCGGTGGTGAGGTTGCAATGTCCAAAGCGAAAAATGCCAAGTCAGTCAATGTGCCGGATACCGTTACTGTTAGTGGTAAGAAATATAAAGTAACCAGCATCAAGGCAAATGCATTCAAGAATAATAAGAAACTGACATCTGTTACCATTGGTAAGAATGTAAAATCTATTGGAAAGAATGCTTTTAATGGATGCAAGAAACTGAAAAAAGTAACGGTTAAATCTACTGTATTAAAGAGCATTGGTGCCAAGGCATTTGCAAAGGGGTCTAAAAAGATTACCGTTACGGTGCCAAAGAAGAAAGCAAAAGCATATAAGAAAATGTTCAAAAAATCGGGCATTAGCAAGAAGGCAAAATATAAAAACAAATAATTTTTAATTAGTTACAAATATTAAGAATAGGAGCATCTGGAATTCCCCAAAATGGAATTTCAGATGCTTTTTTTGTATTTACAAAGTGCGTTCCTGTTGATATAATTAACATTGGGGGACTTGCCGTGCATATAGCAGGTATTCCCAGAAGGCCAAGGAAAGAGAAGGATGGGGGATAGATTTTCCCCGAAATTTAAGCATAAACAGTGGAGAGAAGGGAGAGCTCTCCACTGTGTGAATGGAGGAGTATGGGTAGTGTTGGAGAAAAAATTATGTCCAAATTGCTTTCGGCCGGATTGCTATGAACCAGGAGGGACATGCAATGAATGTGGATATGTGGAGCAGAAGCAGCGGAATGAGTCTGCTTTGCTAGAAGGTCATATCCTCAAAGACCGGTATTATGTAGGGCGTGTATTGGGCAGCGGAGGTTTTGGTATTACCTATCTGGCATATGATAATAAGACCACCAAAACCCGTGCGGTTAAAGAGTTTTTTCCGCGGGAATGGGTTAGGCGGATGGACGATCATATGCGTGTCAAATTCAAAGATTCCGATCGGGCAGAGATGTACCACAGGGGACTGGAAGTGTTTGTCAATGAGGCGAGAGTATTGGGGAATATGACGACAGATCCGGTTATTGTAAACGTGTCTGATTTTTTTCGTGAGAACAATACTGCATACATAGTGATGGAATTTCTGCAGGGGATGACATTGGCAGAATACATGAATAAAAAGGGCAGATTGTTCGAAGAAAAGCAGGCATTATCTGTTGTCAAAGGAATCGCTGGTCCATTGCAGGAGTTACATGAATTGGGCTTGCTGCATCGGGATATCAGTCCGGACAATGTAATGATTATGGATAACAATTCACTGAAACTGATTGATTTTGGTGCTATTCGCCAGTATTCCGGTCATGATCGGAAAAGTATGTCTGTATTGGTTAAGCCGGGATTTGCACCACCAGAGCAGTATGATGACAAAGGACAACAGGGACCATGGACAGATGTTTATGCGTTGGCAGCTACTTATTATTATATGGTAACAGGTAAGCAGCCGGTTCCATCCATGACTCGACTCAAAGAGGACATCTTGATACCATTGCATGAGAGAAATTCTGCCTTATCAGAGAAAATCAGTCAGGTTATGGCACATGCCATGGTTTTGGATCACAAGGATCGTATTCAGAGTATGACAGAGTTTGTTAAGGAGTTAAAGAAAGCAGAGGGGATTGCGATACCGGTACCATATTTGAAATTAAATGTGGAGGGAGAAAGCCGGCAGTGGAAATTTGAGGCAGATCAGGATATTCATATGGGCAGATCTTCCAATGATTGCGAGATTTGTGTGCAGGGACCAGATGTCAGTCGGATTCATTGTATGGTACGATATGACAGTTACAAGGGATGTTTTGTGGTAACAGACAAATCAGCCAATGGTACCTATACAGAAAATGGATTGATTGGAAAGGGTCGTTCTACAAATGTGAAGCCTGGCGGAAAGCTATATTTGGTATCAAAGCGATATGAACTTTTTTTGGAGGTGAAGTAACGGTTTGCGTCATAATAAAAAGAAACGGTCTGTAAAGGCTAAACAAGCTTCAAAGAAAATACATAAATCCGTGGAGAAACAAAAAAAACCGGAAATCACAACAGCATCATATAGTGTAATCGGAGACCGTTTGACGCAGGAGGATGCCGTTTATCTTTCGAGAGAGGGAACCGTATCGTTGACGCAGAAAAGCCGGGTGTTAGCTGTGATCTGTGACGGTATGGGTGGCATGGTAAATGGTGGTTGGGCAAGCGCGACAGCGATACAAATGATAAAAGATGCCTTTGAACAGGTGCAGGAGGATTCAGAGGTCAATATTCCGAATTTTTTCATTAGTGGAATCAAAACCATTGATAAGACGATTAATGATTTTCCCAAAGAAAACGGAAGGGGATCCGGGACTACCATGGTAGCTGTATTGGTAGAAAATAGTCAATTATATTGGGCATCAGTAGGGGATAGCAGGATCTACATTCTTCGGGAAAAGACAATAACGCAAGTTACAAGGGATCACAACTATATGCTGCGGTTGCAAAGTTTAGTGGATCAGGGGCAGATTACACAGGAGGAGGCAAATGCAAATCGGCAGAGAGAGGCGTTGATTAGCTTTTTAGGGATCGGCAACGTGAGTCTGCTGGATGTCAATATGGATCCATTTCAGTTGCAGTCAGGTGATATCATTCTGCTGACCAGTGACGGCATGACAAAGGTGTTGTCAGAGGAGCAGATCAAAGATATATTAGATGGTAATTCTTCGGTTGAGGACAAAGCAAAAAAACTGGTTGAGACTGCTGTAGAACAAAATATGCGGTCTCAGGACAATACGACCGTAGCAGTATTACAGTATCAAGAAACTATATAATGGAGGAGAGATGAGATGAAGTTAACGAAATGTGTAAATGGGCACTTTTATGATGAAGAAAAATTCGGAAGTTGTCCTCATTGTGCGGGTGGATCTAAGTTAGATGTGAATGCAATTTTTGGGGGTACTCCATCTGCACCAAAACCAGCTATGTCCAAAGTAGATCGTGATGACGACATGACTGTTCCGTTAGAGTGGACGCCATCAGAAGCACCTGTGTCAGAACCGGTAACGACTGTAGCATCAGAAGCACCTGTATCAGAACCAGCATCTCCTGTAGAAGCAGAGGCACCAGCATCAGAATCGGTATCTTCTGTAGAGGCAGAGGCACCGATAGCAGAGCCGTTATCTCCGACTGTAGCCACAGAGGCAGAATCTCCAGTGGATATTCCAGAGGAGAAGCCAGAAGATGTACAGAGTGATATCGAGGTGCCGGAAACAGAATTTGATATTCAATCACAGCCGAGTTTTGATACACCATTGGATTTTGATAAGGACTTTACAGGAGAGACTGAGAAGGTAGAGGAAGAATCCGTTGATGAACCAGAAGAATTTGAACTTTTCTCTAAATTTGATGGAGATCAGACCGAAAGCGAGGAATCAGAGGTAACGATAGAGACTGAGCCGATGGATGTGCCGGAAGCAGTGGCAGATCCAGAGTCATTTGCTACACCAGAAGCAACCACGGAGCCAGAGCCATTTGTAGAACCAGAGCCAGTAGCAGAGCCGGAGCCGTTTGTAGCATCAGAGCCAGTAGCAGAGCCAGAGCCGTTTGCAGCATCAGAGCCAGTGGCAGAGCCGGAGCCGTTTGTAGCACCAGAATCAGCGGCAGAGCCGGAGCCGTTTGCAGCATCAGAGCCAGTAGCAGAGCCAGAGCCGTTTGCAGCATCAGAGCCAGTAGCAGAGCCGGAGCCGTTTGTAACACCAGAATCAGTGGCAGAGCCGGAAGCAACATCCTTTGAGGCAGCAGGGGTTACATGGGAAACACCACAGCCTAGTGTGGAGGAGATTCCGACAGGAGATCCTGTATCCGGTGTCGTTGATCCGGAATTAGAAGATAAACCGACAGAAATTGTGGATGAGACAGACCTGGGACCGTTTGTGATGCCAGAATCTGCGTCTACATCCATTCCAGAGTCTACGGCAATGCCGGCTTCATCCGTACCATCTCCTGCCGCTGCCATGTTTGGTGCTTCGGCAGATGATGACGATGATGAACATACCGTAGCATTTTATGATGATATATTTGTTTCTAAAGCACCTGAAGCACCAGTTGTGCCAGAAGCAGTACCTGCAACACCGTCTTCGGATGTATCAGCAGGATTGGATACGGCTTTTTCTGGAGTATCGGCTGATGTGCCAGAAAATACAGAAAATGTACCAGAACCGGAAGTATTTACAGCACCACCATTACAGCCTGCACAGGCTTTGCCGACTCCTTGTGTGGGATGGTTGATTGCATTAAACGGAGTTCATATTGGGCAGGATTTTCATTTAAGGGTTG
>CAYPEW010000062.1:0-17680 GCA_964409845.1 uncultured Jutongia sp.
TTCTAAAATCGTCGATGTACGTTTGGGTACATCGACGAAGAACATCTACGGTTCCTCCAGTATTTGCTGATGGGAACCTACTTACACTGGTAAGAAGATGTTCTAAAATAACTAAGGTAGGAAACGGAAGTTATGGATATTCTGAGAGGTACAGATTTTAAATTAAAGAATTCTGCAGTGTCTCTGGGGAAGTTTGATGGCATTCATAGAGGACACCGCTTGCTTTTGCAGGAGATAGTGCAGGCATCTCCTTTGATTCCTACGGTATTTACCTTTGATACTGCGGGAAATGCAATGAATAATAAAGGAAGCTTTCGTTCGCAAATTTACGATCAACGGGAGAAATATCTTCTTTTGCAGAAGATGGGGATGGAGCGAGAGATTCTTTTTCCCTTTCATGAAGGTACCAGACAAATGTTACCGCAGGATTTTATTCGGCAGATCTTGCATGAAGCTCTGGATGCCAAGTTGGTTTGTGTGGGAGAGGATTTTCGCTTTGGAAAAGACCGCAGCGGAGATGTGAGAATGTTGCAGCAATATGCTTCTCAATATGGATACCAGGTTAAGGTCATTCCGAAACTGCAGGAAGATGGGGACATTATTAGCAGTACCAGGATTCGTACTCTGCTACAGGAAGGGAATTTATCCAGTGCTAACCGTTTGCTGGGGGAACCATTTTTCTTTTATGGAGAAGTAGTCCATGGTAATGCATTGGGCAGAACCATGCAGATGCCTACTGCAAATATGCTGCCGGAACCGGAAAAAGTATTGCCGCCAGCTGGTGTTTATGCTACCAGGGTAACTGTTCGGGGAGAAGAATATTCTGCAGTAACCAATCTGGGATATAAACCTACTGTTGGAGCTACACAGGTAGGGGTAGAAAGTTGTCTATTGAATTTTGAGCAGAATATCTATGGGGAAGAAATTTGTGTACAATTTCATCAGTTTCTTCGCCCAGAGCAGAAGTTTGACAGTTTGGATGCATTACGCAGCCAAATGGAGCAGGATAAGCGTCAGGCGGCGAATGCCCTCCGTGATATCGGCTTCGCTTAAGTTTGAGTATCCCAGTAATATGGATTCCGAAGCACTATCTGTGTGGGACAGATAGTGTTTTTTGATGCCATAAAGACGGATTCCCTGCTGTTCAGCTTCTGTGATTAAGGCGGCTTCTGTTAAATTCTTTTGCAGATCCAGCACTAGATGTAGTCCGGCATGCTCACCACGGATTTGTAGGATTTCCTGCTGTACCAATGGTTTTAAAAGATCTAAAACCAGGTCGTGTTTGCTGCGATAGAGCTTACGCATTCGATTGACATGTTTTTCGAAATACCCCTCTGAGAGAAAACGGGTCAGAATACCTTGGTCCAGACGGGATACGGTGCAAGAATAGAAGCCCAAAGCCTGATGATAGGCGTCAGACAGCTCTGGTGGCAGGATCAGATAGGAGACACGAATAGCCGGGGCAACTGCTTTGGAAAAAGTACCCAGATAAATCACTCTGTTATGGCGGTCCATGCCCTGCAGTGACGGGATTGGCTTGCCTTTATAGCGGAATTCACTATCATGGTCGTCTTCAATAATATAGCGTTCCTGTGCCTGCATTGCCCAGTTTAACAGTTCACCTCGTCTGCCAAATGGCATTACGATTCCCAAAGGATACTGGTGGGAAGGAGTAACGTAGACCACTTCTGTTTCTGGAGTGATGGATGGAATCGTTAAACCATGAGAATCCAAAACACCGGTATGGAGCTGCATCTGATTTTTTTCAAAAATCATGGCTGCCTTGCGGTAGCAGGGATTTTCTAAGGTGACTTCCCGGATGCCGATATGGTGGAAAAGCAGAGACAGCATTTGCAGCAGATAGTCTGCCCCGGCACCGATGATGATTTGATCAGGAGAACAATGGACTTCCCTGGAAAGACAGACGTAGTGGCAGATTGCGGTTCTCAGTTCCAGGTCACCATCAGGATCGCCGGATAAAAAAAGGTTTTTTTCTTCATCCAGTACCTTTTTGGATAATTTTTTCCAGATGGAGTAAGGAAAGTGGGAGAGATCTACTGCAAAAGGGGAAAAGTCGTATTCGATACTATTCTTTTCCGTTTGCTTTGTACTGACAGTAGTAATCTGGGATTTGGGTGGAGAAATTTCCATGCTATGGTCAGAAAAATCCAGATTGCATACATAGAAACCACTTTTGGGAGCTGTGTCAATATAGCCTTCTGCCAATAACTGATAATAGGCGGTATCAATGGTATTGCGGCTGACACCTAGAGATGCAGCCAGTCCCCGTGTAGAGGGAAGCTTTTCTCCAGTTTGTAATTCTTTTTCTAAAATCCGTTTTTTAATTTCCTGATAGATTTGTTCATACAGAGGGATCTTTGTATGGGAATCTAAATGGATGCTCAGCATAAAAACACCTCTTTTCTGTTGATTACTTTTTTCATAAAAAATGTCCATCTATTCTGAAAGTTAGTGTATGTCCATAGAGTTATATATTTCTATATAGAAGTATTGTAGAAGAATTGCTTTCTGTTGTAAAGCGTTCTTCCTAGTGAATGTGCCTGTGTGAAGCACAAGGTCACACGTTTGTCCTTGACAGCATATTCTTGTATGTGATATATTTGTAACATGGATGATACAAATATATCACATAGCGAAAGGGATGGAATAAGAATGAAAAGTATTAGGACGAAATATTTTTTGGAAAAATGTTTTGCCGGATTGAATTTTTTGGCAATTGCACTTTTGTGGTATTCTTTGGAACAGGAGTGGAATCTGTGGTGGGCGTATGTGATTGCAGGAGCCATTATTTTGGGGTATTTTATTTTTATCTGTTTTTTGAATCCCAGGATACATTATGAACCGGTAGATGAAATGACAAGAATGCATGAATATAAAGCACAAGCAGCTACCTATAACGCTTTGTGTATACTGTTGGCTTTGTTTGGTGTGTTATGTTTATGTAACAAAACGATGCGAAGTCTGTTGTTTTCTGTTAAATTATCCTGGACGTATTTGTTTCTTGTATTAGGTATTTTGCACGTTGTGGAATATCTTTTGTTTTTGAGGATAGAAAGCAGTGGTGATGTGATTGAGTAAATTAAAAACGACAATATCGGAATATCGTATGAAAAAAAACATGACGCAGCAGGATTTGGCAGAGGCAGCGGGGGTACGTCGAGAAACCATTGGCAGACTGGAAAAAGGACAGTATAATCCTTCTTTGAAGCTGGCGATGGATCTGGCAGAAATTCTGGATGCTTCTATCTATGATCTGTTTAGATTTTACGAGGATTAACGTTTCCATTAGGAAGCATATACTTGAAAATGACATAAATAGAGCATATAATATGATGTATGATAGTTTAATCTCATAAAAGAGCTTGATTTTGCTTCATTATTCAACGATTATTTCGTATTATTAAAATATGTGGGGGATGTATTTAAAATAGGGGGGATAAAAATATGGCTGAGAAAGATCTTATCAGCAAGAAAATTGAGGATTTTAATGAAGTATTTGCAGATATTTATAATACTTTGTTGTTTCAGGAGCAGGTTTTGTTACCAGACCGATTAAAAAGTGGTTCTACGGAATCGCTATACAAAACCGATCATAGAGATTTAAATAGCCAGAGTAGGGATATATTAAAGGAATATCATAATGAGGCACACCTGGTTATTAGCTCTTTTGGTATTGAAAATCAAGCATCTGTTGATGAAAATATGCCGATACGAGTCATGGGATATGATGTAGGTACTTACCGTCAACAGTTGCGTGACAAAAATAAGGTTCGTACTCCGGTTATAACCATCGTATTAAATATGACAGAAAAAAGATGGAATGCTCCAAAAACTATTCATGAGATGTTGAAGATGGATGGAAGATTGGCAAAATATGTACAGGATTACAAAATCTATGTGTTTGATATTGCTTTTTTAGAGGATGAGGTTATTAATTCTTTTACCAGCGATTTTCAGGAAATTGCCAGGTTTTTTAAGAAAAAGAGACTGGGTGAAAATCCCTTAACCAGTGAAAATGAATTGAGACATCCCAGGGAAATTATGGAGTTTATCTCTGTATTTACAAAGGACCATCGATACATGGAAGGTGTGCAGTATTTGGAAGATATAAGGAAAGAAGGAGGTGTGGTAACTATGTGCGCAGTAGCTGATGCATTGATCACGGAGGGAATGGTAAAGGGGAGACAGGAAGGAAGATTAGAAGGGAAAGTAGAATTATTATATGAGATGAAGTATTCTATCCCTGATATTGCTGCCAGATTGGGGATTTCCGAGGAAAAAGTAAATGAAATTCTACAGAAGTAGATTTTATGCAGTTGTTGTATTGGCAAATATTGCGGAGCGGCCATTAGATATATTATGGAGGATTGTTTTTCTATAATTCTAATGGCTGTATTTAATTTAGGGGGAAGTTTCTATGGAATGGATTTATCCGATACTGGGCAAACAGAAATCACTGCCTTTTTATCTATCCGGTGTGGGGATTGCCGACCCGGAATATCATGTTGTCAGAGAGGATGGCCTAATTTCCCACCAGATATTGTACACATGCAGTGGCGAGGGGAGTTTAGTGGTAAATGGCGTCCGGTATCCGCAAAAAACCGGAAGTTTATTTTATCTGGCTCCAGGGATTCCACATGAATATTTTCCGTTGGTAGAGGATGAATGGAGTACCTGCTGGGTGGTATTTCGTGGAGAGTATTTGACAGAATTGTTACATGGCATGGGTTTTGAGCACTTTGCTTATCAAGAAGATCTGGTTAATGAAGAAATTGAAAAGATATTTCGGCAGATGCTTTCGGCGGCAAAAGATCCGATCATGGGTGATGAACGTTGCTCTATTTTGGTGTATGAGTATTTATTGGCAATTAGACGGGCATTTATGGAAAGGGAAAAATATGGAAACCAGACAGAGGGGAATATCCTTGAGAAAACTCTTCTCTATATGAATGACCATTATGCATCAGATATTACCTTGGAGGAACTGGCACAGCTCAGCGGAGTAAGCAGGCAACATTTTTGCAGAGTTTTTCGTGCAAAAATGAAAATGCGTCCCATGGAGTATTTGGCAAGAAAGCGGATATCTGTTGCCAGGGGGTTGCTGGTGTCTACAAAATTGTCAATAGCAGAAATTGGGGAGGCAGTGGGATACAACAGTCTTACTTATTTTGGAATGGTTTTCAAAAAATATGAAGGAATTTCTCCTACTGATTGTCGGAAACGTCATGGAACAGAACAGATGTGGTAGATTAGGAAACAGATTTATGTTCTTATTTTTGGAATGCGTAAAAATTTTAGATTGTTTCATTCATGCATCTGTTTTATACTGGTATTAGCACATTAGTCATAATGATTGGGATGGAAACAGGGGAATAAGAGATCATGCCAGATGCAGTAGACGGTGCAAGTGTGGTAATTACTGTTGCCCTGTGAAGATCCCACAGAGAAAAGGAGGAGCGGGATGAAGCAAATATGGAAAAAATTAGGAATTTGCGTACTTAGTCTATCGCTGGTATGTAATTCTGGTATTGGTTTGCAATCGGTCCAAGCAGCGGAGGAGGGATCGTCTGTGGAAACAAAAACCGGGGAAATCCTGTTGGATGGAAATGATATCAAAGCAGATAATGTCAATGGTCTGACCTACAAAGGTTTTGGTATGTTGACAGGAAATTCTACCAGCGATTTGTTAATGGATTACAAGGCGCAGAATCCAGAAAGTTATGCACAGTTGATGCAATACCTGTTTGGTGGAGAATATCCGATTTTTACCCATGTTAAACTGGAGATGGGTAATGACCAGAATAATTCCACTGGATCAGAGAGTGCCACCATGCGTACCAAAGGAGAAAAGCCAAATGTACGGAGAAATCCGGGATGGCAGCTGGCAGCGGATGCCAAAAAAATCAATCCAGATATTAAAGTCAGCATACTGTGCTGGAATACACCGACATGGGTAAAAACAGACGAAGATAAATATGTCTGGTATAAAATGAGTATTTTGGCTGGTTATGAGGAATATGGTTTTATGGTAGACTATATCAATCCCAATACCAATGAACACTGGGGCGGCGAATGGGATGTGGCACGTACTAAGCAGTTTGCCAAATGGATTGCCGCTGAGAGCACAAAGACCATAGAAGATGAAAATGCCTTGGCGTTATTCCGAAAAATTAAACTGGTTGTTTCGGACGAGGCAAATGTGGTCAGCGAGGAAGTGGCAGAAACCATGAAAGCAGATCCGGAATTTATGGAGGCGGTTGATGTGGTTGGCTATCATTACAAAACCTGGGATGATGCCAATGGTGCCATGAAATGGCTGGCAGAGGAGCAGGATAAAGAGGTTTGGAATAGTGAAGAACAGGCTACTTTTTCCAATTCTGCATTCCGTCCATCCAATAATATAGCAGATCCGACGGTAGTTGGCACTGGTCTGGGCGGATCTGGAAGTGCTCTGGAAATGGGAAATACCGTGATTAAGAGCTTTGTGGAATCCCGCCGTGGTCATGTGATTTATCAGCCGGTAATTGGCTCTTTCTATGAAGGTGGTCAGTATTCCTTTAAGGAACTGGTCAGTGCCAGAGACCCTTGGTCTGGTTGGATGCACTATGATGCTGGACTGTTAGTTCTGGCACATATCAGTAAATTTGCAGTAACTGGTTGGGAAAATGATGATAATACAGCAGGAATTTGGCGTGGTGTAGCATCTGCAAGCAAAGCGGATGCCTATCAGGATGGCGAGAAAGATGGTCAGGGAAGCAATGCCGTGAACGGAAGAAATGGCGGAGAGAATTATCTGACTTTGGCTTCTCCGGACAAAAAGGCATTTTCTACCGTGATAGTCAATGACAGTGAATATCCTATGACCTATACCCTGCAGACAAAGAATATGGATCTGCCAGAGGATCAAGCGTTGGAGCTGTGGGAGACCAGAGCAGCAGATGAGGGAGCATTTAACGAAAACTACATGAAATGTCTGGGCGATATTTCCAAAAATGCAGAAGGAAAGTATAGTTTTGAGGTGAAACCATATTCTGCCGTGACCGTTACTTCCCTGGATGTATCGGACAGCGAAGAACATACGCAGGAATTGCCGGTAGAGGGTGAGAGAACTGTACTGGATACGGATTCTACCGGAACGGTTCAGAATACAGAAGACGGTTATTTGTATGCAGATGATTTTGAGTATGAAAATTGCAGCGTACCTGTGTTGGATGGTAAAGGAGATCAGCTATCAGAAACAGAGGATTATATTACCTCCCGTGGTGGAGAGAAGGGTGCTATGGCACGCTACACCCATACAGTGAATGGTGCATTTGAAGTTTACAAAAGTGGGAACGGCAATCATGTACTCCGTCAGCAGTCAGATAAACAATCTGTTGGTGTAGGGGGAGCCTGGAACAGGGGAGATCCAATGACCGCTATCGGTGATTTTCGCTGGACGAATTATACCGCTGCTGTTGATGTACTATTTGAACGTCACGCTGATAATCAGTATGCGCAGATTGGTATCCGTCATACGGGATCTAACCACAAGTTGGTAAACAGCTGCGGATATTCTCTGAGTGTGAGTGAAACAGGGGAGTGGCAGTTGTACCGTTCTAATGACAGCCGTGGTTCGGGCAAAGGTACAGAACTGTTGGCGGGAACTCTGGCGTCTGCAGATGCCACAAAGCCGGGAACCTGGTTCCAGTTAAAATTACGTGGAGAAGGCAATGTCATCAAGGCGTATGTCAATGATGAACTGATTGCTACCTATGAAGATGAGAATCCGATTACATCCGGGCGTGTGGCACTGGGCTGCAGCAACAGCTATACCCGCTTTGACAATCTGGCAGTCACTAAAATTGATGGTTATGCTCCGTATTATACAGAATATTTGGATAATATGGAGACTTATGATCTGACTCCAGAGAAAAATACAAAATTAATCTATAATGATAAATGGATGCGTACCTGTGCCGATCAGGGAATGTTTGTATATCAGAGAAGCATGTCCTACAGCCAGGGGACAGGTGCAGCGGTTTCTTATACTTTTGAAGGAACGGGACTGGAACTATTGGGTAGCAATAAGAGAGTCAGCAATGAAGGCAAGGCAAACGAAGTTACCAATGCTGTGAATGTGACGGTGGATGGAGAAACGATCAAGACAGCAGACCCAATTTGGAACGCAGAAAATATGTGTACGACATACCGTGTGGATGGACTTCCATATGGGGAGCATACAGTAACCGTAGAGGTTGCCAGTGGTTCTCTGGCGATTGACGCTATCGCTGTTTTGGGCGAAGCTTATCAGGGAGAGGAAGTGCAGATTTCGCCTAAGGTAGGAACGGAGACAAACCTGCCGGAAGAAGAACTGCCAAAAGATCTGGATCGGAATGTAGTACCAGAATTACCGCAGACACCATCGCCTTCCTCAGATCCAAAACCGAATGTACCGTCCGCTTCTCCGGTTCCAACAGTGACACCGGGAACAACATCGGTTCCATTAAAAAAAGGAAGTATCTGCCAGGCAGGTGACGCAAGCTATGTGGTAAGCAATGTTTCAGCCAAGACGGTATCCTACCAGGTACCGAAGAAGACAGGGACCAAAAGCATTACTGTTCCGGCAACTGTTAAGATCAATACCGGAAGCAAGACAGAGACATTCAAGGTAACTGCAGTTTCAGCGGGGGCATTTACCAAATGCAAGAAACTGACCAAAGTGACCCTTGGTAAAAATGTGGAAACCATAGACAAAGAAGCGTTCAAGGGCTGCAAATCTCTGAAAAAAATTGCAATAAAATCTACTAAACTCAAGAAAGTAGGAAAAAATGCGATACAGGGCATTCACAAAAAGGCAGTGATTACCTGTGGGAAGAAGAATGTGAAGGCATACAAGAAATTATTCTCGAAAAAGACAGGTTACAAAAAGACTATGAAGGTCAAAAAAGGATAAGCTAAGGGAATCATATGTTTTCCTTAACATCAATGAAAGCAGCAGTATGGCAGAGTGCGGTACTGCTGCTTTCTGTTTTTAAAGGAAAATAAAAGAATGATGTTATTTTAGGATTGTGATTGGCAGAAATAAGAATTTTCGCTATAATAGTGAGAGATAAGCTGACATGGATATGATCGGATGAATTGGCTTTGGAATACAATTGTAAATCACCTGCACAGTTCAAAAAGAGACGAGGAGATAGTGATGGTAGTTATTATGGGTTTGTTGTTTGGTAGTGTTTTTCTGTGCCTGACAATCATTGGCATCATTGGTATTATTCTGCTCATAGTGGGAATGGTTAAGCGTTTCCAGAATAAAAAAAGAGAAAAATCTTCCAAAATTCCTGTTGTTTTCATAGGAACAGGGATTGTGCTGATACTGCCGATTACTGCCATTTTAATTACAGGTGTATACATTCATATTCGTTCTGAGTATCATAATTGGAAGAGTATGAATTATCAGATTAAACATAGGGATTCTACAGGTGTAGAGCGTTTATTGAATCAGGGAGTCAGCCCGGACTGTGTTTGGGGCAATTACACAGAAAATGTGGTTGCAGCAGATGGAAAATATACGATTCTCTGTTCCCTGTGTCAAAACGATACGATCCCGGATAGTGAGAAAAAAATACGAGTTTTATTACAACATGGTGCAGATATCAACAGAACTGTTTATGGGTGTCAATATACACCGGAGGAACATTTGGATGAAAAGTATGCAGAAGAAAAAGGAGATAGTGATGGATGTGGAAGAACATCTCTTATGATTGCCTGTCAGGCAGGAAATTATGAAGCGGTAAAAATTCTTCTGGAACATGGTGCAGAAGTTAATGTTAGGGATTATTGTGGGGAGACTGCGCTAATTTATACGGTGGGATCAGAGAATTGTGACATTGGTGATAAAGTGAAGATCGTAAAGCTGCTTTTGGACTATGGTGCGGATTCGACAATTTGTGGAAACTATTCCGGAACGGCTCTGGATATTGCCAAGCAGCTGAATTGGGAATCCCAGGATAGCAGTGTGGAGGATTTGGCGGATCTTTTGTCATCAGCTCTGGAATAGAAATAACCGATTTATGTGAAGATGAAAGGTGAAAAATTTAAGTGCCAAGAAACCAATAGAGATCATTTAGTTTATAATATAAGAGCCTGCATCAGTTTGCTTACCTGGAAAGACTTGGAAAGTTGAATGAATAGAGAATCAGAGGCACTAGCCCTTTTATTTACAGGGCTGGTGCCTCTTTTGCTGTAAGGGGGTTCGATTTGACAGATTCCAGTCATTGACACTCAAAAAAGAATAACTTATAATTAGGATGATTTTGTGAATATTAACGATAAAGGAGATACCTACCATGGAGAAATATGGTGTAAATGAACTTCGCAGAAAATATTTGGAATTTTTTGAAGGCAAGGAGCATCTGGCGATGAAGAGTTTTTCGCTGGTGCCTCATAATGATAACAGTCTGCTACTGATTAATGCCGGAATGGCACCGTTAAAACCTTATTTTACCGGGCAGGAGATTCCGCCACGGAAGCGGGTAACCACCTGTCAGAAATGTGTCCGCACCGGAGATATCGAGAATGTAGGCAAGACAGCCAGACATCTGACTTTCTTTGAAATGTTGGGAAATTTTTCCTTTGGCGATTATTTCAAGGAAGAAGCTTTGGCGTGGTCCTGGGAATTTTTAACAGAGACTTTGGGAATGGATCCGGAGCGTCTGCATCCATCCATTTATGGAGAGGATGATGAGGCATATGAGATCTGGACCAAGCAGATTGGTGTGCCGGGAGACAAGATTACCCGTTTCTATCGGGACGAAAACGGAGAGTGTGATAATTTCTGGGAGCACGGGGCAGGTCCTTGTGGTCCATGTTCTGAGATTTATTATGACAGGGGAGAGAAGTATGGCTGCGGCAAGCCGGATTGCAAGGTGGGATGCGAATGTGACCGATTCATGGAGATCTGGAACAATGTATTTACCCAGTTTGATGGAGACGGTAAAGGGAATTATGAAGAATTAGAAAACAAGAACATAGACACCGGAATGGGATTGGAACGTCTTGCTGTGGTGGTACAGGATGTGGATTCTGTCTATGATATTGACACCATGAAAGCCATTCGGGACAAGATCTGCGCATTGGCAGAAGCCACCTATCAGCAGGATGAGGAGAAAGATATATCCATCCGTCTGATTACCGATCATATCCGTTCCTCTACTTTTATGATTTCTGATGGAATTATGCCAAGTAACGAGGGAAGGGGTTATGTCCTGCGCCGCCTGATCAGGCGTGCTGTCCGTCATGGGCGGAAACTGGGCATTACCAGACAGTTTATGTCTGAGTTGGCAGAGACAGTTATCCGGGAATCTTGTGATGGTTATCCGGAGTTGGAAGAAAAACGGGAATTTATTGTTCAGGTTTTGACACAGGAAGAAAGTAAATTTGATAAGACTATAGATCAGGGATTATTGATTCTGCATGAGATGCAGGAAGCATTACAGGCAGAAAATAAAAAGCAGCTGGCAGGTGTTGACGCATTCAAGTTATATGATACCTATGGTTTCCCTCTGGATCTGACCATTGAGATTTTGGAGGAGCAAGGATATACTGTGGATGAGGCAGGTTTTGAAACTGCCATGCAGGAACAGAAGGACAAGGCAAGAAAAGCCCGTAAAACCACCAATTACATGGGAGCGGAGGAAACAGTATATCAGCAGATTGATCCTGCAGTAACCAGTACCTTTGTGGGATACGACAGGCTCGTGCATGACTCCCGGATCAGTGTATTGACTACGGAGGAGGAAGTGGTATCTGCGTTGACAGATGGACAAAATGGAACCATCGTTGTGGATGAAACACCATTTTATGGCACCATGGGTGGTCAGCAGGCAGATATTGGTGTGATTACAGCAGGAGATAATGAATTTATTGTCAAGGATACAATACACTTACAGGGTGGCAGGATCGGACATGTGGGAACCGTCAGCAGAGGAATGTTCCGACTTGGTGATACGGTAACGCTACAGGTAGCAGAGGAAAACCGTAAAAACACCTGCAAGAACCACAGTGCCACCCATTTATTGCAAAAGGCTCTGCGTCAGGTATTGGGCAGTCATGTGGAGCAGGCAGGTTCCTATGTGGATGCTGACCGTCTGCGTTTTGACTTTTCTCATTTTTCTGCTATGACGGCAGAAGAAATCCAGCAGGTAGAGGATATGGTTAATGAGCAGATTGCTGCCGCATTACCGGTGGTAACAGAAGAAATGACTTTAGATGAGGCAAAACAAACTGGTGCTATGGCGTTATTTGGAGAAAAGTATGGAGACAAAGTCCGGGTAGTCCGTATGGGTGACTTCAGTGTGGAGCTTTGTGGTGGTACTCATGTGCCGGATACTGGTTCGATCGCATTTTGTAAGATTATATCAGAAAGCGGTGTGGCAGCCGGAGTTCGCCGTATTGAGGCATTGACTGGCAGAGGACTGATCCGTTATTATGCTCAGATTGAGGAACAGCTGCGGGGAGCTGCCGGGGCAGCCAAGGCAGAACCAGCCAATCTGGAGAAAAAGATTCACAGTATGCAGGAAGAAATCAAAGCACTGCAAAGTGAGAATGAGAAATTAAAGGCAAAACTGGCAAATGAGGCGGCAGGAGATATTGACAGCCAGATCGAAGAAATCCACGGCATGAAGTTCCTGGCGATGCATGTGCCGGATGTGGATATGAATGGTCTGCGGAATTTGGGTGACCAGATGAAGGAGAAAATCGGCAGTGGTGTGGTAGTTCTGGCATCAGGTCAAGGCGGCAAGGTTACGTTATTAGCCATGGCTACCGAGGATGCCATCAGTCAGGGTGCCCATGCCGGTAATCTGATCAAGGAGATCGCATCCTGTGTAGGTGGCGGCGGTGGTGGCCGCCCGAATATGGCTCAGGCCGGAGGGAAAAATCCGGATGGCATAGAGACAGCATTGGTTAAGGCAAAAGAAGTAGTAACAACACAATTGGGGTAGCTGGCGTAAGTTGCAATAATGTATGTTGCATGGACGCTTGGTTTATCTACACAAAAGGTAGTTCTTTGACACTACCATCAAAAGAATGGAGGAAGAAACATGAAAAAATGGAAACAAGTTGTTTTAGTTGCAGCACTTGCTCTGTTGCTTGGTATGACCACTAAGGCAGAGTCCCAGGCTGCAATCACGGGAGTGAAACAGACAGATGCTGGTACATCCAGTGTCAGCGTTACTTGTAATTCTGATTTACAAGCAAAGTATTATGTTTTATATGTAAGTGATCCTAGTAATCCGCAGAACTGGGTAGAGAAGGATTATAGCTCTGATCCAAATAGTTTATATGCAAGTGGTTTGACAGCAGGATCTACCTACTATGTTTCAGTTAGAGGTGCAACGGATTGGGACTTTGATAATAGCTGGGACCAGAAAATTTGGGAATGGTGTACCGATTTATCAGCACCAGTAGAAGTGGTAACGGTACCAGATGGTTCCAATGCAAGATTAGTTCAGACCGGGGCTGCCCTTAATAGTGTTACCATGACGTTGTCAGGAGTGTCAGGAGCAAATTATTATCTTCTGGGATCTTCAGGTATTTATAGTAGTGCTCAGTTTTATGCTAGCTCTACTACACCAACGGTCACAGCTGCCTCCTTGAATCCAAATACCAGTTATTCGATGTATGCTTATGCTTGCCGTAAGGCTGTTACGACTGACTTTGTTGCACATCCAAACTATGATTCCGATGCAGATTATTCAGCCAAGACTCTGACTAGCAAGATTAATACCAAGAACTTTGGTGTTTCTAGTGTATGGTCTAATATCAATTCCTATGGTTTTGCAGTTTCTAATGGTTTTGCAGCAGACGGATATCAATTCCAATTCCAGACCCTGAAAGGAAAAGTAAAAAAGGAAATCACCACAACATCTACATCAACCAGTGTATCTGATTTCATCAATGGAACATTCTATAAATACCGTGTTCGCTCCTATGTAGACTGTGGCTCAAATAAGGCATTTAGCCAGTGGTCTGATTTCCGTTATATTGGTGTATCCAAAAAAGTAACCGGAACATCCCGTACAAGAGGGAAAAAGAGAACATTGAACCTCAGCTGGAAGAAAGTTAGCGGAGCCAGCAAATATGTTGTCTACATTTCCAAGAGCAGAGATGGCGGCTATAAAAAGGTTAAGACCCTGAGTTCCAAGAAAAGCAGTATTAAGATTACAAAATTTGGTAAAAAGAAAATCAAGAAAAATACTACGTATTATGTAAAACTTGTTGCTAAGGGCAAGAGCGGTAAGAAGACAGTAAGCAGTGATGTAAGTACCGTTATGTCCAGCACATATTAATTGCAAAAATGATTAATATGCCAGAGAAACTGGTGCTGTTTTTCAAAATCGAATCTGGGATGCTTCCAGGAGATTTCGGATATTTTACAATTTTTTTGAAAAATAGTTGACTAATTGCCAAATTATGTTATAATATCACTTGTGCGTGCGAGAGATTTCATTCTTTCGTGGTAAAATATTACCCTATACAGTTGTGTAGTGAGAGCATAAATCTACAACTGAGGGGAGGTTAGGTGTGAGACTATGTCAAATGTTATTGTAAAAGAGAACGAGACATTGGATAACGCTTTACGTCGTTTCAAGAGAAATTGTGCGAAAGCCGGCATCCAGCAGGAAATTCGTAAAAGAGAGCATTATGAGAAGCCAAGTGTTCGTCGCAAGAAGAAGTCTGAGGCAGCTCGTAAGCGCAAATACTAATTCTGAGAAAAGAGTTTCGAGAGAACCACTTCATATATGAGGTGGTTCTTTTTTCTGTTTTATGACCTTACTTTACATATATGCGAATAATCTGACAATCTTTGGGAATTCTATGAATAACCAGATCGGATTTTATCAGACATATATGCATGGAATAGAAATGTGTTTTTGTAAGAAAATCCGAGTCATAAAATAGTTTTTAGGAGGATGATACGATGACATTAGCAGACAGTAAAACCAGGGAAAATTTGATGAAAGCATTTGCCGGGGAAAGTCAGGCGCGGAACCGTTATACTTTTGCAGCAGAACTGGCACAGAAAAATGGATTGTATGTGATTCAGAAAGTGTTTGATCTAACCGCTGACCAGGAACAACATCATGCAGAGGTATTTTATAGGTATCTTTCTGAGTTGGACGGGCAGGAAATCAGTGTGGCACAAGCAGATTATCCGGTAAATACGGCCCAGAGTGTGGAGCAGCAGCTGATGAATGCCATGAACAATGAGCAAAGAGAAGCGGATGAGGTATACCGTAGTTTTGGAGACATAGCATTGGAGGAAGGTTTTCAACAGATTTCTGGCAAATTCTATATGATTGCCGATGTGGAACGGCTGCATCAGCAACGTTTCGAGACATTCTATCAGTGGATGAAAGAGGGGAAACTCTTTGTATCCGATGTAAAGACAGGTTGGATGTGCTTAAACTGTGGTTATGTTGTAGAAGCAACCAATGCACCACAGAACTGTCCAGCATGTGATGCAGAGCAGGGATATTTTGTGAGAATGTCTATGGCGCCATACACAGATCCGGAAATGGGTGGTCGAAAAAACCGTGATTTAGGAAAATAAGGAAGGGAATAGAAAATCCTGTAATATTTGGAAAAGGTAACAAGAATTCTTGTATATAAAAATATAAGTGATATAATGATAAACGAACCTGGCAGGTTGATATCTTAGATCATAGATGTACAAAACCTGGCAGGTTTGTGATATCGTATATTTGGAGGGTTTTTTTATGATACATAATGATGCAATCAAAAGGCAGAATAAAGGAAGAATAGCTGTGAGCAGCCTGTTGTTCTTTTTGCTGTTTTGTTTCTATGCTGCCTGTCAGCCAAAAAGTGCATTGGCAACACGGAATGTAGAAATTCATGAAGAACAGGATATGGATACGGATGTGCCTGCTATTCCTGCACAGCCCACACCAGTTTCCAACATAGATGTACCGATGGAATCAGCAGAACCTACACCAATGATACCATCGGAACCACCAGTAGAATCTACAGAACCTATACCCACAGATTTGCCTGCTGGAACACCATCCAGTATCCAGTCGCTGAAGACTTTTTCATTACAATTAAAGCAGAAGAAGCATAAAATTCGCCTATCCTGGAAAAAGATGTCAGGCGCTGCAACTTATCAGGTGTATCGAAAAGAATCTGGTAAAAAATGGAAAAAGTATAAACAGACGAAGAAAAAGAAAGTATGGATCAAGTATTCTTCCGGAAAAAAATATACTCTTAAAGTGCTGGTGTACAATAAAAAGAAGCAATGTATTGGGGAGTCCAGAGAATGTTCATTCTATATTCCCAAACAGCCTGCCCAGCTTCATATCGTGTACCAGAACCAGAAAACGGCAAAACTGACTTGGAAAAGTGTGCCACGGGCAGTGTCCTATTTGATTTATCAGAAAAGCAGTAATGGCTCCCTCAGGCTGATTCGACAAACCAAAAAATGTGAGTATATCAATCGAAATTTATCTTCTGGCCGTACCTATCAATTCCAAATTCAGGCGGTATATCGGGAGGGGAAGCAGAAATTTATCGGTAAGGCGGCAAAACGGTCCTATGATAATCACAAGATTGTATCCACAAACCATCAGAAATATTCCTATACGGAGATGGCAAATGACATTGTGCGTCTGTCCAGGAAATATCCGAGTATTGTGCATTACCAGGTGATTGGGAAAAGCGAAGATGGCAGGAATTTGTATGAAGTAACGGTGGGAAATCGTAGTGCATCCAGGTCGATTCTGGTGGTTTCTACCTTACATGCCAGAGAATATATGGCTTCTTTGCTATGTATGAACCAGATTGAATATTATGCCAGAAACTATCGGGAAACCATTGATTCTGACAAAGTCAGTGCTATTTTGAATCGTGTTTGTATTCGTTATATTCCTATGGCGAACCCAGATGGTGTGACCATATCTCAGCAGGGGATTTCTCAGATCCACAGCAAGAAACTGCGCAAAAAATTAAAAAAGATCAGTAAGGGCGTTAACACAACGCGGTGGAAAGCAAATGCCAGAGGAGTGGATCTGAACGATAATTTTCCATACCAGTTTCAGGTAAAGGGTGAAGCTGGCAGTCAGGGATATAGTGGCATCAGAGCGGCTAATTCCAAAGAGGCTGCTGCGATTGTCAGGAGAATCAAAACCCTTAAAGGAAATAATCTAAAAGCAGTCGTTAATTATCATGCCATGGGATCAATTATTTACGGAAGCAGTCTGGGGGCGAGATCTGCCAATGCGGCTATTGGTACTGAACGGATGTATCAGACTGCCAGAGAGATCACTGGATATTCCCGTGCCAGTGGTGGCGGACAAACTGGCAGCGGTGGTGGTTTGCGGGAATATGTTATGTGTGACCTGGGACTGCCTAGCATTACACTGGAAATTGGCAGAAATGCCTGCCCGGGACCAATCTCAGAATTTCCGAGGATCTGGAGGGAAAATGCAAATCTGGTGCTTCAGGAGGCAGCGCTGTTTGATTGATATGTCACCCATCTCGAGCGGAAGAAGGGGTGCACGAGGTCCAGTGGACCTCGGTTTTGCACCGACCGGAGCGGAGCGTAGAGCACGAGGTCCAGTGGACCTCGGTTTTGCACCGACCGGAGCGGAGCGTAGAGCAC
>CAYPEW010000063.1:0-16582 GCA_964409845.1 uncultured Jutongia sp.
ACTATTCTTCCCTGTTATTGATATGCCTTGGCTGCTGCCTCCGCAAACACTTCCCGATACTCCTTTATCACCTGATCCATCTCCTCTTTACTGAGTTCATAATCAACTAAGCCCAGAAAAATTTTCTCGTCCGCACTAAAAGTTGAGATGTAGGGATTTTTTAAATAATCCGGAAACAATGTTTTCACAGTATTACGCATAACGTTCAGCATCTCATATGGAAAAACCGGAAACTGCAATATCATTCTTTTGACCATCATACACCAATAAGATTTCAAAAATCTGCGTTCCATTTCATCATGATAGTCTTTCCAGAACCCACGATTGCGTAACTCCTCCACTAACATTACATCCACCTTCAGGCGATCCATATGTCTGGCACTGCCGCCAGCTGTTGTAGAATCCTCCGCAATTATATAATGATATTGTATCTTGTCAATGACCACAAAGGAAGTCAGATGATATCCCACCAGTCCACCCCAGAAATTATCTTCATAGAACAAATTCTCCGGAAAATATAAATGATGTTTTTCCACAAAATCTCTTCGGTATAATTTTGTATATACCCCTCCCGGCAGACTTCCCCCTTTGGTCAAAAACTGTTTTCTTTCTTCCACTGATGATATCACACGCCGTTTATTGAACTGATAATTCTGCGCCATCCGGACAATCTCTCCCGTCTCGGTTTCCCGTTGAAATAGAATAGATGACACCTCACAATCATATTCGATAATTGCCTGATACAATATCTCATACATGGTATCCTCTATCCAGTCATCGGAATCTACGAAACCGATATATTGTCCGGTAGCATACGATAAACCAATATTCCGGGCAGTCCCCTGCTTCCCATTTTCCTGACAATTAATGACCATGATATTCTCCGGATATCTCTGCTCCCACTCGCATAACTTATCATATGTACGGTCGGTTGATGCATCGTTGACGAGGATGATTTCTAAACATTGTAAACCGATACTTTGATTAACAATTGAATTCAAACAACGATCTACTACCCCTTCTACATTATAACACGGAATAATTATACTGATTTTTTCCTCCATCTTAACCTCTTTTCCTTCTCACATACTGCGATATGCCGTACAAAATATCTATTTACTGGAACTCCGGCAGTTTTTCTATCCTCTGAAATGTCTCCCAGAAAATCTCCTGGCTGTTTGTAACATATTTCATACGTTCATATGCCTTCTCTGACATCTCCGCATAATATGCTGTATCACTCCGAAGCCGAAAAATGCGATCTACCATTTCTGCATAGCTGCTGACACAAAATTCTTGCCCTGCTCCCAGAGCAACATCTCCATGATCTAAGGATACCGGCGGCAATTTTTTCGCCATAGCTTCCACCACCGAAGTACCTCCTCCACTTCTATTCGGATTCACGTAGATATCACAGAGTTCATTCATCGCCAGAATATCTTTGATGGAACCGACAAAGATGGATTTCTCCCGCAACAACGGATAGCGCTCTGTATATTTTTGATAATTATCAAAAAATCCTACAAAAACAGGCATAATTCCCTGCTCCATAATCGGAAGCAATACTCCCTCAATAAAAGAATCATTTATTTCGTAATCCAATCTGACTCCTACAATAATTGCAGTAAAAGCTTTCTCCGGTATTCCAAACTGTTCCCGGCTAAAATGATTGGTCTGTTTATTAAAGGATGAGGTAAACAGACAATATTGTAAATAATTATCCGAAAAGCCCAATTTCCGGATATATTCCCTGTCGTCATCCGTAATCGGACTTCCCTTCAGTAAGAACTGCCCCTCTGACGTCATAATGGAAGACGGAACTGTCCCTACCGTAATAACCGGATAGAAATTACTGCATAAATCGGCACAAATACTGCTCCCACCAATCTGAATGATGCAATATGGATTCAGCTGACCTATTGTCTGCAACATGCCAGCCATCTCTGGTAGATTTGGCATTCCCTCACTATATTGGATATAAGGGAATTCCCGGCCATGATAGGTCACTTTTCTGACATTCTGCAGGGACTCCAGATAATTTCCAAATAACGGCTGAAAATAAGGAATATAACCCGACCTGCTGCCCAGTTCCATCGTATTCATAATCACAGGAGTTGCCTTCATTTTTTCGGCAATCACTTCACAACGGTCTAATATGGTTTTTGTAGGTCCATGCGTTTCATTGAGATATTGACTGATCAAAAAGACCACTATTCCTTTATTCCTCTTCTCCAATGGCACAACCCTGGGCGTAATCCCCAATTGTTTCTGATAAGAGTGATATATTTCCCGATACATCATGCGAAGTTTCCATGCAGTTTCACTACGTAATGGTTTTTCCCATCGAAAGGCATACATCTCTATCTGATTATAGATAAAATACCGATTTTCTTCTAAGAGTACAGGATTATTTTCGCTTAATTCCAAAATCCGCTCTACATAAGGTCCGCCCTCGAAGAAATACGCCAAAACAGAGTAAATATAGATCTGCAATAATTCCTGGAAGTGATCCACATGCTCTATCAGATAACGGAAGTGTTCTTTTTTCTCCTCTTCTGATAAAAAGCGCATATCCAATATTTTTTCATGATAATCCAATACGCCTTGATTAAATTCATCTAAATTTGGAAGGCAAACATTCTCATATTGCTGTACAAAACCAACAAATCCCTTCAAATCGTCATACATACTCATCTTCCTAACCTCCCTGCTTCATTTATCCCAGTACAACAAATCGAAAATTCATGTCCTTTCAATTACCGATACAATAATGTACAAAACCTATGGTTCCATACAATATAACAATGGTACTCCGTTATCCCATTTTACCTCATAACAATAACGTTTTGTCTGGAACGAATAATTCTGAAATACCTGCTGTCTCCCCTCGGCTTCTGAGCCGTCTGTCAAATCCTGTTTCTCTAACACCATTGCTGCACTATCTGCTGCCACCATCTCTGCCTCATTTGCTCTATCCAATTCTTCTACTGCCCTCTCAAATACTTTTAATAAATCAGCATCCAAAGAATGTCCTGCTGAACGGAAGACCACTCCATCCACCATATCTTTTGTTACCACATGCAGGGAAACCCGTGGCAATGTCTCCAGAAAAGCTTTTTTCTCCTCAATTGGAATCATTTCATCTTCTTCCCCATGATAGACAATTATCTGAGCCTTCCCCTGATAACCGGCATATAATTCCCTCAGATCATAACTTCCGGAATCCCAGTTCTGATCGGCAATTAGATAATGATACCATTTCTGCAGTGTAAAGATATCGCCCACTTTCGTAACTTCCCGGTCATGTTCCAGATAATAGGGCAGCAGATAGGCACTATTATCAATGATTCCGGTAAACAAACCCGGTGCCAGGATATTACACAGATATGCCAGATAGGCACCATGAGATTGTCCGTAGATATACACCCGGTTTCGATTATATTCCATGCCATTTTCCTGCAGGATATCCAGCAGCACTTTCACTGCTACCAGATTGTCCATTGCCTGCCCCAGTCCCATTTCGTTAAAATCCTCTGCGCTTTCCTCCAGAGAAATATAACCGGACAAAACCTTCCCCGATAAGAGATGCTGATTGGCAGCATAGTTTCTCCTAAGGCTGTGAAATTCCCGGGGAGACAGCACCTGACGAAGCATATCCTCTGTCACAGTCAGATGATGATCCGTCTGCATATAACGATATCCCAGATAATCACATTGTACCGTGAAGAAATGATATTGATCCGCAAAAAGCCTGCGCATCTTCTGATACACACGAGACATACCATGTCCGCCATATCCTGCAATCAATAACAATATTCCATTACATTCCTCTGTCTCCGGTTCCGCAAAATACATCCGGATATCACGTACCTGGTCACTATATCTCGTTGGCTGTCCCTGTATGTCTAATGTATATTCCTTCGCCATATCAATCCCCATATTCCATACTTATAACCCATTTATGGTAGTTTCCCTGCTGCCACATCTTTTAATTGCGCCAGCTCTGTCCCATGAATCCGTGCACCACCTTCAGTTGCATCAATAAAACGGATTCCGGAAGACTGCGCCTGTGCTATCCTTTTTTCTATCCATTTGCGGTAAATATTAAGATTCTTTGCCGTCATAACCTGTCCACCATGAATATCCTCCACCCTGCATGAGGTATCATTCTCCACAGCTCTTGCATATGCCGTATCTGCAGCATGATTTCTGCCATCTGTATATGCCAGATCCGCACCGACAAACACAATCTCTGCCGCTCCCAGGCGGATTCCCAGCTCCAATGCAGTCGTGGTAACAGAACCGCCGGATGCATATATCTCATAACCGTATTCCTGTGCATAGGCTTCACTTTTTTCATAGTCCTGCTGTAAAATCACATACTTCTCTCCCGGATACTCTGCCGGAATCTGATAATAGACGGTAGAGAGATATAATAGCGGTACATCTGTCTCCTGTAATCCCTCTGTCTGCACATAAGTCGGTTCTCCCGCATCAGTAATAATAACATAATCTGGATGGATACCTGCTGTCAACAGTTTCTTAAACACCGTTCCAGTAGCCAGTATCACGCCATCCTCTCCAACATTTCCCAGCTCCTGCATATTGCGGTCCAGAGATGGTCCTGCAGCCACAATATATACTGTCTTCCGGGCAAATTGATCTCGTAATTCAGTTACCTCTTTTTCAAAATACTCCCTATTTCGGATAAAATTTCCTGTCATACGCGGCAGCTGAACCTGGGCAGAACTGTATTCAATAAAATAATCTTCTAACTGCTCCCGGAGATCCAGATTGGCTATCTGCCCCAGCGACGGATAATGGATAACAAAACGCTGTGTATCCTGCATATCTGTTACCGCCTGTACCAGTGTACTTCCATCCGGATCTGCAAGCAGTTTGACACGTCCAGACTGCTGCAGGGACTGTAGCGCACCATATTTCTCTGCTAACGACACAATCGTCTGGTCCGCTTCCAACACCGTAACGGTAATAGCAATATCCATATCCAGCAAAGCCTGAATATGATATCCCAATCCCAGACCATAAACAATATATTCATAATGTTCGCCGTCAAACCAACTCTGTGCCAGTATCCTGCCTTCTTCATAAGGATTATCATTGGTATGCAGATATTGCCATTCGATATCCCTCTGAACTGCCAAGGTATATGCCCCACTGGAAGTTAATTCCATCCGATACTCCTCTGCTCCGGTTTCTATTTCCGGTGCTATCCCGGCATAATATTCCTGCATCTGCCGTATCAAAGGCATGAGTTTCAAGGCAAGAAGATCTGCCAGCCATACATATTCTTTTCTCTGCTGGGCATCCAGAATCTCCTGCATGGTAGATAATAACGCTTCTTCCTCAAACAGAGGTCCTCCACTATTCATCATGTCTTTCCACTGAATATAAGCAGGAATCACTTCACTTAAACGATCCAGCACAAAAGCAGTCCTCTTCATAGCATGAAAATAATCCTGACAACGCAGATACTGTATTATTCCAGACAGCTCCTGCATGAAGACACAGTTAGGTGCTATCACTTCCTGATAGAAGTGACGAACCAAATCGGAATCATCTATGGATGACATCTGCATAGACACCAGCTGCTCCAGATAATCCATCACTTCCTCTGCACGATGTGCCCATGTATGTTTCTCCTGTGCCAGTTTCCTGCCTGCTGCTGCCACAGCTGCCCCCTGTTCTGGATCAGACAATATCCTGCGTATCTTGGCAGGCAGATACTTCAATCCTTTTAGGGAATAAAAATATACATTCTCGGTCTCCCGTAACTCTTCCTCCAGATAAGCACTGCCATCGGTCAGACAGATTGCCCCATTCAGCATGGCAGTAAACACCCTGTCATGGGAACCGTCTTTAAACCATGGCATAATATTCAATGCTATTTTGGAATCCGCTATCACTGCCAGAGACTCCTCGTAGGATACTGCTGGATGAACCCGCAAACAATCCTTTGCCTCTGTGACAAACTGTTCCCAACCGTCTCCATACACATCCACACAGATTCCGGCATCTACCAATGTAGAAATCACTGCATCCCTATAATAACTGCGGATATAACGATCAACAATCCGAAACTCTGCCAGCACGGCAGGTATTTCACTATCCTGCAACGTAAGCCCATATTGTGCAAAACACGCCAAAACCGCGTCTTCCAATGTTCGTTCCGGTTCCTTCACCAAAATATCAGCAGTTGTTTCCAGTAACAGGTTCATTTCCTCTGGATACTGTTTGAATTGTGCCCGAATCTGTTCTGGTGAAAGATAGGACCCCATAAATGACAGGTCTATCGTTCTATCCTGATAGGGCAGACTGTCTCCCGGATATCTGCAGCCAGCATGGGGTAAAAAGGCAGTTCCCCAGATATTGGATAAATATCGGTCAGTATACGCCGTATGACATCGATCCGGAGACAAAACAAATACCGTTGGATAGAATGTTGCCAGTCTCTGATAATGAATGAGAGGATGATCCATCAGATAGGTACAATAAATCACATCTTTGTTCTGTAATAATTCTCTCCCCAGAATAGAATCCTCTTCCAAAAGCATTCCGTTCACTGTAAAAATCACGTCATATTTATTCTGGATGGCTTGTTGCCGTTGCTGCTCATATCCATCTTCTCTTCTGCCATCCAATAAATCTACCTTCCACCCAGCTGTTCGCATCTGTTCTGCCATTTCCAGCATGAACATTGCCGTTGAGTCGTATTGAGATTTTCCGATAATATACAATATGTTCATATAATTATTCCCTCATTTAATATTTACACAACAAATAACAGAACAAAAAAGGATCGCAGGACAACTGCCATTTTCCATACGATCCTTTTTTCACTAGCTGCTAAGGTAATTGATCCAGCATTTCTTCTAACACTGGAGATACCTCCTGTATTGCATCCACAATTCCCTGAAAAATCATTTGTGAACTATAATACATGCTTATTGCATCCTGATGACTATCATCAGATACTACAAATACTCCTGACAGGTATTTATTGGACAAGCTGGAAATATAAATATCTACAATCTCATAAACCATATATTCACTGATACGTGACACTGCATTTAATACTTTCTTATGCAGCTTATCCTGTTTCTTATGACCAGTATTCTTTTTTAACAACTGCAGAGCTTCCTCACAGTTTTCTGACGCTTTTTTTGCATCTCTCTCCATATCCTTTAACTGCTCTGCATATCCATGTAGCTCCTTGCTAACCAGAACATATTCCTCTGGTGTAAACATAGGTGGAACTCCCTGCATAATACTACTCATATCAATTTCTTTACTACAATACCGGTCTATAACTTCTGCTAAAGTCATAATTTCAGATCCGTGGATCATTGCGCCACCCTCTGTGGCATCAATCACTTCTGTACGGTCTTTAATTACCTGAATCGCTTCTTCAAACCAATCCAGATATATGATCCAGTCGTGTCGGGATTTCACTGGTTGTCCATCAATACCATCTATCATTTTAATCCCATGTTCTTCATTTAATACATGCGATACTGCCCCTCCAGCATGGGTAACATCCCCCTGATAAGCCAGATCCTGCCCCACAAACACGATTTTCTCAAACTCTAATGCAGCACAGATAGCAAAGGCAGCAGTGGCCACCGAACCACCTGGCTGATATGGCAAAAACTCCTTCCCATATGGTTTAATTAATTTATCCAGAAAGCTTCCTCCCTGAAACCAAATCTTAATTCCAGTATGGTATTCCATAATTTCATGACGAGACTCCAAGATACAAAATAGCGGTATATCCCGAATTTCCTCAATATTCATATATTCTAATGGTTTCTTTGCATCCAGAGTAACCATAGCGTCTGGCATAATTTCATGTTTGACCAGATGACGCATCGCTGTATCTACCGCAATGATAAATGATCTGCCTTTTGCACGCTTTAATTCCTCTATATTTCGATCCAAAGAAGGTCCCGCTGCTACAATAATTGCCGGAATATCTTTGGGAATGACATCCATATAATCACTAATCAACCGACCATCCCGCAAAAAAATCATATTTTTTATAATATTTGGAACTACTTTCTTCGCAAAATGCGCCTGCGTATCTTTATTAACCTGCGCCATTCCATCTGTCTTTTTTATGGATACCAAAAAATCCCGATATGCCTCCGGAAACAGCACTTCATACCCGGTATGATGACATACAATCTGCGTATCCAGATTGGTCCAATGGGTATTTTCTCGCAGCAAATCATAAAACTCACCTGGGTTAATATCCTCAAAGCAAAGCAGAACTCTAGGATCAGTAATTATTTCCTCCAAATCGATCTCCTGCATTGCCGTATGGAAAATATCCAGATTAGGTTCACAGAGAAATAATTTGGCATCTTTCTGTAATTTTCGCAATAATGCCTGGGCAAACATACCATTCCCCAGACCAAATAACATCGCATTAACCAGAATATTGTCGCCAGAAAACTGCGAAGCCCAACGTTCTGCCTCCTGCAAGGGACGGTATGGACTATTTAAGCGAACAGAATTCCCGTCTCTGCTGACATATAACACTGGATTTCCATCCTTCGCTGTCTGAATGGAAATCTCATCACAAGGATATCGTCTATCCATATTTTCCATCGCCTCCCTATACAAATCATATAGTTTAGGGCGATTCTCCTGTAACAAATCCATATTCCTCTGGTAGCGGTCCATTTTTTTCTCCCATCAATAACCTTTATGATAACACAGCTGATATCGCTTCTAATTTCTCAATTAACTCATACTTCAAAACATCTGCCACCAAAATAGCATCTCTTTCTTCCATGGCTGACAGAGCTTCTTTCAATGCCTCTGTCAATGCATTCACATCAATATCAACATTTTCCTGTTCCTGCTGATATTGCATTAATCCTCCCACTATCGTCATTAAATTCCCTAAGACAGAATCTAATTGATTATAAGCCTCCTGGGTTTTTTGCTGGTAAAACAGTTCTACCACCGCATCTATCTCCGAAATATTCTGTTCCACCTGTTGCTTCATATTCTCCATATATTCCTCCTGTTCCAAATAAGGAAAACAAAAATCAGTCGCTTGCACTCTCGACTGTACCATGATAATTCATTATTTCCTCTTAAGCTAATACAGGGCCTGCCAGAAAGCAGACCCCATATCGATCCTTGATAATCCAATGATTATTAGCCAAGTAATGACAGAACACCCTGTGTAGCCTGGTTTGCCTGAGCCAGCATAGACTGACCAGCCTGCTGAAGGATAGAACTCTTAGAGTACTTAACCATCTCATCAGCCATATCCAGGTCACGAATACGGCTCTCAGCTGCCTGTAAGTTCTCAGCTGTGTTATCCGCATTAGCAATTGTATGCTCTAATCTGTTCTGGATAGCACCCAGTGCAGATCTCTGTAAAGAAATCTTTGTCAAAGCACTGTTGATGATAGAGATTACACCTGTTACATTAGCACCTGAACCAGCTGCTGGGTTAGATACGATCTGTGCAACTGCTTCATCGCCAATACCTAATGCAGAAGAGCTCATTGCAGAGATACCAAATGTAATCATCTGTTTTGCGTTAGCACCAACCTGCAGAACCTTACCTGTGAATCCACCAGATAACAGTGTCATCGTGTTGAACTCTGTCTGAGAAGAAATACGATCAATCTCAGATGTCAGTGCACGAAGCTCTGCTGCGATAGCTGCACGGTCAGCTGTAACGTAAGTATCGTTAGAAGCCTGAACTGCCAGCTCACGCATTCTCTGGATAACAGAATGCATCTCAGCCAAAGCACCTTCAGCTGTCTGAATTAAAGATGTACCATCTTCAGCATTGGTAGAAGCCTGGTTCAGACCACGGATCTGTCCACGCATCTTCTCAGAAATTGTTAAACCAGCTGCATCATCTGCTGCACGGTTAACTCTGTATCCTGAAGATAATTTCTCTGTGCTCTTTGACAGATTAGTATTTGTGATTGCTAACTGTCTGTTTGCGGTTAACGCTGTCATATTGTGTTGTACTATCATAACAATTCCTCCTTGAAATTACGTCAGCATCCTTGCCAACGGTGATAAATAATTGTTACATCCTCTTCCTATCAACCCGTACGTATCAATTCAAAGGATATGTTGGTAATGTTTTACCTGTTATATATATCGGAGATTCTTTCGAATCCTTAACCCCTTTCTTAAAATTTTTTTGTTTTAAAAGGGAGTCTTTTCCATTTTTAACTGAATCACTGCTTTTGATCCATAAAATAAGTTTGCCACTCATGATGCTGATTCGGCATATTTTGATAATAAGATACCGCTGTCCGGCTGCTGGCACGTCCTGCCTGTATTTCTTTGCGCTCTTTTACCAGATATGCCTGAAATACATCCCTGTTCTGATGCTCCAGACTCTCAATCTGAACTCCCAGATCCGTAATTATCCGAATATTATCCTGCATCTGCCGAATTTGTTTTTCATACAGATGCCGCTGATCCAGTAGAGTGCTTTCTATCTTTTGAAAAAGGGATTCAAAGCCTGCATTCAAAGAGTTTAATATGCTAATCTGTTCATCCTTTGCCTCCATCAGCTTTTCAAATTGATCCATATCTACTGTCTCTTGTTCTAATACTTCCTTCTGCTCCTTGGTCAGATTATACAATTTCTGCAATACTTCCTTTTTCTTATGTAAGGAATCCTGTAATGCACTAACATATACATTTGTTTCTGTACTCATATCCCAATATCCTCATTCTTTCTATCATCCATCTGTCAAATTGCCGACAAACTTCTAACAGACCGGACTATATACTATTTTCATAGATATAAACCGGTCTGCCTTCCTATGATTTTTAGGTAACATTGTTTAATCGCATAACTTCTTTCCAAGTGTCACGCATTTCTTTGATATATTTCAGCGCTTCCTCCATAATTGCCTGGTCCTTTTTCATATTTGCCTCCACCAGGCGACGATAAATATAATCATAGACTACATCAAAATCCTTTGCAACTGGATACTTCATATCCAAAGTGGTTCGAAATTCCACAATTATATTCTGTACCTTAATAATATTGTTGTGCGCTTTTTCAATATTTCCCTCTTTAATACCATCAAGCGCCAAATTTGCAAACTTTACCGCACCATCATACAGCATTAGCGTAAGTTTTGCCGGAGACGCTGTCTGCACTGCATTTTTTTGATATTGCATTGCTGCCTTATTATATATCGCCATTCTCTTTCTCCATTTCCTTTACATACCCAGATATCCTGCCAAAGAGGACTGCTGAGACTGAAGACTAGCCAGCGCTTTCTCCATCGCTGTAAACTGCTTATAATAACGATCTTCCATATCTGCCAGCTTTGATTCCCATTTTGCGATATCCTTATCATACTGGGATAACTGCTTATTAATTTCCTTGTCATTATAGAATGTTAAAGCACTGCTCAAGGATGTAGATGACATCTTCTTCTGCAAATTATTGTAGAGTTTAGTGGTAATACCCGATAATACTTCCGTTACTACAGATGGATCTTCATTCAATAACTCCATCAACGTATTGGTTGAATCAGCATAATCTGTATCGTCTTCATCCCCCTTGATATGCAGCAGACCATACTCCTTGTAATCTTTACCTGTAGTGATACCCAGATTTGCCAAAGAATAAGTCTTGCCATTGGATGCAGTAATGGAAGTAGCTGTCATCGTTGACCGCATAGTAGAAATCAATCCCTCCAATGTAGTATCCCTACGAAGCAGAGAATCTTTAATCTTGGTCTCCCACTTTTCAATCTCTGAATCTGACATAGAATCCTTTTGTTCGTCTGTCAAAGGATCATAACCTCTGGCAGAACTAGCATTATAATACTTATTTAAATCTGCCAGAATAGAATTGTACTGGTTAACAAATTCTTTGATCATATCATACACGCCCTGCGTGTCGTTGCTTACGGACAAAGTAACTGCCTCTGTAGTGGTACCTGTCAGATTTAATGTCAGACCATTTACTTCCATAGTAGTACTGCTGCCAGTCAAAGTAGCACCATTCAATTCAATCTCAGAATCCTCGGCAGCAATTACTACCATTCCCTGACCAGCACTGGTTTCTGATACATTAGCTCCGGTAATATTATCCAGCCCCAATTTCTGCAACTCTGTACCATCACCGGATGCAATTCCTGATGCAACAGTAGCGGAATAAGCGTTTACCGCATCCTTTACAGAGTCTCCTCTACTGGTTTTGGCAGCCTGCACATCTGCTTCTATCTTATCCTTATATTCATCTGTTTTCAGATCTTTCTCTACATTAGTCTTAATCAATGCCTTAACAGCAGTCAGGTTCTTTTTATCGTCAACTTCTTTGGCTTTATCAATGTCCTCCTGTACCCAGCTTGGATCAATCTCAGTTTCTGTATATTTCTTGGCATCCTTTAAAGCCTGAATACCTTCATCTGTCAAAGTTTCAATATAAACATCATTGCCGTCTTCATCCTTCACATTGTTGCCGTCTCCATCTTTCTTGATTTCGCGCTTAATATATTTATCTGTGTAGGAAGTCGTCAGCTCGTCACGATATTTCGTAGTTGACAAAGATTTTTCACGGGCATCTAACATATCTTCTATTGTCTTGACCGCTGTTTCCTCTTTGTTATCTGCCGTGCTGTTCTGCATCTTTGCCAGTGCCTGTGTCACTGTATTCTGCTGAGCTGCAGATAAATTTGCATAACCAACTGCAGCTTTCACATCTGCCATCGCAATATTCTGGCTAAGATTCAACTGCTTCGTAGTAATGGTAAATGACTGATCCTTGCCACTCTCTTTGGAACTAATAAAGAATCTTCCCTGTTTCTCATCAAAGGTAGCATTTAAACCTGCATCCTTCATAGATTGTAGAAAATCATTTACTGTTGAATTCTCGTTGACAATGAATGATGTTGTTCCCTTTTTGGTGGTAATCTCAATCTGAGATGAACCATCTGCAGTCATTCCCAGATCAGATAATTTTGTGGAGTCCGTTACACTTTTCTCTACAAGCTTTGTATTTCCATCTTTATCTGTTTCTGTCACCTGATATGTACCCAGTTTCGCACTGGTTACATTCTGCGCTGCTGCCAGTTTATTTACCTTTACAGTATAAGATCCTGTTGCTGCACTTGTACTCGCTGTAGCGGTTACTTTGGAAGAATTAGAAGAAGTCGCCTTTTTCGTCATATAATTTGACTGAAAACGCATCTTTCCTGCAAAATCTGTATAGAAAGAATATAACTTTTTATTCAGACTGGTCCAGATATCTTTTTTCCACTCCAGCTTGGTTTTATTATTTTCTACCTTTGTCTTTTTAGCCTTCTGTGCTTCCATCAAAGCAGCTACAATTGATTCCGTATCCAAACCCGAAGTCAAACCTGTCATTCTAATTGCCATAATAACCCTCCATTCCGTCGCCTACTGGCGGCACAACTATCCTATCTCTTTTCATCTACCATGATTCCGGCAAGTTCCCAGATTCTCTGAAGCATTTCCAAGGATTCCTCTGGCGGAACCTCCCGTATCAATTCATCACTATCTTTATCATATACCTTAATCGACACACGTTTCGTATCCTCATCATAAGAATACTCACATCGCGTCTTTGACAACTTGCTATTGGCTGAAGAAAATGCGGACTCAATTGAACTAGCAGTAGGATCTTTCTTCTCAAACACCGGATCCTTCTGCTCCGTATCTCCCTGCGCAGAAGACCGATCCGTTCTGACGAATGAATTTCTCTCAACTGCCTCTGGTTTTGATATACTCTTATTAACGGTAATATCAATATCCTTCGCAACAGTGTCCGGTACTCTGCCTGCCCCATTAATGTTGTTAATTTCCATCGTCTCACCTCCATGTGATGTTTACTTTTGTTGCTCTTTATTAATGACGGAACTTCTGTCACCTCCTGTGACATAGATTCGTTATATGCTTTATCGGCATTTTTTTTCAAATTATTTACTCTTTCCAGAAAATAATCCCTGTAATGTAGAAGGATCTACTTCTGCCACTGCCTGTTTATTCTCTTCCTGAATTTGAAGATACAGTTCTTTCCGGTAGATCGGCACAGATTTTGGCGCATTAACCCCGATCTTGATCTGATCTCCTTTGATCTCCAAAATCGTAACCTCCACATCATTGCCAATCACGATTGATTCATTTACTTTTCGTGCTAATGCCAGCATAGTTTCCTCCAATCCTGCACTGTTTGTGCATCAATATATTCCAGAACCCGATGGTAAGAACGCTACTACATTCTTCCAGTGTGGTGTAATTCTTTTTATTTTGCTATCCAACGCTTAGATGCACCCACATGTGCATCGTCGATTTTAGAATTTCTTACTCACTTACAATCAGATAATGCTTAATTTCATAATCATCATTTTCCGCAACAATCTGGATTCCCTGCCTGGTTCCGGCATTAATAACCAATGGTGCTTTCATATTCACAGAAGTTTTCTTAACATCTTGCGGCACAGTAGCTAACAAAAATACAAGCAGATCTTCTTCTTTCATCTCTCCCAATCCAGCCAGTAACTCATCTTCAACCACCGGATTATATTCACTATCAACTTTAAGCGGATTGACAATCGGAAACGCCAGAGACTGCTCTGTCACACACTGCATCCAGGAGAAGAAAGGTTCTCCCTCTGATTCCACATCATAGATGATTGTATAGTCCTTATATTGCTCAAAACCAAATAAACCATCCTCAAAATGAATGATCTTTTCTTCACCAATCTCAATCTCCCCAAAATACCTTGTCTTGACTTTCATGTATTCCTCCATTCTGATATTGCGATTTACGGTTCCATATCTAAAATCTGCATATATATAACGCAGACACCCATTTTCCCTGCCATAAAACAGTTCTTAGGGCAAAAAAACCACAGCAAGCTGCCGAAACATCCATCTTGTCTGTGCAGCAGGCTGCGGGAATTTAGATTTTATTTGATTGATACTACGGATTGCTATATTGCTCCGCAATTTCTGCTTCTACGCTCCGCTTCGGTCGGTGCTTAACAAACGTCCACCGGACGTTTAGCACCCTAGTATCATATATAATTCAGCAAAGAATTACCTAATATCTTGGCAGTAGCAGACAAAGAAGCCTGATAGAGGTTATCTGCCTGTGTCAGATTAATAATAGCGTCGGAAATATCCATCTCCTCGTTATTGGACAACTGCTCCTCTGATATCACTTTATTATCCAACAGCTTATTGTAAGTCAGCTGTGTCCGGTTGTATTTTGCCCCCAGATCTGCCACTGCTACGTCCAGCACCTGTGCTGTGGTATCCACCATAGTCAATCCCATACCAAAAGCACTGTTCATAACACTAACTCGTAATTCTTTTTCGTTTTCCAGAGAATCTTTGAGTTTATTTAAGGCAGCCAGAGTTTCTGTATCATCAGCTGGCGTATTGGCAATTCGCTTTTCTGCATCTGCAATACGGTTTTCTGCATCTTTTACTCC
This sequence comes from uncultured Jutongia sp., assembly GCA_964409845.1. Taxonomy (GTDB): domain Bacteria; phylum Bacillota; class Clostridia; order Lachnospirales; family Lachnospiraceae; genus Butyribacter. Next base: position 15,492 of record CAYPEW010000063.1, read on the forward strand.
CTGTATCGTTCTCTCAATATAATCCAACACACGATATATATCGGTACTAAAGGCATCCTTCGCCTGAGTGTTAACAGAAATACTCTGACGGGTGTTAACTTCATAGGAAATTTCCTGTCCATCCGGGTCTGCATAGTCTATTGTCTTCATAGAAACTGTATTGTAACTGGTACATGGAAAGTACATTTCCGGACGAATATCGTTCTTGTTAAATTCTTTCTTGGAGTAGTCAATGGAAATCTCCGCATCGTTAGCCTGAATTTCTTCATATACCTTTGTGCTGAACACTACTTCACCAGAATCGTAAATGTAGTACGCTATATCCTGGTCAGCAAAATCCTCCGGTTTAAGTGCATCAAAATCCTCCTGAGTGATCGCCTGAAAAGGAACATCTCTCTGTTGTTCATCATCTCCATCTTTCCACTTTAATGTAATGCTGAATGCATCAGTTTCTCCGGTAATGGGATCTTTGGAGCAATTATCATATGCCAGCTGGACACGGTAACACTCGTTAATCTTCGTTTCCATTGCCGCATATTCCCCTTCGGATGCACCATCTTTATATGCAATATCAGAAGTGACATAACGGGTTAAAGCAATGTCGGAAGGAGCATACTTCTGAGTTATTTTGTATTCCAAAGTATCGGTGTTAGCCGGAAACAACAAAGAAGTGTCAGTACGATATCCCGTAAACAGATAACGTCCTGCATAGTCAGAGTTTGCCTCATTCTCAAAAATCGCATTGGCAGCCTGACGAACCTGTGCCAGCACGGAAAATCTCTGATCAGCCTCCAACGGACCATTGGCACCTTCGTTCAAAACACCTTTCATATCCGTCAACAAGGAACTGACATTAGTCATGGCACCTTCCGTGGTATCCATCCAGTCCAAAGCATCCTCCACATTTTTTGTTACATACTGTGTCAACTGTGCTACAGTAGTCCGAAACTTCAAAGAACGGGACGCAATAGTAGGATCATCCGACGGACGCTGGATTTTCTTCTGTGTAGTATACTGTTCCTCTGCTGTAAGTAATTTATTCTTGGCAGTAGAAATATGCTGTCTTGCACTATTGGAAATCATTGAATTGG
>CAYPEW010000064.1:0-7191 GCA_964409845.1 uncultured Jutongia sp.
GTCTGTACTGTATTCCTTCCCGCCTTTCAATACACGCTCGACAACCACATCGGGCGCTTTTGTCCAAAGCATCCTGTTTCCTGATTTATCAATCAGGGAAGTGGCCACCCTCACATCCCCGTAAAAGAGGGTAACGTCCGTATCCTCGCCCGATGTATAGCTGTCAATGATATCCTCATGTGCGGTAACATTATAATCTCCTTTATAGAGCAGATACCCCTTCACACGATACTCACCTGGATCGATCGCATCGTAGGACGCAGAAACTGATTGACACACAAGAGACAGTCCCTTCATTACTTTTTCCTTCATCCCGTTCTGCAGTGCATTGATGGAATAAACTGCCAAAATAACATCTGCACAAATAATCGGCAGAGCACACATTAAGATCAGTTTCGCTAAGATTCCCAAACCCTTTTTCTTTTTTCTGTCCATAGTAATATAACGCCCTTTCTTTTCTGTGACCGGAGAAGTTCTCCCTGACGCTGATCCAGTTTGGTATTATGACTGGATTTTTCTTTCTGAAGAATCTTCCGTTCATCCGTTTTCTCTGTATAAGGAAAATCTGTACTGGACGATACCTATTGTATCTCCCACTCTACGTCTGTTCTGAATCCGTGAAGTTTCAACTACCTCAAACTTCTATGCTTTTCTATTATAAGGAAATCTCCCTATATTTGCAATCATTTTTCCCCATGATTATTTCTATCTTGTTACCATTTATTAGCTCTCTATCACATAAAAACTTTTTTATCTAATTTTTACTTTTTTCACTTTGCTCCACTTGCCATATAATCTTTTTCCACTATTATTTTTATATGCACGCACACGTATAAAGTATGTTTTCTTCGACTTCAGTCCCCGAATGGTTTTGTCCTGAGCAAATCTCCCGACTTTTCTCGGGGAGAAACTGCGAAATTGACCTCATTATGATAAAAAGGGCATCCATCTACTAAAAGATGAAATGCCCTTTTACTGATTCTCTATTCCAAATTGATTTCCACACAAGGTTACTGTTCATTCCGTGACCAGTAACAACAGTGCTTTCAACAGGATTCTAATACTCCTCTACCTGTGCATTAATCTCCGCAAACAACTTCGCCTTCAAATCCTGTACATACTGTTCTGCCTGCTCTACTGGAACCATCTCTTTGACCGACTTATCACGAGTGGTAATCTCCACACAGGATTCCTTGAGATTTCTCGGACTGACAACAACACGAATCGGTGCCCCAATCAGATCTGCATCGGAGAACATTGCTCCCGGACGAACACCTTCTCTATCGTCGTAGATCACTTCCATTCCCTGGCTCTGCAATGACTGATATAATTCATCTGCTTTAGCTTTGCATTCCTCATCATCCGCACGTAGACAACAGAGCTCTACCTCCCATGGCGCAATGGAGATTGGCCAGATTGGACCATACTCATCATGATGGGCTTCCAGAATGGATGCCGCCAGACGTCCTACCCCAATTCCATAGCAACCCATGATTGGATACTGCTGTTTTCCGTTTTCATCCGTATAGGTCATGTTCATGGTTTTCGTATATTTTGTACCCAGCTGAAAGATATTGCCCACCTCGATACCACGTTTAATCTGAATGGACTTTTTACCACAGCATGGACAAATCCCACCTTCCTGGATCTTGGAGATATCCACATACTCTGCCTGCTCCAGATCTCTGGACAAATTTAATCCGGTATAATGGTATCCCTCTTTATTGGCTCCGGCTACTATGCTATCCAGCCCCTGCAGGGATACATCCAAATAATATACTACATCCTCTGCAATTCCATAAGGTCCTATGTATCCTGCCACCAGACTGGCATCTTCGGTAATTTCTGCCGGATATATTTCTTCTCCCACCAGATTCCGCAGCTTTGTTTCATTCACTTCATAATCGCCACGGACAAAGGCAACCACATACTGTCCGTCTGATGCCTTCTGATAAACCACTGCCTTGCAGGAAGTTTCCACATCACTGTGAAGAAAAGCACAGACATCCTCAATGGTCTTGCAGTCCGGCGTCTCAATACACTGTAATTCCTCTGTCTGACCAGAAGAACTATTTTCCACTTTATTTTCTGCTGCCTCCATATTGGCACGGTAATCGCAATCCTGACAGATCACAATGGAATCCTCCCCAACTGGTGTCAACAACATATATTCATGGGACAGGCTGCCTCCCATCATACCGGAATCGGATGCCACCGTAATAACCTCTGGAACACCAGCTCTCTGGAATATACGGTTATATGCCTTGTAACACACATCATAATACCGTTCCAAGTCCTCCTGGGAAGTATGGAAAGAATAGGCATCTTTCATGGTGAACTCCCGAACACGGATCATCCCGGCTCTTGGGCGTGCCTCATCACGGAATTTACGCTGCAACTGATAAATCATAAAAGGATATTTTGTATAAGTCTGGGCATACTCCCGCACCAAATGCACAGCGGCTTCTTCGTGGGTCATCCCCAACACCATTTTGGAACCACTGCGGTCGGTAAAACGAAGCAATTCATTTCCTACGCTTTCATACCGTCCAGACTCCTCCCACAAATCTGCTGGCAAGGTAACGGGGAACAATACTTCCTGTCCGTCAATGGCATCCATTTCCTGACGGATGATATGTTCAATCTTGGCTGTGACACGACGCAATGTGGGAAACTCCGAAAAAATACCGTTTCCTACAAACTTCATATAGCCACCACGAATCATAAGTGCATGGCTGTCAATCACACAGTCAGATGGTTTCTCCTTAAAACGGGATCCTACTAAGTTTGCTACTTTCATGTCTCTCCTCATTTCTGCACTGCTATAATAAGTCATGTTTGCACAGGCAGCACACTGTCACAAACACTTATCCAGTGTGTATTAGTTTGCAAAGCAAACTATTTAACTCTTTTTGCGTTGCTATGCAACGCTTAGATGTCACCCACACGTGCATCGTCGATTTTAGAGTTTCTTACACACTTTCTTTTGTAGCATATTTATGTACATTTGTCAAAAAATACCTGAAAGGATATTACAGAATAAAATTTACGACTCCGAATATCAAATGACAGACTGTAAAAATAGAAATTGGAACAACTGCTACCAAATTCTTTCTATTAATGGCAAAAAACAGAAATGCCAAACAGGGGAAAATAGTCAATCCCAATATGATAAACATGTTCACTATACCACCAAAATAACAAATCCAAGCTGCAAAATATAACAAACAACAAATTATCACAGCTATCATTAGTGGTGTAATTCTCAATTTGCTTCGTTTTCGATATACCAGGAAACAAAGTGCAATAAACATAAATACCTGGCATATAGATGCTATCGTATCAAATATCCCTGTCACGAAATTTCCTCTTAACACATCATTGGGCGCAGGAATGGCAAACCAGATGAAATTAGGTATCATAATAATCAAGAACAATAGCAGTCCCCAAATATCAAAACTTAATTTGTATTTTTTTATCATCAAGGCAAGTCCTCATCTTCCTTTCCCTATAACTTACCAGGCAAGCGTAACAGAGCAAGACACTCATTCCTCTGTCTCCGGGAAATCTCGGAAATAACGGCGATAAGTAAGCAGGAACAGTACAAATGCCAAGGTAGCAGACAAATAATCTGTTAATGGCTGTGCCCCCGCAATCAAATTGGGCGAATCAAAAATATGACTGAATACTGCCAAAATCGGCAGAAATAACAATCCTTGACGACTGATGGACAAAATCAGGGAAGGCAATGCTGCACCAGTGGACTGAATTGCATTAATCAGTACAAACAAAATACCAATAATCGGACCAGATAAGATATAGGTCCGTGAAAAAGACATGCCATACTGGAATGCATCTTTATTATCCAGAAACGCTGTAACCAACGGACCGGCTCCCAGATAGCAGATTACTGTCATAATCATGCTCAGGCAGAATGCCAATCCCAGGGAAAATTTCAGAACAGCAATATAACGTTTCCGGTTCCGTGCTCCATAGCAGTAACCCAGCAAAGGCTGGATTCCGGTTCCCAGACCAATTAACAGCATGACCACAATCATATTGACCTTCATGGCAACACCCAGACCTGCCACTGCCATATCGCCATACCGAGTCATCACTTTATTGATTATAATGTTGGACACACTCATCAAAACACTGTTGAGGGAAGCTGGAATACCGATAGCCAGCACCCCTGTAACAATACCATCTCTTGCCCGATAATCTCTCAGCCGAAGCGATAACATGGAACGTTTAGACGTCAGATGAACAATATAAAAGATTGCAGAAAACACATTTCCCGCCACCGTTGCCCATGCAGCTCCGGCTACTCCCATATGTAATCCCAGAATCATGATCGGATCCAGGACAATATTCATTACATTACCGATAATCATACCAGTCATGGCAGTCTTAGCATGCCCCTCCGCACGAATAATATTGCTGAACATATTGCCGATAATCAAGAAAGGAATTGCTACAGACAAAATAGTCAGATACTGTTTTGCATAACCCACCGTATCCTCGCTGGCACCTACCATCATACTTACCGGTTCGGCGCAGACCCAGATCAGCACACCGGCACAGACACCGATAACTGCACCCGTCCAGAAACAAAATGCTGATATCTGTTTTGCCTTCTCCTCCCTGCCTTCCCCAAGCATACGGGAGATCAGGGAAGTTCCACCGATTCCAAACAGCATACCAATCGCCATGAAGATTAAAAAGACCGGTGTTGCCACCGATACTGCTGCTACCATGTAGGCGTTCTTGGTCTGCCCAATAAAAAAAGTATCCGCCAGGTTGTATAACAATACCATAATCATGCTGACAATGGATGGTATAATATTACTGATGACCGCTTTCGGTACCGGTGCATCACGAAACACTTCTAATGACTTGTCTTTCAATGTTCTCTCCTCTTTTCTCTCCTGTTTTATCATTATATTCTCTCGACTAACGTCTCAATGTGGCATTCGCACAATGTCGATTCGTACTAACACAACCGCTGCTGTGTTCATTGTATCATAATGGTATTTTAAGAAATATCATTATGACTATTATATGGCTCTCTCATAAGTGCCGCATTAGCTATGGTAATACAATAAAAAAAAGAATGCAAGCTGTTTTTTGCAAAAAACTGTATCCTCTTAAGCTAAAACAATGAGATCACTTCAAAAAATTATTGTTTCCCGCCATTTAATCACTCTCCATTCTATCAATTCTCTGGTGCAATTCTGCCAATGCCTGGGTAATACCTCCAGTACATTGGAATAGGCCTGCCTCCACTGCCTGTTTGCCCACCAAGATCGTTCCCAGATCCCTAGATAAAATCCCCGGTGCCACCATCCACTCCTCAATCTGTTCCTCACTAACATTCGAATGACCAGCAATGAAACCAGTAATCCTCTCCTGTACCAGTTTGAAATATTCATAAGTCTGTGGCGCCCCCAATACCATTCCACTCATCCTGACCGGATGGATAATCACTGTGGCAGATGGAGCAATGACCGTATAATCCGCTGCTACCGACAAGGGAACACCAATGGAATGACTATCCCCTACCACCAATGCTGCCGTCGGTTTGGTCAGTCCGGCGATCATCTCTGCCAGAGCCAGTCCACAGGACACATCCCCGCCCACCGTGTTAATTAGGAAAAGGATTCCGTCAATCTCTGTGTCCTCTTCCATCGCCACCAGCAAAGGAAGCATATGCTCATATTTCGTGGTTTTCGTTTGCCCCCCAGCACTTTCATGTCCTTCAATCTCTCCAATAATTGATACCATCTGAATCCGGTGTCCTGTTTCTTCATCTTTTAGTAACATCATGCCATATTCCTTTAATGACTCCATCTGCACCTCCTAATTGATACGGTAAAACATAATTTTTCCTATCATGTCAACATAACAAATACAAAATAACCAACATATTTGCCTTACCAGTCAATAAAAAAAACGAAAAAAAGAGAATCCATACTTTTATTTTGTACGAATTCTCTTTTTTTATGTAAATCAGCGGAAAGCAATCACGAATCATTCCGCTAACTATGACGAAGTAAAGATTCACACGAGCAATACCATAATCCATCATTAAATTAATCTATAGGCATTCGATACGAAGAAATCTGCAACAACATTTTTGCTGTTGCGAATTTCTTCCAGAGTTGACTTAGTATCACTTAGCGAAATATCTGTTGAGCTTAGTGATACTTCAACTCTTTACGTCCTTAATACTGAAGCTGGTTCTGCCCATCTTATCTTTACCCAGACAAACCACCTTCACATGATCACCCAGAGTCAGAACATCCTCTACATGATTAATTCTCTCTCTGGCAATCTTAGAAATATGCACCATGCCTTCTTTTCCAGGCGCAAATTCAATGAATGCACCGAATTCTTTAATGCTGACCACTTCACCTTCTAAAATCTGTCCTTCATAGTAATCGGTCACGATAATGTCAATCAGGCGAAGTGCTTCCTGCATCATTGCCTCATCCTCTCCGCAGACAGATACGGCACCGTCATCCGAAATATCAATCTTAACACCAGTTCTCTCAATCAGAGTATTGATGGTCTTACCACGCTGTCCTACCACATCACCGATCTTCTGCGGATCAATCTGCATCTGAATAATCTTTGGTGCATATTTGCCCACTGTCTCACGAGGCTCGCTAATGGCTGGTTTCATACAGGTATCCATAATGAATAATCTGGCTTCACGACATCTTGCAATAGCCCCCTCCACAATCGGACGAGTCAATCCATGAATCTTGATATCCATCTGGATCGCTGTAATACCCTCTGTAGTACCAGTTACTTTGAAGTCCATATCACCGAAGAAATCCTCTAATCCCTGAATATCTGTCAAGAGAATAAAATCGTCATCGGTATCGCCGGTTACCAGACCACAGGAAATACCTGCCACCATCTTTTTAATTGGCACTCCGGCTGCCATCAGAGACATGCAGGATGCACAGGTGGATGCCATAGAAGTAGAACCATTCGACTCAAAGGTCTCAGAGACACTGCGGATGGCATATGGGAATTCTTCTTCACTTGGAAGAACTGGTAATAAAGCCTTTTCTGCCAATGCACCATGACCAATCTCACGGCGTCCTGGTCCACGGCTTGGTTTGGTCTCACCAACGGAATATGACGGGAAATTATAATGATGAATATATCTCTTGTCAGTTT
>CAYPEW010000064.1:7201-16409 GCA_964409845.1 uncultured Jutongia sp.
CCACATCTAAGCCGTCAATCCGCTGTTTCTCGGACAGTGGTGCCAATGTGGTAATATTACAGATCTGAGTCTGTCCTCTGGTAAACATGGCAGAACCATGCACTCTCGGTATCAAATCAACCTCTGCTGCCAGTGGACGAATCTGATCAATAGCACGTCCATCAGGACGCTTCTGATCCTTCAGAATCATCTTGCGGACTGTCTTTTTCTGATACTGGTATACTGCTTCATCTAATACTTCTAACCATTCCTCTTTGTCTGCAAAGGCCTCTGCAAGCTTTTCTGTTACCTTACGGACATTATCTTCACGGGTCTGCTTGTCATCAGAGAAAACTGCAACCTCCATCTCAGCTGGCGGTACAATCTGCTTGATTGCGTCAAACATTTCTTCCGGAATGGCACAACTGGTATACTCATGCTTCGGCTTACCAATCTCTGCTACCATCTGGTCAATCAGGGCAATAATGCTCTGGTTCACTTCATGACAACGATAAATTGCCTCAATCATTTTATCCTCTGGAAGCTCATTAGCACCTGCCTCAATCATAATGACTTTTTCAGCCGTAGATGCCACCGTCAGGCGAAGATCTCCTGTTCTCCACTGCTCCTGGCTTGGGTTCACAATGAACTCACCATCAATCATTCCCATCTGCGTTGTTGCACATGGTCCGGCAAAAGGAATATCAGAAATACTGGTTGCCACAGCGGAACCAATCATTGCCACCAATTCCGGACGACATTCTGGATCCACAGATAACACCAGATTGTTCAGAGAACAATCATTGCGGTAGTCCTTTGGAAACAGCGGACGCATTGGACGGTCAATTACACGCGCCGTCAACACTGCATTTTCGGAAGCCTTTCCTTCTCGCTTGTTAAAGCCTCCCGGAATCTTACCTACAGAATACATCTTTTCTTCAAATTCTACGGATAATGGGAAAAAGTCAATCCCCTCTCTTGGCTTCTCAGAAGCCGTAGCGGTACACAATACAGTTGTTTCACCGTAATGCATCAAAACCGCACCATTTGCCTGTTTTGCAACTCGTCCTACATCCATGGTCAGGGTCTTGCCTGCCAGTTCCATTGAATAGGATTTTACTGCCATACGCACCTCTTTTCTGCGCTGTATCTACTTTTCTCTTCTACGGCAGAATACATTACAGCGCTATTGTATCCTCCGCTTATGCAGGCATATCCGAAACAACTGAAAAAAGGACCCGTGTGGATCCTCTTTTCAGAAGTCTCGGCACTCGCCTGCACACTAACTTTAACATTTTACCACGAAAGAAAGTTTGATGCAAGAGATTTGATCATCTCGACTAACGTCTCGATGTGTGGCATTCGCACAATGTCGGTTCGTGCAGGCATGACCGCCGCTGTGCTCATTTGAGCATATCTACTGTTCCGAATTGATAACCTTTTGACCGCATATAGCGAATAATTTGTGGCAACGCCTTGGTATCCGCACTGGATATTACATGGATAAGCGGTATCATTCCCTTATGGTGGTATGTCTTAAATTTAGATACTACGGTTTCCACAGAGGGTTGGTCATTTTCTATATAGTCATACCATGCCAAGCTCCATAAAATAGTGGTATATCCCATTTCCTGCAAAGTACGCAGTGCCTTTATGCTATAGTTTCCCTCTGGTGGGCGAATGAATTTATCCATGGTATATCCTGTTTTCTGTAGCATTAACTGCTCCAATCCCTGTACCTCTGCACGAATTTTCTTCTTGCTGCACTTTGCCAGTCTGGGATGGTTGCAAGTATGGTTTCCCACCATATGCCCCTGTTTCTTCATCTTTTTTACTAAGCCCGGATTTTCCATCAGATAATCCTTAGTAATGAAAAAAATCGCCTTGATTTGATTCTTTTTTAAGATTTTCAGAATCTGTTTGGTATGTCCATTTTCATACCCACAGTCAAAGGTTAAATAAATGGTTTTTGCCTTTGTACTACCATGGTAGTATGCGCCATATTTTTTCAGCGAGAACCCATTATAGGGTACCGATCCCCCTGGCGTCTTATGTTTATTGAGGCTTAACCCCCACTCTACCGATTTACGATAATACTTTTTATCCTGTGACTTTGTCTTCGCCTGTGCCACCGCTGCAAATCCACCATTTCCCATCCATAATGCCAGAATTAGCACACAGAGGATCCACTGCCTTTTTCTGTAATTCCTCATATCTCATACCATTCCCTTAAATCACATACTCCCACTTAATCTTCAAGGTACTGCCTTTCTTTCGTATTTCAGCATTCCATACAATAATATCCATCATACGAGCATTTTCCGATACAGTCAAAAGAGCCGCACTCCCTATGGAAGTACAGCTCCCGGTTTTAATCCTATAATTATTATTTTCTCAAACCTAACTTATCAATTAACTGACGGTATGCATCCAGATCTTTCTTCTGCAGATATGCCAGAAGATTACGTCTCTGACCGATCATCTTTAACATACCACGTCTAGAATGATGATCCTTCTTGTTAACCTTTAAGTGCTCTGTCAGCTCACGGATACGCTCTGTTAAAATAGCGATCTGTACCTCTGGAGAACCAGTATCCTCCGGAGTACGTCCATAGGTTTTAATAATCTCTGCTTTCTTTTCCTTACTAATCATGTTACTATCCTCCTAATAAAATATTTCACCGATTACCAAGAGATGGACGGAGATCCCAATCTCTGAGTAACGGTAGTTACAACTCATACAATATATCACAGTAAAAACAGAATGTAAAGCGATTTTTTCACTTTCTCCATTTTTTAGAACGATATAATATAATGTGTTTTTCTATTTTTTGTGTTAATTAGTATGTGAATATTTCCAGCCTCTTAACCAACCAACTCATCATACCGCTGCCCTTTATATATCTTCTTTTTTATCTTTCCACTGAGATCAATCTGATCAATACAATCGTAAAAAGCCCCTTCATAGAACTTGAGATAGACTTTCTGATCCTCCACACGAATCCCACCAATTCCAGCAGTCTCTCCATAGTTTTTTCCCAGTTTCAGAATCTTTGTTACACCATCCTGATTCATCCGGTACAATGTTCTATTTCTGGCAAACAAAATACTGTCCTCTACAAAATTAATCCACTCCACATTTTTAGGATAAACTTGCTCCACCGTATTATTTTGTATGTTCAGCCGTTTCAAACCAGATGCATTAAAATACACATATTCATTCTGAATGGATATAATATCTCCTTCAAAATTTCCAATCTGCTTTCCATTCAAATGATAGATACTGATTTCCTGATCGGAAAAATTTAATTTTCCTAACAAATTCACAGCATCCTCATCATCAAATTCCCGAAAAACAAACCAGAGTGCATCCCGATAGAAATAAATCTGTGACACATCCACATCCAGAGTATATAACCGCCGATTCGTTTTCCCCTGATAATCCACCATGCCCAGATAGGTAGTTTTATTCTCCTCATCACCAGCCTGTGCATAATAAATTCCATCTTTTGCCAAAAATATTTTATCAAAATCCCCAATAGTATCGGAGATGATAGTTTTACTTTCACTACCCGTCTGCTGTTTCAGACCGTCTCCCCCCCAATAATAAAAAGAATCGCCAGAAATATGCAGAATATAGTTATAGTCAGACAGGTCTGACCTATCGGTAAGTTGCCCCTGACCGTCATCATAAACCGTGACTTCATCTGGTCCATCTTTATCGCCTTTTTCCACTGTATAAAAATAACCGCCTTGATATGGATGAATAAAGTTCCCATTGATGATATTGTTATTAACTTGTACGTATTCATCTTCCTCTGACAAGACAATATCCGTCAAATCCGTTTTGGTAACAGATATCTCCTTTGCAGAATCCATCACATGGATAGGAATTGGGGTAGCCTTTGTCTTCTTATTTTCCTCGCCATCCTCATCTGCTTTGCTATTGTCGTTCTCTCCACCGGAATCCGACTGGCTGACAGCAGCATTTTGCTTTGTTTGATTTGCCTGCTTTGTGGCACAGCCTGTACTTCCTCCCACGCACAACATTGCCAGCAATAATAACAAATATTTCTTCATCTTACGCTCCCTCCATTTCTTAGCATTCATCGCATCTCGTGTATAGCACAAATTTGGACAAGGTATACCAATACCCCCAAAATGCTACGCCACATTTCTTCCACATCTACTTGATCTTTGCAGAACCCATTTACCAAAATACGGTCAAATTTAATCCGTCACAGCCATCCAACGTAATTCCCAACCCAGATAGGATGCCAGAATATTTTCATACTGGTAATCCGGACATGCCATACTGTGGCGATCCATCCAGCGAAAATATGCTTTTCCCTGTTTGCCTACACCTTTGCTGCTCTTCTCCTCTGGCGACTCAATGAACAACTCATGACCATTCCAGTACATCTCATAGGGGTCCGAAAAAGAATCAGAGTTCTCTCCATATAATCCCTGTATCTCTTCTTCCGCCTCAAACACATAACGTATCTCTCCACCATCGATATCTTGATAGCAAGAAACTTCATCAAATCCTCCATTCACGAAAAGAAAACATTTTAAGAAATTTTTAACACTGGTTTCTGTCTGCACAGAATGATCTTCTCCCTCTGCCTCCGTCTTTTCTTCCTCTGAGAAATTTTGGGGAAGCGATCTCCGTGTTTTCTCCCCCGTCATGACATTTTTGATCCCAATCTCCTCATCCAATGCATAACAATTATAAAACGTTCTGACTATTCCACTTCCAAAATCAACCCGCACCAACAGCTCCAGAGTGCCATCCTGATTCAGATCACACACCGCATATTCTGCAAAATAAGATCCACCTTCTTCTGTTCCAAAATTCCCCATAGTATCTGCCATCAGACGAAGCTGTCTCCGTTCCTCTGTCGTTAGTTTCTTCTCCCATCCACTGACATCCAGTGCTTCATACACGGCAAAATCTTCCCAGGAATACAGCAGTTCCTCTATATTTTCCTCCTCCGTGGATTCATCATCAATCCAAAAAGGTTCCGGATCATACTGCAAATAAAATTTCTTGGTCACATCATTCTGTTCCGATGGGATCCTGCCTAAATGCCATTTTTCCGTTTCCTTTTCCTGATAAGCACAGACAGGATTATGTGTTAGCTCCTGAAATTCTTCCTCTGATAACTTACATTCATATAATTCCGTCCCCTGCACGTTAAGTTCATACAATGCCGGCTGTCCCTCCGAATCTTCCGGCACATAAATCTCCAGATAGCCGTCCTGGTCAAAATCGGTTACCGCAAATTCCGGTATCTCCACATCCTCATCCTCTGCATTTTCCGGTTCCCAATACCACAGTGATTTCTGCTGATAAATCCTTCCAATCTGTTCTTTTGCCGGCATTTGCAGATCTACTCTGCACTCTTTACGTTTCACAGAAACTTTCTGTGCTTTTCGGGAAGACACTTGAACGGCATCTCCACTGGCAGTCTTAGCTCCAGAATCGGCATTCTGAGACTTCTCTGCCGGAATACTGCCACATGCAGACAAACTGCATAACATCATTACTAGCAAACAAAATATTCCCCATCGTTTTCTCATTTGAAATCCCCCTTTTTAACAACATATCATCCTTCTGATATTTCTTTCCCAATCCCTTTTACTGTTTCATCCTTATAGCTTTTACTTATGCTTAAATTCAATTTTTCACCACATTAATATCATCTTATGAAAATCGAAGAATCCGCCTGTCTGTCACCACCGCATCCACTCTCCTGTCATGTTCTTCTGCCGAAATATGATCCACAATCTGAAAATCAAAAGCGTATGCCACTTTCACTAATTTGCTGTTATCGTAATATTCCAGATACCGGTCATAATACCCGGCACCATAACCCACCCGGTTTCCCTGTAGATCAAACGCCAGCCCAGGCATTAACATTAGTCCTTTATTTGCGGTAACAATCTGATCCCCAGTCGGTTCCAGAATCTGCATGGCACCTGGTACCAGATCCTGTATGGAATGAAGAAGGACAAAGTCCATTTCCTCCCCTCTTACCCTTGGCACAGCAAGCTGATGTTTCCCCTCTGCCAATACTACCTGTATCAGAGCTACGGTATCAATCTCTGTCCCACAGGAAACAAAAGGAAAAATCCATTCTGCCTGCCAGAACTCCTGCCAGGAAAGCAAATTTTTCTGTGCCTGCTTTTGTAGTTCTTCCCGTTCCTCTGGTTTCAACACCTTACGCCTGGCACGCATGATTTTTCTGACTGCATTTTTTTCCATATGAATTATCAATCCTCCATGCTGATTTTTAGCACCTTTTAACTTTCCCCATTTTTGCATTATGTTACTAATCAACAGATAATTTTAATTGATAATTTCAATTTTATCCGTCCAAACAAAACACTTTAAAACCTAAATATTAGTGTTTCTTTTTTCTGTTTTTTCCGGCGCTCATCACAGAACCATCCGGATTCAATACCGTCACATGGTCTAACTGGTTTCGGAGATTATTTTTTACAGAATCAATGTACTCCTGGCGCAGCTTTTTCTGTTCTGCCTGTTCTGCCTCTGTCAAACCTTCCGCTTTCATTTTGTGATATAATTCATTAATTCTGGCTATTTTTTTATTGTCCATAGATCTGTCTATTTCCTTTCCTAAAATTAACTTCCAATCAATACCTCTTTCCCCTGGAAAGCAAAACCATATTTCCGTATCCGCTCTTTAGCAATCCCCTGATCTAACAGCGTTTGTTCGTACCGCTTTTCTGTAATTTGCTGCAAAGCCGCCTGTACCGTTTCTTCCAAATCCTTCTCTTTCTTTGGATTGTAAACCTTAAATTCCAGAATAATACCATCATCTTCCTGATTCAACGGACGTAGCATTACATCATAACGACCAAAACCGCTCTCTCGGTTGGAGGAAACTTCATATCTGCCTCGCAGATCCACCAACAATCCCAGAACAAAACCATGATAAAATCTCTCCGGTGTCTTCGTTGACGGTTTCTCTCCGCCATCAAAAGAACTGAACATCGACTCCGCCACCTGTTCCATATAGGCATTCATTGACTCCAGATCTGCACGCAACAGTGATTTAATAAAATCATTATAGTCGGCAGAATTTTCACCAAACCAAGCACTGACCATATTCTCAAAGGTTTTTCGAACCTCATAGTTTGTGAGTTCCAGCTCATAGATATTCCCCTGAATTTCCACTGTTTTGAGATAACCACTGGCAAACAAAAGACTCCAAACCGCACTTTCATCACTGTGATCTAACTGATTAAATACCATCTCCTCATCAATTACACTGCGAATGGAAAGCCCCTGTAACAAATCCTCAAACTGCATCTTAATACTTCGGTTTCCTGTTCGAATCAAACTGCCAACCAATCCATTGGAACTGGTATTCGCCCAGTAAGGTTTCAATTTTTTTTCATCTAAAAAATTAATAATAGACCATGGATTATAGATATCTCTCCGACTTCCAATCGTAAAACCGTCATACCATTGTTTTACTTCCCTCTGATTCGTCATACCAAATTCATCCATAGCTTCAAATACCTCTGTTTCCGTAAAGCCAAAGTATGAGGCATAGATATCAGAAGTCATAGTTATCACTTTTAAATTATTCAAATCGGAAAACATGGACTCTTTACTAACTCTGGTAATCCCCGTCATTACCGCCCTTTCCATATATGGATTGGTCTTGAATGTATTGTTAAACAAATTTCTGATAAGGGGAATCAAATCTTTCCAGTATCCATTCGCATATGCCTCCTGCAGAGGAGTATCATACTCATCCAATAAAACAATGACCTTTTTATGGTAATAGCGATGCAGATAGTGGCACAAACGATGCAAAGACATAGCTGCCTCACTGTCACTCATATTTTTTCCAATCCGCCCAAAATATTCCTGTTCATTTTCCTCTAATATGTCAGATTTTTTAATATAACTATGAGTTGTATATAAATCTTCCAACACCTGAAAAATCTGCTCTCTTGCATCCATGTAATGATTTGCCTTTACTCCGGCAAAAGATAGAAAAATAACCGGATAGCTTCCCTGCAATTCCTGGTACTTCTCATATTGCCATATTTCCAGATCCCTAAATATTTCCCCCTGTCCCTCATATTTCAGACTAAAAAAACGCTCTAACATGTTCATATTTAGCGTCTTGCCAAACCGCCTGGGTCTGGTTAGCAAAGTAACTTCATCCCCGCTTTCCCACCATTCTTTAATAAAAGCTGTTTTATCTATATAGAAATAATCATTGGAAATCAATTTTTCAAAATCCTGAACGCCAATCGCTATTGTCCTTGCCATATAATACACCACCTCACGAATTGTTTCTGTTTGCTCTCAGAATAAAGCTACCATTCCTGATACTAACCTAAGTCTATCACAGCCAAAGAGATTTTTCCATTATCTTTTTAAAAAAATAAGTCTGCACATCACAATCATTCCATCGTGTGTCCAAACTCATTTTCTCTACAATATCCCATCTACCATTCCACTTCAATCATGCACCGATCTGCTCCTGTCTTTCTATGCTTTCTGCTAAGCTAACAGAATGTGCATTGTCATTTTCAGCCACAACCTATACCTCCTTCGTCTGTTTCCAGTGATTCAGCTTTGGTAACTGTTCCTCAAAAAACGCCTGCGCCTGCTCTGGAGGCCAGTTTTCATTTGACATATGTTCCACAAGAAAATCGGTCAATTCCTTCAAATTTGTATAAACAAATTTCCCATCCGTATAGCACCACTTACAGTATTCTTCATTGAATGAACCATCCGTCTCTTTACTGATGGAAGAATCATCCTCTAGTGGCATGCCGCAGCATTGGCAAATCAGTTTTCTTGGGGAACCAAGAAGCGTATTGATAGAAACGTCAAACAGTTTCGACAGAAGTTTGAGCGTTTCTATATTTGGTACCGTTTCACCTGTTTCCCAGCGGGATACAGCCTGACGGGTAACATAAAGTTTCTCTGCAAGCTCGTCTTGGGATAATCCGTTTTTCGTCCGCAGTTCAAATATAATATTTTTTGTTTCCATATCAATCATCACCTCATAGATATTAAATCATAATGTCTGATCCTCACAAGCAATCTTGCTCGGTCCGCTTATCATTATATCATCTCGGTTTCCGAAAGCCAAGCAACAGACTGTTGCTAATTACTCTTCCTAAATTGCAAAAGTAAATTCTACCCCTTTTCTCTTCAATAGAAGTTACCTCT
>CAYPEW010000065.1:0-16087 GCA_964409845.1 uncultured Jutongia sp.
TTTACCCAGGCGGGTTCCGAGGTGTCCGCATTGCTGGGACGTATGCCAAGTGCGGTAGGATATCAGCCGACATTGCAGACAGAGATGGGTGCTTTGCAGGAGCGTATTACTTCTACCAAAAAGGGATCTATCACATCCGTACAGGCAGTATATGTGCCTGCCGATGACTTGACTGATCCTGCGCCGGCGAATACATTCGCCCATTTGGATGCAACCACGGTACTTTCCCGTGCGATTTCAGAATTGGGTATTTATCCGGCGGTAGATCCGTTAGAGTCTACTTCTCGTATTCTGGATCCGCACATTGTGGGCGAAGATCATTATCAAGTAGCCCGTGGGGTACAGGAGATTTTACAGAAATATAAGGAATTACAGGATATTATCGCTATCCTGGGTATGGACGAATTATCCGAGGAGGATAAGGTAGTCGTAAACCGGGCACGTAAGATCCAGAGATTCTTGTCACAGCCGTTCCACGTAGCGGAGCAGTTTACCGGACTGCCGGGACAGTATGTACCGGTCAGCGAGACGATTCGTGGTTTCCAGGAGATTCTGGAAGGCAGACATGACAATATTCCAGAGCAGTATTTCCTCAATGCCGGTAACATCGATGATGTAGTGGCACGTATGGAGGGCAAATAGAAAGGAGAATCCTATGGCTGACAAAACGTTCAACCTGCAGATCATCTCCCCTACCCGTGTCTTTTTTGATGAAGCAGTAGACATGGTAGAAATGAGGACGACAGAGGGAGAGATCGGCGTGCTCGCCGGACATATCCCACTGACTGCGATTTTGGAACCAGGCGAGCTGACGATCCATCAAAGCGGGAAGAATCGCATTGCCGCAATGTTAGATGGATTTGTGGAGATCCGCAAGGATAAGGTAACCATACTCGCTGAGGCATGTGAGTGGCCGGAGGAAATTGATGTGCACCGCGCCGAGGAAGCAAAGATCCGTGCCGAACGTCGTATGAAGAGTGGCGAGAGAGAAGTGGATATGGTTCGTGCGGAGCTGGCATTGAAAAAGGCACTGACCAGAATCGATCTGGCAGGCAGAAAATAGTAAATGGGCTGGGAGACTGCTTTGCATTGTGGATGAGACATGATGCAGGGCAGTTTTTTTGCTTTATAGGAAACTCCTCGTCTCCTAAAAAGTAAAAAATATTTTTTGGGAATCGTGTTTCTTGTGTTAAGATTGGTTGACTTTGTAATCGACTTTTCATATACTAATAGATAGTAGAAAACTAGGTGTTTCTTTGTAGAAAAGGGGATAATATTGCAATGAAGCGGCAGGGGGATGAGAGAATGGGGAAAATAAAACACGGAAGAAAAATTCTGTTGATTCTGTCGGTTTTTTTCATACTGGGCTGGGGATGTAAGGTTGGAGGATGTCCCGTGTCTGCAGTAGAAATAGGACAGGAAACAGCTGGAAACAATGAGAATCCGACGGGGGCAGGTTCGGAGGTAAGTGATGACGAAACTGACTCATGGGATCCCGAGGAAGACGAAACAGATCGATCCATATCATCGGAGGAAGAACAGGAATCCGATACAGATAGTGGCAAGAAATCTAAGAAAAAACAGAAAACTACTAGCAAGAGTTCAGGAAAAAAGAAGAACACAAAACAAAACAGCGGAAAAAAATCAACGGCAAAGCAAACGACGAGTAAAAACAGCAGTAAAAAGTCCACAGGAAAATCTGGGAAACAAGCGGCAAAGGGTTCCAACAAAAATAACTTTCTGCCAGCGGCCAAAAAACTGTCTTTAGAGCAGATAGAGGAAGAAACTTATCTGATAGATGAGGATGGGGAGCCGCAGAGTGGTTGGTTCCTTCGGTCGGGAGAGGACTATTGGAAATTAGGAAGCATCCAGGATATTGGTCTATACAAAAATAAAAAATTTTGTATTCTATATGCCAATGGAAAAGGGAAGATTCCCAAAGATTCTGAAATATGCGGAGTGCCCTTTGATTCGGAAGGATTGCCCTCTGAGGCACAAGGTATTTATCGGATTCGAGGAAAATATTATCTTATTTTGCAGGGGAGACTACAAACCACGGATATTACATGGAAAAAAGACAAATACTATATTAATCTGGATGGTACGGTAGCTTATTACAGCCGACGCAGTAAATATTTTCAACCAAGCGGCAAGAAAATGAGTTCCCTAAAAAGTTCGGAGGCACGCACCAGGCAGCAGGCAAGAAAGGTGATTCGTGTGATTACCAAGAAGTCCATGACCCGGAAACAAAAATTGGAGACTTGTTTTCAGTGGGTGGTGGATCACTATGGCTACTATGAGAAAACATGTAATGGCAAAAAGGGATGGACTTCTGTGTCAGGTTATCAGCTATTAAGACATGGAAGTGGAGATTGTCGGGTCTTAGCAGCGGGATTTGCTTTTCTGGCATCAGAACTGGGGTATCAGGATGTGGCGATTTGTCAGGATTCGGTTAATCGATTTTCTGGCTGTCATTGTTGGGCACAGGTGGATGGGAAATGTTTTGATCCATTATTTTATAATTCTAATCGACCCCGACGGAGGATGGCTGTGTTTTGTGGGTCTACACCAGAACAGTACCGAAGCAAAACACACTGTATCGCGAATCAGAAATTTAGGCCAGGGGCTTGATTATGGATATGGAAGTTGCCATGAATAGTGAATGCAATCTTACGTTTAACATGCAGTAACCTTATATTCATTGCATTAGTATGAGTGTTATTATTGACTTTGCAGGAGACATTCCATATACTATTATTTATGTAAGAAACTATTTAGAAATAGCTCATGAATTAGACTTGTCTGAATATTCATAAGTTATTTTCAGTCAATTTTTGAGAATCAAAAGAAAAAGAGGTATTATTATGAGTCAGATTAGAGATATTAATTTAGCACCGTCTGGGGCACACAAAATCGAATGGGTTCGTCGTAACTGTCCGTTACTGCGCAGTCTGGAGGAGGAGTTTAGCCAGACGAAACCTTTTGCAGGGAAGAAAATTGCTCTGTCCATTCATCTGGAAGCAAAGACAGCATATCTGTGTAAAGTGTTGGCGGCAGGTGGCGCCGAGATGTATGTTACGGGAAGTAATCCACTGTCCACCCAGGATGACGTGGCAGCCGCTTTGGTGGATGCAGGGCTGAATGTGTATGCCTGGTATGATGCCACAGACGAAGAGTACAATGCACACATTTCTGAGGTTCTGTCTCATCAGGCGAATATCATTATTGATGATGGCGGGGACCTGGTGCATATGCTGCACACAGAGAAGAAGGATCAGCTTCCTTATGTTATCGGCGGTTGTGAGGAGACGACGACTGGTATCATCCGTCTGCAGGCGATGGCAGCAGCGGATCAGCTGGAATTCCCAATGGTTATGGTGAACAATGCAGATTGTAAGCATCTTTTTGATAACCGCTATGGTACTGGTCAGTCTGTATGGGATGGAATCAACCGTACCACCAATTTGATCGTAGCTGGCAAGATTGTTGTCGTAGCTGGTTATGGCTGGTGTGGCAAGGGCGTATCTATGCGTGCGAAGGCATTGGGGGCACGGGTTATTATTACAGAGATTGATCCGGTTAAGGCTATTGAGGCTGTGATGGATGGATTTGAGGTAATGCCAATGAAAGAGGCAGCCAAGTATGGCGATTTCTTTGTGACGGTTACCGGTTGTGCTGGTGTCATTGATGAAGAAGATTTTATGGAGTTAAAAGAGGGTGCTATTCTGTGTAATGCAGGTCATTTTGATGTGGAAATTGATATGAAGCGTTTGCGGGAAATTGCGATTGAAACAGCCACAATGAGGAATAATATTATTGGATATAAATTGCCTACCGGACGTTGGATATATGTGCTGGCAGAAGGCAGACTGGTTAACCTGGCAGCAGGAGATGGTCATCCGGCTGAAATTATGGATATGAGTTTTGCCATCCAGGCATTGAGCGCAAAGTATCTGGTAGAGCATGAGAAGGATTTGACAGAGCGTCTGATTGATGTGCCAAAAGAGGTAGATATGGAAGTGGCGGCAAGAAAGCTGCGTTTCTTGGGCAAAGAAATTGATACCTTGACTCCGGAACAGGAGAAATACTTAAACAGTTCTTCGTTATAACATGAAGCAGATTTGCTTGCAAATATGCGAGAATGGAGGTGTTTGGCGGATTGCGAAAATTGCGAAGCAATGTAGCAATCCGTAGCATCAATTAGGGAAAAATAATAAGGATAATATTGTCAATAGAAAGGCATGGATAGTAGATATGGAATTAGAAAAAACAATGACTTTTGCGGGATTGGTGTGGGTAGCGGGGATCCTGGCATTGATTCTGTTTGAGGATGCGTTTACCGGTTCTGTATCGGGTATTGTGTTGGGACTGGTCCTGGTAGGATTTATTCTGGCAGCATCTTATCTGATTTTGGACGGAATTTGGAAGATTCGTCTCAGAGATAGGGGACGGGAAAGAGTGCAGCGCCAGGCGTATGAAAAAAAGATGTATGAATTGTTACAGAGTGGTTCTAATGGAGAGATGATCCAGGAATTATTGCAGAGACAAGGCGGGGTCAATGAAGACAAAATTTATGAAATGCTGCAGAGACAAAGCGGACCCAGTGAAGATAAAATTGTTGAAATATTACAGAAGCAGAGCGAACTTAATGAGGATAGGATCTCTGAGATGCTACAAAAACAGGTTGGGCTCAATGAGGAAAAACTCTCTGAGATATTGCAGAAACAAAGTGAAGTTAACGAAGGCCGAATTTCTGAAATAGTGCAGAAGCAGAATGGATTCAATGAAGATCGAATTTCTGAGATGCTGCAGAAACAAAGTGGATTCAATGAAGACAAAATTTCTGAGATATTACAGAAGCAGAATGGATTCAATGAAGACCGAATTTCTGAAATGTTGCAGAGACAACAGGGTGGAGTGAATGAAGAACAGATTTTTGAGATATTGCAGAGACAGAGTGAGCTTGATGAAGAAAAGATCTATGAGAGAATGCAGGGTGAGTTAAAGCAGATGGAAAAGACCATCAATGACAATACCATGCGCACGGCAAAGTTGTTGATAAAATATATTAATAAAACCTCGCAGGAAACGATGCAAAGACTTGAGGAGTTGGAAGAGGAAATTCATCAATAAGAAAAGGAGAGGCACAGAGTTGCATGATGTAAAGCTCTGTGCCTCTTTGTATTTACTGAATCAATTCTAGACACCGCATAATAAAGATCCAGCCAGTCAAAGTAATAGAAGAAAACAGAGTGGTGCTTACTACAATGCTGGCCGCCAGAACATCGTCTCCATTCATGTTTTTTGCCATAATATAGGAAGTGGGCGTGCAAGGAGAAGCTAACATGATGATGATTGCCACCAGTTTTTGATCTCGAAATCCTAGCCAGACAGCAAGGGGTAGAAAAATCGTAGCCAGAACCACTAGCTTTAGGCTGGATGCAATTATAGTGGGTTTGATTTTAGCAAAGGCTTTTCGTCCCTCAAAGGTGGCTCCGATAGCGATTAATGCCAATGGGGAAGCCAAAACCGCTAAATTGTGAATGGATTTGTCTACCATATTCGGAAAGTTCAGGTTGAAATAGGAAGCCAGCAGCCCCAGTACGATGCCAATGATGATGGGATTTTTGGCGACGCCGATACAGGCAGCTTTGATCTGTTCTGTTTTTGGTGCATTTGCAGTGACGTTGTGAACATCAGATGCAGATAATCTATCTGTAGAATAACTGCTTTCCAGGGTTAATATCACAACAGCAAATATATTATAAAGCGGTACAGAACCAATGATCATCAAAGGTGCCATTCCGGAGGTGCCATAGATATTCTGGATAAAAGCAATCCCCAGAATAGCGGCACTGCTGCGGTATGCGCCCTGAACAAAGGCACCTGTCATATGTGGATCCGGCATGAAACGTCTGGTCAGTATCCAGATTGCTAAAATGGATACCAAGGTAGCGAAGAAACAAAAACCAATGTAATCCAGATCAAAATGATGCCGGATATCCGTGTCTGCCAGATCTTGAAATACCATGCAGGGCAGACAGATCTTAAACACAAATTTATTGGATACCTGTGCAAAATGTTCGTCAATGATATTCCACTGTTTTAGAAAATATCCCAGTATCATTACCGCAAATACAGGGACGGTGGCATTTAAACTATAAATAAAACTGTCCAATTAAATAACGTTTCCTTTCTTGTATACCATTTGCGTTTCTGCTTATGTTGACTGTGCTGGAAAAACTTTATCTTAGTTTAATGGCACCAATCGGAAATTGTTTTCTATTGGTGCCATTAAACTAAGATTTTTTCTGCTGTTTTTCCTTTTTGATTACTTCCTGATAACGGTTCATTTCGGAGGCAATTACACCACTGAGAGCGATTAGGCTGATCAGGTTTGGAATTGCCATCAAGGCATTGGCAATATCCGAAAATGTCCAGGCAATTTGCAAGGTGGTGGTTGCACCTACAAAGACGATCAGAGAAAAAACAATGCGGTATACCATATTGTACTTATGGGTTCCAAAGAGATATTCAAATGCTTTTTCTCCGTGGTATTCCCAGCCCAGAATGGTAGAGAACGCAAAGAGAGTAATGCCGATACATACCAGCCAGCCGCCAGGAGTACCAAGTACTGTCTTGAATGCCAGAATGGTTAGAGGGGAACCCACCACTAAAGTCTTGTATTCATAGGAACCATCAGCGTTAAAGAGGTAATCATTTCCTGCTGTATCGTGATAAGTACCAGGTGTGATGATGGCTTTTTCGATATTAATATCTGTTTTGTCTGTGTTTTTGTATCCGTCCCTTGTCAGGTCTAATTTTCCTTTGATCGGGGCGGTTTCTCCAGTGTTCGGATCAATTGGTGTCAAAGTAATCCTGGAAGTATTATCCTTTACATTACGATCTGTCAGAAGGAGTTCGTAGTCTACAGATGTAGTGATTTTATCGGCGGTGCTTTCAATGGTTACGATATTATCATTCACTTGATACCGACCAGTCGCAGTGGGCTCAGTGGTACCCAGCACACCAGAGCTGGCGATGCAGATACCAGTAATGGTACATACTACAATGGTATCCCAAAAAGTACCTGTCATATTGATATAACCCTGGCGTACCGGATCATTGGTGGATGCAGCTGCAGCGGTAATCGCGGCGGAACCCATGCCGGCTTCGTTGGAGAAGACGCCTCGTGCCACACCGAAACGGATTGCCTGGGACATGGCAGCGACGATACTGCCGCACATTCCACCACCTATAGCTTCCCAGGAAAATGCCATCTTGATAATCATGACGATGCCGGCAGGTACATTGGCGATATTACCAATAATAACTACCAGTCCGGCAATTATGTAAAAGACAGCCATCAATGGAACCACCACCTGAGATACTTTGGAAATGGATTTGATTCCACCGATGATGATAAGTAATGCCAGAATCATAATGATGATTCCTGTCACTACTACTGGAATATGGAAGGTGGATTCCAGTGCAGTAGAGATGGAATTTGCCTGGGTGAGATTGCCGATTCCAAAGGAGGCAACTACCGCAAAGAAAGCGAAGAACCAGGCTAAAACAGCACCCAATTTTTTATGTTTCAAGGCTTTTTTCATGGTGTACATAGGACCACCGGACATTTCACCCTGTTCATTAATCTCTCGGTATTTAATCGCTAACATACATTCACTGAATTTGCTGGTTAATCCAAAAGCAGCGGATAGCCACATCCACACCAGGGCTCCGGGACCACCGGATACCATGGCAGTCGCCACTCCCACGATATTACCGGTACCGATAGTGGCTGCCAGTGCAGTCGTCAGTGCGGAAAATGGAGATACATCGCCATCACCGGTTTTCTGTCTGGCTTCCTTGCTGAGTACACTGCGCAGGGCATAAGGAAGATTTCTCCAACAGAGCGCTTTGGTACGGATGGTCAGAAAGATGCCGGTGCCTACCAGCAATACTAACATAATAGGCCCCCATACAATATCATCA
Source organism: uncultured Jutongia sp. (assembly GCA_964409845.1). Classification (GTDB taxonomy): domain Bacteria; phylum Bacillota; class Clostridia; order Lachnospirales; family Lachnospiraceae; genus Butyribacter. The sequence goes on from CAYPEW010000065.1 coordinate 7,996, forward strand.
ATGGTGGTTAGTATGTCTGACAGACTGCTTACAAATTGGTTCATTTTATTCATGCTGCGTGCCTCCTTTCGTGCAATCCAAAAATATTTTGGACTGCTTGCAGCGTATGTGCGATACCTGCCCTACTTTTAACAGAAAAAAACCACTCCAAAAGTGGTCTTTTTACAAAATAGCTGTACTAATATATTAAATTATAGCATGTTTTATGCTCCGTTGCAAGTATACATGTATACTTGCAGGTTCGATTGGTTGTAAAAATATCGCCACAAAAACACGATAAAACCCTTGCTTTTTGTGGCGATTTTGATTTTTTGCTTGAAGGTTGGAGAAGGTTAATCTGGATTTTGATTTTGACCTGCATTGTTCGTGCTACAGTATTCATAGCCGCCCCCCAGGCTCATGACCTGGTATCCGTGCTTGGCAAGATCCCTGGCAGAGACCAGACTGATATTGCCGTGGTCACAGTATAGGATGATCCATTGAATGGGGTCTTCTGCAGCTGACAGGAGTCGATCCACTTCTTTCTCCAGGTTTTCCCAGTCTGCCCAAATTGCGCCTGCATAATGTGTCGCATCGTAAGCAGTTTTTTCCCGTAAATCCAGAAGCAATACATCTTTGCGTCCCAGATAATTTTTTAAGGTTTTGCATGATATTATTTTTAGATTCATCGGTAATCTCCATTTCATTATGGTTTTTGCGATAACGCATAAAGGAATGTTTGAGCTTTAGATTATGCGTTGTAGGCATGCGGACCATCCTTCTGTATTATATGAATGAAATGGGAAAAAGTACGAGATCTGTTAATACTATTATTGGTAGCCTCTCAAAGTGTAATCTAAATATGTGTTTACAGAAATGAGGAGCAAAGGAGTAACTTGAAAATTGGATTACATCTTTAATTGATATTAGATACTTTTTTGGATAAAAATGTCAAAAATTTGTTGCGAAATTTTCAAAATGGGTGTATAATAATTAAACTACTCTACACGCATAGAATAGATGCACTACATAGGTAGAATATGAGAAGGGAGGGTGTTACGGTATGGCACGTTATCAATCACGTTATAGCAAACCAAAGAAAAAGAAATTGAGTCCTTATACTGTCTTGGGTGTTATTGTATTGTGTGGTGTACTGTGTGGTACTGTGACATACAAACGGATCATCCTGGATCGGCAGAGCAGGGAATATAAAGCAAAAATCGAACAGCTTCAGGAAGAACAGGAAGTACAGGCAGAGCGTACCGAGGAATTAAAGGAATTCAAAAAGTACGTGAAAACAGATGAATATGTTGAGGAGATTGCCCGTGATAAGTTGGGGCTGGTTCATGAAGGTGAAATCGTATTTGAACCAGAAGATAAATAAAAGATAGAAAAATTTCGACGCTTTGTGTGTCGAAATTTTTTTTGTGCAGCTAACTGAGTTTTGACAAATTATGCAAATGCTCTTTTTTATACTTGGTCACACGCGATTCAGAAAAGTGATTAGATTACTACGATAGTAGAATATCGAAATGTAACATTCTATTGCAAAGTTCTTTCAAAATTTCGATAGGAAAGCAGATATACTACTGTAGTAAACACGGTGCTGGGACGTGAATATACCGGTGTCGGTAAAAATGAGGTGAGTGTGATGAAAAAGATTCAGAGGAGAATGTTGCTGCAGATCTTGTTAGGTTTTGTGCTGGGGCGTGTGGCGGTATTTGGGATCAATCCGGCAGGTATTGCCTATTTTGCAGCCGGTTTCACAGAAGGGGGTGCGGTGCTGCCTGTGGCAGTGACTGTATTATTGGGAATGAGCACTGTACTACCATTAGAGAATGTTTTGATCTACGGGGCAGCTATGCTGGCACTATGGCTTACGGCAGATTTTTTGAGATCCCGTCAAATTGAAATTCGTATGGGACATGCAGCCTTGATTCTGACAGGCTCCTATTTTGCGCTATCTTGGACAAAGTTACTGTTATTTCCATATAGTAAACAGAACATTGGCTTTTATTTTCTGGAGGCAGTCTTGATTCTGGTGCTTACCCGTATTTTATATGAAGGGGTGTGTTATTTGCTGCATGGAAATAGGGATCGGATGCCGGACAGGGAGGAGGCAATCAGCCTGATTCTGTTAGTTGGCATCGGTTTGTTGGGATTGCCCCATACTTCTCTAGCGGCTTTATCCATTACGGAGATTGCAGTATATGCTATTTTTCTATCTATGGGATATTTATTTGGAACTAGAGGAATAGAATCGCAGGAAGCCAGACCAATGCAGGAAATTATTAAATATAAATTACAGGATTTCTCTGAATCATTCAAAAAATTGTCTAAAGCATTGGCAGAGCAGACGGAGCAGTGTTTTCAAATGTCTCATCATGAAATGAGAGAAATGATGGATCAGATTTCAGCACAGGTGTGTGATCGTTGTGAACATAGAGAGCAGTGTATGGGGCAGTTGGAGCTGTCACGTTCAGAAATCTTTGGGATGCTGGCGATGGCGCAGGAACAGGGAGAACTGGATGTAGCGCAGATGCCGGCAAGATTTTTGCAGGAATGTATTCATTTGGAACGTTTTATTACGGAGACGAATCAGAATTTGCAGATGACACGGATGATGATGGGGGTAAGGAATAAGATGACAGAAAACCGTCAGGTCATGGCGGGACAGATGGCAGAAGTGGGGAAGCTGGTGGAAGGACTGGCAGAACAGATGGATGGGATGGAGGAGATTCCGGCAGATGCCGAGAGCCGGATTATACGACACTTGCAGGCAAAGCGGGTACAGGCTGCAGGAATTATGTTTTATGAAAAGAGAGATGGCAGACTGGAAATTCATATGCGTGCCAGAACTTTGAAAGGCAGACTAGTTACTGCCAAAGAGGTGGCAGGAGTATTGTGGGAGGTTCTGGGAAAACCCATTCGCCTGTCAGATGGTTCCAGGCAGATTATCAGTCGGGAGATGAGCTATTATGTATACGAGGAGGATACGCCTCTGCGTGCAGTGACCAGTGTAGCCAGACGTGCCAAGGAAGGGGAAGAAATATCCGGAGATGTGTTTTCCTGTTTAACTCTGCCGGGTGGAGAGACCTTGGTAGCTTTATCCGATGGTATGGGCAGTGGTAAGCGTGCCTTTGAGGAAAGCCGCACAGTAATTGAATTGTTGGAGCAGATGGCAGAGGCCGGTTTTTCAGAAATGTCGGCATTGAAATTGATTAATTCCGTCTTCTTGTCTTTTGGGGAGACAGAGCATTATGTGACTGCTGATATTTTGATTCTGAATCTGTATCAGGGAAGCTGTCAGTTCATCAAAAATGGTGCCACAGCCACCTATTTATATCATATGGGTGAAATTAGACGGATTGAGGGACAGGCATTACCGATTGGAGTACACCAGGAAATGACTTCTTTTATTCGAAAAGCAGAGATAATAGATGGAGATTATGTTATAATGATGACGGATGGGGTGGCCGATTTGTTCCAGGATATGACTGGCAGTCTGGAGGAATATATCTATGAGTGTGATATCCGGGAGCCTGACGAGCTGGCAGATGCCATTTTGGAGGAAGCCCTTGTTAGGCAGAACGGCTGTGCAGGTGATGATATGAGTGTGATTGTAACAAAGATTGAGAAGCGCATATAAATACCCGGCTAAATGATAAAGTGCCGCTATATTTAGGAAAGAATCAGGCGCAATTATGTCGGTACGAGATGTGGGAATGTAAACCGATCAAAGGTTTATTGATGACGATATAAAAGATACCAGAAAAGATGGGAAAGGTCGAAGGGAATGAACTGGGAAAAACAAGAGAAAATCAGGTTGTTTTGTGAAAAATACCAGATGTTTGAAGAAGGAGACGGGATTATCATAGGATTATCAGGTGGTGCGGATTCTGTTTTCCTGCTTCATTTTTTGAAGAATATACAAAAACAATATGCTCTGCGTCTCTATGCGGTACACATCCATCATAGTATACGGGGAGCGGAGGCAGATCAGGATCAGGAGTTTGCAAGACAGTGCGCACAGAGTTTAGATATTCCTTTTGAAAGTGTACAGTATGATATTCCGCTTTTGGCGGGACGAGAAGGAATGTCGGAGGAAGAGGCGGGAAGATATTACCGTTATCAATGTTTCCGGGAGGTGGCAAAGCGTCAGGGATGCAGACGAATTGCAGTGGCACATCATAAAGATGACCAGGCAGAGACGGTTCTATTTCAAATGCTGCGTGGTAGCGGATTGCGGGGGCTGGGTGGAATCAGACCACACCAGGATGACATTATTCGCCCCCTGCTTGTGATCAGCAGGCAGGAGATTGAAGAAGAACTGCGGTCAGAAGGAATTGGCTGGCGGGAAGATTCCACCAATCAGGAGAAAAATTATGCCAGAAATAGATTGAGATTGGAAGTGATTCCATATTTACAGCGGGAAATTCAGCCGGAAACAGTGGGACATGTGGCAGAAACGGCATTGCAGATGCAGGCAGTCTGGGAATATATAGATAAACAGGTAAAAATGGCGATGGAAGATATCGTATATCGTGAATCGGGAAGAATCTATTTTGAGTGTTCCAGTTTTCTGGAGATAGATTCTGCATTACAACCTTATATTTTGTTAGAATTGATGGAGGAGATGGCAGGCAGCCGTAAAGATCTGGGCAGTGCGCATGTCTATGCATGGATGGAGTTGATTCGGGGTGGAACAGGCAAAAGGATTTCTTTGCCATATCAGATGCAGGCAGGCAGAGATTATGACGTGATCTGGCTGGAGAAAAGAGAGGATCCAGAGGAGGGAGAACAGGTAAAGGTGAGCCGGATTATAGAGATGGCAGAGGGGAAATCGGATTTGCAGACAGAGTATAGCGGACTGTCGGAAAAGTCAGTTGGTTTACAGGTGGAAATGCAACAGATTTCCCGTGAAAAATTATCCCCTGAGATTCCGAAAAATCACTGTACGAAATGGTTTGATTATGCTAAAATAATTGTTGGCTTTGTGTGGCGGCATCCAATGCCTGGAGACCGTATGTTTATTGATAGACAGGGACATACCAAGAAACTAAGCCGTATTTTGATAGAAAATAAGATACCGAGAGAGAAACGGAACACACTGTGGGTACTGGCAGACGGAGAACATATTATGTGGGTGCCGCAGATCAGGCGAACCAGTATGGGATACTATGTGACGGAGGAAACAAAAGAAGTTTTGGTCGTCCATATTGATGGAGAAAGGTGGAACACATTGTGAGAGAAATTATTCATGAATTGTATTCAGAGGAACAGATCCGTGCCAGAGTACAGGAACTGGCTGCACAGATTAACCGAGATTATGAGGGTAAGTCCCTGCATGTTATTTGTATCTTAAAGGGAAGCGTTTATTTTTGCTGTGAGCTGACCAAGTATCTGACGATGCCAGTTACCTTAGACTTTATGGCGGTATCCAGCTATGGAAATGAGATGAAAAGCAGTGGCAAACTGCGGATTGCCAAGGATCTGGATGAGGACATCGACGATTTGCATTGTCTGATTGTGGAGGACATTATTGATACTGGCAGTACCATTAAAATGACGAAAGATTTGTTATCTGCCAGAAATGCGGCAAGTATGAAGGTGTGTGCTTTATTGGATAAGCCGTCTTGTAGAGAGACAGAAGTGTCTATTGATTATATTGGATTTGAAATTCCGGATCAGTTTGTGGTAGGATATGGATTGGACTATGCACAAAAATACCGAAATCTGCCATATATTGCTTCGGTAGAGATAGTACAATGAATACTTAGTCCGTTTAACATCAAACAACTTGATATTCATTATACTAGTAAAGCAAACGATTCCGGTATCCGATGACATCAATAAGACATCGGTGGAGTAAATTCCTATTAAATTATAAAGGAGATATTCATGAAGAATCAGATGAGAGCAGGCGGTCTGGGATTTTATATTCTGGTGGTCGCCATTGTATTTGTTGCGGTTTATATTTCCAGTGAAATGGGACATAGCAACAAGGATGCATATAATGTCAACACGTTTCGGGAGGAGGTAGCGGAAGGTAAGATTGATTCCGTTGAAATTTATCCCAATCAGGAGACCCCTACTGGTGAGGTAGACGTGGTATATCAGGATGGCACGAAACGTAGTTTTTATGTATCCGATGTAACTGAGATTGAGAAAATTTTGAAAGCAGATAAAACTTTGGCAGCTCATTATAAAATGCAGGATATTCAGAAACCAAGCTGGCTGCTGACTACTTTACTGCCATGTGTTTTTGGCTTAATCGCTATCTTTTTGCTGTTTTCGTTCCTGTCAGCGCAGACAGGTGGAGGTGGTGGAGGCAATGCCAAGATGATGAATTTTGGCAAGAGCCGTGCGGTAAGGATTGATCCGGATGATCCCGGTGCCCGGAAATTTGATGATGTGGCAGGACTGCGGGAAGAAAAAGAAGAACTAGAGGAGATTACGGATTTCCTGGCGAATCCGTCCAAATATACGGAGGTAGGTGCCCGTATTCCGAAAGGAGTCCTGTTGGTGGGCCCTCCAGGAACCGGTAAAACTTTGTTGGCGAAAGCCATTGCCGGAGAGGCGGGCGTGCCGTTCTTTAGCCTGTCCGGTTCGGATTTCGTGGAAATGTTTGTGGGTGTAGGTGCGTCCCGTGTCCGTGATATGTTTGCTGAGGCTAAGAAGGAAGCACCATGTATCGTGTTTATTGATGAGATTGATGCTGTGGCACGAAAACGTGGTTCTGGTATGGGTGGTGGCCATGATGAGCGTGAGCAGACCTTGAACCAGATGCTGGTGGAGATGGATGGTTTTGGTGTCAATGAGGGTATTATCGTAATGGCGGCAACCAACCGTGTGGATATTCTGGATCCGGCTATTCTGCGTCCTGGTAGATTTGACCGTCAAATTGCTGTGGGTAGACCGGATGTGCGGGGCAGAGAGGAGATTCTTGCTGTTCACGCCAGAGGAAAGACCATGGGAGATGATGTAGATCTCAAGAAAGTGGCACAGACCACTATTGGCTTTACCGGTGCAGATTTGGAAAATCTCTTAAATGAAGCGGCGATTGCCTGTGCCAAAGATGGCAGATCCTATCTGTGCCAGGCAGATATTGACCAATCCTTTATCAAATTGGGGATTGGCAAGGAAAAGAAAAGCCGTATTATTTCTGAAAAAGATAAAAAGATTACAGCTTATCATGAAGCAGGGCATGCGATTCTGTTCCATGTATTGCCGGATGTGGGACCGGTGCATATTGTATCCGTGATACCTACTGGCTTAGGGGCTGCCGGCTATACCATGCCGATTCCGGAAAAAGATGAAATGCACATGACACGAGGAAGAATGTTGCAGGATATTACAGTCAGTTTGGGTGGCCGGATTGCAGAATCTTTGATTTTCGATGATGTGACAACAGGCGCTTCTCAAGATATCAAGCAGGCTACCTCTTACGCCAGAGATATGGTTACCAAGTACGGATTTGCAGAGTCTGTGGGTATGATTAACTATGCTGGGGAAGATGAAGTTTTCGTGGGCAGAGACTATGGACAGATCAGCCGCAATTATAGCGAAGAAGTAGCAGGCAAAATTGATGAAGAGGTCAAAAAGATCATTGACGAGTGCTACGAGCGTGCAGAGAAGATTTTGAAAGATCACATGGATATTCTGCATAAATGTGCGGATTTGCTGATGGAGAAGGAACGGATTGATCGTGCAGAGTTCGAGGCATTGTTTGTGGAAGAAGGCGAAAATACTATTGAGCCTGCATTAAGTGAAGCTTCTGGCAGCGAGACTATTGATGCAGTGGAAGATGAGGACACCAATAGTGAAACGACTGGCGCTACAGATAATTCCGATGCAGGAGAGTCAGAGACAGAAGATTCCGAGTAATCTCTTGTATTATTCAAATTTTACAAAAACCACCTGGTTTTTCGAAGTTTTTTTGAAAAACCAGGTGATTTCCATTTTTTGCCTAAAAATTTGCACAAAAACCAGAAGATTTTTTTGTGAACTTTGTGCACACTTGAGAAAGAAGCACTGCTATACTAGTCATCGTAAACCCCAATACATTATATAGTTTTTGCTACACCCCATAAGTAACAAAAATACCTTCTCC
>CAYPEW010000066.1:0-15673 GCA_964409845.1 uncultured Jutongia sp.
AGGCGAATGGTTACGGCATTGGAACAGAATTGTATCAGGCTCAGATGGCATTAGACCAGGACAGTTACGAAAAATCACTAGAGGAGATAAGACGCATCTCAGCAGAATTGCCTAATCTAAGTGGTAATGCTCTGAAAGAGGCAGAAAAGAATTTAGAAGCAGAGAAACAGAAAGCATGGGGATTCCAGGAAGCAATTGCAGAAAGTCAGCGGGCAATCAATGATATCAATATAGGCAAGATAGAACGTATCGGTACTGCGCTTGAATATGATGCAGAAAATCTGGAATACATTCAGGATATTCTTTCCCACAGTGACTTTACCTTATCCGATAAGAATAATGGTGGATTAACAATAGAAGGATTATCCAGTGCAGCCGTTACCTTTGCCCAGATCGCTAAAAATCAGGACCGGATCTCTAATATTTATGACCAGATCGCCGAAAAACGAAGACAGCTTGAAGAATCAAACCTGGAAAATGGCGACCAAATCATGGAAGAAATCAATGAACTGACTCAGAAGGCACATGATTTGGAGAGTGCAAACTATGATTTCGGGGAATCCATCAAAGATATGGTCATAGACAGTCTGAATTCCTTAGCCGATGCCTTGGATGAAAGCATATCTAAATATAAAGATGCTTTACAGGCACAGAAGGATCTCTATGATTACCGCAAAAAAGTAGCCGACCAGTTAAAATCCATTGCTTTTCTGGAGAAACAGCTTGCAGCATTACAGGGGAGCGATACCGAAGAAGCCCGTGCCAGAATCCAAAAATTACAGATAGAGCTAGAGGATGAACAGCAGAACTTAAAAGATATGGAATATGATAAATATATCCAAGATCAGGAGGAAATGTTAGACAAAGTATCCGATGATTTTCAGGACTTTATCGCCAATGTTTCAAAGATGAGCGTTGTTGATATTTGTAAAGCAATGAGTTCAGCAGTATCAGATAACCTGGATACTATTGGCACAGCGATTGAATCAGCGTTTACGGAGTCATCCGAAATCGGTAAAGTTGCAACCAGTATTGACGGTCTGAGTAAAGTGATACAGAAATTAGATTTTAGCGGCAACGTATCAACAAGTGTAGATGAAAATGGTAATATTCACTTCGGATACACGGATGAAAACGGTAATGCAGTAGAAATCACAGTTAATAATAGTGACCAGCCAGGTACTGTTACTAATGTGACAGTAAACGGAGAACCCCTTACTGCTCCAGGAAAAGAAGTTGCAAACACAGAAGGTAAACTTAATGACGCTGCCAGTTCTTCTGCCGGAACCACTACGAAACCAAAACAAAAAATACAAGGAGAACTTTACGAGAAGGAGAAGGAACAGAAGATGATGAAAGCAGATGTCCGCTACCTGATCCAGTATGCAGCTGGCGACATCAAGGGCAACGAGTATCGCTTAAACAGCGACTTATTAAACCGTTATATCTACACGAATTATCATAAAATGCTGGATACCGATCAGGAAGATATTCTTCTACAGAAGTTGGGGATTAAAGGGGATTCTACTAACACGGATGCCTTATCCAAAGCAGCAGAGAAACTCAAACAACTGGGCTTCTCCCAAGGCGGTATTGTCTCCGGTCTCAACGAAATTGCCTTTGCTAACGGTGACGACGGCTGGGCTACCCTGAAACGTGGCGAAAGCGTTCTTACTCCGGAGCAGACAGAACAGTTCCAGAAACTCACTGAAAATCTGGTTCCACTAAATACTGTTGCCAACTCTATAGCATCCCTGCCAGCCAACCCGGTACCAAGGCACCACTCCCCTGCTGCCAGCTCTACCACTGTCCGCAACGTGGACATCCATCTGGACGGCAGTCACGTCATGGATGCCGATTCCTTCATTCAGACCTTGCACAATCCCAGAGTCTTGCGGGAAGTCAGTAGTGGTGTATCCAGCCAATTAAATAGTGTTATGAGCAACAAACTCGGAAACTTTTAACCCCGTGCCACAATGAACCTGGCATTTTCCATATCTGCCAGGTTCATTGTGGCGCTTTTAGAAAGGAGAGCAAACGATGCGAACAAATTCTAGAAAAATGAAACGCCTGGAAAAACAAAATGAAACTCTGCGCAAACAGAACCAGGAATTAAGAAATAAAATCCCTACCCGGGAATATGCTAGTAAGATAGACCAATCCCTGGATCGTTTTGAAAACATCAATGACGACCTGATCCAGCTATACCATGATCTGCACCGCAATAGGCTAAGGCACAGACACATTTACTGGAAATATCAGCTGGCAGTCCTATGGATTAAGCTGAAACACTGGTGCAGATCATAAGCCGACAAACAAACTATACATGACCCTTGCGACAGTCGCCAATTGTGAGCATGTTTGCGGAAATTATCAATACAAGGAGGAAATACTATGTACGCAGAATCATTCGAATTTAATGGTGTGGATTCCCGGGATGTGGGAATCTGCATAATGGATTTTGACGGATTTAACAACGATGGCGTGGCATCCCTGGGGGATGAAGTCAGTTTCATTACCACCCAGGCGGCACGTTCTGACCGTCTGCACTTTCACGGATATAGCCGAGAGCAGACCATGACACTGAAATTTCAGATCGGGAAAGATCCATGGGTGGCAAGTGATATGGAATTATCCCGGACAGAGCTGGCATTTCTCAAATCTTGGCTGGAGAGACGGGATGGCTACCATTTCCTGCGCTTTTTCCAGGAAGGCTATGAGGATACCTATTTCTACTGCCAGATTCATGTGGAATGGATCCGGATAACAGGCAAAATTGTGGGAGCAGAATTATCTGCCACCTGCAATGCCCCCTATGGATACAGTGGAATACAGGGAATTGATGTGGAAGTACCAGATGGAGGCAGTTTTATCGTCTACAATGACAGCGATGAACAAGGTGGTCTGGAGATTGATCAGGTGGAAATCGGTCTGACCACCGGCACAGACTGCACCCTGACCTTGACCAATCATCTGGAAAACAGATACTCCCTAACTGGTGGAACAGATGCAGCCGAAACGGATGGAAACCACTCTACCATCATCCACCACTGCAATGCCGGTGAACAGATCGTCATTGATGGACTACATCACAGCATTACCACTTCCAGTACACATCAGGTAAAGCATACCAACGGATCTATCTGTGAGGATTTCAATTTTTGCTATCCCCGGCTGATTAATATTTCCACCAATCTTCCACTGGTCAATTATATCCCATCCAATGACAACTACCATGCCTATGACGAAAACCGAATCAACCGTTTTACGGTAACTGGCGCACCCTGCCATGTTACCTTTGCATACCGAACGATAAGGAGCGTGATGCCATAATGAATCCATTTCAAATCAATCGAGACAGATCCATAGACCAGGATAAGGTATTTCTGGTTGACAAACTATTCCATCCTATTCGGAATGGGGAAATATACCCGGTATCTGATCTGCAGATCGTCGCCAACTTAAATAGCAACTGGGAATGCCGTTTTACCATTTACCGGGAGACCGACGGAGTTCCCTGCCCTCTCTGGGATCAGATCACGGACCTTGCCCTGGTCAAAATAGAGAATAAGGGGATTTTTGAACTGGAAGCACCCATCACCGATGAAGCTGGCACCTACAAACAGTGCAGCGGCAAGTCTATCTGTGAAGCGGAAACCAGCCAGACCCTGATGACACTAGAAATCAATACCGACGACGATATCGCCAGGGAAAGTGAAACAGATCCACTGGCAACTTATTACCAGGATCTTCCTACTGTATTCTATCGGGATCCCGAAGACTTTTCCGTATTTCAACAATTCAGTAATGCCAATGATGCAAAAAAACTGCAATCTCTGAACAATGCAGAAAAAAGGGAACTGATCCGGAGATCCTCCCTGCTCCACCGGGTTTTCTCTGAAATGCCGGAATATCTGGAAAACATCAATGCAGACAACATAGATAATTCTCTCAAAAAATTACAATATACCTTTTCCTGGAGTGGTACTTCTGTCTATGACATCTGCCAGGACATTGCAGAAGAAATCCAATGTATTTTTATCTTTGACAAATTCAGTCGTTCCTTTCAGGTACGTGACTTGAAAGACCATTGTGAAATAGACCATTGCAGGGATATTCAGGATGGACTCTGTCCAATCTGCAAGCAAAACGGAACCACCCAGAAAATCACTTCCTTTGGCAAATATTCCGGTGTAGAAATTGACACCAGCAACCTCGCCGAAACCATTACCCTGTCCGGAAACAAGGACTCCGTAAAAAACTATTTCAAAGTGGAAGGCGCAGATGACATCATCACAAACCGCATCTCCAACCGATTAATCGGCAACGGCTATATCTGGAAAACCGGAGCATTACAGCGTTCCCAGATGTCACCGGAACTGGTGGCTGCATTAGAAGATCGGGAACAGATGATGACAGCGGACCATACTGCCGGATCGGAGTATCAGAATATTCAGGATAAATATAATAAACTGTGGGATCAGTGGAATGCCTTAGAGAGCCAGAAATTGGAATATCAATCTGGCATGATGCCCAGCCCGGAAACAGCCGATCAAAAAGCAGAGAATATATTTAATTATCTGTTTGGAACTGGCGGCAAAATTGATTATGCCTACGCCAGCAACTGCTATCAAAGTGGGAAACAAATTGCAGATTCTATTATGAAATATGCTAAGTTGTTGATATCTACTGGGCATACCATTGAATATACAAATCTGGATTGTGTTACAGACGAAGATGTGGTTACTTCTATCAGCTTCTGTCCCCATATTTATCTGGACGGACATTACCGGGAAGACGAGGATGGCAAAAAGGTATTGGTAGATGAATACCCTGCCAAGGACACAGAAGCAAAAATAGTTACTCTGAAAGTGGCACAAGGCTATAATATCACAACCGATAACGACGGTAAGACAGTCTATACCAATGATTACTACAAATATCTAAAACGAATTCTGGATACGGCAATGGCAAAATCGGACATAACCGATGCAATTCTGACACTGGAGCCTGTAACAGACCATGATATTGACCCGGAAGCCACTACTTATACTGATCCAAATACGAAACTGTCCTCCCCCCTGCCATCCAATCATTACTCCAAATACAGCTATAACCGTCTGGATTCTTTTTACAATGCTTATGCATCCTGTAGCTCTGTGATTGCTGGCATTAATGGAAATATCCCCTCCAAATCTGCATCCAAGCCAAACTCTGAAGATGCAGCTGACACTGATGCCACAGGTGCGTCCGACACCAATGCCACATCTGTAGATATACTGAATTATCTCAAACCGGACGGAAGTGCCTCCAGCATCCAAGAGGATCTGCTGGGAAAATACCAGGGCTATATGGAACGAATATCTGCCAGAATGAAATGGCTGCAAGAACAGATTAAAGGGATGGAGGAATCACAGGCCTCTCTAATAACCACAATCAATGAAATCAAGGAAACCTGTGATATGAAAAATTGCCTGACCAAATATGCCAATGAACACGGCATAGGCAGAAATCTATGGCATGAACTATGTTCCTTCCGACGCCAGGACACCTACCGAAATGATAACTTCTTTGGAGAAGGTGTAGACGATGCCAAATTAATGAAAAATGTTGAAAATCTGCTGAAACGGGCAGAGGAAGAAATTGAATCAGCCTGTAATATTACCTATTCTGCCAGCGCCACCATCAGCAACCTGTTAACCCTGCCGGAGTTTGAACCCTTTTGGGATCAATTCATTTTAGGCAATTATATCCACATGGTCATTGACCATCAAATCCACACCATGAGGTTAATCAGCATTACCTATGATTATTCTGACCTCTCCCACTGCTCCGTGGAATTCTCCGATGTCATACGAAAGAACAAAAACAAAACGGAAGAAATTGCTGACATCCTTTCCCAGGCATCTTCTCTTGCCTCCAGTGCCAAAACCACTGCCAGACAGGCTGAACACGGAGCGGCCGCCAAATTGTCCGTGGATGTGATCAAAAACGATGCCTTGAACCTTGCCAATTCCAGAATCATTACAGCTGACGACCAGAATTTCGTCATAGATAAATATGGTATTATCGGCAAATACACTGATCCTATATCTGGTGAAACGTCAGATGAACAGATCCGAATTATCAATAATCTACTGTGTTATACGGATGATAATTGGCAGCATACCAAAACCGCTCTGGGTAAAATCAGCTACATCAATCCGGAAACCAAAGAATACGAGACAAGATATGGTTTAATTGCAGATACGATCATCGGCAATCTTATGATGTCTGAAAAATTGATTATTAGTAACACTAATAATACCATATATATTGATGGAGATGGAATTACTGGAAGATATTTTGATTCTAAAACTGGTAACACTATTAATAGTATATACATTAATGCCAGTGGAATTACTTTGGATGGTGGATCTATCACTTGGACAAATCCAATTAATCAAGATAATGCAATTAATTCTAATGCTGTAATTGGTTTAGATGATTATAAGGAAAATACAACTAAATCAATAAATGAATTTAAATCCGATGTAAATGGAGTATTAGGTCTTGGTACTACTACAATTACTGCTAATTCTGTGATATCTCCAAAAATTGGTGGTGGGTATTTGTACATCAAGGATATCAGGACTTCTGGAAATACAGGAATCAGCGTTGAATTAAATCCAAATGCATACCAATTTGATGGCCATAACTCAGATTATGTATTCAGCATTTCTAAAAATAATAATGTAGTGATGGGTATAACAAATACTGGGAGTGGGTATTTCAGTGGAGATGTATCAGGTTCCACAATTTCTGGGTCCACAATTTCCGGGTCCACAATTTCCGGGTCCACAATAACATCTGATGGTACACATTCTTCTATCGTATTAAAAGATGGGATCATTTCATGTGGAAACGTTAAAATCTTTAATGGATTATTAAACTATGATAGTGAAGAAAAAGATATATATATCAATTCATTAGACATCGCTTGCGAAGGTTATATGGGTGAAGTTGGTTTTCGTTGGTATGACGATGGTGGTGTTACCATGATATCCGGAAAAGATCGTCCATTGACTATTGGCGAAGAATGGTATCCGATTAAAGACATCAATATGTTTGGATCTATTTATGGAACTAACAACATTAACATGAAAGGATCCATTAGTGGAGCAACAGATATATACGCTGTTACATTTCACGGATCTTTAGATGGAAATGCCAGTAATGATGGTAACGGAAATAACATTGTTTCTACCTATGCAACTAAATCAATAGCAACTTCATCCACGGATGGATTAATGAGCAGTACAGATAAAAGAAAACTAGACGCTATTGGTTTTAAGGTTATTGCGGGCAAAGAAATTACTATTGACGCAAGCAGACACTGTATAGCCATGGGATGGGTGGAAGATGCATGTTTTGCCATCGCAGATATAACTACTCGTGGAACACTAAATGTTATATATCATAATGGCTGTAATTTTACGCTTTCTGAAAATAAATTGACTTTAGGATCAACCAGCAGTGGAGAACACTTTATTGCGGTGTGGCAAGAATAAATAGCAACAGACAGATCCAAAATCACTGGAATCCAGCAACGAAAAAAACAGATCATGCATATGATGCAGCAAGACTAAAAGTATTAATAACAACAACAATAAGGAGGTAATACCATGAGCATAATTTCAGGATATCAAAAAATCAAAAAAATGATTAAAACAGCCGGCGGTTATCAACTGCTATCCCACTGGACCAGCTCCAATACTGTGGAAATGGATGATGGAACCACACTGGAACAAAGAATCAGCAACGTAAACAATACTTCCGATCAGGACAAGCCAATCTCCACTGCCCAACAAAATGCCCTAGACCAAAAGGCTGATATTGCCAGTCCCGACTTGACCGGAACACCCACTGCCCCTACCCCGCCGTCCGGAACAAACACAGATCAAATTGCCACAACAGAATTTGTGCAAACAGCAGTCAGTAATGCTACAAACGATATCATTACCACAAAAGCATCCCAGGAGCTGAGTGATACGGAAAAGGCAAATGCCAGGGAGAATATTGATGCTTTAGGGAAGAATGATCCCGTGATTCTTCCTACAACACCGTCAGATAAAGTTGGGGCAATATGGATTTCGACAAATTAAGGGGGGTGGTTAAATTGGCGTACTTAATAATACAAGGCAGAGATGGTATAAATAGCTATGGCTCGCAATATATGCCAGACTCAGGAATGGGCAGTGCCCGATTAAACATAAGAACAGGAACCGGCGCAAATGATATTGTGAAATACGGTTGGACGACTAACATATCAGCCAGTGAGTATAGTCCGGTCCAGGCTATTTTAAAGGATGGCGTTACCGGTTATCTTGGGAGAAATGAAACATCTTCAAGGAGTTCTCAGTATACAGTTACAACGGGAACATCATACAAAACTACATCTTTTACCACTCTATATACATCAACGTTAAGCGGAGCTTATTCAAGCACATCAGCCCCGGAAACAACAGGAGCTAATACACGAAGTTCTCAATATACTGTAAATTCTTTTACGGGATCAATGCCTCAGACAACAACAACTTACTATGATACAGGCACCAGATCCAGCTCATATCCGGTAAATACAACTGTTTTGAATGCTTCAACTACCAGTAGTAAATCTTCATATACGCAAGTATATTCATCAAGAGGTGCTTCCATACGCACTATTGGAACTACTTCCCCTGGCTCTACTATATCAATAACATATAGCAGTTTGATGACTTATGGTAATGGAAATGTTGTATTAGGCGAATTAAATGGTCTTACACAGAGTAATTCCCAGTCCCATTCAAGCCAATACTCCGGACGAGGTTATTATTCCACATGCAAAGCTACTTCCGGATTTACAGCAACGGTATATAACATATCAAACACATTTGTGCATTTTATTTCACGCTATAGTCATTCCACATATATGACAAAAACAATCGCTGCCAGTAGAGCCAGCATTTATACTTCTAATACGAGATACGGCACCAAAGCATCTTATTATACCAATATAACGACAGCATCCAGGGCATCTACCAGTGAATGGAGAACTCGGAGTAACTACTCAATAACAGCAACCACCGGCGAAGTATATTTAACAGAAACAAGATCAAGATCCAGCTCTTTTTCTACTCACAATTTTAATATTTAGATATGGAGGATTTATGCAAAAAATAAACAAAATATCTGCCGTCATACCGGCATATTCCGATATCAGTATCGTCAATAACTCTGTAATCGGATTAGCAACTCAATGGATACCGGATGAAACCTTTGAATTGGAAATAATTATAGTGAACGATAATCCGGATAAACCAAAGCAGTATAACTGGTTCTTATCCGATGAATTCCAAAGAATTATGAAACCTCATATTCATTTGAAAATTATCAAAAATGCACTTAATGTCGGACAGGGGGTCAGCCGGAACATCGGCATAAAAAAAGCAAGCTCTGATTGGATTGTCCTGTGTGACGAAGATGACGTATATGCACCCAATGCCATTTATCGGTTTTGGGAAGTGTTGGCAAAAGAACATATGGATGGCGAAGAAAAACTTCCGGTTTGTGTGATAGCTGCACCACTATATGGCTTTGACAGGAACGAATACCGTCAGCTGATTCCATCGGCCAGCATATGGGTTAATGCAAAACTGTATAATCGGAAATTTTTAGAAAAACACAATATCTGGTTTCCGGAAGGATCAAACTCTCACCGCAGTGAAGATTATCCTTTTATCCGCTGTCTGGATTATGCCATTGCACATGATAATGACTTCAAGCGCATTGATTTTACGGATGATGTGGACACCTTTTACTGGTGGATGCCGAATTATAATTCCAGAAGCAGATGTGATGAACATTATGGCTCTCTACTGTCTGGATATACGATGCGAAGCAGCAATATCATTTTTGAATTCTTTGATAGCTTCAATAAGAAGAATGGTATTGACGCTGAAGAAGACGAGTATATGAAGCATGAGATTCTGAACATGACAGCCTATGGTTTTTACAATTATTTATGGTTTATCCGTGATCTGGCTTGTGGCTGGGATAATTGCAAGGAAGACTATTGGAATGTGTTGATATCAGCTATTAATGACTTGCGGGAAAAGTTATTGCTCTATTGGGATGAAATAGTACCAAGTGATATTATAGACATGCTTTACAATATTAAAAACAATAGTGATATCCGTTTTGTAGAATCCTGGATTGGCAGCTTTGAAAATTTTGTAGAAAAAGGGCATGCCACATTGGATATGTCTTTTGACGAGATGAAACAATATGCTGCATCATTAGAATTTGATGAAGCAAATCACGAAATCAATGCACCCTATGTAAAAGCATGGATCGCACGACATGAAAACTAACAATAATCCATAGCAGACGGAAAATTACCGCCTGTTTTTTTATGCTCAAATGAGCGGAAAGGAGACATATTATGAAACCATTTACAGACACTTACAACCTGGCACTAGGAATGATCGTGTCCATCATGACTGCCATTTTCGGCATTTATTGGTATATCTTTGCCGCCTATCTCTTATTCAACATCATGGACTGGCTGACCGGCTGGTATCGGTCTCGCCGGAAGAAAACAGAAAGCTCCGGTGTAGGACTTCAAGGTATCATTAAAAAATTAGGCTACTGGATTATCATTGCAGTGGCTTTTTTAATGTCAGACGTTTTTGTCCAGTTAGGCTGTGATATCCTAGGAATCAATCTGAATTTTCTAATGATGATCGGCTGGTTTACGCTGGCATGCCTCATGGTGAATGAGGTACGCTCCATTCTGGAAAACCTGGTGGAATGTGGATACCACGTTCCGCCTGTCCTCATTAACGGACTGGATGTGGCAAACCAGATGATCAACCAGGAACGGGATATCCAGGAAAAAGAATCGTAGCAGAAAGGAGACTACAGCCATGGAACTATGCAAAGAAATCAACTTAAATATTAACCAGCCAAATCATTTTGAGCTCATCAATGTCATGCAGGGATCCCTACATTCCGTAAAAATTATTGCACATTTATACAATGGAAACCAGCCTTATATCATACCGGAGGAAGTATCGGGATACCAGCTTCTGGGCATCCTGCCCTCTGGCAAATATCTGATTGATGATCAATTGACAAAGGACGATGATAACAGTGTTAGTTTTTTCATCAACCAGAATATGATGGCGAAAGCCGGCTATGTCCCGTTCACCATCTCTCTTGTGGAAGACGATGGTACATCCATTATAGAAACCTTTCCGGCAAAAATCATGGTTACTGCCATTCCCGGACAGGAATCGGAACAGACTGACGAAATCCCCATTATTACCAAATCTCTTCAGGAAGTAAAGAAAAATGCAGAAATCGCTGTACAGGCAGCAGAAAAAAGTGAAGGCCATTATCAGAAACTGGTATCTGAAAAGGGACAGCCGGGTGGTATTGCCACACTGAATGAAAATGGCAAGTTGCCATTATCCCAGTTATCCGCAGCAAATGAGATATGGAGCCAGACCGAACCACCTGAGACCGCACAGAGAAGCAATGACTACTGGCTTTTTTCATATGAAACGGAAACGCTATAACGATCCGAAATTCCCTTAATTTTTTGCTATGTATGCCTACTTCGCAAGGACAAAATTTTCCTTATACATTCCCCTCCCAGTTTGCTATAATAAAACAATTCGTGTAATTACTATTAATTCTGTATAACAAACTGGGAGGATAAACTATGAAAAATCTTTACCAAGAATCTATGTATTTGCATGATTATTGCACTCATTATTACCATTGTATCAATTGTCGCTGTCCAGATTCTGTGGATCAAATATGTGAATATATTTCAAGATACAATATATTCACATATTTGATCTATTACATCCAAAGACAAATCTGCATACAAAGGCAGCACCAATACACTCTCAGATAATTCTTTTGCAACAGGAGTTTCCAAGACATGAAATTCTCCCCGGTAACAATGAAACTCACTGGTTAATGGATAAAAATATTTTCTTGCATAAATATTCTTCTTACGTAAAAACAGATATACTTCATCTCTGCTCTTTTGAAAACCTTCATCAAAAAAGACAGGAAAATAGGCATAATTAGAATGTACCCCCTCTTGCGGTTGTAACAAACGAATTCCCTCTACAGATCCCAAATTCTTCCGATATCGCTCTACACGGATTTTTCGTTTTGCAATCTCTCCGTCAATATATTTCAAATTACAAAGTCCCATTGCCGCTTGAAATTCATTCATTTTGGCATTGGCACCTACTCCATCCACATCCACTTCTGACATAATACCAAAGTTCTTTAAGCGATACAGTCTCTCACCAATTCTATGATCCGAAAAAACAGATGCCCCACCTTCAATGGTATGGAACACTTTCGTTGCATGAAAACTAAATACAGATGCATCTCCAAAATTACCAACACCAATTGTGTTGCTTCCATCATCCTCCGTCTGAAATGGAAGTGTTTCTATCATTTCTTTGCAAACAATGGATTGATTGATACGTTCCCCAAAAGCATGGCAGGCATCATAAAGAACTTTAAGATGATGTTTCCTGGCAATTTCATAGATCGCATTCACATCGCAAATCTGTCCATAAACATGTACAGGAAGGATCGCTACTGTTTTATCTGTAATCAATTCTTCTATCTTAGAAACATCTATCGTGCAATTCTCTGGTTTGACATCACAAAAAACCGGTTTTAAGCCATTCCTGACAATGGCATGTGTCGTAGACGCAAACGTGTATGGTGTCGTTATCACTTCCCCCTCCAGATTTAACGCCTGCAATGTCATCTCCAGAGACATGTGCCCATTAACCATTAAAGAAACTTCCGGTACCACCAGGTATTCTTCCAAGCGCTTCTGAAATTCCTTATGCAAATCTCCCATATTGGTTAACCAGGCAGAATCCCATAATGGCCGAATTTTTTCTATGTAATCTTCCAACGGCGGCATGGAAGAATGAGTCACTAATATTCTTTCATCCATAAGCAATCTCCTGTCAGATCATAATATATTTGAATTAACGAATTTCTTCAGTCTCCAGCCATTTTTCCAGTTGTTCAAAAAGCATCTGAAAAGACTCCTGATTGTTAACAGCATTCCTTTCTTCGTTCTTTTCTTTCGCCCTTTCCTGCTTTTCCCGATAAAAATCCGGATCACTCTGATATCGGATGATTTCTTCTTTCATTTCTTCCAGAGTTTGACAGCAAAAAGCATCCCCCACCAAACTGGATACGTCACAATTTGGCAGTGTAACTACCGGCACACCAACCGCCAGGGCACGACAGGCACCACCACCTCCCCCTGTCCGTGGTGGATTGACAAACAAATCTGAAACCTTTATCACATCCACCAAGTCTGAACGGTGTCCCAGATATTTTACTTTTGCTTCATTTTCCAGTGAAAGTGGCTTTTTGATACTGTTACCAATGATAATATAGTACAAAGAATCTGTACTTTCTTCCAATTCATGTATCATATGAAGAAATTCTTCTGACATTTCATCATCCAGACGTGTTCCTACTATACTGATAACAAATGCGTCTTCCGGAATCTCAAAATCACTTTTTTTGTAGTTTTTCCCCTCATCTTTATATTCATTTGTAATCTTAATATTTACCATCTTCTGTTTCTGTTCTTCGATATATGCAATGGATTCTCTAAATGACGCAGAATCATTTTGCATATAGCTGACCAGAACCGATGCTTCCGATACACTATATCCATTGGTACACGGCATAGAAAGCATCGTTGTCAGATTACGGTAATAATCATGTTGAAAAGAAGCGCCTCCAATATGCCAGACGCACAGAGGTTTCCATGCATACAATTCCTGCATTAATTGCCGCATTTCAGCTGCCGTCTCTCTGCGCCACTGAATCTGATATCCCTGTATAGCTATTCCCTCGTAATCAAGTGTAAATCTGCCATCTATGTCCCGTCTGCTGTTGATCAGATAAGGAAGAAGCCAAAACTGCTCCATCCATCCCCGACTCATCCACTCCACATTGACCAGAAGCAGAACCTCATATCCCATATCCTGAATCAGCGTTTTACAGATTCTCAATATGATACGGGATGGCGCATGCATTCCGGTCAAAAAAAGATCTGTCTCTATGATAATTCTTTTTTTGTTCCTCTGTTCGTAGGGAAGGAACGGAACCGGACACGGATACTCTGCTTCATATCGTTCCAGCAAGAACTGGTTAAGCGACCGCTGACGAATATAGTTACTTTGCAGGGAAGAACTTCTAAAACGAATATTACTCAGCTGGAAATGTACATTACAAGCAACGAACAAATCCAATTCCGGACGAAATAGCAAATTTTCAATCGTATCAAAACAGGCAGCTTCCTCTGTAACAAAATATATCGTAGAAAGAACCAACAAATATAATTCCAAATCATTTCCTAATGCTTCCTCCAACATCAGAAATAACTCTTTAGAATCTGCCATCGAATAATAAGAAGAAGATATGTTTTGAGCAATTTTCTGCAAAATATCATTTCTCTTGTCACCATTAGCCTCATTAATAAATGCTACAATTTCACCTAAAAAACCCTCAAAATCCATTTCTATCCTCCCATTATTCAAAATACTACATATGTTTCAATGCTTCCTTTAATTCGTCCACGCCCAGCCACTGGGTATTATTACCGGAATTGTATTCAAAACCGTCTTCTACCGGCTTTCCACCTGGCATAACATTTCCCTTTTCAACCCAGGTATAATTAGGGTATACGATGTAATGCTTATCATATTCGTAAGTGGAACGGGAATCGTCCCTGGTTACCATAACTTCATGTAATTTCTCGCCTTCCCGGATACCGATTTCATTGATGGTACAGTCTGGCAGCATTGCCTTTGCCAGATCTCCAATATGGAATGACGGAATCTTGGAGATATAGGTCTCTCCCCCCTTGGATTCCTCCATTGCCTTAAATACTAACTCCACACCCTGCTCTAGGGTAATCCAGAAACGGGTCATCCGCATATCTGTCACACCCAGCTCCTTGCCACCATTATCAATAATGTGCTGCCAGATCGGAATAACGGACCCACGGCTGCCTGCCACATTACCATAACGCACTACACTAAAAACAGTTCCTGACACTCCACTATAGGCATTGGCAGCAATAAATAATTTATCAGATACCAGCTTCGTCCCACCATACAAATTAATTGGATTCACTGCTTTATCTGTGGAAAGTGCCACAACCTTCTTCACACCTTTATCCAAAGCTGCATCAATGACATTCTGCGCACCATGGATATTCGTTTTGATTGCTTCCATTGGATTATATTCACAAGTCGGAACCTGCTTCATGGCAGCAGCGTGAATGACATAATCCACACCTTCAAAAGCACGGTACAATCTCTCTCTATCACGAACATCTCCAATAAAGAAACGCACCCGCTTCATATCTACCTTATCCGCATATTCTGTCTGCATCACGCTCTGCTTAAACTCATCCCTGGAATAGATAATTACCTTCTTTGGCTCATAACGATCAAAGATCATCTCCAAAAATTTCTTTCCAAAGGAACCTGTCCCACCTGTAATCAAAATTGTCTTATTATTTAACATATTAATCTCCATTCCGCCGCCTTTCAGTTGGCGGCACAAATAGTGA
>CAYPEW010000067.1:0-15623 GCA_964409845.1 uncultured Jutongia sp.
TAGGCACGCCGCCAGCGTTCATCCTGAGCCAGGATCAAACTCTCATGTTAAAGTTCGTGAATAAACCAAGCACCGCATTATTTTTATCAGACAAAATCAAGCTTGCTTGTATTTTGTTTGATGAAATAATATGGTCGCGGTAACGCGACCGAAAAAGCTGCCTGCAGCTTTTGAGGTGCTTGCACCGCATTATTTTGTGCTGTCTATTCTCCCGTCTAGTTTTACACTAGCTTTTTCTGCATATTTACATATGCGTAAAGGTTTGCTTCGCTTGTTTCATCAGTGCATGTGTTTCTGATGAAACAGACTGAAAATCATTTTTGTTCTAATATAGAACATTTCCATTCGGCTGAATGGTTTATTTTAGAATTTTCAGGGTTGTTTTACTATTCAGTTATCAAGTTTCGTAAATACTTTCTTATTGCTGGCTCAACCAATTCCATCTTTCGACTGATTTTGCGCCAACGAATGATATGATAACACCTCACCAGAAACTTGTCAACAACTTTTTTATTTAATTTTTCAGCCTATATTTATCCACATTCCTATAAATGATAATCTCATAACCTACCAATATCACACATCCTATTCCATAGCATATGATATCCTTCCAGTCAAAGGTTCCACCAATCAAAATTACAAAAAATCTATTATTCGAAAGTCCCACTACCTCGGTAAAATGAAAAAATTGCAATACTTCAACCAATACTGCAAATAAAAACACATACAACGGAAACAGTCTACATCTTACAGGTATCCATATCCTAATAAAGGTATACACTACTATTACTACTAGAATATCCCCAACATAAGGTCTGATAAAATTATCATGCACAAAAAGAGCAATCATTACCTCTATCATAAGTAGAATGATTGTAACTAAAAAATATAGTATCCGTTTTTTCCTATGAAATTTATTATAATCTGTCATTTTATGTTACCTTCTTAAATAATGATTCCCTCAAGATGGTCACATTCATGCTGAATGATCTGTGCAATATATCCGGAAAACTTCTGTTTTTGTATTTTAAAATCCTTATCATAAAATTTTACTTCTATATTTTTGTATCGTTTTGTTCTACGCTTACCTTCCAGTGACAAACAGCCTTCTTCTGTTTCATATTGTCCCGACTGACTGATGATCTCGGGATTGATCATAATCAAATCCACAAATCCCATTGAGACAATGATCATCCTCTTTTTATATCCTATCATATTTGCAGCCATTCCCACACATCCATCCCTGTGAGCTTTCAATGTATCTTGCAGATCAGTTATTACCTGCCTATCATCTTTAGTAGCCGTTTCCGATTTCTGCCCCAGAAATAATAAATCTTTTACAATTGGTTTTATCATATCATTTCTCCAAATCTGCTTACGAATATATTCCCTGTTATTTTTTACAAGTTTCTTAAAGACATTAAATACAGAAGTTCTTCCTATACCTGGGCAATTTTCAAGCACATCTGTACTTAAAAAATATACTGGGCTTATTGCCCACAACACATCATAATAAATTTCATAGCATACCTCCTCGTATCTCATTTTAAATTCCGGTTTATCTTCTTTATTATTAAAGATTTTATTCGTATCAACTAAAACCTTTGTGAACCATCTTCAAATTTGGGCAAACTATTCATACTCACTTTTTCCAATGTTTGTAACTGCTGTACAGCTAACTGTCGAAGCAATTTCATTCGTTCTTTTTGATTCTTTCTTTGATTAAATTAAGCAAAACAGCATTATAGCTTTCTAAATTTGCAAGTACTAATAATTGATTAAGCGTTGCCACATCCCGCATGTTTCCTTTTACTGTTAGATTTTCATCTTTCCACTGCTTAGCTGTCTTTCCAGACAAACAACATTCAACATATCTGCTTCATTGGCATATGTATAAGCTATCTGAGCAGACGTTAAATCTGGGTTATGCAGTTCCTCCCAAACGCCCAAAAACTCTATCGTGTTTCAATTACGCATCCAGTTCTGAATCACAAATCTTGGGTCATCTTCGTTTCGATATTTAGCAATATCCATCAAAGAGATAAATTCACTTTCAAAATTAGTTGTATAAATACCAATGTCAATACCTTTCGCATGAATAGTTTCCTTAACTATTTTTCCCATTTTCCCTCCTGCAATCATATCATTAACTTCCTTAACACCTTGTCTGCTACTTCCTTAATTAGCAAATTCCGCTAAGCAATCATTCGGTTTCATCTTCTCACATCTTCCGATATGCATCAATATAAGACTTAATGCAACTTGGATAAATATACAAATACGTTCTGCACGCCTTTTTATATAAACTCATCATTCTTCCATCACAGGCAAAATCCAACAAATAGTCAAGAAAATAGGATAATTCTTCTGATACTTTCTACACACATCATCAATTAATAGCAGATAGATATTATAAGTTTTCTTATGTAGTCGATTTATCTGTTCTGTCATTTGAAATATGCTTTTTCCCATCAAATCACCTCAAAATATTTAAGTGCATCTTTTATTGCCTCTACTTTTTCTTTCGGAGGATATTTTCTCGGCTGTTTCAATGCTCCTACTGCACTAGGAGCATTATACATCGTCAATCCCAAAGACCGTTTTACCTCTGCAATCTTATCCAAAGGCACTTTGCCCTCACCTTCCCCAAATTCCACCTTCACATTGATATGGCTATCTGGTTGATTCGTGGCACAAGAGTACAACCGTCTCCACATGATAGCTCATTCCAAACATGTCGCAACCTCTGACCCGTTTCAATTCATACCCCTGACCACACAAATACTTCAAATCTCTTGCCAGCGTCGCTGGATCACAACTAATATAGACAATCTTCTCCGGTTCCATCTGCACCACAGTTTCCAACAATTTTTCATCACATCCCTTGCGGGGTGGATCCACAACCACCACATCTGCTTGCAGCTCCCCTTCACTCTTATCATATTGATAAGGTACCACTACCTCCGCTGCTCCAAGATAAAACTCCACATTGGTAATCTGATTTATTCTGGCATTTTCTCTGGCATTTTCCACGGCCTGAGGAACAATCTCCACACCGCATACTCTGTCCGCTTTCTGGGACAAAAATAATGAAATCGTACCGATCCCGCAATATAAATCCCAAACCGTTTCTCCACCCTGCAGATCTGCATATTCCAATGCTGTTTCGTACAGCCGTACTGTCTGATCCGGATTAACCTGGTAAAACGACAAGGGAGAAATTCGATAACGAATAGTACCAATACAATCCTCAATATAAGTCTGTCCATATAATGGGATAATTTCATTTCCCAGAATACGGTTTGTCCTATCTTCATTGCAATTCAGACAGATACTGGTAATATTGCCGGAGATTTCACATTCTTGTAATCGCTGAATTAATTCTTTGGAATGTGGCATCTCTCTGCCGTTGATAATCAGACATACCATAACCTGTCCCGTTGCCTTTCCCACTCGGATTAATATATGACGCACCAATCCGGTATGGTTCTCCTCCTGATATGCCGATATCTGGTATTGCTCCATAAATGCCAATATGGTATCCAAAATAACACGGTTACAAGAATGCTGGATCAGACAGTCGGTATGAGGAATGACCTGATGAGTGCGTCCGGCATAAAAGCCTGCCACCAGCTTTCCATCCCGATCATAACCCACTGGAAACTGCGCCTTATTCCGATAATGATAGGGTTCTTTCATGCCCATAATCGGTTCCATAACAATAGCCCCATCCCCTGTACCACTATTTTCCGTATATACACTTTCATTTTTTCTTTCATTTTTTTCGTTCGACTGCTGTCCTAAAACAGAGTCACTATCCTCTGCTTTCTCCGGCATTCTGACATCCAAGCCGCCAATCCTGCGTAGGCAATTCACAATTTTTTCCTGCTTCCATTGTAATTGGCGTTCATAGCTGCAGTGTTGCAACTGACAGCCACCGCATTGTCTCGCCACAGGACATACAGGCTCCACACGATCTGGAGATGGCTGGATGATTTCCATCATACGGGCATATCCAAAATTCTTTCTTGTTTTCATGATACGGGCACGGATAACTTCCCCTAGCAAAGCTCCTTTTACAAAAAGGGCGTAACCATCTGCACGCCCTATTCCTTCACCCTCTGATCCCATATCCACGATCTCTAAGATTAACTCATCGTTCTTTTTCCATGGTATCTGCTCTCCGCTTCCCTGCTTCACAGCAGATTTTTTATTTCGTTTCTTTGCCATAAAAACCTCTTACACACTTTTCTTACGTTTTTCCAGATAGCCGGAGCTCTGCCGGATATTAGAATCCAACAGCCGGTTAAAGCCTAACCATGCCAACGTAGGATCTGATTTTTCATATAATTCCGTTGTAGTTTGCAATTTTGCATCTGCATTATCTGCAAAATTCAATACCATAGCCTCCGCAATTGCCGGCTTCTTCGGAGAGCCATATTCCAGTTCTCCATGATGTGCCAAAATGCAATGTCTCAATTCAGATGCCAATACGCTTGGAAATCCCGGAATCTCCTGAACCCATTTGCCAATCCACTCCGCTCCCAGAAAGATATGTCCCAAAAGTTGCCCATCATCTGTGTATTCATTGGATGGAAAATCGGATAATTCATATAATTTACCAATATCATGGAACATGGCCGCAGTAATCAAAAGATCCCGATCCAGAATCTCATAATTAGCGGCAAAAAAATCACATAATTTGGTTACTGCCAGTGTATGTTGCAGCAATCCACCGATAAATCCATGATGTACAGACTTTGCGGCAGAATGCTCTTTGAAGCATTTTATCATCTCTTTATTTTCAATAAAAACCATCTCACATAAACGATAGAGATGAGGCTCCTGCACGCTGGCAACATACCCTTTGAGCTGTTCGTACATTTCATCTATATCATACTTGGAAGCAGGAATATATTCTTTCGGATCATACTCTCCCTCCTGTGCCTGACGGATTCGGTTAATGTTTACCTGACGACTTCCCTGAAAGGTCGTAACCATCCCATCCACCATAATAAAATCCATGGCATCAAATTCTGCAATTCCATTGGTCAATTCCCAGACCTTACCGTCAATAATACCAGTCTTATCCTGCAACAGCAGGGAATAATAAGTCTTCCCTGCTTTCGTCTTCAAAACCTGCTTCGATTTACATAGATAGATCCCAAAAAATTTATTTCCTTCTTGATATGCCTCAATATATGTCATCCTGTTTCATCCTTTCCATTATGTATCCTCTTGTATTTCTCCCACAACAAATCACAATGGTTTTGATTTTAGCATATTTACCGTTATAATACAACTGATTCTGCATTTGACTTTCCCCATTTTTTGCACACACATTACAGATCGACAGATAATTTCTGCTTATCCGTCATATAGTGGTTTGTGTTTGCCGTGGATCTGTCTGATTGATCCAATAAAATTGTATTCTGTCCGAAACCGGAAGAAATTCTGCCCTGGCGTACTGCGACTAGCTTTCGTGAGAAACCCTGCCTTGCTGTGACGTATCTGTGCGTGCTCGGAAGTTTTGTTTGAACACCATGCTGTCAGTTTGTAGTTTCTTTTTTTGGGCACGCTTGCGCTAAATTTCATACGCAGCGGTACATAACGAGGTAAAGGACACCTCGTAAGTACCGGCGTATTCAAATTGCCCACAAAAAAGAAACATACAAACACAGCATGGTGTGAGTTTACTGTAGAGCACGCTAATCAACAATACGGCACGCAAGGCAGATGGTTTCTCCGAAAGCGTAAGGTCGCTAGTCAGGACAGATTTCTTCCGGTTCGGACAATATACAAAATAGTAGACAATCAGACAGATCCACGGCAGACAATGCAATGTAAATATGACGGATAAGCAGAAAATATATGTTCTTTTTTGTATTAAATTGCCAACCCCCGTGTTTTCAGGGGCTGGAAGTTTCTTAGGTTTTTCAAAATTTACCATCTGACACCACTTTGACACCATTTTTTATAGGTTTGAACCCTGCTATATTTCCAGCAGATCAAATTTTTCCATATCTTTTTTTATGCATGCCACGTTTGTGATATGTGTGTAGATCTGCAGAGTAATGGAGAGATCTGAATGTCCCATGATGAGCTGGATATACTTAAGTTGAATTGGCTCCGTTACTTTTTCTACCATTCTGGTACAAAATGTATGACGCATCGTGTGTGCAGATATGGCTGGCAGTTTTTCGTTCTGCCTCAGATTTTCCATACTATTGTATGCGTTAACGATATTACGCAAAATTCGATTAACAGATGATGGAGTAAAGGGTTCGTTCTTCTGGTTAACGAATACAAAATTCTTGCAATTTCCAATACTAACAGTTTTATCACACCTCAAAACTTCATTAAGTCGTCTCCGTTGCATAAATGCATCGTATACTTGTGACGGCATCGGAATATTACGTTTGCCGTAATCTGTTTTTGGTGGTCTGACATGGAATTTGTATCCATCCCCCAGATTTTTGTACTGGAGCTGATGATTGATGTTGATCTCCTTGTTTTTCATATCGACATCGTCCCACGTTAAACCAATCAATTCTCCGCATCTTATGCCTGTACCAAGCATAACTGCTATCATTGAATAGTACACTTTGTAACTTTCATTATGTTTTACAAATTTCATGAGCTGGCTCTGTTGTTCTACCGTTAAAGCAATGGATTCTTCTTTTGGCTTTCCAAAATTAGATGGTAAGCATTTTACAGGGTTACGATCTATAATTTTATCGTCTACTGCCTTTTCCAGAGTAGGCTTTAACAAATTATGTATCAGCTCAATCGTACTATGCGAGTAACCCTTTTCATCCATCTTCAGATAAAATTCCTCGACATCTGATTTTTGCAACAGTGTGACTTTGTAGATACCGAGCTCGTCTCTGACATGATTATTCCATATAGATATATAACTGACCTTGGTTGTTGGTGCAACCTTCTTTGTAGTGAGATAACTGTCGAACAAATCGTTTAAAGTGAGTTTTTTTGTGGCTGGATCTGTTTGTTTACCATCTCCAATTTCCTCTTTTACCTTTTTTCGCAGTTCCGCCAAATCTCTCGCATAAATATTCTTCCTTTTGCCCGTTTTTTCATCTGTAAAACGATAAACGTATCTGCCATCCTTGCGTTCCGTTTCCCCATCCCTTAACCTTCTACCTTTGCTGTCTTTTCTACTAATTTTTACCATAATAAACCTACCTTTCCGAATCCTCCTTCCTGCTTATTATGGCTTAGCTTTCTCTTACAACTGTGTGCATGTTACCACAAAGGTAGGGAGGGTTCAATGTTTTTTTATTAAATGGTGTTACATTATCACATCGCCATACTGTCAACATAATCCACTATCTTGTCTACCGAATATAACACCCTGCGGTTGATACGTATTACAGCTTGAGCATCTTCTGCAATCTTTCGCGCGGTTTGATGTCCACAGCATAACATCCCAGACAGTGTCTCGATATCAACGGTAATCATCCGCTCCGTCTCTCTCTTTGTTGTCCTGTTCATGGTCTGATCCCCCTTTCTTAAGAGTTGAGATATCACAATTCAATCTCATTTTGTACCAAAGCACCTTGTTGTGTAGGTGGGTATTTGCCATGAACTGGGACATATTAGTTGCATAGGTTTATATTTTTTTGAAGTGCCTCCTCGATCTCCCGACTGCCGATATTGATATACCTTTGTGTCACAGCACAACTGGAATGCTGGAGCAGTGTTCTGACCAGTTCTATATTGCAGTCACTGTTTTTATATATGTTTGTTGCAAAGGCTTTACGGAAACTGTGCGTGCCTATTCCCTCTACCCCCAGATAATCACAGACAGCCTTCAAATGTTTATTAACTGCCCGTTCCGTAATGGGAAACAGCCTAGCCTGTGGCGATATCTTGTTTTTTTCCGCATACCTTACCATAAAGTTATATACCTCTGTCGGCACTGTGAAGTTACGTTGCTTTTTGGTTTTCTGCTCCACGATATCCAGTCTGTATCTTCCCGATTCAAAACGTACTGAGTCAAGCCTTAACTGAAGGATGTCCCCTATCCGCAAGCCCAGATTAAACTCAAGAATCAGAATGGCTGACATCCTCTGGTTCGGCTTATGCCGCACCCCTTCAAAAGTGAAACCAGACCGCAGAGTATCAACTATCAACTGATACTCAGACTGGTCAACTGCCCTCGTTTTTTTATTCATGACCACCATCTCCTTACCACATTTTTACAAAGTTCCAATAACAACTACGTCAAAGTTCCAATATCCATACTCCCGTTTTTACTACACCCCAGATATGCAAAAAAGTGCCAAAAATCCACATTTTTAGAACTCACCCCAAAGCCGTAATCTGCCCTGTGCGCCATTTTCATTCAAAAGCGAATATACTTGCCTTAGATTAGGTTTAGGGGCAAAATGGGCAGATATGAAAACCACAGGGGCATTCCACCTGCAAACGCAAAAAAGCGGGGCATCCTCCAAACGGAATACCCCTTATACATGGCTTAACGATGCATTATCCCCTCTCCAGAGAAAATGTGAGCTACCATCTCAATGTCGTGTCTCCGCATGGATTGGATAATCAGTCTCTGACCAGCATCGTTAACCTTCATTGATGCCAATCGTCTTACGGTAAGCGTTTCAATCTGAACGATTTTCTTCAAAAGTGCCGCTGTCTGGGGTTTCCAGCATCGTCCATTCCCCATGTCCAGATACGGCTCACAGACAGAACGCAGGGATGCACCACCCTGAAAAAGTCTTACCGCCACATCCGTATACTGGCTTACTGAACCAAAACATCTGACACTGGCACACCAGACGGTATCTCCCTGTTGTAGCCGTGACAACAATACCTCTAGTTTCTGCACTGGACATATTGCATCATCGCTTACCTTCTTTGCCTTAAGTGTTTCTCTTACCCCCAGATGTTCAACTGATGGGTTAAAAATGCCAAACTGCATTCTCAACACTTCCTTTCTTTTTATATTTTACGAATAATAGTCCGAACTCTCTCCAGCCAGTACAAACTGTAAAACCGTCTGCCATCTGGTATGTCCGTTCATAAAAACACATCTTAAAACTTTCATTGTCTTAAAAAGTTCCTATATGAAAAAGGAACTCTGGAATTTATTTTTTATCTCCCTTTTTTCAAAAGCATCTGTTTTACCCATTCAAAATCAGATAAATCCAAAAAAGTTAACTGGAATCAGATTAAATTACACTTTTTGATAATTCTGGAAAATAAAAAATATTATCAAGTTCCTTTTTTCACAGGTGGGTTTATAAGGCTTACCCCAGCCAGAAAACCACCCAGCCATGAAAACGATAGACAAGCCCTCTGTCATGGGTGTAGAATAAATATGGTAAACTACCCCATACAAAGGATATAATCTTATGAAAAATGTACTGACAAAACATACTTCACTCAATCTCCCCAGACTACTGTGGGAGAGGGCAGTAAATGTACCCCAGATATTTGTAACTGGAAAGCAGGCTTACATACCCCTTATGAATGCACTGCTTTTTTGTCTTACGCAGACAAAGAAATCCTGCATGGAAAAATTACCCCGTCTGCAATCCTTACGACAAAACTATCATACAGAAAATGATACTGTGAAAATTTACCCTTCACTGCCACTGTTCCTGCTGGAAGTGGCAGGAGAAAAATACCAGACTGAAAATAGAAAACTGAGCAATACGGACTTAGTTGAACTGGCTCTGCTCGATATCCTGCATACTGAAATCAACATGGATGAATGGCTGACTGGTCTGCCTTTTCCATACCCCTTCTCAGGGACAAAGAACCAAGAAGTATGCAGTGTGGCATACGGATATCTGGAAAAGATATGGAGTACCCCAGACAAAAGACATTATATAGAACCCTTTACTGGAAGTGGGGCTCTGTTCTTTGCATTACCCCTAAAAGAGAACTGGATGTATACACTGAATGACTTGGATGCAAACAAAATCAACTTTCTAAGGACTGTCAAATACCGCTTACCCGAACTGCTGGAGAAAATCTGGGCTTTACTGAAATCACCCCAACGGCTGATCAAAGCCGAATCCTATCTCCCATTAAATTTCCTGCACAAGTGGGATAATACCAAGTACCCCAACCATCTGGATGTGGAGATGGCATCCAGATATTATGTGTACTGTCACCAGAAAAGGCATAAGAACTCAGAGAATTTAAACAATACTGCATATAGGCAACTAGCCTTCTTACCCCTGTACTCAGCCAAACTGCGGAAAGCAGACGTACACCTTCTCTGCATGGATGCACTGTCCGTCATGGATACATCTCTCGCAGAGTTTGGCACGGCTTACACCCCGCTTTTTTTAGTGGACTCCCCGTACCCCATGACTGAACATTATTTCAGAGATGTGGATGAGAACTTTTACAGAAAACATTTAATCTTATCCAAACGCTGTCACAGGCTGGCTGAGTCTGGGGGAGTGTTCCTGTACTTCTGCCGAAGTACCCCACCCACCGCCCTATATAAAAAGTTACCCCATAAAGTCCCCCAGCTGGCAGGTAAGCTCCAAAGAAAGATTGACTCCCTTTACTCGGACAGGGGTTACTTCCGCATGGAATATCCCTTGAACGACTTCGTCACGGAGGTTCTAATCTCCAATCATGAGGGTACTGGAAGTAAGCTGTACTGACTCCCAGACCTCCGCTCTTCTTTTCAAACCTTAGCTGATCGAAATATCCCGTTACCTTCCTCAATCTTTCCAACCTTACCCCTGTTCCTTCCTTTTTGCCCTTTAATATCTCCTCTGTTCTTTATAGTCGATGTAAGGTTGTATGTTAGCTTTGGAATTTTTTCTGGCATTCATTTAATGCACTTACTCAGCAAACCATCGTTCTTACAAATACCATACCACCAAGTCTGAGTTATACGCTGTTCAGCCCGTAACCATCACTTAAACAATATATCACAGGCTGGATTCCGATGTACTTCTGTCAAAAAACGGCTGATAAATATGCTAATAATGTCAGCCAAAAACACCCCGTTTTCGTGGTCAAAATATGCACTTTTTCTCCATTTTTTGATATTTTTTCACACTTGAATCTGGGCAAAAAAAGAGAGTATCTCCCCAAATTTTTGTTCAGTGGGAAATACCATTTTGTTGTTATATTCCATACCAAAACTTCCAAAATAAAAAAATGGCTTGATATGGCAAGTGGTAAAAACATCTCGCTATAAAAGCCATTATTCTCTATAGCAATTAACATGAGGGAAAATTCTGTTTTCTATGATGTGAGCCAAAATTGAAACAAAACCGATATCCAGTCTTATTATTCCAAGATGACTTTATTCCTTGCTACTTATCTCGCTTTTATTCATCTGTCTTAATGGATATGTTTCATCTTATGCAAAATATGAAAACATTTAATATTAACAATGTCGTAACACTCACTAAAGAAGTATTACGACATTATTATCTTTCGGCTTTTTATCATCAGACTACATTATTAAAATCAGTCTGCCAAGTATATCTAATTTTTGCTAGTGCTAACAGGGGTTAAGACAATGTCTTCTGCTGGCACACTCGTCTTTCTTTTTACAATATCTACTATTTGCGCCATTTGCTTTGCTGTTAGGGTTTCGGCATTAACTACCACATCAGCTTTACCATCATCAATACTTACCAAAGCATCTTTAAAACCTTTTGCCTCTAACATCATCTCGGCATCACTTTCCTTTTGGGCATTCTGTGTGATCTCTGCCACTTCCTGTACAGCTGCTTTTTTGTCGTCAGAATTTAAACTCTCATTATTGATAATTTTCATCAAGGTTTCCATGTTTTTCGCCCGTGTCTGTTCTCTGGTCGCCTTTGCAGAAGAAAAATAGTCACTGACAATTTTATTCGAAACCATCACGGATTCTCCTGGATTCTCCTGGGAGTCAACCACCTCACCATTATCATTGACAATAGACACCTCATTTTGGCTATCTTCATCAGAAACATTGGCAGAACTTTCTGTAGGCGCTTCTGTTTCTGTAGAAACTTTATCTTCCGATTTTCCTACATGTGACTCCTCAGTTTTTTTGCACCCTGACATTCCAATTACCATACAAAAACTCAGGCTTAACAACAATAATTTTTTTCTCATTTTAGTATTCTCCTATCTCATATTTTTTCTGTACAACTACAACTGAACAGATGCTCATCTGCCGATTGCCCATATAACCAGAACCATTGTAACGCATCTCTCTGTAGAAAAGGGCAAACTGACACAATTAACGTCTAAACTGACACTTTTAGCACCGCATTATCAGTTGTTAGATGTATACCTTGGAAATCCAGAGAAAAAAGAAAAAACTATGGCTCACCAAAATAAACCATAGTCTCAACATTAAAACTCTGGTTTCTCACTAACCCTCTGATGGCAACTGACTACCACCAGAGGAAGTGAGAAAACCAAGAACGAGGTGTCAGCATGCGTCCACACCTACACCTCGTTATATTATATCTGAAGGTTACAAACTTCGCCTTACACACGAAAAAGAGTTATTGTAATCCCACCTTAACTCCTGTATAATATACCTGTGTGTATCGCAGACCTCGTCTGTATCGTGTGGTAGCGTCACTACCATGCCTTGCCTAGCACTGCGCCAACAGTGCTAGGTGGTACACCACCTATTTGTGTTCTTGAATTTTCTCAAAAAGATTTTACCACATCTGGAGTATTAGCACAAGAAAAAAATGGCAGAACTACTGTGTTGCATCAGAATAGAAATTGTTAAAATCGAAAATATGTCATCAATTTTGACACCATTGTTGACACCATTTTTTTGATAGTTGACGTAATTAGACGAACTGAACATAGAAATAGAAATGCCGTAACATACCAGAAAATGGAGGTTACGGCATTTGATGATGTTAGACGAAAGCTACGCCACAATAAGCAGAAATTATCCACTCTAAAATGGTAGTGTGTGCAAAAAATGGGGAAAGCCAAAATTCTGCAAACTTGAATTTCCGCAGATCGACCAGATCCCTGACCCATCAGAAACTCCCCTACAGTCAATACTATTTGGGTTGATTGATGAATAATTATTCCACTGCTTCCAACAGCATCTGATATGCCTGATAATCGCCTGATTTCAGTGATATCGGCAAGCCATACGCCATCAGTGCATCTCCATCATAGATAGTGCCAGTGTCCAGATCCTGGTATTTCCGACTTTCATCCAGCCCCTCTGGTTTCACGTAGATTACTGGCATGTTTCCATGTATATTCAGCATAACCACAGACAGCAGTGCATGGTTCTTGTCTGCATCCACCACCATCCATGCCCCAATTTCCTCCTGAAAAGGATTACTCAAACGATAATAACATCCATTCTGCAATAATGGTACGACTTGATGATATCGGTTAATCTGTTTTTTGACTTCCTGTTTATCTTCCTGGCTTAACTTTCCCAGATCCAGCTCATATCCAAAAGCACCAGTCATGGCAACTACGCCTCTGGTACGCATATCCGTCACTCTGCCTGTCTGGTGGTTTGGTACAGCCGATACATGGGAACCGATGACCGATAATGGATAGCCAAAGGAAGTGCCATAATGAATCCGGATGCGGTCAATGGCATCAGTATTGTCACTGCACCAGATCTGTGGCGTATAGTAGAGCATCCCCAGATCAAAACGACCACCCCCACCAGCACAGCCTTCCCATAAAATATCCGGAAATTCTGTAGTCAACATATCCAACAGACGATATACGCCTAACATATAATTATAGAAAACCGTTCCCTGGTTCTGAGTACTACCAGAATAAATATCGCTCAGACTCCGGTTCATATCCCATTTCACATAGTCAATCTGTCCGCATTTTAGGACAGTAGAAATTTGTTCATAAATTGACTGTACCACCTCCGGATTGGCAAAGTCTAACACCAACTGGTTCCTGGCACGAACAGGCTTCTTGCCGGGAATCTGTAGTGCCCATTCCGGATGGTTCCGATATAATTCACTTTCTTCGGAAACCATTTCCGGCTCAATCCAAAGTCCAAACTGCACACCCTTTTCATGGACACGGTCTGATAATTCCCGCAGGGAACAACCCAGTTTTTCTTCATTGACCTCCCAATCCCCTAGAGAAGTATTATCGTCACCACGCTTTCCAAACCAACCGTCGTCCATTACTACCATTTCGATACCAAGCTCTGCGGCCTGCTCTGCCAATTCCACAATCGCATTTCCATCAAAATCAAAGTAGCATGCCTCCCAGCTATTGACCAATACCGGGCGCACCTGATCTTTATATTTTCCACGACAAATATGCTCCCGGACACATTGATGGTAATGGCGGGACAACATACCCAAACCTTCTGCCGAATAGGACAATACAATCTCTGGTGCATACAGTTCCTCCCCGGCATCCAAGGGATAGGAAAACTGACTCTCTGCTAATCCCATGACCAGACGAGTCTGGTCAAACTGGTCCTTTTCCACCTCGACACTGAAATTGCCGCTATAAACCAAGGATGCACCATAACATTCTCCACTGCGCTCCGTGGCATCCGACTGCGCTAAAATAATAAAAGGATTATACTGGTGACTGGAAGCGCCTCTGGCACTGCCATAAATCTGCCTTCCATGAGAAACCTCCCTGCGCTGTAAATTCCGCTCCATGGCATGCCTGCCATAAAAGGAAATCACATCATACTGCCCATACAAAAAATCCAGGCAGGCACTGGAAAGTTTCTCTAAATAAAAACGATTCTGCCCTATATTGCTTACTTTCACGCTTCTGGTAATGACATCAATATCCTCCACAATCCCATAAAACAGCGTAACTTCCACACCAACCCGCTCGTCCCGCAAATGAATCTGCAAGGTCTCTGCCTGTTCGGCATATACTGCTGGAAGCCCCGGCAGCGTATATTTCCCCCGAACCATTTCATAGCCTGCATAACGTAGATCACAGCCATAGCAACCATTCTCCTCCCGAATCTTACAGGCAGGACTACGGTAATCTCCTGTCCCCAGCACTGGAAACTCCTGTGGAAGAACATCCAAGGAATGGGTGCGGATTCTGTCTGCATCATAGGGATTGCCAGAAAATCCACGATCATAATAAGGCAGCATATAATCCATATAGGAATCTATTTTTTTTCCATAGTACAAATGCAATAAATATTGATAATCATCCACCTTCATTTGATAGGTAGAATGTTTGGTATGCAAAGTAA
The DNA here is from genome assembly GCA_964409845.1 of uncultured Jutongia sp. Taxonomy (GTDB): domain Bacteria; phylum Bacillota; class Clostridia; order Lachnospirales; family Lachnospiraceae; genus Butyribacter. Next base: position 15,203 of record CAYPEW010000067.1, read on the forward strand.
AAATCCGTTTCTTCTCATTATAACTAATCGCCATGATTACCTCCATCTATTTTCGCTGGTGTACATTTCCTAATATATCGGCAATACAACAAAAAAACCATTACTGCACGATGTTTTTCCTGCATTAGGAAAACGGTGGCTCTTATACACTTTTATTTAACTGCTCCATTGGCAACACCAGCAATAATCTGTTTCTGACAGATAATATAGAAAAGGACAATCGGCAACAATGCCAGTAAATAAGAGGCAAATGCCAAATTATAATTGGTTCCGAACTGGCTCTGGAAATTCAGCTGTGCCAGTGGCAATGTATTCTGGTCTCCTGACATAATAACCAATGGAGTCATAACATCATTCCATGTTCCCAGGGCAGTCAGAATCGCTACCGTCGCATGCATTGGTCTCATATTTGGGAAAATAA
>CAYPEW010000068.1:0-7975 GCA_964409845.1 uncultured Jutongia sp.
GTTTTTCCCGGCTGGCACCCGGTATCTGAACGGGATGACATGAAATAAACGAGCGAAGCGAGTTTATGAATGACCAGACCGGTCAGATAGAGGATGCAAAGCATCCGAAGCTGCCGGAACGTAGGAGCAAGGAATCTGACAATCAATATGCAGTTTTGAAGGTACTAAAATATAGTACCGGAAACAGAAATGTTTCCCAATAATCCTCGATAGCTCAGTCGGTAGAGCGCGCGGCTGTTAACCGCGTTGTCGTAGGTTCGAGTCCTACTCGGGGAGTTAGCAGCGTTGCTGTGCAATAATAAGCATAATGAAACCTGTTGTTTCATATAATATTTATGGCTCCATGGTCAAGTGGTTAAGACATCGCCCTTTCACGGCGGTAACACGGGTTCAAATCCCGTTGGAGTCATTTATGGCGACTTAGCCAAGTGGTAAGGCGTGGGACTGCAACTCCCTGATCGCCGGTTCAAATCCGGCAGTCGCCTTATGTGAATTTTCAATAACCTTCGTATTGTGCGAGGGTTATTTTTGCATCTTAGAACGATAAAATAGGAGAAAAAAGGTGAATCAGGATTTTTTTAGCCAGATACAGGAAAACTTTGGAAAGACATCATTGCAGCCGGAGCAGTATTCGGCATTGGCGCTAGCGTACATTGGAGATGGGGTGTATGATCTCATGATTCGCACTATTGTGATTGATTTGGGGAATGGTAAAGTCAAAGATTTTCACCGTATCACCAGCGGAATTGTCAAGGCGGCTTCCCAGGCGAAGTTGATGCATGTCATTGAACCGGAGTTGAACGAGCAGGAGCTGGCAATATACAAACATGGACGCAATGCGAAGTCTGCCACTTCGGCAAAAAATGCTTCGATTGTGGATTATCGAATTGCAACAGGATTTGAGGCATTAATTGGGTATCTATATTTGAACCATCAAATGGATCGGGCGATGGAATTAGTCAGGCAGGGACTGCAGAAAGCAGGGCAGATGCCACATAAACATTAGTACAATATATAATTAATAGTTGTCCTATGCACTAGGGATATTCCAGAAAGGATTAAAATAATGAGATACGAAGAATTGACGATTGAGGGAAGAAATGCGGTAATTGAAGCATTTCGTTCCGGCAAAACGATAGACAAGCTGTTTTTGTTGGATGGTTGTAAAGATGGACCCATACAGACGGTTTTACGAGAAGCCAAAAAACAGGACACGATCATTAACTATGTAGCAAAAGAACGTTTAGATCAGATTTCAGAAACTGGTAAACATCAAGGTGTCATTGCCTATGCAGCGGCATATGAGTATGGAACGGTAGATGAAATGCTCAGGAAGGCAGCTGAGCGGGGAGAACCACCTTTTTTAATCTTGTTGGATAATATTGAGGATCCGCATAACTTGGGGTCTATTATTCGAACAGCAAATCAAGTGGGGGCACATGGTGTTATTATTCCAAAGCGCCGTGCGGTTGGCCTGACGGCCACTGTGGCGAAAGCATCAGCGGGGGCGATCAATTATACTCCAGTAGCTAAGGTTACTAATTTGGTAAAAACGATGGAAGATCTAAAAAAACAGGGAATGTGGTTTGTCTGTGGCGATATGAATGGCGAAACTATGTATCAGTTGGATTTGACTGGGGCCATAGGCGTGGTAATTGGCAATGAGGGCAGCGGGGTTAGCCGTTTGGTCAGAGAGAAATGTGATTTTGCCGCAGCAATTCCAATGTACGGTGACATAGATTCTCTTAATGCTTCTGTTGCCATGGGAGTATTGTCTTATGAGATTGTCCGTCAGCGTCTTGCCAAATCCAGGTAAAGGATAACATTAATGTTTTGTCAGTTTGAAATCTAGGTAATGGATGGAACTTTGTATAGTCGATCTGGAATCTAGGTAATGGATGTCATAGATATGTAGATTTCATGAAATTGGAAGAATGTATAAGTATTAGACCGATTCCATATCCGGAGGATAATATGAATAACTATGATTTTGAAAAAATGGAAGAAAATCAAATCATTAATCTGGCACAGCAGGGAACGGATGAAGCAATGGCATACATGCTGGAACATTATAAAAGTTTGGTCCGTATTTTGTCACGTCCTTTGTTTTTGATTGATGGAGATAAAGATGATCTGATCCAGGAGGGGATGATTGGCTTATTTAAGGCAATCAATGGATATGATGGAACCAGTGCCGCTTCCTTCGAAACATTTGCTACACATTGCATCAACCGTCAAATGTATTCGGCAATCAAAAAATCCAACCGCCAGAAAAATATCCCGCTGAATTCCTATATTTCAATCTATGCCCAGATCGGTTCGGAAGAAAAAGGATCGAATCACACTTTTCTGCTGGATCAGTCTCTGGAAGCAGCCAGGCAAAATCCAGAAGAAATCATTATTGATCAGGAAAATGCCCGAAATATACAACGCAGATTATATAGCAGGTTAAGCGAATTTGAACGGAAAGTATTAGGGCTATATTTGCAGGGAATTTCGTATCAGGAAATTGCAGTAAGAATGGAAAAAACACCCAAGGCAATTGATAATGCGTTACAGAGAATTAAGCATAAATTACAGCAGCTAGTACAATGAATACTAAGTTAGAATACTAGTAAATTCGTATATGCAGTACATGAAATACGCTGTATGAAACACATAAATTTATGCTTGCTTTTTTGATATAACTGTAGTACAATAGCATTTGTTGAGTGCTGATATGGCTCAGTCGGTAGAGCGTCGCCTTGGTAAGGCGGAGGTCACGGGTTCGATTCCCGTTATCAGCTTAGTGAAAGGAACCAGGAGAATATATTGGTTCCTTTTTAACTATGTAGAAAAGGAGATTGATTATTATGGCACAGGCATTTATTTTTTTGGCACCAGGATATGAAGAAGTAGAAATGCTGACGGTAGTGGACATGGTTCGCCGTGCAAAACTGGATATAGACATGGTATCTATTACAGATCAGAAGGAAGTGACCAGTTCTCACAACGTAACTGTAGTGGCAGACAAATTATTTTCAGAAGTGGATTTTTCTACCGCACAGATGCTGATTTTGCCAGGGGGAATGCCAGGGACTACCAATTTGCGTGCATATGAACCTCTTTGCAAGCAATTGCAAGCATTTGCAGCAAATGATGATAAATGGGTGGCTGCAGTTTGTGCAGCACCGACTGTTTTAGGAGATCTGGGGATTTTGGATGGTCTTAAAGCTACCTGTTATCCAAGTTTTGCAGATAAAATCGTCTGTGGTGAATACTTGGAACAGCCGGTAGTCCAGGATGGACATGTCATTACCAGCCGTGGTATGGGAACTTGCATTGAATTTGCAGGGGAAATCATTACGGCATTAAAAGATCGTGCTACCGCAGAGCAGATTAAGACAGCGATTGTCTATCATCAGTAATCAAAGATTGTTCTAAATTTTCATTTGTTGCAAGATTATAAATATAATTTGACAAAGGCATCATTCGCAGCAGGATATAGGAATAGGTTCATTTATTCTGCTCCAAATATCACTTGCAGCACGATATGAAAATTTACTCGTCTACCTCTCCGAAAGTGCGGTTCCATGCCCGGACGTCCAGTTTTTCTTCGTAGGCGTCTGCGGCAGCATCGTATTCTTCCTCACTTTCGATATCTTCCAATTCAAAATCGTCGTTTCCCAGATCTTTGATCCGAAACACATAATATTCGGTAACATTATCGACATTTCCGGGGATCAGTGCTGCATAAAGCTGATCTCCTATCTCATATATTTCATCCACATAAAAGTCCTTATCTATGCCATCTTCATCTGTGAGAGTAACCATGGTTTCCTCAAAATCATACTTGGTATCCTTTGCCATCTTACTATCCTGCCTTTCTATCTCTTGCATTCATTATAATGTGAGAGGAATCTGTGCGTCAAGGGAGAAAAAGGCAATTTTTCTTGACATGAAAGGCATTTATCAGTAGTATCTATTATGATAGGAATAAAACAGAACGGAGGCATTATCAATGTGTGGAATTGTAGGATATAACAGCGATCAATCTGTAACGGACTTGATTTTAGATGCATTAGAATTATTGGAGTACCGGGGATATGACAGTGCCGGTTTGGCTACCATCAATGGCGAAACAGGCAAAACCAAGCTGCGTAAATGTGCCGGCAGAGTAAATGATCTGCGAAAAACCTGTGAAAAAGACAAGAAACAGTCTCGTTGTGGAATTGGGCATACCCGTTGGGCGACTCATGGTGGTGTCAGTGACAGCAATGCCCATCCTCACCGACAGGGAAATGTAGTATTGGTGCATAATGGTATCATTGAGAACTATGAGGAGTTAAAGGATCATTTTATGTTGTACAAAGATCTGCATTCCGAGACAGATACGGAAGTTGTGGCAGGAGTGCTAAATCGTTTGTATCATGGAGATCCCCATGAGGCATTGCGTGAGACTGTCAAGCTGCTCAAGGGCACTTTTGCATTGGTAGTTATGTTCGATGACCAGCCAGATGTGATCTATGCGATCCGTAATGTCAGCCCGATTGTGGCAGCATATACAGAGAATGGTACGATGTTAGCTTCCGATATTGTAGCTTTGGGAAACCATGCCAAAGAATATATTGTGGTACCGGAGTACCAGATTGTGGAATTGCACAAAGATGAGATCAAGATTTTTGACCTCAAAGGGAAGACACAGGAAATGAAATTCCTTCAGATTGATTGGGATACGTCCCAGGGTGGAAAAGGCAAATATCCATTTTATATGGAAAAGGAAATTATGGAGCAGCCACAGGCATTGCGTGCAACTATGGAGCAGCGTATCGTAGACGGGCATATTGATTTGAGTACAGACCAGATACCAGATGAATTATTACAGGAGTGCGAGAATATTTGTGTTGTGGCTTGCGGTACAGCGATGCATGCCGGTTTGGTGGGTAAGTCCATTGTTCAGTCCCGCCTGCATATGCAGATGAATGTGGAATATGCTTCGGAATTCATGTATTCGGATCCTGTAATTACAAATAAAACATTAGTGTTGGCAATGTCACAATCCGGTGAGACGATTGACACCTTAGAGGCATTAAAGTATGCCAGAAAACAGGGAGCCAAAAGCATTGCAATTATTAATGTAAAAGGTTCTTCCATTGCCAGAGAAAGTGATTATGTGATGTATACCGCTGCTGGTCCAGAGATTGCAGTTGCCAGCACGAAAGCATATACTACACAGGTTGAAGTTCTGATGTTGTTAATCGGTCGAATGGCAAAAGTACGAGGAGTCTTTGATGATGCTGCGGAAAAAGAATATATCCGCAATTTGGAACAGATTCCTTTGAAAGTACAGGGAGTGTTAAAGCAAAAGCATGACATTCATAAAATTGCCCGTCAGATGTTATCTGCCAAAGATGCATTTATGCTAGGCCGTGGCTTGGATTACTCGATTTTATTAGAGGGGGCATTGAAGTTAAAAGAGATTTCCTATATTCATACGGAGGCATATGCCGCTGGCGAATTAAAGCATGGTACGATTGCACTGATTACGGAAAAAACTCCGGTAGTAGCTGTGGTAACACAGGAACGGCTCAAAGACAAGGAATTGTCTAATATCAGGGAAGTGCAATCCCGTGGTGCGGATGTAATTCTATTTGTGAAAGATGGAATTGATATGGTGGATGCAGAATATGCAGCGGAACTGACACTGCCTGCCATGGCAGATGAATTTATGACATTTCCAGCGGTAACTGCACTACAGCTGTTGGCATACTATGTATCTATGGATAAAGGATTGGATGTAGATAAACCAAGAAATCTGGCGAAAGTGGTTACAGTGGAATAGAAGTGTGAGAAGATGTTCTGAAATCGGCGATGTGCGTTTGGGCACATCGCCGAAGAATATCTACGGTTTGAACAGCATTTATGCTGTTCAAACCTACCCACACTGGGAAGAACGCAGTGGCGTTCTTCCCAGCGACAGCTTGAGATATTTTAACTCTGAGCTCCAATGCCGATCTTTTGGAAACATTTTCCCACGTACTCCACAATAGGAGCCAACAGTACTACCATTAATATAGTCATTAGACCCACCTCCCCACCGGTAAAATAACCGAGGACGGTGGCAAAAAGATCCAGTGACAGGCGAATCGGACGAAAGAAACCGGATTTGCCTGTCTTTTTTTCTATTTTTTCACTGAGAATAAATGGGACGGCATCGTAGGGGGCCATGCCGTGACCGCTGTTCATATAACATGCGGCTGCTGTAACAAAAAGCAACAGCGTAGGAATCAGAATCAGGATACGCACAGTTAGAGAAAGTTCCGCAGGAATATGGCAAATATCTCTCCAGATCCAGCTGAAAAAATCAGCCGCATATCCCACCAACACCATATTTCCTATAGTTCCTGTGCCGATGAGACGATAATTACCAATCAGTACCAAAATCAGCAGTACCAGATTCAAAATCAGCTGATACGTTCCAAAGCTCATATGTATTGTTCGGGATACACCATAATTCATGGCAGAGCAGGGATCTGTTCCCATTTGTGTTAGCACTAATAGTGACACACCAAACCCCATCATAATGACAGCTCCCAGCATTAGCGTAAAAGTTTGTATCCATTTTTTTGTGATTTTCATTGTATTCCACCTCTTTTTCATCTGTCTGCAAGCAGCCAGTGATGTTATTTCTTTTGATTGCATTGCTCATTGCTTGCGTGAACATCTTAGCATAAGGATCTATTTAGAACAAGCTATTTGGTATTTAAGGAAATATATTATTTTTCTCAAGAATTGGTTATTTTGTACATTTTTTAAGCTGTTTTTATTCAAATTGACGAAATTTATCTGGAAAAATTTTTTTGGAATTTGACAGATCGGATAATTCAAGCCCTTCTTTTCTATGGAATTGTCAATGGATTTTTTAGTGAACGGATTGTATACTGATTCTACAGATATAAAGTATCTGGTGTATGATTATGGATAGCTGAAGATAAGGGGTGGAGGATGAAAGAACGCAGGGGGAAATTAGTAAAAGAAAATGTTAGAAAAAAATCGTCAGGGCATTTAGCGAAAAGAGCTAGTCAGAAAAAATTGTTAAAACCATTGACAGAAAAAGTGAATTTGGAAGAATTATCAGAACCATTAACCAGGGAAGAATTGTTTCATTTGCAGGGACCGTTGGATATTCCCATGACGAACGATTATATGTTTCGTGCCTTGCTGCAACAAAATAATCTGGTTTTAAAGGCGTTGATTTGTGCACTGTTGCATCTGGATCCGAAGAGTGTTACAGAGGTGTCTGTAGAAAATCCTATTGAATTAGGTAAAAGCTATGATGAAAAGGATTTGATTCTGGATATTAAAGCACTGCTGGATGGAAAGATGGTTATTAATCTGGAAATGCAGGTGGTCAATGAGCATAATTGGATAGAAAGGTCATTATATTATTTAAGTCAGTCTTTTAATAATCTGAATCGAGGCATAGATTATAGAAAGGTTAAGCCGGCCGTGCAGATTGGGATTCTGAATTTTACCCTTTTTGAGAATGAACCGGAATTTTATGCCAATTATTATATAATGAATGAAAAAACATATCAAAAATATAGTGACAAGCTTCGTTTGGCTGTGGTAGACTTAACACAGATTGAACTGGCAACGGAAGAAGACTGTGCCTATCAGATTGATCAGTGGGCACGTTTTTTCAAAAGCAGGGATTGGAGTGAGTTAGTCATGTTAGCGAGGGAAAATAAGGATATTCGGGCAGCAGTGGGGACAGTTTACCAGCTTAGTAGGGAAAAACAGATTCGTCAGCAGTGCGAGGCAAGGGAGGATTATTACAAACGGGAACGAGATCGCCAGTGGAGAGACGCTATGGCAGCGGAAAAAGAGCGGATGCTGGAAGAAAAGGAGCAGAAGGTCGAGCGAAAGGAGCAGCAGGTTGAGCGAAAGGAGCAGCAGGTTGAGCGAAAGGAGCAGCAGGTTGAGCGAAAGGAGC
>CAYPEW010000068.1:8075-15603 GCA_964409845.1 uncultured Jutongia sp.
GAGCGAAAGGAGCAGCAGGTTGAGCGAAAGGAGCAGCAGGTTGAGCGAAAGGAGCAGCAGGTCGAGCGAAAGGAGCAGCAGGTTGAGCGAAAGGAGCAGCAGGTCGAGCAGAAGGAACAGCAGGTTGAGCAGAAGGAGCAGCAGGTCGAACAGAAGGAACAGTTTCTTATGGAATGGGAGAAGAAATTGAAGGAGAAGGAACTGGAAATTGAAAATAAACTACAATCAATGGAAAAATAGCTGGAAAAGTTATTTACTTTTTACATTTTATATATCTGTTGTACTGGAAAATTCTTTGACACAGATTCTTACAAAAAAGAGGGAAAAGTGTTATACTATTAATGTATCATAGAAATTGGGGGAGTGTGGCTTGAAGGCGGTATCTGCAGATGGCAGATCAATGGCGACGGGGGAGAACTGCGTCGACCGGAAGGAGACAGAGAATATGTTTGAAAAAGGCCAGCTAATCATTTATGGAAGTACAGGAGTTTGCGTCGTGGATGGAATAGGACCGCTTGATCCGTCTTCCGGTATGGGAGATCGGGTATATTATACCTTGTCCCCATTTTATTCCAAAGAAAGTAAGATTTACACTCCGGTGGATAATCAGAAGATTGTCATGCGTCCGATCTTAACACAGATGGAGGCAGAGGATCTGATCAAAGATATTCCTAAAATTCAAGAATTAGGGATTGATGATGAGAAAAACAGAGAAAAGGATTACAAGGATGCTCTGGCAAAGGCAGACTGCCATGAAATGATCCGTGTGATTAAGACCATTTATCCCCGTCAGCAAAAGCGTTTGGCAGCAGGAAAAAAGATTACCGCCAGCGATGAGCGATATTTTAATATGGCAGAGGATTTTCTGTATAAGGAATTGGCGATTTCTCTGGATATGGATGTGGACAAGGTGGAAGGATACATTCGCAGTCACGTACAGGCAGCTGCAAAAATAGAAGATTAACTATTATAGATACCATATAGAAGATTTGGTAATAGAAAGAGAGGAACATCAAATGCAACGTTTACGCAGTGCATTACAATCCATAGATCACAAAAGTTACCCCGCATATAAAGGACTGCGGGGTAGTTATCAGTTCGACCGATATCAGTTAAATATAGACCATGTACAGGGAGACCCATTTGCAGCACCCTCTCGTGTCAGCGTGGAGATTTCTGGCAAGCAGGCTGGATTTCCGGCAGAATACTATCAGCAGAAGCACAGGAGAATCGCATTGGAGGATCATTTGATCAGGCTCTTTTATCGGGAAATATCAGCTCTTAGCTTTAAGGCAAAGGGATCCGGCAAGAGTGGTCTTATGGCGGTCAGCCATCCTGGTCAGGAAATCCTGGAGAGAAGCGCCTGTCATATAGACGACCGCCAGGGGAATATTATTCTTCGTTTTGCCGTTGGTTTTCCAGCGAATGGGCGTAGTATCAATGCCAGGGAGTTAGAGAAAATTTTATTCCAATATCTTCCGACAGCTGTAGAACACGCCTGTCTGTCTGCTCGTATTTCTAAGCCAGATTGCCAGAAAGTCATAGAGTTGGCAGACGATCAAAAGTGTATTCGGGAGCAAATGCAGGCAGAAGGTTTGGTGGCTTTCGTCGCCAATGGTGCTATCCTGCCCCGGGAAAGTGGTGTGTCAGAGAAACCGATGCGGGATGCGGTGCCATTTCAGTCACCCCAGTCTATGGAAGTCACATGGCAGCTGCCACACTATGGAAGTATCAGCGGCATGGGAATCCGCAAGGGCATTACTTTGATCGTGGGTGGTGGTTATCATGGCAAATCTACCTTGCTACAGACCTTGGAAAAAGCAGTTTATCCCCACATAGCCGGAGATGGCAGGGAATATGTTATGACAGATGATTCTGCCATGAAGATTCGTTCTGAGGACGGAAGAGCTATTCGTGAAAAAGATATCAGTATGTTTATCCGCAATCTGCCTAACGGCAGAGATACCAACAAATTCTCCACCATGGATGCCAGTGGATCTACTTCCCAGGCAGCAAACGTGGTAGAAGCGATAGAAGCAGGCAGCCGTACCCTGCTGATTGACGAAGATACCAGTGCCACCAACTTTATGATCCGTGACGAACTCATGGAGCGTGTTGTGGCAGCAGGGGCAGAACCTATTGTACCATTTATCAAGAGAGTCAGAGGTCTGTATGCACATCGTGATATTTCCACCGTTTTGGTGGCAGGTAGTTGTGGTGCCTTCTTCCATGTGGCAGACACCATTCTTCAAATGGAAAATTATTTGCCTCATGAGATTACGGAGCAGGCGAAAAAGGCAGCAGAAGACTATCCTCTGAATTTTGATCCGGAGGAAGAAGCAGAATATCCGGATACAGAACGGCAGACCCGTATTCCGGAAATGCGCCCGGCAAAAGTGGGACGAGATGGCAGAGAACGAGCGACCAAGTTAAAGACCATGGGGACAGATGGATTCCAGATTAACAAAGAAACCGTGGATTTGAGATATTTAGAGCAGATTACAGATGGTGAGCAGATGATGGCAATTGCTAAACTGCTGGATGCGATATTGAAAAAATATGCTGGTAGACAGATGCGCTTATCCGGGGTTTTAGATCAGATTATGGCAGATCTGGAAGAAAAGGGATTTGCTGGAATACCGGGTGGTCCCGGACTGTCGGATATGGCGATGCCAAGACGCTATGAAGTGGCGGGCTGTGTCAATCGGTATCGTGGGCGATAAGTGTGAATAAACAAAGTTTATTCACACAACAAGTTTGCGCTGCGAGCAGCACAAACATTGGCGGATTAGCTGCTTCCAATGGTTGCAGCATGACCACAAGTGTGAGAAAAATGCAGAGCATTCTTCCCATTGTGTGCCGATAGAACATAGATATTTGTATTGAATGTTTTATTTGAAAGTGTGGGAGGATTCATAATAGCTTGTTAAGTGATAAAAAAGGAGAACCATGTAGTAAATACAGGATTCTCCTTTTGAAATATTAGGGGAATATGTTATCTAATAAACTGCCAGCTATCAAAACTATATACGCTGCTTTCAAATTCGAAATAGATATCATGTATTCCGGTAATTGCTTCCGCTGGTACAGAGACGGCAGCTTTACCATTTTCGTCTGGTTCAATCCGTGCTTCAGCAATAACTGTGCCGTCTACGCTGTCTGCACATATACGAATGGTGGCAGTTGGTGCAGGTGTACAGGTAAAGTTTGCTTCAAAAGTAGTTGGTGCAGTATCGCCAAAGTCAACATTTTTTATAGCACTCCAACTATACTGATATTCTTCTGGAGAGGCTACAGCCTCCATGCGTGCACCATTATCCAGCCGGAAATAAAATAAATGATCTTTGCGGAACTGCTCATCTGCCAGTATTCCTTTCCCAAGGGATACGTTGGAATAGTATGGGCTCTGATCATAATATCGTTTCATAGCAGTGTACTCTGCTTTCGTTTCCTCATCTGGAGCCGTGTTAGCTTTTGGAATATTGATTAATTCCATATGCTCTGCCTGCATTCCAGCAGAATTTGTATAAGTCAATCCGGATTGTAAGGTGTATGGGTCAAAGGTTTTAATTGCTTCTACGCCAATACGGTCCTGTTCTACAACTTCAATAGAACCATCCTCCTTAATGGTTAATTCATTAACATGGGTGCTTCGGTATCCCAGGTTGCAGTTCAGATCTGTTTCTAAAACCATAGTATGGTAAAACATGTAATATTTACCTTGAAATTCTACGAAACTGTGATGATTATTGCCATCCGCACCAAAAACAGTTCCGCAGTTAGGCAGAATTGATCCCTGGTAAACATATGGTCCGGTAGGGCTAGGTGCTGTCATATAAGCAATTGAACAGTAATCAGTATCACCATGCACATTCCAATCTGTACAATAGGAATAATAGTAGGTGTCTCCGATTTTATTCATACCACTGTCCTCGTTCATATAAGGAGCACCAATATTCACTTCTTCTTCTGCAAAAGAAATCATGTCATCGTTTAATTTTCGGATCCGTGCACCATCTGCGCTATTTCCATAAGTCAGATAAGCCGTTCCATCATCATCAATAAAGGCAGCAGGATCTAATGGATTTGAGGTAGTCATATCCGTAGTAATGAGAGCTTCTCCCTTGATATCCTCAAATGGTCCGATTGGACTGTTCGCAGCAACGACACCAATCTGCCATCCTCCGTTAGTAAAATAAATGTAGAATTTCTCTTTGCCATCTACCGTTTTATGTACGGCACATGGAGCCCAACAACAACCAGCCCAGCTGCAGACGCCTTTTTCGCCGGCAATCTGAAATATTCCGTGATCAGTCCAGTTTACCATGTCATCGGTAGAAATGATATGCATACTGCTAATATAACCATAGCCATTAGAACCCTCTCGATTGGTAGTTTCATATTGCTGTGAATCATTAGTCATATATACATATAGTCTGCCATCATATTCCATAGCATAAGGATCGCAGGCATAGCTGTTAGTCAGCAAAGGATTATTTTCAGCGCTGCCTTTAGGAGAATTGGCATAGGTTTCTGCATTTTCTCCCAGCAATTCCGAAAACTCCGGATAGGAACCCCATCCTGGAGTAGGAGAAGGTGTCCATACTGGTGCTCCTGTTGCTGTTGGTGGTGCGCTGGTTGGATTAGGCACCTGTGTGGCAGGGATGGTAGTGGTGGTCGGTAAAGTAGGCGTTGCAGCAGAGGTCGGCATAATCGTTGGTTTTGTTGTGGATTGTGCTGTTGCTCCTTTTCCTGCTTTCACTATTACTTTACAAGTGAGTTTTTTGTTTTTTTTGCCAGATTGTTTTACGGTTGCTGTAATTTTGGCAATACCGACTTTTTTTGCTGTAATTTTTCCTTTGGAATTGACAGAGGCAATCTTACGCTTATTGGATTTCCAGGTAATTTTTGCCTTTTTCGCTCCAGATATTTTGAGTTTTTTTGTTTGTCCTACATTAAGGTTTAATTTCGTCTTATTCAATTTGATTTTGGCAGCAGCTTGAACATTAGCAGGCAGACTACTGACTGACAATACGATAGCCAGCCCCACTGCCATAGCGGCTGATCGTTTGGTATTAATAAATTTCATAGGCTCCTCCATTCCTTTTTGAGAATTAAAATGTCAAGCATCCTTTAGGCATTCTAATTCTTCATTAGCTAATATTGACTTTGAAATTATTAAAATTGTATAATTATTTGATAAGAGTGGCAATTTCAAACCTTGCTAAAAAATTATCTTTTTTTGCTTGGTTCCGAATTTGAAAATTGTGCGCATTTTAGATAAACAGGAGGAAAATGTTGTGATATACCAGTATACCTTTCAGGCAGAAGAAACTACTTCCGAAACTGGATTGAGTACCTGTTGTTATCATTCGTCGGCAGATGGCAATTGGCCTCTGCATTGTCATGCCTATTATGAACTATCCTATGTCTGGTCTGGCGAAAGGCATGAACAGTATAGAGGAAATTATTATCGGGTTGGAACGGGGTCCCTGTTTTTGATAGAACCATTAGTGATTCATGGCAATCAAAATATTACTCCGGTACATGATATGGTTATCCAATTTTCATTGGATTTTTTGTGGGCGTCGTCGGCATCCTCCCACCAAAATAAAAATATGATTCTGGGTTTGGCACAGAAGGAAGAACCGTATATAGAAGTTTCGGAAGATCATAAAATAATGGATATTTTGCAGGAGCTGCGATTGCTATGTGAGCAGGAGACAGATCAAAGGGAGGATAGTTCTGTATCCGCATCTATTGTCAGAGGATGGCAGCGCAATAGTTTGGTTTTGAAATTATTAACTGTATTGGTTGATATTGGTTTCTTGGAATTTCGGGAAACTACGGCAGACCTTACACAGCTCTTTTCCCTAGAAGCATTAATTAATCGGATCCTTACTCATCCGTCAGAGATTCCAGATCTGACAGAAGCTTCCCTTGCGGTTGGTATGAGTTATTATAGTTTTAGCCGGTTTTTTAAGCGTACCACAGGAGTGTCTTATCATGCGTACTGTAATCAGTTGCGTTTGCAATATGCAGAAAATAGCTTGGTTCATTCTAATAAAAGTATAGCTGAAATTGCCCGGGAAATTGGGATTGATACGGCCAGTTATTTTACTCGTATGTTTAAGCAGCGTTATGGGATATCGCCCATGCAGTTTCGACAACAGCATAAGCGTCGCTAGTGACAATATGAATAGCATTGTTTCTAAGATAGGAAAATTTGGTTTGCCACTTTTCAGCTAGTCAAATGTCTCGTTTTACCACAATGATTCGGGTATTTCAGCTATCCCTATTGTAATCAATTTCTTTGCATCATATAGTGTTAGAAAGTCAAGTCAGAATCAGCCATTGCATTTTAAAATTCATTTTCATATAATGGGGGTAAGATATGAGCAAAGAAGATACAGCAACACAGGAAAAATACCAGCAGAAACGAAAACCATCACAGAAACAGGCACGAGCCAAAGAGAAACGGACATTGCGTAATCATCAGGACACAGTTTTCAGCAGCCTGTATTCAGATCCGGAGCGTGTATTGGATTTATATTTTACCTTACATCCGGAAGACAGGAACCGTGGAATTACGCCGGATCAGGTTGAACTGATCACCTTAAAAAATGTATTTCTTGTACAGAGGCGTAACGATGTTGCTTTTTTGATAGGCGACCGTTTGGTTGTGTTGGTGGAGCATCAATCTACCATTAACGAGAATATGCCGCTCCGCATGCTGTTTTATGTAGCGGATGAATATGAAAAAATCATTACGTCTTTCAAGAAGAAGTTGTATCGGGATAAGAGGATTATGATTCCCAGACCAGAGTTCTATATCGTATATACGGGAAAAGCATCTTGGCATTGCAGGGAACTCAGATTGTCAGAAGCGTATGGTATGGCAGCGACGGAAAATGTTTCATTGGAACTAAGAGTTCGGGTGATTTGCGAAGAAGAAATGCAAACTACGCAGAATACGCTGGGCAGTTATTATAATTTCATTCATTTCGTAAAGAATAATATTAATAGTGGTAAAATTAGTATTGATGCTGTAGAAGACTATGTCCATCAATTTGTAGGATCCGAATTGTTTAGAGATTTCTTAGAAAAACTAAGTGCAGGGGAGGTAATGAAAATGACGAATTATGAATTTGATTTGGATGAAGCAAAAGAAGTCTGGAGAGAAGAGGCAAGGGAAGAAGGGATGGAAATAGGAATGGAGAAGGGAATCCGCAGTCTCATGGAAAATATGAAACTCAGTCTCGATCAAGCCATGAATGCCCTAAGTATTCCGGTAGAGGAGCAAGCTAGATATGCTGCTAGGATTCGTCAACAGTAATTAGGATTTTTTTTAACATTTGTCAATTGTTCGTTACTATTCACAGTTATTTTTTAACAGGATAATTTGCTGTTATCCGTTGGTTATTCGTTTCGTCCTGCTGTTTCGTAGGAAAATGTATCGTTATGTCCGAATAAACAAAATTTGCCCTGCCTAGCAAGTTTACGGCTTTCGGAGAAACCATCTGCCTTG
>CAYPEW010000069.1:0-15545 GCA_964409845.1 uncultured Jutongia sp.
CTGTTTGTATTCATCTTTCCCATTCAGACGGGAATCTCGGATTACATTTCACGTATAATACATAATACATAATATTTTTAATAAATATATTTACATTCAATAATATTTAGAGGGATATTAAAAAAATCATTTGCATCTGTCTGTATTTACGTATATACTGTGTTATGAATGATTTTAGTACAATCAATGATCTGATCCAGATGCCCTAATGTAGCGATGGAGATCCGATACACATTGTACCAAATTACAAACAAGGAGGAAAACATAATGGCAAAGGAAAAAGTAGTTTTGGCGTATTCCGGTGGTCTGGATACCACCGCAATCATTCCATGGTTAAAGGAAAACTATGACTATGAAGTGATCTGTGTCTGCATTGATGTGGGACAGGAAAGCGAGTTAGAGGGACTGGAAGAACGTGCAAAATTCTGTGGGGCGGATAAATTATATATTGAGGATGTAACCGATGAATTCTGTGACGACTATATTGTTCCATGTGTACAGGCAAATGCCATCTATGAGAATAAGTATCTCTTAGGTACTTCCATGGCACGTCCGCTGATCGCAAAGCGTCTGGTAGAGATTGCCCGGATTGAGGGTGCTTCCGCTATCTGTCACGGTGCCACCGGCAAAGGAAATGATCAGGTTCGTTTTGAATTAGGTATTAAGGCTCTGGCACCGGATCTCAAGATCATTGCCACCTGGAGAGATCCAAAATGGACACTGGATTCCCGTGAATCCGAAATCGAATATTGTAAGGCACATGGCATTGATCTTCCATTCTCTGCAGACAGCAGCTACAGCCGTGACCGGAACCTGTGGCATATCAGCCATGAGGGACTGGAACTGGAAGATCCGGCAAATGCTCCAAATTATGATCACTTGCTGGTACTGGGCACCACACCAGAGAAAGCACCGGAAGAAGGCGAAATCGTAACCATGACATTTGAGCAGGGTGTTCCAAAGAGTGTCAACGGACAGGAAATGAAAGTATCTGATATCATCCGCACCTTAAATAAGCTGGGCGGCAAACATGGAATTGGCATCATTGATATCGTAGAAAACCGTGTAGTTGGTATGAAATCTCGTGGTGTCTATGAGACTCCTGGCGGAACCATTCTGATGGAAGCACACCAGCAGTTAGAAGAATTGATCTTAGACCGTGATACCTATACCGCCAAGAAAGACATGGGCAACAAATTTGCCGATATCGTTTATGAAGGAAAATGGTTCACTCCTCTGCGGGAAGCAGAGCAGGCATTTATCGAGTCTACCCAGAAATATGTAACCGGTGAAGTGAAGTTCAAGCTGTACAAGGGAAATATTATCAAGATGGGAACTACTTCTCCATATTCTATCTATGATGAAGATATCGCTTCCTTTACCACTGGCGAACTGTACAACCATGTGGATGCAGCCGGATTTATCAATCTATTCGGTCTGTCTTCTAAGGTTCGTGCTATGAAAATGGGACCATTTGAGGAATTGAAAGAGAAATAAAGTGCTGACGTTCCACTCGCACTTAGAAGTCTATGTAAAGTGAATTTAATTAGCAAAAGAAAGAACGCAAACAATATTAATACCGTTTGCGTTCTATTCTATATCATAATTTATGAAATACTATGAATTGGTTTTTTACCCTTCCCACAATCAATAAAATAATCTAAGTATTACGATTCACGGCAGCATTTGACCATAACACTCCTTTTCTCCCATGATTTCATTACACCATCCATATGTCTGGTTTGCCTGTTTATCATTTGTTATCTCTCCAAACCCAGGTCTTTTCTCATGAAGAATCACAGATTGCATTTCTCCGGATTCATCGAAATACAGTCCATACCAAACCAAATGAGGGTACGACATTTGCATCGTAAGACCTAAATAGGGAATGATCTGTATTGTTCCCTTTCGAGCCTGCTTATATATTTTCCGATATCTTTTTCTCACTTCATTTCCGCTGCAGGAATTGCATAATGTAATCTTCCCATCCAGTTCCCCCTCTTTATATGCATTTATGAAATCTTCATTATTTCCATCAAAGCCATTACATACAGACGGATCATTCGAATAATAACATTTCCCATACCGATCAACAAATGTTATTTCACGTACATAATACTGTTTGTTTTCTTGTTCATCATATTGGTAAGTATACATGATACACTGAAACACAATGTCCGGGATCTGTGCCGGACAATAGAAACTATAATCACATAAACATATAGCTACTGACAAAAGAAGCAGTATTGATACCCTAATCGACTTTCTTTCCCAAGGAATTTTTTTAAGTTTTTTCCACAGTTCAACCGGAAATTTCATTGACTTCCCGCCCCCTTCTGATATGATCATCTTGCGTTTCATTCGTCTATATCTTTTATGATATCATTATACCATTTATAGATCAGATCTCCCTGCCAGTCATTAATTACCTCCTCATACTTCACATGTTTTTCTTTAATCATGATCCCTTTCGTTTCCCTGTATTCATTGAAATATATCCCTTCCAATATCTGTTCCGTCGGCGACTCCCCAACAATATATCTTTCGTAGAGAATACGATTCGTGCTTAATTCTCCACTTTTAGCAATCCTTTTAGGAATTTTACGCATTTGCCGGTATTTTCTGATTACTTCATATCTATTGCAAGATTTGCATAATTTTATTTTATCTGCTATTTTACCTTCCCTATATTCCTTAATTAGTATTTTTGAGTAAAAACTATCCCCTACTACATCGGAATCATCAGACCAATAACATTTTCCATACTTATCCATAAATGTAATTTCACTTGGCCTATGTTGCAGCTCATCATACTTTATGCATAGAAACACAATGTCTGGCATCGGCGTTTTTTCTAAGATGTTGCAATATATTAACAATCCAGCTATCAAGCCAAGTATCAACAATATTATCACAAATACTCTGTAGTGTTTTTTACAAAACGGCATTCCCTCACCCTTTCTGCTGAATTTGCATTATGAAATTCATTAACTGCGTACTCCTTTACCAACCTTCTAATTATTGATTGCCGGAAAGGAATAAAAAACAGCCGCATATTTAGTGATCAAATGCCGATTATTTTTTCCAACGCCCACGAAGCAGAGCTGGCTCTGCCTCAATATGTGCAAAATCATTAAAACGGTCTAAGTAAAATCCATGAAGATGTTCGTCATAGTGAATCTGGGTAATACTGCAATTTTCCAGAGAAGTACCAAACATGAGGCGTTTCGCAAAATCTCCGCCAAAAAAGGCACACATCAGGATACGGATCACCCCGCCATGAGTTACCACGGCAATATTCTGTTTCCCACTGTCAATCCATTCCTGGATAACTGGTTTTAAGCGCTCCAACACCATTGCCCCATTTTCTCCCTCTGGATACCACATTTCTTCCGGTGGCACGAAATATTCCCCGATCCATTCGTTGACTTCATCCAATGCCGTTCCTTTGGCGATCCGTCCCTCCTGGAACAACTCCAACTGACGTTCATAATAGCCAGAGTAATATTTTTGGAGATCGGCATCTGGTTTTCCAGTCAATGCTCCGAAATTCATCTCCTGCAGTTCCGGACGAATCTGTATGTTTTGCAACAGTTCCGGTTGTTCCTCAAAAGCGATCTGTGCCGTTTCCTTCGCTCGGATCAAGTCACTACTATACACCGCATCCACCGGATACAATGTCATTCGTTTTGCTAACAATTTTGCCTGCCAACGTCCCATTTCATCTAATGGAACATCTACATTGCACTCTGGACGATTCTGTCTGCCATGGCGTATCAGATAAATTATCAAAATAAATTCTCCTCTCTCCTAATTCAAATCATGTAAAATATCGTTAAACAACTAACTTAATGTTGAAGAACACTGCTTTTGTGTTCTTCTCAGAGTTACAAAGTAACTCTTGTTGATATAGTTGCACTTAGCGTGTTTTCGAGCTTAGTGAAATTTCAACTCAAGCATCCTGTCCATAGTAGGCATCGGCTCCATGCTTTCTGTAATAATGTTTATCCTGCAGTTCCTGCGGTGCAGGTTGGATTTCGGGATGAATCATCTCACTGTGTGCCGCCATTTTTGCCACTTCTTCTAACACTACTGCATTATGCACTGCTTCCCCGGCATCTTTCCCCCAGGTAAAAGGCCCATGATTCTTACATAAAACGGTTGGCACAGCCATGTAATCCAGTTTCCGCCTCTCGAATTCATCTGCAATCAAAATCCCTGTATTTTCTTCGTATGCCGTTTCAATTTCCTCTTTGGTCAGATTTCTGACGCAGGGAACCGCACCATAGATGTAATCTGCGTGAGTTGTTCCATAGCAGGGAATATCCCTCCCTGCCTGTGCCCAACTGGTTGCCCAGGAAGAATGAGTATGCACAATCCCCCCAATCTGAGGAAAGCGATTGTAGAGAACAACATGGGTCGCCGTATCAGAGGATGGATTGTATTTTCCCTCCACCTTCTTTCCTTCCAGGTCCACTACCACCATATCCTCCGGTGTCAATTTCTCATAATCCACCCCGCTAGGTTTAATGACAAACAATTTCTGCTCCCTGTCGATACCGCTGACATTCCCCCAAGTAAAAGTAACAAGTCCATACTTGGGCAGCAACATATTCGCTTTGTATACTTCTTCTTTTAATTGTTCTAACATGTTGATCCTCATTTCTGCATCAGCATTTCTGCGGATGGCTCTATTGTACATAAAGCAACTTTGTGTCACAGTAAGCCTCATGGTTTCTGTTGCAACACACAGACACAAAGTTTCCATTTCAATAATCATTTACAGTACTACCATCATCCTTTATTATGATGATAACAATTCCTCTGCTGCTTTCTCAATCCCGATCCCATTCCGGTACCGTTCCATAAATGCCTCAAAGCCTGCTACATCTTCAGCATCTGCTTCCTGACAGCTTCCTGTATTTCCGGCAAAAACCTTCTGTGCCAGATAGTCCTGCAAACTCTCATTATCACCTCTATCTATCATATAGGCTGCCAGAAGTGCCATTCCCCAAGGACCTCCTTCTCCCGCTGTTTCCATCACCGATACGGTCGTATCAATGGCAGCAGCCAGAATCCGCTGACCTACGCCTTTGGTCTTGAAGAAACCACCGTGTCCCAGAATGGTATCAATAGACACTTTCTCTTCTTTTAGCAGAATATCCATGCCCTGTTTTAAAGCCCCCAAAGCGCTAAAGAGATGAACCCGCATGAAATTTGCCAGAGTGAAATGGCTCTCCGGTGTACGGACAAATAAAGGTCTTCCTTCTGATACACCGGTAATATTTTCGCCAGACAGATAGCCGTAAGACAAAAGTCCGCCGCAATCGGTCTCCCCTTCCAGGGCTTTTTGAAACATGGTTTCATATAGTCTGTCTGTCTCTATATCTATGCCAAAGCACTGGGCAAATTCCTGAAACATTCCCACCCAGGCATTGAGATCTGAGGTACAGTTATTGGCATGTACCATTCCCACCAGGCTACCGTCGGGAGTGGTTACCAGATCAATCTCCGGATAGACTTTCTGCAATTCCTTTTCCAATACCACCATGGCAAAAACTGAAGTTCCAGCTGAAACATTTCCGGTACGAACCTTCACACTATTGGTAGCCGCCATTCCGGTTCCGGCATCTCCCTCCGGTGGACACAGCGGAATTCCTGCCTGTAATTTTCCACTGGTATCCAGAAGCTTTGCCCCCTCTTCTGTCAGTCTGCCTGCTTCCTCTCCTGCCATCAATACTTTGGGAAGAATCTGTGACAATGTCCATGAATATTGTTTTTCCTGAATCAGTCCGTCAAACTTCTGCACCATGGATGCATGGTAATTTTTCGTACTGCTGTCAATGGGAAACATCCCGGAAGCATCCCCGATTCCCAATACCTTCTGTCCAGTCAGTTTCCAGTGAATATATCCTGCCAGCGTTGTCAAATATGTAATATCCTGCACATGATCTTCCTCATTTAAAATTGCCTGATACAAATGGGCAATGCTCCATCTCTGAGGAATATTATAATTAAATAGTTTTGTCAGCTTTTCCGCTGCAGGTCCTGTTGTACTATTTCTCCAAGTGCGGAATGGAACCAATAGTTCCCCGGTCTCATCAAATGCCATATAACCATGCATCATGGCACTAAAACCGATGGCTCCCAGTTTGGTAATCTCTGTGTCATATTTTTCTCTGACATCTGCTGCAAGACCACGGTAACTTTTCTGTAGTCCTGTCCAGATATCTTCCAAAGAATAGGTCCAGAAGCCATTTTCCAGACGATTTTCCCAGCCATAACTTCCGGATGCGATAGGCTGATGATTTTCGTCAATGAGAACAGCCTTGATTCTGGTAGAACCCAATTCAATTCCCAGAACTGCTTTACCACTTTCGATGGTTGCCTTTTGATTCATTTTGCTCCTCCTCATTAAATTATACTAAAATCCGATAGTAAGAAAATAGGGATAAATTTCTATTTATTTCTCTAATTTTGATGATTATACAAAAAATTATGCCTATTCTGGTTTTTTCGTCTTATCTGTATCACTTCTAGAATCTGTCTTTTTCTCGTTATTAGACTTCTTTTTGTTATCTTCATTTTCTGTGGCTTTCTGATCAGATTCATTCGTCTGATCCTGCTTCTTCGTCACATCTTCCGTATCATCCGGTCCCTGTGTTGTTTCCGGATTGTCCTGCTCCTTCACCTCTGCCAATATGGCATCCGCATTTGCACCAGAAAGCGGCACAATTTCCGTGGTAAACAAACTGTCATCATACAACAGATGATCCTTATTCTGAGTCTCCTTCAAGTCCTCATATTTTTTCATCCGAACTTCATAATCCGTTCCTGTCGGATTCTCTGCATCAATGGCGGCATACAGAGCATAACCGTCCAGCCAGTTCTGCTGCACATCCTCCCAATTATCAAAGTTCTTTGCTAATGTTTGTGCTGCTGGCTCAATTAATGCCTGGGCCTCCTCAATGGTAACATATCCCGCCACATAACCCCATTGTGCCAGATGGGACACGCGGCACATATCCCATGCCAGCAATCCTTTTTTCTTCCATTTCGTCCAATTATACTGCACCATGGTATAGTGAGTCAGAGTATCTCCACTGAGCTGTTTCAAGGCTGTTTTCAACTCTTTTTTGGACATGGCCTTCATTTCGCTGGCTTCTTTGCGATACTCCTTCCGACTTCCGGTGGTTAAAAGATTCTGAATCTGAAGCAGAAGTTCGGTTCGGTCTGTAATATTCCAACTTTGTTTCAAAATACGGGCAGCTGCTTCTTTATTTCCGTCGGTCTGCTCATAGCCTCCAAAATAATAGACATCGCCTTCATTTATAGCAATCAGGACAGATCCCATAGCTCTGCCCCACTGTCCCAGATTGGAAGCTGTATCCTCCAAGGTCTCTAATGGTTTTCTGGTCTGCTCCACGGATGGCTTTTTTTTGCCATTGCCATTACGCCCACTTTTGCCGGCGCAGCCTGTCATGGTAGATAATACCAATATCAATATACATAAAAATAGCAAACTAATTTTTTGTCGGCTCTTATTCATTGCATCACATCCTCCTTGTGTACTTACTACGAAAGGGATTGCAGGTCAGTATTTCTGCCAGACAAAGATTATCATCTGCACAGATTTATTCACCTTGAAATGCCTTAGTAAAATCTTATGTAACTAAACTTTCGTAAACCGCTTGAAATCATTATAACTGCATAATCAACCTCAGGTTTCACAGAATTATTAAGAATGTAAATCAATAATAGCCTGCAACTCTGATCCCTCTGCCGGTGCCTCGGATAACTCTTTGTTTGTGCCGTCTTCAAATGCCTGGTGTAGAATCAAACGCTTTTCTTTACTCAGCACAATAGCATAATAAGCCGCTTCCTGTTTTTCCGGGTTCCATACGAGAAAAACTTTGGAACAGGTTCCCACATAAAGATGTTTGCCTGGCAGGGTAATCTGTATAATCTGAAGATCATCCCGAATCATTAAAGACAAAACATCAAAATCTTCTTCTGTATAAGGACAGCTTCCATTCTGGTTATAAGGAGGTTTGAACAGCTCCCAAATATAGGATTTGCCCCCCTCTGTAATCTCTTTCATTAAGGAATCCTGTTCTGTAAACAAGCGTTTCGGAAGTAGATTAGCTTCCACATGCTGACGTACCAGCGCATGGAACTGCGCTTCGGTGATTTTCTCCCCATTTTTCAGTTGACCGTCTTCTGCATGATCTTTTTTCTCAACCTTAAATTCAACTTGAAAACTATGGGTAAAAGGATTTACCACAATGGATCTGACATCCTGTGCCTGTCCCAATAACTGGACACAATGTCCAAAAGGAATATTGAGCCTGATGGGAAATTGATCCATAGACTGATCCTTTTCAAGATGCTCCATCGACGTAAATACCGGGAGTAGTTTATTACCTTCTTTATCTTCCAATATACATGGTTTGGGATTGGCTTCCTCCGGCAAAGGCTGTTCTGTGCCATCTTTTGCTATTTCCTGCATCCGTTCCAGCAAGGCGGGATCTGTGTCAGGTGGCATAATCGATGGCAGAATCACAATGGAATTCTGCACCTCTTTCATAAATTGATGCGCCAATTCGGGATCTTTTGTCTCTATCAATTGATCCAGTATTCTCTCTAATTCCTGACTATTCATAAGTTATTTCCTCCTTATCATTTTCCTGTTTAGTATAACATTGCAAAAAAGGAAGCGGCAATTACGGTAATCACACCAGATACCACAATGGATAAACCACTCATGGCTCCCTCAATCTCTCCCAGCTCAATTGCCTTGGCAGTTCCCAAAGCATGGGCTGCTGTGCCGATTCCAATTCCTTTTGCTACCGGATGTTTGATCCGAAACAATTTCAGTATCGGCTCTGCCATAATATTTCCAAAAACTCCGGTTAATACAATAACCGCCACTGTAATAGTGACTACCCCGCCCAACTCCTGGGATACGCCCATTCCAATTGCTGTAGTAATGGATTTGGGAAGCAGAGTCACATATTCCTGATGCGTCAGTCCAAAGAGCATAGATAACCCCAGAACAGAAACCATTCCAGATATCGCACCTGCCAGAATGCCCAAAACTATTGCCAAAAAATTTTGACGCAGGATCTGTAGCTGCTGATATAAGGGAATTGCCAGTGATACCGTTGCCGGTGTCAATAGATAGTTAATATAATTGGCTCCCGATTGATAACTGTTGTATTCAATCCTACATATTTTGAGCAGTATAATAATCAATACAATGGCGATCAGAAGCGGATTGAAAATTGCCAGTTTCCATTTCTTTCGGATCAGTAGACCGATCTCATAAGCTGCCAAAGTCAACAATCCACCAAAAAAGAGAGAACTCTGCATGATGCTATCCAATCTTCCACCTCCTTCCAGACTTGACTTAGTTTCACTTCGCATGTTGTTTTTCCATGCGTTAGTGAAACTTCAAGTCTTACTTGACTTAGTTTCACTTTGCATGTTGTTTTCTATGCGATAGTGAAACTTCAAGTCCTATCATCCATTGGGTTACCTGACCCGCTACAACCATTACCAATAGGGTTGTCAGCAGAACAATGACAATTACCGGCAACAGAATTGGCTGTAACACATTCCAGGATTCCATCAGCCCCACACCGGCTGATACAAATAAGACCGGCATAATCTCCACCAGAAACAAGCCAACCTCCTTCACCTTTTCCAACGGAAGGACACCAGATAACAATGCCACAAAGAGCAGAAGCATTCCATATACACTAGCAGGAATCGGAAAAGACAGGACAATCTTTAAAAATTCCCCAATACACGACACCAGTAGAATAAGCCCAAACTGCTTCACATACTTCATTGCTATCACCTTCTCTCATTTTTTATAGGAAACTGCCCACAGCATTTATGCTGTTACTATAGTAGTTCGCCACCAAAAACGTTTTAGCGTTTTTGCAGAGTCGAAGTATCACTTCACATGGTATTACCATGTGTTAGTGATACTTCGACTCTTTTTTAATTCATTTTGAACAACTCCCGCATCCGTTTCCGATCGGTATCACTATAAAAACCATATTGTAGGATCCGATAATTATTAATCAATTCCTTCACAATATCACTCTCATTGCTATCATAGCGATGCCAGCTGCCATCCGCTGCCATATATCCATTCACATTCATGGCAGGAATTTGGCTTGACACCTTCTCAATATATTGATTATATAATGGCAGTTCCAGACCTGCCTGCTTCAAAAGCAGATTTTCCAGATAATTGTTACTGAGAACCACATCTTCCGCTTCTTCAATATCATAGTTTGCCCACAATATAAACGGTGTAGCATACCGCTTCTGAATATCCTCCAGCCCCCAGTCATGCTGATCCTTCCCCAACAGGCTTTCATAAAATTCCGTTTCAATGGACGGCTGATGGTCGCCAAACATACAAATCACAGTAGGTTCCTCCGCTTTCTGGAAATACTGGATCAGATAACGGAAGGCATCATCGGAAATTTTGGTGGAAGACAAAAATTCCTTGGTTTCTGCCAGATAACTTCCTTCCACCTGCACCGGATCTTCCCAGTTCGTGTTGGTCAGATAACCACCATGGTTCTGGATGGTCAAATCAAAAACAAAGAGCGGTTCTCCTTCTTTTTTTGCCTCATAGCGTTCAATGACTTTCTTATAAGTCTCCTTATCGCTGATATAACGCACATATTCCGGATTCTTAAAATCATCAATCGTAAAAAATTGATCAAAGCGCATACTTTCATAAGAGTTAATTCGATTCCAGTTCCCACCGGCACTAGGATGAATGGCTTCACAACGGTATCCCAGCTCTTTTAGATAGGATGGCAGGGAAAAGGTAGATTTATGCATAAACTGCTGGAAAACATTACATCCACTAGGGAAGAATGTCATGGTATTTCCGGTCATAGCTTCAAATTCTGAGTTGGAGGTTCCTGCGCCAAAAATAGAGACATAGTCCAGTCCGGAAATGGTATTTTCCTTTAAGCTATGCATATATTCCAGAGGATCTTTGTTGTAATTTACCTCTCCCACAGCAGCAAAATCAGCAAGACTTTCATTCATAATCAAAATAATATTTGGCTGTTTCCCCTGCAAAGTCTGATTGGTCTGAAAATCTTTGTTTGTCTTAAAAGGAAATTCTGCTGTCTCTGCAGTTTCCTCCTGCTCTAATTCCTCCAGAATATCGGCAACTTTTTGTCTGGAATAGCCCGATGGTTCTGCCACTCTTAAATAATGCAGATTAATGAAAAAATTCAGATAGAATCCATTGGTTCTGCAGGAAGATACCTTGTTCCATACACTGTCCTTAATTCCAGAATTCTCTAATATTGGTGTAGAATACAGTGTCAGAAAAATACCAAATGCTGCTGCAAATGGCACCAGATGACGCAAGAGGTTATACAGTGGCTTGTACTCCTTATGAATTCTTTTTAGGCGCAAAAGTAACAGACACCAGATCATAAATGCCGGAAAGACAATAAATTGTGCCGGTGTAGTGGAAAAGGTATAATGATCTGCCACTTTCGTAGCTGTAGTCACTCCCAGAATGTCAGCCGGCAAAAATGGAGTTCCCCGAACATTCATCAGAAAGAAATTGATCAATCCAGCCGGAAAAAATACCAGATTTATAATTAATGCAGCGATATTGGCGTTACCGGTCAAAGCATACAATAACAGCTGGATTGCTCCTAACAAAATCCAACTGAAAATCCAGATATTGGGATACATTTTAGAGAATGTTCCATTTAAGATCTCCAGAAATAGAAACAACATAAAAGGATTAATCACAATGATAAATCTTCTGAAATATCGCTGTACTTTTGGTTCAACCAGACACCATTTCACGAAACGTTTTGCAGGATGCACAGACTTCTGCCGTTTTTTCAGGTTTGGATTCTTGGCATAACGGCGTTTCCATTTCTGATGCTGTTTTCGATAAAATGGTACATATTCTGTCAGACGTTCAAAACACAGCACAAATAATACCACAAATTCCAGAATCAGGAGAACCAGTGGATAGATCTGCCGATAATAATACGTGTAGGATATATTCAAAGATTTACTTCTGGTACGGCTGTTCAGCGTAGACATATAGGTGTTGGGATCAGTACGGTTGGTGGTATTGACCGTAGGAATAATGGCATAAGATTTCTTCGCCGCACTACAAGTTAGATTCAGACAGCAGGGTACCCCCCGGGGGATGGTAATCGTATGATCCATTATTACAGTATAGGACGAATTGGGGGAAATGTCAGCCACTGGTACCGTTGTATCAAAAACGATAACATTGTCCCCATCCATAATCTGGATGTGAAGGTCCGTTCCCACCTGATCGTATTCAAAGGCACCAAAACTTAGATCAAACTGGGACAGAATTACCTTACGGTCAAAAGCAAACTTTTGACGAATGATTTCCTGATTATCCAGAATGCCTATAACTGCGCTGTTTTCATCGCCTGCCTCAACTACCACTTTCTGCCGGGAAACCATGGAACCAGTCAGATATCCCTGCAATACCAGAATGGCAACCGTAATAAAAAGAAAACATGCTATTCTTTTTCTGCTAAATTTTAAATATCGCTGTATCATAAAATGCCTAACCTCTTTGTATCGTAATCAATATATTAATGTCCCCCATTAGAAACAGGGTACATTTAAAGATCCTGCATACCATCTTACCGTTTTCCATTTTTATTGTCAATTATTTCCAAAAAACGATCCACCCAGTTACTCCACTGATAACTGCTTAAAATTTTCTGCTGGCCGGTTCTGGCAATCTCCTCCAAACGAGCTGGAGAATCCAGATATCTACGCAAATTTAGCAGGGAGCGATCCGGTTTGCGTGCATCATAACGCAAATAATCTTGTCCCGCCATTAGATGATTCTCTAGAAAATCACAAGAATCTGTTAACACCACAGCACCTCCTGCCATCCCACACAGAATACGATCATGAGGTGCATCCGGAAACAAGGGCTGTACATTTAAAACAATCTGACTGTCTCCCATCTGCTCCAGCATGGAGGGATAATCGCAGGATGGATGAACCACCAGCCGATCCACATATTTTCCATCATAGTATTCCCAATGTGCACCACTTACATGAATTTGATATCCCTGAGCCAGAACAGCCTCTATTACCCGCTGGCGAATAATCTCCCGAAGATATCGATCTATATAGCGGCACTGAATATGTAAGTCCTGTGCATCCAGAACTTTAGCAGATTGTCTGGATTGATACCATGTGCTTAGATCAGGAACGGCTGGATCACTCAGATACTGTCTCACATACTCCTTTGCCAAAGTAGCACAGTCAGAAGTACAGACGGAAGAAAGCTGCTTTAATTTTGCAGTGTATTCCACTAACGGAACATAAGTCCCTGGAAAAAAGATCTGTCTGGAGCGTTCTGAAAATGGTTTACATTGTTTCGGTACCGACGCTGCCAAGGGCAGAACATCACATTCTCCTCTTTCTGGATAATATTTCTGGATATACTGTTTATGGGACGCATCCAGACAAATAATATGATAATTCTGTGCCGTACATTGCAGCAAAGGATGCAGGTGCATGGGATGATCCAATAGATAATTAAAATACGGTGCCTGAATATGTTGAATCAGATGGGATCCATCATCCATTACCATCAAGGGCAGACGTCCATTGATATCCAGAATCGCATCAAAAGTGCAGCCTGCATAATCCTCTAATGCATCAATATTGGAATGATCTTCTTTGAGAGAAAAATACTCTACAGAAATCTCTCGCTTCTCCAATTCTGCAGTAATTTGCCGCAAAAAGAATTCGGAAGAACGATAGCTTAGATCACAGGATTTACAGATCAGTATCATTTTTGTCTTTTTCCTGGGAAGTAAAACGCTTTCCTGCGTATTTCCATCCATCCCGATTCCCCTCCTTTGTTTCTACTTCTGTAGAAAGAACTTTGTAATATCTGTAAGCGGTCTGCACAACGCCTACTGTTAATATAATACCCGCTATTACTACGACTAACTGTGATGTAATACCAGCTTTTTCAAAGACAGTCATATATAACACGATAGCATGCATTCCCGTGCTGACCAAAATCATACGGATCCGTTCTGCCTTCGTATCCGTTTTTCGCACTGCATAATAGAAAAACACTGCCAGAGCCACCTGTAGAAATAAGATAGCTACTTGCCAGACACCATTTAAAATCAAATCCATCCGGCTGAAATTTGACAATTCCTGAATCATATTCCGATATGTCGATGCGGTAGCAGCATCGACTGATTGCAGCAGGGCATCTGCCTGTTTTTGATTTACCATGACACCAAAGGAATAGCGTTGGAGACTGGGAATGGCAAGATCAAAAACGCAGCCCAGGAAACCAAATCCCAGACCGAAGGAAACTGCCGCATTCACGGATTGCTCCTGCCGGATAGCAAATCGAAAAGCCACATACCGTCCCACTGCCTGTAATAGCACGGTGGTCAAAGTAGTGTACAATGTTAACAGCCAGGCATTACGTGATAACAGACGGGCCAGTGGATGCTTTGCCGCCAGAAACAGCATATCCGGAACTGACTGAAATAATTCAGCAAACACCAGATAAACACCCATTCCAATAAAGACAGGAACCAGGCTGTCCCGCACCCGCATTTTCCAGACTGCAATAAACACAACTGGTATCACAAAACTTAAGGTTGCCAACTCCATCATCAAATTTAACACTGCATCGTTAATCATAATCTCTCTCTTTCTTCTTACACTTCCAGTCATGCTGCCATCGGCAGCACAAACAATCAACGAAAAATGCCACAGCATTTATGCTGTTGTTTTGCATTTTTCTAGTGTGTATTAGTTTGCTCTGCAAACTATTTAAATCTTCTTGCGTTGCTCTGCAACGCTTAGATGCCACTTACATGTGCATCGTCGATTTTAGAGCTTCTTACACACTTATTTGTGGAACATAATATATTCACTGTCAAACATCTTCGCCAAAATCACAGCACCCAATCCCGTTGCCAGCAGATTGACAGCAATGGTGGTCAATATATAGATACTGCCGGACTGGAATGCAAAAATACCCACCATGGACTGCACACTATTATAAACCGGAATACAATAATATCCCAAAGCTGTTTTAGCATCTTTGCCAAACATGGCAGTTACACCCACTAACATTACCAAAATCATCAATGGTGTCACGTAGGTTTGTGCCTCCTTCAAAGTACGGGCAAAGGCAGAAACCAGTGAAATCAAAGTAACCAGCACCAGTGCCGTGGAGATAATTACCGCTGCCAACAAGGCATAATCACTAAAATGGTACACTCCCTGATCAAATCCGGGCTGGTCAGAATCCATTAATTTAGGCAGGGATAACAGAGTACCCACGGCGCTGGAAGCACCACTCAATACTGCAATCAGAGAAAGTGCTGCTATCTTTCCCAGAGCAATATGGCTGCGTTTTACTGGTGTAATGAGCAGAGCCGCCATAGTCCCTTTTTCCTTTTCTCCTGCAATGGATTCTGGTGCCACAGCAATAC
>CAYPEW010000070.1:0-15059 GCA_964409845.1 uncultured Jutongia sp.
TCCCTGCAAAAGGAAATGATTATTTGCCAACGTCCACATCTGCATTGGCAAGCATCCCAGATCCTGCGGTTCAATCCGCACACAAGCAAGCTGCTGGTCGTTAGGGAATGGTCTCATAACCGGAAATGTCATCAAAATTCTCTTGCCATAATCAATGCCTTTCCGCTTAAACGGGCAATTTCTACACACTGCCTGCTCCTCAATCTGCTCTTTATTTTGACGGGAAGATGATCCATTGCTAGAAGCTCCCTGCTGTGTCATTTCCCTTTCTTTACCAACATTTTCCGTATGATTCTCTACTCCAGGTTCTGCCATATGACGATCGCCATTACTCCACTCTGCCATTTGTGGAATGGGTATATTTCCATTTCCCATGGGGCGTCGTCTAAACAGCGGCATTCCAGTCCATCTTGGAAAAAGTGGTCTCATTGCCGGCATAGCATTCTGCCCTGGAGCGGAATACACCCCTCTTCCCGTTTCTCCAGATTCCATAGCTGATTGCATCCCCTTTTGTTCCTCATTCTCTTTTGAAAACTGCTGATCCCCCTGTTCTTCTGTAACATCTCTATCCAAAATCGGCTGACCAGACTTTCCTGTATCATTTCCCTCCAAAACTGACTGCCTATGATTTCCCGGACCATCTCCATTCCAATCCCGCCGTCCATAATTTTCTGGACCATCTCCATTCCAATCCTGCCGACCATAATTTCCCGGACCATCTCCATTCCAATCCTGCCGACCATAGTCTCCCCGGCCATCTCCATTCCAATCTCGCCGTCCATAGTCTCCCGGGCCTTCTCCATTCCAATTCCGCCGTCCATAATTTCCGGGACCTTCTCCATTCCAATCCCGCCGTCCATAATTTCCGGGACCTTCTCCATTCCAATCTCGCCGCTCATAATTTTCTGCGGCATCTACATCCAAAGGATGCGGTATATCATTCTTACCTAAAACTTCCTGCCCATAACTGCCAGATTCATCCCTCTCTAACGAACGCTGATTCATTTTCTGTTCTACCGCCTGCATGTCACTCTTCTCTAAAGCCATCTTCTCATCTTCTGGTATCTCCTCTGATTCCGCAGACTTTGCATCCATAGGTTCTAATTCCACAGTTCCCGATTCCTCTGGCTCCTCAGACTCTCCCGGATCCCAAATGCGGTTCTCCCCCAGATAAACAGTTTGATTTTTCCAAGTCGTTGCAATATAATAATCATTATTTTGATATATCACAATACCCTCTACATCCGAAAGATCAATACCGGATCCCATGAGATTTCCTGATTCCGTCTCAATTCTGCAGCGATAATCCCCATTTTTCTCCGTCAGCGCTCCAATTGTATAATAACGAATCCCTCCCCGCCTCTGCCGAAACACTGCCACATCTGACAGTTGTCCCAAATTACGGCTGCGCATTTGCAGGCTGATCCGGCAACCTGTACCTCTTTGTTCAATCCGGACATATCCTACATTGACACCTTTGACACCCTGTTTATACTCGTACAAATAAGATACCATTCTTTGATACTGACTCATCTCGTTCCCTCCCATTGATTTACTGTTTCATCTATATGAAACAATAAAGGGATTTATTACCCTGGCAACGTAAGTAGGAGGGAATTTCCATCCAGAATTTCGGAAAGAACAAAGTGTGCTTCGCACACTCTTGCGAATTAACAACAGCAAAATACGAAGCACACTTTGCTGCGCCAGCCAGAGTCACGAAGTGACATCTTCCTATGCTGGCTGTGCGCATAAATATTTTTACTTTATAGGAAACGAGAAGTTTCCTATAAAGTAATAAAGTCGATAGTATACGAAAAGCAATCCATATACTATCGACTTTATCGAAATTATATTACCTTATTCCTTTTACATGTAACGAAAAAGCTATTGCGGGAGAGGAATGGTGTATCCCGGCTCCAGAGCCGCCATCATACCATCCACGATATCCGGATATACCACTGCATAAGTACCTCTATCAAAGAGTTTGTAACTGGTTCCATTGTCCCAATATATTGGCACGAAACCATACTCAACTGCATACTTTACTACATACTGGAGATAGTAGGTGCGGTATTTCTCATTGGCAGGGTCTTTCTTGGCTGGTGCGCCAAACTCGCCTACTATCACTGGAATACCTTTATCCACATATGCCGTTTTCATCTTCTTTAACTGTGTTATCAGGTATTTTTCCTGTCCCCAATCATTATCCTTATCAATTGTAGCACCACCGTAATCAGATCCCCACTGATCTATCTCATTGCCGTCTGTCGCAAATTGATATGGATCATAATAATGCACTTCCACCATCAAATGATTTTCCACACTATCCGTAGGCAGTTTTAGTCCAGAAATTGTCTGGTCAATATTCGTATTGTATCCCGGCACAATCAGGTAACGGTTGGCATTATTCCCTTCCGTAGCACGAACGGTATCCACAAATAACTGATGCAATTCGTTCTGTAAGTTGGTATATGCTGGTGTTGGATCATTATATCCATGATGGAACTCATTCATGGAGGCAAATAATACCAGATTAGAGTAATCTTTAAATCGGTTGGCAATCTGTTCCCACACCTTCTGATACCGAAGCTTCATCTCTGCTTTTGCTGCGTCATCTGCCGGATTTGGCATGAGCCACGCTTTGCTGCTAGTTGGATCATCATTTCCATCATGGTGTACATTCAGAATGACATAAAGCCCATTCTTTGTACAATACTGTACCACTTCCTCTACACGATTCATCCAGACTTCATCGATTTTGTAGTCATTATCCGGATCTGTGTGGTTCGTCCAGGTCACAGGCACACGAATCGTGTTAAAGCCTGCATCCTTTACCGCCTTAATTAAATTCTCTGTAGCCTTAGGGCAACCCCATTCTGTCTCTGCTGCCAGCCCCGCATTTCCAGAAACATATGCTCCTTTACTCATAATAGAATCCAATGTATTGCCCAGATTCCAGCCAATTTTCAGTTCCTTGGAAAACTCCAGTGCCGTCTTGGAGAAATCCTGACTTCCTACATCTGTGATTCCATCTCCACCGGCAGGAGCTTCCCCTTCACAGATTTCTATTTTTCCAATCGGTGTATAATTGGAAATTTTAATCCCCTGAGAAAGTTTTTCCTTATCCAGAGAAATTGCTTTACCATTCCACTCGCCAAAAGGATAGGTAACTTTTCCGGCAGCATCACTGCCATACCACAGCTCCAAACCATCTGTAGTAGTGTCTCCCTCTAAGCGGTAACACTTCAGCACAGGGTATTGGTATTGGCTCCAGTCCGTACAAGAAATATCAAAATACCAGCATCCCGCATTTGATGCCACTTTGAGACCGGAAGAACAGCTGCTCTGGGAATAACTACCAGAGGTTCCACCAGCCCTTACCAGCGTCCCGGTCCACGTCAAAGTCTCTGCATTCGGATTCGGTGTGATTACTGGTGTAGCAGTAGGTTTACTGGTAGGTTCACCTGGATTTGTAGTTCCACCTGGATTTGTAGTTCCACTTGGATCTGTTGTTCCTCCTGGATTTGTGGTTCCGTTTGGATCTGTTGTTTCTCCTGGATTTGCGGTTCCGTTTGGATCTGTCGTCTCTCCTGGGCCCGTTATTTCGCTTGGATCTGTCGTCTCTCCTGGACCCGTTGTTTCGCTTGGATCTGTTGTTTCTCCTGGACCCGTTGTTTCGCTTGGATCTGTCGTTTCTCCTGGACCCGTTGTTTCGCTTGGATCTGTCGTTTCTCCCGGATTTACTGTTCCGCTTGGATCTGTCGTCTCTCCCGGATTCACAGCTCCCCCTGGATTTGCAGAATCTCCCGGTCCAGACGGATTACCTGGATCTGCGGTGCCCCCTGGCGCAGCCGAAGCATTCACTCCAGGATTTTCTGTCCCAGAAGGTGTGTCTGGCGGCATTTGAGATGCCGAAGTAATCCCCGAGAGCGGCACGGTAATTGTAGCCTTCACTTTGTTCTTTTTTGACTTCCACTTACCATTCTTCTTCACACGATAAGTGACAGTGCAGTATACCGCACTTTTTCCTGCCTTCAATGCCTTAATTTTGGCAGTTATTGCCTTTTTCTTCTTCGCCTTGCTTCCGCTGAGAGTCAACTTCAGAACGCTCTTTTTCTGCACTTTCCACTTGGTCTTTAGAACCTTTGATCCTTTCGGCATTTTCTTTACTTTCAGCTTCACCGTCTTGCCTTCAGCCAGCGTCAGCTTTTTCTTTTGAAATGCCGGTTTGCTGGCAGCGTCAGCCTCATAACCGCTGATACTGACTGCGCCAAGCGTCATGGCTAATGTCAGCAATACGGCCATGACTGATCTGCAACATCTGTTCCGTAACATCATCTTCATCAATACATCCTCCTTCCATTTTTATCAATCCGTAGTATATTGCCAGAGCCAAAAGATATTTTGCCCCCAACTGATTCCATGGATGGTTATATTGCTAACTACTTTTTGAACCTAACACCAAATCAGGATAAGACCATACGAACCGATCCATACATTCCGGCATCATTCCCCAATTCTGCCAGGCGAAATTCTTTATCTTTCAAGGCAAACATCACATTCTTTTCATATTTTTCTTTAACTACATCTGCTACCACTGGTCCATTCTTGGAGACACCACCACCTAACACAAAAGCATCCGGATCCAATACCTGCGCTACATGGGACAATCCCAGCCCCAAATACTCCGCAAAACTATTTACCACATCCTCTGCCATATCATCTCCTGCCTGGTATGCATCAAAGATTTCCCTGCCCGTAATTTCTGGATAATCCCGCAGCAAAGAAGGGGTATCTGTATTTGCTACACGTTCCCTTGCATCACGCATAATTGCCGTAGCCGAAGAATACTGCTCCAAACAACCTCGTTTTCCGCAGCCACATACATTTTTTTCATGAATATTCACTGTCAAGTGACCAATTTCACCGGCAGCTCCATTAGAGCCTGTCAGAATCTTGCCATTTAAAACAACACCGCCTCCAACACCAGTTCCTAATGTAACCATGACGATACTGTCAAAACCACGTCCGCCACCTTTCCACTGCTCGCCCAACGCTGCTACATTGGCATCATTGCCAATTTTGATTTTTTCTACTCCAGTCAGTTTCTGCAACTCCTCTGCCACTGAAAAAATTCCCCAGCCAAGGTTTGCGCATTTCAGCACAACACCATCTTCATTAACAGGTCCAGGCACTCCCATTCCAATGCCCAGAATCGCATCTTTTGCAATCCCCCGTTCTTCATTCTTCTGCTGGATGGATGCGGCAATATCTGGAAGAATATATTTCCCTTCCTCCTCCTTGCGTGTCACAATCTCCCATTTGTCCAACATGTTACCCTCACCATCAAATAGTCCCATTTTGACGGTAGTTCCTCCCAGATCAATCCCATATATATAGTTCCCCATTTCCTTCCTCCATTTCTGTGACAGATTACACTGTCCCATATTTTATTTCGTTTATAATTACTAGCATCATTCTATCAAATATCCCACCGCTTGTCATCCATTATCTGTTAGTAGTTTCTCCAGTAACCTAATTGCCGTTTTAAAAAAATTGTCATATAATGGATGCCAGGATTAGAAGTAGATAGCAATGCAATGATCCACTTATTTCGCACAGACCGAAATGGAATACAGCACTATTCGTAACAATAATTGGGACATAATATCTTTTAAGAGAAGGGAGACCAGCAATGCGCCAGAAAGAAATGATTAAATTTTATTTTCGACGAATCATTAATAATATGAAGACATTTCTAAGATGGGGAATTTTTTCGTCACTGACTGGTCTAATCGTAGGTGCTTTTAGCATCTTATTTGCAGAATGCCTGATCTTTGTGACGGAATTCCGAACCGCCAATCCATGGATGATATTTTTCCTGCCGCTGGCAGGTATACTCATTGTTTTTTTATATCAAATCTTTCATTACAAAAATGACAGAGGTACTAATCTGGTTCTCTCCACCATCCACGCTGAGGCTGAATTGCCTTTCCGCATGGCACCATTAATTTTTATATCAACTTTATTGACACATTTGTTTGGCGGATCTGCCGGACGGGAAGGAGCCGCACTACAATTAGGCGGTAGTATTGGAAACCAGCTGGGACGATGGTTTCGCTTTGACGAAAAAGACCGTCGAATCGTGGTTATATGCGGTATGAGCGCAGCCTTTTCGGCTATTTTTGGCACACCTCTGGCAGCGGCAGTCTTCTCTATGGAGGTAGTCAGCGTTGGCGTTATGTATTATGCCGCATTAGTACCATGCATTTTTGCCTCTTTGATCGCCTCTAAATTTGCCATTAATATGGGGATTCATCCAGATAGTTTTCAAATTCTGCATATGCCAAAATTTCACTTCATTCCCAGCGTGAAAGTCATTATTCTGGCATTGTGCTGCGCACTTTTAAGCGTCATATTCTGTATCGTACTACATTCCCTGGGAGATCTCTACCACAAAAAACTGCAAAACCAATATATCCGCATTGCTGTATCCAGTTTACTCATCATCGCTCTTACTCTGATACTGCAAACAGATGATTATATGGGCGCCGGCATTCCTCTCATTGAACGGGCAATTGCAGGTAAGACAAGCTATCTGAACTTTTTTTGGAAAATAATATTTACCGCCCTGACATTGGAAGCCGGATTCAAAGGCGGTGAAATCGTTCCCTCCTTTTGTGTGGGAGCAACTTTCGGTTGTTTATTTGGACAGATTGCGGGTCTGTCCCCATCCCTTTGTGCCGCCCTGGGCATGATTTCCGTCTTTTGTGGTGTGACTAACTGCCCTGTATCTTCCTTGTTTATCGCATTTGAGCTGTTTGGGTATGAGGCAGTACCTTACTTTATGATCGCAATCAGTGTCAGTTATTTAATGTCCGGCTATTACGGGCTGTATCACGACCAGACCATTGTATACTCAAAATATAAAACAGAATATATCAACCGCAAAACAAGGGATTAAATTTACCCTTCTTCTTTCGCAATATAAATAGGTCTGTTTTTGCATTCCAAATATGTCTTAGACAAATACATCCCCATAATACCCATACACAACAACTGAATACCGCCTAATAAAGTAGTAATGCACACCATGGACGGCCAGCCGGATACCGGATCCCCAAAAATCAAAGCACGAACAAATATAAAGACGGTACCAATGAATGCCATGATACAGAAAAACAAACCAAAAAAGGAAGCAATGGATAATGGAACCGTAGAAAATGCCACAATCCCTTCCAGAGAATAGACAAACAACTTCCAGAAGCTCCATTTGGTCTCACCGGCAACCCGTTCAACGTTTTCATAGGACAACCATTTCGTCTCAAATCCTACCCATCCAAAAATACCCTTGGAAAAACGGTTATATTCTGACATAGATAAGATACTATCCACCATTTGCCTGGTCATCATGCGATAGTCTCTGGCTCCATCTACAATATCCGTCTTGGAAATCTTATTAATCATCTTATAAAACATTTTGGCAAAGAAGGAACGGATCGGTGGTTCCCCTTTCCTATCCACGCGTCTTGCCGCTACACAATCATATTCTCCGGACTGTATACTATCATACATTTGCCGAAGCATCTCTGGCGGATCCTGCAGATCCACATCCATAATCACAACGTAATCTCCGGTTGAATGTTTCAAACCTGCGTATATTCCAGCTTCTTTTCCAAAATTCCGAGAAAAGGATACATAATGTACCCATTCATCTTTCTCATGCAGCTCTTTGATCGTCTGCAAAGTATGATCCCTGCTGCCATCATCAATAAACACAAATTCAAATTGTAATTCCGGAAGTTCCTTAAAAATTTTTAACATTTCCTGATAATAAATAGGAATCGCATCCTCCTCATTATAACAGGGTACTATAATAGAACATAATTTCTTTTCTTTCTGCATTGAAATCCCCCTCTTTCCAGTACTTTTTGACTGCATTCTGCGTCTTTCAGCCTTCTATGTATCTTAATCTCATGATCCTGTTACGCCCTCACAAGCAAACTTGTTCGATCCGTTTTTCATTATATCATAATGCTTTGCATTATGATCTTGCCTGGCCTTCATGAGCAAGCTTGTTCCGTCCGCTTATCATTTTATCACGAAATCTCTGTAATGGAATAAAATATACTGCTGCCACGAGAACACTGATCACAAATAATAGTATTCCCATCCCAAAACCTGGCGATACATATTGAAATGTGATATTATGATCTCCCTCCTTGACATCAAGAATCATAAAAGTATCTGCAAATTTTGCAGTCTTCACTTTTTTACCATCTACCTTTACCGTCCATCCTGTGTCATATGGAATGGAAGTCACAATCTTTTGCTGATCGTCTACATGGATCGTTCCCGATAACTTCCCTCCTGCATGTTTACTAATATCCATTCCATTCTCCTGCAGCCTGCCCAGCGTTTGCTCCAGCAAATCCATATGAAGTTGTCCGATCATCGCATAATTTACCGTGATCGAGCCGGAAGGAACTACATCGACGGTTATCTGTTCTCCCGCCCGAAAACTTCCCAAATATAGATCGCAGCTGGTTTCTGTGGAAAAATAATTCCCAACCCAGTTTCCGTTGACATAGACATCTGCCCATCCAATGCTGTCCGATTTCATGTACAGATAAACCGGATTGTCCGAATCAACCGTAAAAGAATAACTCCAATTCTCCCCCGAATTTTCCACGTTGAATTCATATTCTGTAAAATAATCTTCCTGCGTTCCTGCAATTGCATTCAAGAAAGCATTCTGATTCATGAAAGGATTCCCTGTTTCCAGATCTGGATTGGCATTCTCACAGGCGGCTGCATAAGCAATCGGCAATACATTCTTATTTTCATAAAGAGCCGCTCCGTCCTGCCCCGTAGCAAGTGACTGATAATCTGAGGGAACCATGCCGTCATCAATAAGATATTTCACAGAAAACAAGCTGTCCAAAAGCGGATTGGATCCATAACCAGAATTCCAGAAATGAGACTGAGCAATTCCTAATTTAGGCGTTAAAGAATTAATAAACGCATTAAAAGTAGAAGAATAATGTGTCATTCCATTATATCCCAAGAGCATCGCATCGTTTTTTGAAAATTCATATCCCTGATTAATACGGTAAAATCCTTTATCTTCTTTCGCCTGTTCCACCAATGGCTGTGTTTTACTGATAAAGGTTTCATAATCACTGACAGCACAATATCCAAACTCCGTTTCCAATCCCGTAAACATAGCACTGCCATTCTTTTGCAGATCAAAAGCGGCTATAATACTCAATAGCGCTGCAGTAATGATTACTATATGATTTTTATAGATGGCAACACTTTGGAAGGAACAAATCCCACATATTCCACGCAACGCCATATATATTAGAAAGAAACTGCCCACAAAAGCGTAGCGATACGGAAACCAGGTTGGATATTGAAATCCATGCCAGGCAATATCCAATTTCGTAAAATAAAAACTACATGCTAGAAGTACAAGGATGACAGCCGCTCCCACTTTCTCCCGCACTTTGATTTGCGGTATAATAAAGAATACCAAAGCTAGAATAATCATTGCATAACCACAATAAATTGCCGGAAGACCAGAATTGGTAATACTATCATAAACACCATTCTTAAATTTACCAAATAATTTCATAAATTCAAAATTATTCCTAATATCTGGAACGTAAGATTCCATCGACAGTTTTCCCTGTACCAGATCTTTTGCTACCGGCAAAACCAACGGTGCTGAAAGTCCAAATGCCAAAAAGGTACAGGCTGTAAAGCGCAAAGTTTTTATCACATATTCTCGAATATTCTGTCCCTGAATACGGCATAAAACTCGATAAACCATATAAATTGCTGTCAAAATCCCTACCATGTACCCTGTATAATAATTACTTATGAAAATGGCTGCCAAGGCTAACATATAATGAAATCCTTTACGACCATCCAGTATCTTCTCCACGCCCAATAAAACAACTGGTAACAAGATGACTCCATCCAGCCACATCAAACACATGGAATAAACCATATTATAGGAAATCAACGCATAACTAATGGCAAAAGGCAACACAAATAATAATTTCCAATTCTTTGGATCCGATGTCGGTACTATTTTCCGTTTCGACCTCCCAGCCGATGGTTTCGGAATAATTATGTGGGCTTTCCATACATACACTCCGAATACCGCAAAACTCAGACCAGCCAATCCTATTTTTAATACCGTCAACAGGAAAATAGCAAAGGGTAAATTTTTCAAAGGAAAAAATAAAGTAATAAAAGACAGTGGGCTGGCTATGTAATATGCAAACAATCCCATGTAATTTCCACCCATAGACCTGGACCATGAAAAGAACAGAGAATCATCTCCAGAAACCACATTACGCAAGGAAGCAAAAAATTCCAGATATTGATCTTTCATATCCATAATAAATAAGGATTTCTCACCAAAGGGGTAAAATCCACGTGCCTTAAAAATAAGCAGCATAACAACTACAGGGATAAAAAATGACAGGCTATATACAAGTATATTTACTAGGCCTTTTTGCTGATTATTTTTCTCTGGTTTAACAATATCCGAACCCGATTGCCCTGTATTTTTAATTGACTGTGCATGATTCTGATTTGTCTGATTTCTATTATTAGACTGATTTCTATTGCCCTTTTTATGCGATTTCTTTTTTGACATCTATGATCCTCCCTTATAAATAGGATAAAATACGATTACAATTCTGTAACATTGTAGCATAGCCATAACTGCCCGTCAATGAACCTAAACCTTAAGAAAAGCTTAAGAAAATCTAAGCTAAGCGCCTCCTTATATACTTGACATCTTAATGGCTTTCACTATAATTAAAGCATATATTTACAAGCAA
The DNA here is from genome assembly GCA_964409845.1 of uncultured Jutongia sp. Taxonomy (GTDB): domain Bacteria; phylum Bacillota; class Clostridia; order Lachnospirales; family Lachnospiraceae; genus Butyribacter. Next base: position 10,863 of record CAYPEW010000070.1, read on the forward strand.
ATGCCCTCTAAAATACAAAAATAATAATAGTTAATCTAATATAATAAGATAACTTATAGGAGCTGAATATTTTGAATGAAATGCTTTCGGTAATTATGCCAATATACAATGAAATGGAAATCTCCGTAGGAGTAGAACGCACGATCCGTGTTATGGAAAACGCAGGGATACCTTACGAACTAATTTTAGTGGACGACGGATCAACCTATGACAGCTGGAACCAAATGACGGATCTTGCCAGCCAATATGATACCATAACCGCTATTGCTCTCAGTCGGAATTTCGGAAAGGAAAAGGCCTTGTGCGCCGGACTGGATGAAGCAAACGGCGGTTGTTGTCTATGTATTGACTCAGACATGCAACATCCACCAGAAATGATCCCGGAAATGTACCGCCTTTGGAAAACAGAGAATTATGAGGTAGTAGAGGGCGTGAAAAATGCCAGGATTAAAGAAAACCCCATTTATCGTTTTTGTGCAAAAAGCTTTTACTCTTTTTTCAAAAAAATGTCTGGAATTGATTTACAAAATGCATCAGATTATCGTTTGCTGGATAGAAAAGCATTAGAAGCATGGCGTGCTATGCCGGAGAAAGAAACTTTTTTCCGGGGAATGTCTTCTTGGATTGGCTTCCATCGAACCCAGGTGTATTTTGATGTTACCGAAAGAACAATTGGAAAGTCAAAATGGTCAGTCAAAGGACTGATTGCTCTGGCAATAGATGCTATTACATCTTATTCTTCTATTCCCTTGTACTTTGCTTCTGGCTTTGGCATACTGTTTCTGTTGTTTTTTTCATTATGCTGGTACAGACAATCTATATGAAAGCAAATGGACATGCACAAAACGGTTTTACCTCCGTGATTATTTTACAGCTGATTATTGGAACCGTTACCATGATCAACATAGGTATTATCGGAATTTACATTAAAAAAATATACGAGGAAACGAAAAACCGTCCTCGCTATATCATTAGATAAATAGTAAAAGGAAGGAAAGATAAAAATGAACATGACAATAATGAATAATTTCTTTTTATTTCTGTCAATTTCTCTTTGTGTCGTCTGTGTATATTTTCTCTTTGTCAAAAAGGGCGAAAAAAAAGAAAACAAAGTCATAAAAGGACAGAAAAATCAAAAACAGAAATTAAAACAGGAATCAGTGACAATAACGGACAGAATGGATATGCCTGACAAGACTTATCTTATCTTTCTTGCAGCAACTTTGCTGGTTGCGGTGGCTGTGCGTGTCTATCAGTTCGGCTTTGTACCGGGTGGATTTAACCAGGATGGGGTCATGGCGGCGGTGGATGGAAAAGCACTTGCCGATTATGGCACAGACCGCTATGGCATGCGCCTCCCTGTACACCTAACAGCATGGAATTATAGTCAAATGAGTGCTCTGCTTTCCTATTTACTCATTCCATTTATTAAATTATTTGGATTTTCTCCTCTGGTGCTGCGTTTACCACAACTGATAGTCAGCTTGGCAGGTTTGATCGTCCTTTATCTGTTTGTACGGGATGTGTTTGGCAAAAACCTGGCACTCATTGTATTGATGTTTGCATCTGTGAATCCATGGCACATCATGCAAAGTAGATGGATTTTGGATTGTAATCTCTATCCACATTTTTTCGTTTTTGGAATTTATTTTCTATATAAGGGACTTGGCAAACGCCTTTATCTTTTTTTGTCCATGGTTTTCTTTGGACTTTGCATGTACTGCTATGGTGTTTCCATTTATACAATGCCAATTTTTTTGCTGGCATCGTGTATATACCTTCTACTGATCAAGAAGATAAAAATTGTTGATGCCTTAATTTGTGTCCTGATCTATTTATTTGTAGGTGGTCCTTTCATCCTTGTAATGATGATTAACTTTTTCCAATGGAATACCATTGAAACGCCGTTATTTACTTTACCTTATTTCCCTAACAGCGTCCGATCAAACGATATTCTGTTCTTCTCAGAGAATATTGGCAGTCAGTTGGTACAAAATTTCAAATCACTGATGAATGTTACCCTTTTACAGGTTAAGGATCTCCCATGGAATGACATTCAGGGATTTGGCACCATGTATTTATTCTCCATGCCTTTTGCATTATTAGGAATAGTAACCATGTTTAAGCGGTATCGGAAAGAGCCAGGAGCAATACTTGCCTTTTTCTTCTTGCTAACAGGGATTTTCTGTGGGCTTTTGACGAACGGTGTAAATATCAACAGAATTAATATCGTATATTATCCGATTATCATTTTTACAGGAATTGGTCTATATGAAGCAGTACGTTTATTTGCCGCCACAAAATGGTGCCTGCTTGCAGCTTATATGCTGGTATTTTGTATGTTTACTAACACATATTTCACTTCCTATGCAGCAGAAATCAAAGGATATTTTCATGAGGATTTTGGTAACGCACTGAAATCTGTAGCAGATGCAGATGTGGACAGATATTATATCACTGCATATTATAATGCCGCAGATTTAACAGAAATTTTAATATTATTCCATCACCAGATAGACGCAGAATATTTTCAAGAAAAAAAAGATAATGGAGAATTACCTTTTCATGAGAAATACACAATTGGGTATCTATGGGATGTAACGCCAGATCCGTCTGGGAGTGCCGCCTATGTGGTATCCCAGGAAGAACTGACATATCTAAACATAGACTCCTTCCATGTGGAACAGTTTGGATCATATTATGCACTGACACCGAAATAGTAAATGCTAGATCAGCCTTATCAAGAGAGCTGGTCCTAAATTGAAAGAATTGTTAGAAAATTATACCATTAGAAGACTGTCTCAGTGTGATTGACATTTGCAAAATCAGCTATTATAATTAGTAATGATTACTATTATACGCCACTCACAGGAGACAGCGATATGAAAACAACAAGATACAGCAGGCAAAGAGAAGCAATCAAACAATATATCAAAGCATCCAGAGAACATCCCACTGCTGAAACCGTTTATCAATCCATGTTAAAACAATTTCCAAACATCAGCCTGGGAACGGTATACCGCAACCTTAATTTTCTAGCAGAACATGGAGAAATACTGCGTTTGAATGTAGGTGATGGTACGGAACACTATGACGGGTATCTGGCACCACATCACCATTTTTATTGCCGTTCCTGTCACTGTGTTATAGATTTAGAGATGGATTCCATTGATCACATTAATCGTATTGCTAGCGCAGGCTTTGATGGTACGATAGAGGAGCATGTGATCTATTTTCAAGGATTATGTCCGGACTGCAAAAAGTAAAAACTTCATAATTCCTAAAAATTTGGGTAAAATATATTGACAAGAAAAGATGCGGTCGATATAATAGATCTCGTAAATGATAATGATTACTAATTAATAAATGAATGAAAAGGAGATAAGAAAATGGCAAAATATGTATGTTCTGTATGTGGTTATGTTCATGAAGGTGATTCCGCACCTGATAAATGTCCACAGTGTAATGCACCAGCTGACAAGTTTAACAAGCAGGAAGATGGTGAAAAAGTATGGGCTGCTGAGCATGTGGTAGGTGTAGCACAGGGTGCACCAGAAGATATTATGGCAGATCTTCGTGCAAACTTCTCTGGTGAATGTTCAGAAGTAGGTATGTACCTGGCAATGGCTCGCGTGGCACATCGTGAGGGATATCCAGAAATCGGTTTGTATTGGGAAAAGGCTGCTTATGAAGAGGCAGAGCATGCAGCAAAATTCGCTGAGTTATTAGGCGAAGTTGTAACTGACAGCACTAAGAAGAATCTGGAAATGCGTGTAGAAGCAGAGAACGGTGCTACTGCTGGTAAAATGGATCTGGCAAAAAGAGCTAAAGCATTAAATCTGGATGCAATTCATGATACCGTTCATGAGATGGCTAGAGACGAGGCTAGACACGGAAAAGCATTTGAGGGATTGCTGAAGAGATACTTCGGTTAATCCGAGAATGGCTTAGAATAAGGGATTATAGAGGAATGAGTACGAAAGTGCTTGTTCCTCTTTTTTGTGGGGAGAATACCTCTTTTACCATATCAAAATGTACTTTCGAGTGTACTTTTTTCTATTTACAATTTCAATTTCAACAAAAAGTGTACTTTCTAAGAAGTGTACTTTTTTACAAGAAGATTTTACCTCCGTTTCCCTTATTTTTCGTAAGCGCCTAGTGTTAGGGTAGTCCCAAATCCGAACTGGCATCCCCCGT
>CAYPEW010000071.1:0-14167 GCA_964409845.1 uncultured Jutongia sp.
AGTACATCGGTAGTATATCAGCTTCCCAAGCTGAGGAGGCGGGTTCGACTCCCGTATCCTGCTTGTAAATATCCGAGGGGTCAAAAATATATTGGATTCCGAAGGATGCACATACAGGAACATGTTTTTGACAGGATAAACTCGTGGAATCTGGGGAAAATAGATTTCACGGGTTTTATGGATTTATAGGTGGATAGTCAGGAGCAGTTTCTTTTGACAACAGATAGATTTGTGTGGAAGCGTCGCAATTCTGTCTGTAGCGCAAGGCAGAAATTTTGTCTGCGTTCTTTGAATCAAACGCTTCGGAATGGAGGATTCATATGGCAGGATTTTTTAACAAAGTAGGTGTGGCGATTAATAATGCGGCAAATGATTTGTCGGATAAGGCAAAGGAAGTGTCAGAAGTAACTGCATTAAAGGGGCAGTTGCGGAGTCAGGAAAAAATCATGGAGAACATGTATCTGGAGATTGGCAGAGGATATTATGAAGCGCATAAAATGGATGCAGAGGATCCTTTTGCAGCACAGATACAGAATATTACCACAGCCAAGCAGACCGCAGATCGCTTGCGGGATGATATTGATATAATTAAAGAAAAAAATTAATGGTATTTCTGTAACGGCATCGGTTAGAGATTTGCTTTGATACAGGAATATAGAAAGAGAGCAGAAAATGAGTCTGGTGTAATAGTGGATTACCGGACTCATTTTTTTGAATTTTCTACCCCATTTTTGATGGGAGTGTGCTATACTGGAAATAACTGATAATTAGAACGGAACTGAGATAACAAGAGAAATTGGCATATCGCATATAATACGGTGTGCCGGCAAAGTGGAAAAGGAGAAGATGTATGGAAAGGTGTAAAAAAAGAATGAAAAAAACGGTGTTGGCATGGGTACTGACACTGGCAATGGTAATGACGGGGATTTCCCTGCCGGGGAATGTGGAGAAAGCACTGGCAGGAGAGGTAACGCTGACGCCGGATCAGGCTTCAGCAAGCGTGACGTTGACTGGAAATCAATACGGGGATGATTTTATTAAAGATATTATGTTTGGGATTCCAGATCTTGCAGGTACCAAAAGTGCGCTGGAATCCAACGGAATAAAGTCTATGGATGTTACGCTGACTGTAACCAGTTTCAGCGGTGCACCGAGTGTCATGCTGTTTGCTCAGCCAGGGCAGGATGGTGGTTGGAAATGGAATGCCACAGACGGACAAGAAGTTAGCAATCGACAGATTACGTTGTCCTATGATTTTAGCGAAATGAATTGGGGTGGTGGTTCCACCATGGGAAATCTGGGAGTGCGTTTTGCCAGCAGTACGGCAGGTGCCACCGTATCCTATCGGATTGATTCGGCTAAGTTAATCACTGATGGATCTACAGGCGGCAGTACCGGCGGATCTACAGGTGGCAGCTCCAGTGGAGAAAATGCCACAGCCGAGCAATTGGCAGGAGTAACTGTCACGGTAAATCCTCTGACCGTTAGCCATGATTGGAGCGAATACAATCTCTCTATTACTAATAACAATACAGAGTCGGTGGAGGGGTTTGTGATTCGTATTCCTGTATTTGGAACGGCATCCAATGTCCAGTCCTGGGGAAAATGTTCTGCAGATTATGAAGACGGTTATATTACCATTTATCAGGCAGAACCCATAGCAGCTGGTAATACTTACTCGTATGGTCAAGATGATAAGTTTGGATTTGGTGGTGGTGCCACACTGGGTACACCGGAAGTATTGGTGGATGACGGGAAATACACTTCATCCAACAAGACCCAATATGCGTTGACAGGAGAAAAGAAAGATATTGCTTTCGCTGATACTCCTTTGGGCAAACATGGAAAATTACAGTTAAAAGAGGTTGAAGGATACTCTGCGCCGATTATCGTAGATCAGAACGGAAAACCTTTTCAGTTGCGGGGAGCCAGCACCCACGGAATGCATTGGAATGAAATGACACCATTTGTCAACAAGGATGCTTTTCAGTCTCTGCGTGATGAGTGGGGTGTGAATATGGTTCGTCTGGTTAGTTATGTAACACAGAGCGGATATACCCAGGGGGCAAGCAGTCTGTTGGATACCAAAATCCAGGAGGGTGTGCAATACGCAAAAGAACTGGGTATGTACGTAATTGTGGACTGGCATATCCATGAGGAAAATCCTCACACTACAAAAACCCAGGCAGAGGAATTTTTCCGGAAATATGCAACCATGTACAAGGATTATGACAATGTGATTTTTGAGATCTGTAATGAGCCAACCGGAGTTGAATGGTACAATGGATCTGGCGGAGATCTATATTCCTATTGTAAAGACATTGCGGGCATTATCCGTAATGCAGGCAGTGATGCATTGGTTGTCTGTGGAACCAATACCTGGTCCCAGGATGTAGACGATGTGGCAAAGAAGCCGTTAAAGAACGATGGATTTGAAAACATATTATATACTTTCCATTTTTATTCTGGTTCCCACTACAATGATAAAATGGATAAAGTGAGAACAGCAACCGCTGCTGGAACTCCGATTTTTGTAACGGAGTTCGGGATCTGCGATGCCAGTGGAAATGGTGGATATGATACGAAAAATGCGGATAAATGGATTGAATTATTAGATGGCTATAATATCAGTTATGCTTGCTGGAGTTTGTGTAATAAAAATGAATCAGCATCGTATTTTCTGCCAAGCTGTAGCAGAAAAAGTGGCTGGTTAGAGTCAGATTTATCTAAGACAGGTATCTGGCTGGTAAATACTTATCGTGCCCATCAAGATAAAGAAACGGGAGAGGATACCAGCAAAGGAGATAACCCGGGAAGCAGTACAAAACCAGGAAGCAGTACAAACCCGGGAAGTAGCGCAAATCCGGGAAGTAGTACAAATCCAGGAAGCAGTACAAATCCGGGAAGCAGTGCAGAGCCAGGAAGCAGTACAAATCCGGGAAGTAGTACCAACCCAGGAAGTAGTGCGAACCCAGGAAGTAGTACAAATCCAGGAAGTAGTACGAACCCAGGAAGTAGTGCGAACCCAGGAAGTAGTGCAGAACCAGGAAGCAGTGTGAATCCAGGAAGCAGTGCGAACCCAGGAAGCAGTACAAATCCTGGAGGAAATGATAACCCAGGAAGTAGTGCGGATCCGGGAAGCAGCATGAATCCAGGAAGCAGTGCAAATCCGGGAGAAAATGACAATCCAGGAGGTAGTGGAGATCCAGGAAGCAGTACAAATCCGGGAGATAATAATAACCCAGGCAGCGAAAATCAGGGCGGCAGTGACAATGGTCAAAATGCCAAGGCGGATGAAATTGTGTTGTCCCAGAAGTCGGACAATGACATTGCAGGCTCTGTTTATGCCAAATTAGCTTTACGTGCAACAAAGACCACAAAGAATTCCATTACATTGAAATGGAATAAGGTATCTGGTGCCGATCGTTATATTATTTACGGTAATCGCTGTGGCAGTGCAAATCGTCTGGAAGTTTTGGGATCTGTTAGCGGAACCAGCTGGACACATAAAAATCTGGCAAAGGCTACATATTATAAATATGTTGTTGTGGCATGCCGTGAAGATTCTGTCATTTCCATTGCCAAGACGGTTCATGTGACTACAGCAGGCAGTAAAAAGGGAAATGCTAAAAAGATTAAGCTGAAAAAAGCAAAAGTTAAATTAAAGAAAGGCAAAAAATTTAAGATCAAAGCCACAATGGTTGCAGCACCGAAAAAGGCTAAGATTGCAAAACACCGTAAGATTTCTTATGAATCTTCCAACGGTAAGATTGCAACAGTATCTTCCAGCGGAATGATAAAAGCGAAAAAGAAGGGATCTTGTGTTATCTATGTTTATGCACAGAATGGTGTAAGTAAGAAAGTAAAAGTAACTGTGAAATAAGTGGTAAAAGTAATGAGGGGATGATATGGGACAGGACAAGAAACAACAGCAGAGAGAGGGAATAGACAATAGACAAAAGTGGTTTCAGATGAATCATCGCTATACAACAATTTGTATCTATGCATTGGCTGTCATTGTATGTGGTACGATGATAGCCATGATGATTATTAACTGGAAAGAAACCAAAGCATTTATTATGCACTTGCTTTCCGTGCTCAGTCCATTTTGGGCAGCATTGTTGATTGCCTATTTCCTCCGTCCTATTGTGGATCAAATTGACCATACCATCCAGCACTTGATTATGCATGGAAAGCACCAGAAAATTGTGCGCTATTTTTCCATTTTTCTGGCATATGTTTTTGTTATTGGCTGTATTATCCTGGTCATTAATTTCATCATTCCGCAGTTGACGCACAGTATTACAGAGCTGACTGCATCTGTTCCGGCTATTTATGATCGGCTGGCAAATTATTTAATGAGCCTGCAGGATCGCTATCCGGATTTGGATATGACTGCTTTGGTGGAGAGATTACAGAACATGGTGCCGGATCTGGTGAATTTTGGGACAAACATTGTGGGTAATGGTCTGGTTATCATTTATTCCCTTTCGATCTCTGTTGTGCGTATGCTTATCAATGTTTTGCTGGCAATTATGATATCCATTTATATGATTGCCAGTGCCGATTTTTTTCGAGAACAGGCAAAGCGACTGGTTTATGCGATTTTTAGTGAGAAAAGTGGGGACGCAATTTGCAGAACCTGCAAGGAATGTAATTCCATTTTTAGCGCATTTCTGTTAAGTAAGGCACTGGATTCTCTGATTATTGGCTGTCTGTGCTGTATGATTATGTCGATCATTGGCCTACCTTATGCGGTACTGCTCAGTGTGATTGTGGGGATTACCAATATGATTCCCTATTTTGGACCTTTTATTGGAGCGATTCCAGGTGTTTTAATTTACTTATGCCTGAAGCCGATGGATGCCATTATCTTTGCGATTATGATATTAGTTATACAGCAATTTGACGGCTTGGTGCTGGGACCTCGTTTGTTAGGACAGTCCACCGGCTTAAATCCAATCTGGGTTATATTTGCAATCACAGTAGGCGGTGCATACTTTGGTGTGATTGGTATGTTTATCGGGGTGCCGGTGGTGGCAGTATTTGCTTATCTGTTAAACAAGCTGATTAAATATCGTTTGAAAAATCGAAGTATAAAAGCGTTGCAGGAATTTGAGAAATAAACAGCAATTATGCTGTTAAATCCTTGTAGAGCTGAAGTTACACTTAGCGAATTTTATGAGCTTAGTGTAACTTCAACTCTTTTTATCGATTATGATGCATAATTAATTTACAGATGGGATTGCCCAGATGATAAAACTTTTCCTCATATTCTGTCATAATATTATCCGGTGCTGGTCCCTTAGAGTGGAGATCATAGGACACGAAATCTTTTGTCCACCCACATTCTGCCATCGATTCCAGAGAAAAATCAAAAAGAGGGCGGTTGTCGGTTTTGAACTGAATCAGACCGTCTGAAACCAGAATTTGATCATAGCGTGCTAAAAATTGGGGAGAAGTGAGACGTCGTCTGGCATGTCGGTCTTTTGGCCAAGGATCTGAAAAATTCAGATAAATCTGTTCCACTTCATTTTCCGCAAAATACTCTGTGATATCTTCTGCGTCCATCCGTAAAAATAACAGGTTTGATAATTCCAGTGCATTACGTTTATCAATAGCACGGATCAGGACACTGGAATATTTTTCAATACCAATGTAATTCACATTCGGATGCATCTGGGCCAAAGTTGTAATAAACTGTCCCTTACCCATACCAATTTCAAGGTGAATGGGATGATCGTTATGGAAATACTGGGATGCCCAGTGTCCGGCAAAGTCAGCTCCGTCTGTGCCGTCCGTCTGTATCGTATACGGATCAGCAGCGATTCGTTCATCTGATCCGGGAATGTTTCGTAATCTCATATAGTTCCTCCTATGTCTGCCTATCAATTTGATACCATGGATTGCTTCGTTGTTCTGTAATCTATTTTTGCTTCTGGCATCCTATGATGTTGGGGTCAAAAGGTATTTTGCCCCCAACTGATGCTACGAATTGCTACATTGCTACGCAATTTTCGCAATTCTGCAAAGTCTATGCTCCGCTTCGGTCGGTGCTTAACAAACGTCCACTGGACGTTTAGCACCCTCCATTCCCGCATATTTGCAAGCAAATCTGCTTCATGTCGGTGTTTGGCGGGTCAAAAGTAGATAGCAAATTGCGTGTAAACACGCATTGCTATCTACTTTTGACCCTAGCATCATCCTAGTACTTTTGTTACTAATTTGTCATTAATTTGCCACAAGTTTGGTCTGCGTCCCAGTGTATCATAAAATAAATAGAAATCCAAGTAATTAGGGAAATGTCGGAAAAATGCTTAAAAAATGAAGTGTTATAGGTAAAAATTAAAAAAATTACAGTAGTCAGTTGCATCTAAAAATGCTATAATAAAAGTTGGAGATGTGGGTTTTTGTATTAATACAGGAAAGGAGTATTGGGGATGAAAATTGTGAGACGTATTATGGTCTTGTGTCTGGTATTATCACTGGCGTTTACGGTCTATATACCGGCTTCAGCTGCCAAGAAAGTGAAACTCAATAAAAAGAGTATATCATTGAAAGTGGGGAAGACTGCCAAATTACAGATTAAGAATACGAAAAAGAAAGTGAAATGGTCGGTAAAATCCGGCAAGAAATACATTTCACTGCAAAAGAAGAAAAAGAAAAGTGTAGTCATTAAAGCGAAAAAGGCAGGCACTGCCAAGGTATTGGCAAAAGTGGGAAAGAAGAAATTGATCTGCACGGTCAAGGTAAAGAAGTCTTCGGGAAGCACGGATGGAAAGTCGGATACCAAGAAAACGGATGACAACAATAATGTTACTGGAACCCCAGGTAAGAATGTGCCGTTGCCGTCAGGAGCTACGGTTTTTACTATAGGTACCAAAAAATTGGCGCTTGGAATGAGCGGCGAAGATGTGAATACGGTGCTGGGATCTTTATCAAACCAGGAAATCCGAAGTGGAAAATCACCACAGGGATTTGATACCATAGCCTACAATATGAAAAATTATCAGGAATATTTATTGATTTATCTTCGAAACAATCGGGTTGTGGGTATTTGCGGAATTAGCAAGACTATGAGTTTTGCCGGTGCAACAGCCGGAGATAATGGTAATAATCTGAGTGGATGGACGAATCTGAACGATTATGCAACAGAGTTAAAGGTTACCGCTGCCAAGAAAAAAGTAGTAAAAGTTTCTAGTGAACAGGCGTATGCATTTTATGACGCATTGAAGGATAATTCCATTTATTGTATTCAGGTTTTTGATCCAAGCAAAGTCAAAGATCCGGACCATGATATGATTTATATGACGGAGAATTTAAACTATGATGCCACAGTAAATGCTTCTATTGCCACAGAAGTCGGACATATGCTTAATGCATTCCGTGCATATCGTGATCAGAATGCCTTTGCTTTTCATGGTGGCTTAGCCGAATGTGCACAGTCGTATTGCAATCAGGCAACTAGTTCCAAACTGCAGGGGCGTGGAGATCCGAAATTGATTAATGCGATATTGGCAGCAGGAACAGATCCGGGAGTTTATGGAGAGGCTTGCTACTATGATGCAGCCGATGCTATCAGCTTTGCAAATTCACTGATCGAACTGGATGATTTTTATCTGGTATTGGTGAACACGAAAGAGATTGATGGAACCACACCTGTCTGGGGGAATGCCGGAGTGGGGATGGCATGTAATGGCAAGCATACTTATTTAACGATAGACTATATAGATGCACCTTAAGAGGATCAATATTATACAGATAGAAATTGATCCTGCACAAAATTTATATATAATCGAATTACCCTAGTAACAGCATAGGGGATGAGAGATTTGACAGGCAACCAGTTGATTTGTTTTTGTAGTAAGCCATTGGATTTGTAGAATTATTTATATTCAATGGACGATCAGGCAAAGAATGGAGGAAGAAGAATGAAACGATTCAAAGCACGGATATGGAGTGTATTGCTTTCATTAGTGTTGGTAATGGGAGCAGTGCCTACGAACGGCCAGACAGCGTCTGCCAAGGCAAAGATCAAACTGAATAAGACTTCAGCTACCCTGCGGGTAGGGAAAACCGTAACCATTAAAGTAAAAAACACCAAGAAAAAAGCCAAATGGTCTATTAAATCTGGCAAAAAATGCATTGCATTGAATAAAAAGAAGAAATCCAGTGTAGTGGTAAAAGCCAAAAAAGCAGGCACCGCCAAGGTAGTTGCCAAAGTTGCCGGCAAAAAACTGATCTGCAAGATCAAGGTAAAAGCAAAGAGTTCCGGTGATAGTGTGGAGGACAATGATCCGGTAGAGGGTGATGCTACACCAGCTCCAACAGAGACTCCGGTTCCAACAGATTTACCGGAGCAGACGAATGAACCGGGACCAGGAGTAACGAACCAGCCGGAGAAGACGAATGAGCCAGGACCAGGAGTAACGAATCCGCCGGAGAAGACGGATGAACCGGGACCAGGAGTAACGAATCCACCGGAGAAGACGGATGAACCGGGAGTAAGCAATCCACCAGAGAAGACGGATGAACCGGGAGTAAGCAATCCACCAGAGAAGACAGATGAACCGGGATCAGGTGTAAGCAATCCACCAGAGCAGACAGATGAACCGGGACCAGGTGTAAGCAATCCACCAGAGCAAACCAGTGCACCAAATCCGGGAGAGACTTCCAGCCCAGGACAAAATGTGACTTTGCCATCAGGAGCAACGAAGTTTACTTTAGGAACGAGAGAATTGGCAATCGGCATGTCCAGGTCGGATGTGAATACAGTATTAGGGGGAAATTCGACTTATCAGGAGGTTCGTACTGGAAAAGCACCACAGGGCTTTGATACGATTTCTTATAATACAGCAAATTGCCAGGAATATCTGTTGATTTATCTGCAAGATGATATAGTGGTGGGTATCTGTGGTATTGGCAAAACAATGAGTTTTGGGGACGCAGTAGCCGGGCAGAATGGCAATAATCTGAGTGGATGGACGAATCTGACTGATTATCAGACAGGGAAACGAGTGACTGCAGCCAAGAAAAAAGCAGTGTTAGCCAGTGAGCAGGCATATGCATTTTATGATGCATTGGGAGATAATACTATCTATTGCATTCAGGTATTTGATCCAACGAAAGTAAAGGATAAAGATCATGATATGATTTATATGACGGATAATTTATCCTATGATGCCACAGTGACCAGCTCCATTGCTACAGAAATCGGTTATATGCTTAATGCATTCCGGATGTATCGTAATGAAAATGCGTTTAAGATGCATAGTGGATTGGCGCAGTGTGCTCAAACATACTGTAATAATGCGACTAGTTCTAAGTTGAGTGGTCGTGGAGATCCGGAATTATTTAATGCGCTAGAGGCGGCAGGAACCGATCCATGGGCATGGGGAGAGGCTTGCTACTATGATGCTGCAGATGCCATCAGCTTTGCCAATTCCTTGATTGAATTGGATGATTTTTATCTGGTACTGATTAATACCAAAGAGGTGGATGGCTGGACACCAACCTGGGATTATGCCGGAGTGGGTATGGCGTCCAATGGAAAGCACACTTATGTGACGGTGGACTATATTGAGTCATAAAGAAATCAAAACCAATGCCATGCGGATATTGGATCGGGCGAAGATTCCTTATCAGCTTTGTAACTATGACTGCGCAGAATTTGTGGACGGCATAACAGTGGCAGACCAGCTGGGGCAGGATTATGAAGCAACGTTCAAGACGTTGGTTACACAGGGGAAAAGTGGTGGATATTATGTGTTCGTGATTCCGGTACATCGGGAATTGGACCTGAAAAAGGCATCCCGGATTGTGGGAGAAAAAAGTCTGGAAATGTTACCTGTCAAGGAAATTCAGCAGGTAAGCGGATATATCAGAGGTGGCTGTACGGCGATCGGTATGAAGAAGCGATATCCCACCGTTATCCATGAAAGTGCCAGAAAGCAGGATCAAATTGCTGTCAGCGGTGGCAGACGGGGAACACAGATTATATTGACATCACAGGATTTGGCAAAAGTAACAGATGGTATTTTTGGGGATGTAATCAAATCGTGAATTTGATGGAAAAGAGGTTTGCATGAAAAAAAGCAGGAGAATAGTAACAAGGCTGCTTAGCTGGCTGTTGGTCATGACGCTGGTTTGTACCGGGGTACCGATTTCGGTTAATGCTGCCAAGAAGCCAAAACTAAACAAGACATCAGTGAAACTGAAAGTTGGCAAGACCGTAAAGCTCAAGGTAAAAAATAATAAGAAGAAAGTGAAATGGTCTTCTGCTAACAAGAAGATTGCTACAGTGAATAATAAAGGTCTGGTAAAAGCCAAGAAAAAAGGCAAAACCAGAATTATTGCCAAAATCAAAAAGAAAAAATTAATTTGTAAGGTTACAGTGCAGGCAAACAATACAGGCAATTCAGATGGCTCTGCAGAAGATAATAACTCGGATGATTCGAATAATAATAATGGTGATGGTTCAGATAGTGAGACACAAGTGACTCAAACGCCATCTGAAGAGACTGCAAAGCCGGAAGAATCGCCAGGAAATACTTCGGAGCCTCAGCCGGGACCACAGATTACTCCGGAACCAGGAACGACAACCACGCCAGGAGAGAACACTCCGATACCGTGGGGAACATCAGAGCCGGGAACAACAGCACCAGGAGGAAATACTCCAATACCATGGGGAACACCTGAGCCGGGAACGACAACGGCACCAGGGAATACACAGACACCAGGAGGAACATCAAAGCCGGGAACAACAACGGCACCAGGGAATACGCAGACACCGTGGGGAACACCAGAACCAGGAAATACGCAGACACCATGGGGAACACCAGAGCCGGGAACGACAATAGCACCAGGGAACACGCAGTCGCCATTGGGAACACCAGAGCCAGGAACAACAACAGCGCCAGGGAACACGCAGTCGCCATGGGGAACACCAGAGCCAGGAACAACAACAGCGCCAGGGACGACATCAACACCACAGGTTACGCAGAATCCACAGCAAACGACTAGCCCGGGAATTACTACAGCGCCAACAAAAGCACCACAGGTTACGCAGAATCCGCAGCAAACGACTAGCCCAGGAATTACGACAGCGCCGACAAAAGTGCCAACGGCGGCACCAACAGTAACACCGACAAAAGCACCGACACCAACACCGACGCCAACACCGACGCCAACACCGACACCAACACCGACACCAACACCATCACAAGGCGGGGACATACCATCAGGAGCTACAGTATTTACGATGGGAAGTAAAAAAATGGCAATTGGCATGACGGAAGCTGCTGTTAAATCAGTGCTAGGTTCAGGCACTCGGTCGGGCAAGTCGCCACAGGGATTTACTACCCTAGCTTACAATACATCAAATTATAGCGAATATCTTTTGATTTACTTGCAGGATGGTAGAGTAGTAGGGATTTGTGGTATCGGTAAGTCAATGAGTTTTGATACTGCAGTAGCTGGACAGGACGGGACTAATCTGAGTGACTGGACGAATCAGTCCGAGTACATGACGGATTCTAAGAAGGTGGCTGCTAAGCAAAAGAAAGTGTCAACTACGGAGCAAGCATATCTATTTTTTGATGCATTAGGAGATAATACGATCTATTGTATCCAGGTATTTAATCCGACCAAGCTCAAAAATGCGTCTAAGGATATGATTTATAAGACGGAGAATTTGTCCTATGGTGATTCTGATGGTTTATCCGTGACTAGTCACATTGCCACAGAAACAGGTCATATGCTTAATGCATTTCGGGCATATAAGGGAAAAAATGCATTTACATTGCATAGTGGATTAGCACAGTGTGCCCAGACATACTGTAATAATGCGACTAGTTCTAAGTTGAGTAGTCGTGGAGATCCAGCATTGATAAATGCACTGGAAGCGGCAGGAACAGAGCCGATGGCATGGGGAGAGGCTTGTTATACGGATGCAGCAGATGCCATTAGCTTTGCGAATTCTCTCATTGAGATGGATGACTTTTATAAGGTGCTTGTCAATACACTAGTAGTAGATGGAGATACCGTGATTTGGGGGGTTGCCGGAGTGGGTATGGCATGTAATGGAAGTCGCACTTATGTGACGGTGGATTATATTGATGATATTTGACGTTTGAGGGAAATCGCAGAAGACAACATGGAGTCTCATTCAATCTTAGATGTAGACTTAAAAGAATAGCACAGACAAAATGTCCGGAACCTTTTGCTATAAATAAAGGGTTCCGGATTTCTTTTTTCAAAATCAATCATGCGATACTTTTTTTGTTTGTCAAATATCGCAATATATGACAAAAATATTCCATAAAATGTCAAAATATACAAAAACTTGTCATATTTTGTTTGCAAAATATGACATAATATGTTAGATTAATCTATGCGAAAATGTTTTAATATCTATGTAAAATGAATGAGAAAGTAACATTTTTGCCATCCCCGATAAAGCGTTTGATGAGTATAAAAGAACAGACATAATATTAGATGTAGACGTTGGGGCATACGCATAGCGTGCGTAGTGTGGCAGGGAGTAGACGGAAAATATATGGACGAGATAAGAACGAAAAAAGTGATCCGGACAGGGTCACTTTTTTTCATCAGGATAAACGTATCAATTTGTCAGTATTCATAACCGATTTTGTGAAATGATAATTTTCTGTTATCTGTCAGATTCTGATATTTGTCCTGCTGTTTCGTCCAAATTTTGTCTATTCGGACATAGAGATATATTTTTCTGACGAAACAGCAGGACGAAATGAATCAATAACAGATAACAGAAAATTATCTACAGCAAAATTGGCTGTGAATGCTAACATCAAATTGATGCGTTTATCCTGCTTTTTTTCGTATGTAACTCTTGCTGAATTGGAGATAATTCAATATAATGATGCTAGGGTCAAAAGCAGATAGCAACCCGTAGTATCCGTTGAAGCCAAAAGATACTTGAAAGGAGACATATGAGGCGATTAGCGAAACACTTGCTTATTATGACAATGGTCGCAGCTGTAGTGATGACAGTTTCGGCTTGTGGAAAACAAAAAAAGGTAACGAAACCAAAGGTCAAGACCACTGCAGAAGTGAAAAATGGAACAACGACAGCCGGCGGCAAGGGGTCGGCATCTTCAGATGTACCTTTGCGTGTGGGATGTGGTCATTTTGACAAAAAATTCAATCCTTTTATGGCAACTGCAGAGGCAGATAAACAGGCAGTAGAGCTGACCCAGGTTATGCTTTTGGATAATGATCGTACCGGACGGATTGTCGAGCAGGGGATTGATGGAGAACAGAGAAGTTATAACGGACAGGAAGAGACTTATTTTGGAATTGCGAATGTTAAGGTGAAATATAAGCGTAAGGCAGATTATACAGTGTATCGGATCACATTACGGGATGATTTGTTATTCAGTGACGGCGAGCCGATTACTATTGATGACGTTATTTTTACGTTGTATGCTTTTTGTGACAAGGATTACAAAGGACCATCTTTGTTAAACGAGAGCGGGATACAGGGATTAAAGAAATATCAGAAAAAAAAGGCAGATACCATTTCCGGGATCCAGCGGCTTAATGATTACGAACTGCGGATTTATACAGATGGTTTTGACCAGAAGATGTTGGAGAAATTGCGAATTCCTGTATGTGCATTGCATTATTATGGAGATACTACCAAGTATCAGTATGATGCCGGACAATTTGGATTTACCAGAGGAGACTTATCTGCTCTGCGTGCGAACAAGAATTCTCCAATGGGTGCAGGACCGTATCGCTTTGTAAAATATGAAAATGGCATTGCGTATTTCACTGCCAACGAATTATATTTTCAGGAATGTCCGGAGACTGCTTATTTATATTTAGAGGATATGACACAAATGATTTCTGGTGGAACCTATGATGTGCGGGCACTGGTATCGGAGCTTACCGGAGATACCGTAGATATGGTTTTATCGGATGCAGGGCTGGAGGATCTGGAGACAATTATGTCCGCCAATCAAAATGGTAAGTTGGATGGCAAGACTTTGGAGACCAGATTTGTAAGTAATGCATCTTATGGTTATGTCTGTATGAATGCAGAGCAGATCCGGATTGGTGCAGATTCGCTCAGTGATGCATCTGTTTCCTTGCGTCGGGCACTGGCTACGGTGATTAGCGCCTGTCG
>CAYPEW010000072.1:0-14043 GCA_964409845.1 uncultured Jutongia sp.
TATACGGAAATGTCTGGTCTGCGTATGATCCAAAGCGGCTTAATTGTTGGTACGGTAAAAGGGGATCGTTTCGAACCTTCTCCCCAACTGGCATTGGCTGCGCAGGATACTTCCAGGATTCCGATGGTTTCCTTTGCATCCGATGATATTCGTGTGTTAAAATATCTCAAAGGTGAGACGGTAGAATCTACAGAGGTCAGTCATGCGGAGTTCCTTCCGGATACCGATGGATATGTGCTGGTCTGTGTAGATGAATTTCCGCTGGGGTGGGCAAAATGGACGAAGAATGAACGTTTAAAGAATAAATACTATGCAGGGTGGAGAATGCAGTAGAGGAATTAATAGAAGATAGATCGGAGGAAGTGCTTTGAAGGCGAAAAAAGGGGAATTTGGATACTTGAACAGGCGAAAAAGAGGTGCCTTAATATGGATTATATGTTTGGTGATAATTGCGCTGGCAATTTACATTGCAGGACTGCTGTTGAATAAAATGTCCAATCGTAATGTTTTTACTATTATTGCCATTCTGTTTGCATTGCCCGTTGCAAAACAGCTTGTTGCTATAATTGTACTTTTTCCCTATCATTCGGTGGGACAGGAACGTTATCGAAAGGTAGCAGATCATTTGCCAGAGAAAATGGAACTGATGACAGATCTGGTTATTACTTCATCGGAACATGTGATGCATCTGGATTTTCTGGTTTTAGGACAAAATCAGGTGATCGGTCTGCTAGGGGATGGCAAACAACAGTTGTCGGAAGTTCGTTCTTATCTTAAGAATGGGGTTCACAATTGGGGTAGTGGCTATAAGGTGAAGATTGTTGACAGTGAAAAACTGTTTTTGCAGGAATTACAGGCTATTCCGAAGGCTGAACCGGATCCGGAAGAGGAAGAACGGGTAAGATCTTATTTGCGCTCCCTGATTGTATGATCTATGTCGCTATGATTGGGAAGTGTAACAGGAAGGACTCTGACAATATAAGGTGCAGTAATTCTACAGGTTGCAGGGAAATGGGAATTGCTGTACGGATAGGGATTTTATAAGGTGTACTATGCAGAAGATTACGATTACGGATCGGGAAGCTGGGCAGCGTTTTGACCGCTATTTGCGGAAATATCTGAATCTGGCTCCCAGCAGTTTTATTTATAAAATGCTGCGAAAAAAGAATATTAAGCTGAATGGCAAGAAGGCAGATGGCAGAGAGCGTCTGGAGCCAGGGGATCAGATTGTGCTATTCCTGGCAGATGATACAATAGCCAGGTTTCGAAATTTACCAGAAAATCACAGCTGTGTTTCAGCAAAGCATAGGGAACAGTTACCAGATCAATCTGGAAATCAAAATCATGTTTCAGCAAAGCATAGGGAACAGTTAACGGATCAATTCGAAAATCGGATTGCAGATGGATGGCAGGAAAGGCTTTCTATTTTATATGAAGATTCCGATATTCTGATTGTGAATAAACCGCAGGGGATATTGTCTCAAAAGGCTGATAGGGCTGACATTTCAATGGTGGAGTATATAACTGCTTATTTAGACAGACAGTCAGCGGCAGCCAATACTGTGGAGGACACATTTCGTCCGGGGATTTGTAACCGTTTGGACCGTAATACCACCGGCTTGATGGTGGCTGGAAAATCTGTCCGTGGATTGCAGTGGATGAATGCCTTGTTTAGGGAACGCACAATACAGAAATATTATCTGTGCATTGTACAGGGGAAAATAACGGACAGGTGTCGAATTGATGGCTACCTGCTTAAAGACAGCAGGAGTAATACTGTAAAAATTATGGATCGGCCAGATGCAGCGTCGAGCCGAATTTTAACCGAATATGAACCCTTACAGTATGGCGATCTACAAGGGAAAACATTTACTTTATTGAGGGTTCACCTGCTGACTGGAAAATCCCATCAAATTAGGGCACATTTAAGCAGTGTGGGACATCCTTTGATTGGGGACACAAAATATGGCAGCAGAGAGATTAATCTGATTTTTCGTCAACAATACCGCTTGCATTGCCAGTTACTGCATGCCTGGGAATTGCATTTGCCGGTAAATGTACCAGAACTTCCGGAGAAGTACCAGGACAAGCTTTTTACAGCACCTTTGCCCGGACAGTTCCGGCAGATTCTAAAAGGATTGGGAATGCAGGAGCCATCATCTAAATAGAAAGGAAATGTTATCATGCCATCATGGAATTCAAGAGGACTTCGGGGATCGATGTTGGAAGAGGCGGTTAATTTTACCAATGAGCGTTACCGCAGAGATCATCTGGCACTGGTGCAGAAAATTCCTACGCCCATTACCCCCATTAATATTGATAAGCAAAACCACCACATTACCCTGGCTTATTTCGAACAAAAAAGTACAGTGGATTATATTGGTGCTGTGCAGGGAATACCGATATGCTTTGATGCCAAGGAATGTGCTACGGAACGATTTACACTGCAAAATATACATGAACATCAGATGCAGTATATGGAAGAATTTGAACAGCAGCAGGGCATTTCCTTTTTGATCATACTTTTCAAAAATGTTAACATTTATTATTATGTACCGTTTCGGGATATCAAAGGATTTTGGGACCGGGCTTTGCGTGGGGGGCGCAAAAGTTTTCAGCGTGAAGAATTGGATCAGAGCTATCAGATCAGAATGACCAATCAGGTCTTTATTCATTATCTGGAGCAGCTGAACCATGATCTGGCTGAAAGGGAGGAATAAGAGAGAAACATGATTATTTTTCGAGTGGATGCCAATGAAAAAATTGCAACCGGCCATTTGATGCGTTGTCTGGCGATTGCAGAGGAATGTAGGAAACAGGGGGAAACCTGCCAGTTTCTTTTGGCAGAAGATAAAGAGACGGATCGCATCAAAGAACGGGGATTTTCCTACCATGTCTTGAATAGTATATGGGATCATTTGGACACAGAAGTAGAGCTTTTACAGCAGTATTTAGCAGAAAATCCCTGTGAATGGCTGGTTGTGGACACCTATCAGGCGACACCGGGATATCTGCAGAAGTTGAATGAGATGTGTCCTGTCTTATATATGGATGATTTTGGAGAGGAAGGATATGCTGTAACGGCAGTTTTGCATTATGGTCTGGTGCAGAATTCGGAGAACTATGCGAGAACTTATTCCCAGAGGGGAGTACAGGCACTGGTGGGATCGGAGTATATTCCGCTGCGAGAAGAGTTTCAACCGATTCATTTGGCAGAATTGCGGGAAAAATGGCCGGGCAGACAGTTTGGTCAAGGACAAGATGAACGAGTGGGCTCAGAAGGGGTTGGTCAAGGACAAGGTAGGAGATTGGACTCGGATGGGCCTGGTCAAGAGCAAGATGAAAGACTGGATACGGATAAGATGGGTCAGCCAGCAATTCTGGTAACGACTGGAGGGACGGACCCCTATCATGTGACAGAACAGGTCTTGGAATATTGTCTGGTCGATCCGGTATTTCGTAACTATCGTTATCATGTGGTGGTGGGGAGTATGAATGGTCACACCCAGGAATTGCAGCAACTGGCAGATCAATATGTTGTGGATGGTGTCTCTCGGATTTCGTTACATTTTGGGGTGAAGCACATGTCTGACCTAATGTGTCAGTGTGATTTAGCAGTATCTGCAGGGGGGACTACTCTATATGAGCTTTGTGCCTGTGGGATTCCTACAGTTTGTTTTTCTTTTTCAGATAACCAGCTTCCAGCCGTTCGCTTGTTGGAACAGCAACGGATTATGCGCTATGCAGGTGATGCGCGAAAGGGAGGAATTGCGACAGAAATCGGTATGCATTTGACTGCATATATGGGAGATCCAGCAGAGACAGAGCAATACCGGAATCGCATGAGGCAGTTGGTGGATGGCAGGGGGGTATGGCGGATTGCCGATTTCCTGTGCAGGAACTCGGAATGCAGATAGATTTCATGTCATATGATACTTATTTAAAAGAAACATCAATGATATAAGGGGGAATTACTATGAGTGAGAATATGGTTGCCGTGATTACGGCAAGGGGAGGCAGCAAACGGATACCTGGGAAAAATATTAAAGATTTCTGTGGAAAACCGATTATAGCCTATTCCATTGAGGCTGCATTGGCTTCTGGAATATTTGATGAGGTTATGGTGTCCACAGATAGTGAGGAAATTGCTGAAATTGCCAGAACATATGGGGCAGAGGTACCTTTTATGAGAAGTGTCCATACTGCCAGTGATTATGCTACTACGGCTGAAGTGTTACTGGAAGTATTGGAGGAATATGAAAAGAGAGGGCGTTCTTTTCGGTATCTGGCATGTATTTATCCTACGGCACCCTTTGTGACACCGAAACGGCTGGCAGAGGCATTTCGTCTGATTCAGGAAAAACAGGCTATTGAAGTTATGCCTGTGGTGGCATTTCCGTATCCGCCACAGCGGGGATATATTATGACACAAGATACTTTAGAGATGAAATGGAAAGAAAATTTCACGGTAAGAACACAGGATCTTGAAACAATCTATCATGACAGCGGACAGTTCTATATCTGGGATGCCACACGTTTTCAGGAAAAACAGGGATTGATTTCAGAGGATATTGTGCCATTGGTTCTGGATGATCTGGAGGTTCAGGATATTGATAATGAGACAGATTGGAAACTGGCAGAACTCAAGTATAAACTTTTGAAAGAAATCAATTCAGGGGTAAATTATTCCAGCAAATAGCCGATATAACTTAATGATGTATTGTTTTTTGATTTTAGAAAAAATGTGCGCTGTCCGTATCAGACAGCAGAGAGGAGGTTTATGTGAGAAAGGATAGAATGAGATATTTTTATCGGCCGCTGTTTTTGGCAGGTATCATGATGACATTTGCTTTGTCAGCCGGGCACACAGCATCTGCAGCAGACCGGATCCCAGCCGATGATGTTATGATTGACTATGCCAGTCAGACACTGCAGGTAATTACTACAGACAGTGAAGTGATGGTGGCATTCCCTACTGTCAAGATGACAGAGGATGAGATTACAGATATACAGGTTAAGGGATGGGATATCTATGATGCTGAGTATTTGCAGGAACAAGTGGATGAGACGAAAGTGGCAACAGTAGATCTTTCTTCTATTAATATTACAAAAGGTGGGTATGTGGCAGTTAAGACAGATGCTACCAGTGAAGCGTATTTGATTCATTTTTCACCGGTGCATGGGAAACTGTCTGCTTCTTATGATCAGGAGGATGGAACAGTAACAGTAATTGACCGGGCTGATGACGGGAACGAATGTGACAGCATGTTCGAATATAGGACTCAATATGGATCATGGAGCGATTATGATGCTTATGATGTCAGCCTGCGGTCCTATGAACAACAGGGAGCAAGCTTATATTTTCGGGAAAAATGTGGTTATGATGATGGTGATGAATATACCAGTAAGGGACGGCTGTCAAACAGCACAGCCATTGCTCAAAAGGTAGGAGTCGTGCCAGTAGCGAAAGAATATGTACTATATGAAGCACTTAGTACTTTTTCTGGCAAAGAGCTGAAGGTAAAGATACCAAAGTTAGCAGAAGGACCTACAGCTACCCTTAATTATGCGAAAGGTACAATAACGATTAAGCAGGGGAGTTTGTATCGCCAGAATAGTGAGGCAGCTTTTCAAAGCACCCCGGGAAATAAAGCGTTCACTTTGACGGCTAACGTTGATGGAGGTATGCTGGAAGTCCGGAAGGCGGCAAAGAAGACAGCAAAGAAATATACACCGGCTTCTAAGATTACCCGCTATGTTTATCCGCCTGCCAGGAAGCTGGAAATCAAAGAGGATGTGAATGCTTATCTGGGAAACAAGGCAAACAAACTGACCCTGGTTTATAATGAGGCTACCAAAAAGGTTGATTGTTGCAGTACTGATGTGGACAATACCTATTTGATCTGGGTAGTCAGTCCTGGAGGAAAAGCACCGACGGTGGGAGCTTCAGGAGCTACTACAGTAAAACCGCCTAAAAATGGAACCCAGACTACGGTTGTCAGTCTGTCGCCAAAGAAATTTCCGGCAGGCAGTTCTGTATATGTAGCCTATGCGGCAGATAAAAAGGCAATGAAATGGGCTACCGAGCCTGTATTGCTGGGGATTGTCAAATGAGCACAAAAAAAATTAAATAAATTTCCAAGTAAGTGCTAAAGTAACAAAACAAAAGTCCGATATATATATTAGCCGGAGTGATAGTGTATAATGGACTATACATCAAACAAACAAGGAGGTAATTTTTATGAGATTATTAACAAAAGTTATGACAGGCGTGTCAGTTGCTGCTCTGTCAGTACTGGTTGCAGGTGGTATCAATGCCAAGGCTGCTACATTTTCAGCCGATAAGCATATGGCAGGTATTACATCAGGCGATATGGTATCCTATGATGCAGTTAAGGAGAAGGGTGGAAAGTTAACCTGGAATGCTAAGGCAAAATGGGATACTTATTATGGCACAGTTAGTTATGTTGATATTTCCAACGTTAAGACTACTAAGGATGCTTATATTACAGTAAAGTCTGCTGCAGGCTATAATGTATATAAGATTGCAAAAGATACTGTAACAAAGTATTCTGGTAAAGTTACTACTGCATTAGAAATCACAGCAGGAACAGATAAGTTGGATAAGACTTCAGCTGATGCTACTAATGCTGTTAAAAGTTGGGCTAATTACCAGTACAGAACAGAGAATGGTACTTGGGAGAATCTTACAGCAAATACAGACTTAAATCTGGCTCCTTATGAGCAGCAGGGTGCAACCTTATATTTCCGTTATAAGGGAGCAACATCAGTAACTGCAACTCCTGATGCAAGTGCAACTATTGATGGTAAGCCGGAAGGTGTAACTGTAAATGTCAGCAATATTGCTGCAAATTCTTTTGCAAGTAAAGAGTTCAAGGTAAAGGTTACTAAGATGGCTAATGCACCTGCAGTTACTGTTGATTATAACACTGGTGCTGTGAAGTTTAAGAAGGGTGCTGAGTATCGTACAGGAACTACATTTTCTGATGCAACTACTGGATGGAAAGATTTTGACGCAAACTATACTATTGATCCAGCTATCGCTGGTATTTTCCAGATGCGTACTAAGGCAACAGAGAAGAAAGCAGCTTCTAAGATTGCAGTATATAACTGGGCAGCAGTAACTGCTCCTGTAGTTACTCCAAATACAGTAGCAGGTGAGAGTGGTACTTTAATTGCTAATGAGTTGACATATGCATCTGCAGAAGCAACAGATAAAAAGAAAGCTACTTTTGAAATTACGAATGCTACTTCAGGTGATACAGGTAAGACAATTGTACTTTACAAGGCAAAAATGGCTAATGGTACAGTAGATATGTCAAGTGGTAAGGCACAGGCAGATGGAAAAGCAATTGCTACTCTGGCACCAGGAAAGAAAGTTGTTTTGAAGGATGCAAAAGTTGCAGATGGTACCGTACTGTTGGTACAGTATGCAGGTGATAAGAAGGCTGATAAGCTTCCTTCTGCATTTGCTTCAGCACAGGTAAAAGTTCTTTACAATGTAAAGGCAGCAGAGTAATTATTCTGAAGTTTAACAAACAAAGTGTATGATTTTGAAAGATGGTATAATCACTCCGTAGGCCATCAAGAAAAATTCATAATAAACACATGAAAGAGACGGTTCTATAACCGTCTCTTTTCATGTGTTACAAGCTTGTACAAATTCAGTTTTAATGACTTGATGCAGTTCGGAATATTTTTGAAGCCTTAGAAAGTCGCATAAGGCTTTTGGAAATAAATTTGCATAAGCAGAAAAATTATCTGTCAATTGGTAATGTACGAGTTTAGTTTTCTATATTCAACCCAATCATAGTAATGTCCTTCTGCCCCAAAACACCATTGGCGGCATGAAGGTTTCTGACATCTGTCTCTCTGCCGGAAGCCCAATCAACCAAAGCCTGTGGTAAATTCGCACCAGCCAGATGACTGAACGGATATCCGCCACCAAACCGGGCATTCAATTCCAGAATATATGGTTCTCCGTTCACTTCAAATACATCTACATCCAGATTTCCAATATGATGTAAGCAGTTGCTAAGCCTTTCTGCCTCATCCATTCCTTTGTCCCATTTGACTGTGACAGCACAATCCGTCTCCCCAGAACGCATAGCAAGCTTCTTTTTTATAATAGTATTTTGATAAATCCCCTGTAGGTTATTGATAATGTCAAAACCATATTCCTGGCCCGCGAGACATTCCTGCATCAACACAGACAATTCAATATCCTTTTGGGATTCATACTTTAAATAGCTGTTTCTGATTTCGCGCTGTACCTTCTTATAAAAAAAATGCAATTCCTCCTCATCTTCAGCCTTTACCACGCCAATGGATCCCATTCCCCATCGTGGTTTGACAATAAGTGGAAATTTTAAATTTCCGTTATGAAGTTCCTCTATCACTTCCTTGATATTTAAAAAACTTCTAGGTACAAGAAAGCCATGCTCTTTTAAAAACAGAAATGTCCGCCATTTATCATTACAAATATCAATAATATTTTGATCAGACACAATAATATTTGTTCCTATTTTCTGGAATTCATCTTTATGTGCAGCCAATACTGGTAAATCAACATCAAAAAGCGATATAAGGGTATGGATATTATTTTCCTTACAATAATTCTTCAAAAATGGTATGTATTCTTTATCATAGATCAGTGGTGTTACAACGGCCACATCCGCCTCTGAAAGAGCTGGTGACAATTCACTGCTATTTGCAGCATATACCTTACCAGTCTCTTGTATTACTTCTTTAAAATAGCGGACAAGATATCCTCTCCTTCCCGCTGACGTTAATAAAATATTCATTTTTCCATCTCCCGTTTACATATCCTGCTCAAGCCATTCTGCGTATTGATTCCTGCACAGAAAATATTTTCCTTTCTGACGTTTGTAAATATAGGGTGGCAGATTAATAAAGCAACTATTAAATGCCATGGTATATGCTCCTGCACATGTACAATATACATAATCCCCATTTTCTAATTGTGGTTGTCCCTGTAAACGCAGAAGGCGATCATTCTCCATACAGGTAGCACCACAGACTATTTGGACAGGTACTGTTTTTTTACTGTCTGTAACTAACTGATATTGAGGTTCCCGATTTGCCAAAAAAGGATTAATATGCAGATTACTTCCGTCTAATGTTACAACATGGGTATTCCGGATTTCCTTGCTTTGGATGACCCGACTCACATAATCAACTGCTGTAGCAAGAATGGATGCTCCTGGCTCCAGGATCAGTTGAATGTTATCGGTGCACAGCCTATCCTGCAAAATATCACAGATTGTTTTGGCATACTCCTCCATTGTCGGTTTATCTGATACTTTCTGTCCACCAAAAAAACCACCACCGATATCAATAAAACGAAGATTGTCCTGTAAATGGCACTCCTCTATAATATCGCATGCTTTTTTTGCCAATGCAGAAAAGATATTCAAGCTCCTTGTTTTAGAACTATAATGCAGATGCAGTCCCTCCGGCTCTATTTGCATTTTTTTCAATCTACAGACTGCCCGCTGGAAATCTCCGTTTTCTAAACAAAAACCAAAGCGACTTACCTCTTGTCCAGCAGTAGTTTCATTAGGGCATTCCTTTTCCAAATCAAAATTGACCCGAAGCCCTATATGAAGCTCTTTTTGTGCCAAAAGTTGTCTATGTTTTTCAATAAAATCAATTTCTTCAAAATGATCCAGGTTCACAATACTCCCGTTTTGTAAAGCAGATACTAAAACATCTTCACTTTTCTGAATTCCATTATAAATAATATTTTTTTTCGGAAATCCTGTCTTTTCTGCCCAAAAATACTCATCATCAGAAACTGTTTCAGCCAGCATTCCCAGTTCCTTTGCCATCTTCATCAGTTCTTTGTTATGGTTAGTTTTTACAGAAAAACCAAGCAACAGAGCACCCTTCCACCTGGACTGGAAAGGCGTACGAATCTGCTTTACATTTTCTTGAAACTTCGCCTCATCAATAATATAACATGGTGTGTGTAATTGTTCCAGTTCGTGATGTGCTACCATAACTCCGCCTCCCTCTAAAAGATAAACTACTCTTATATGACATACATTGTTAATGTAGAGGACATAGCATGGTTAAATCTCAAAAAGAATTTATAATTCAGCTTTAGTGATGCAAGATATTCAAAAAGCAACAATACATTATAAATATCAAATCCAACATCAATTGCAAGTTTTGGATGATATTCCCTTAAAATATTCTCACAGCCCTGTATAGCTTCCAATACACCCTCATAATAATTAATCTTAATAAACGTTACTTCTTCTCTAATAATTTCATCAATACGATCTGCATAACAGGTAATTACATCTGTACTATTAGAGTCATTAGCTATATATACACTGGATATTTGTTCCTTGCCAGAAATAAACTGCAGATCTTCTTTTTTATTCCAAGCGCCCAACAGACTTGTCACTACATTTCTCATTCTTTCTTTTGCCACATACTCACTTAAGGCTAAAAAGTTAACTGCATCTGGCTCAAAAGCAAAAATTTTTTTGTATTTTCCATGTGTTTCCTGCAAAAACAAACGTATAGTATCACCATTATAAGCACCAATATCCAAAAACACCTCATCATCCCTTACAGAAAAAACATCATTTCTGTAAAAACTCATACTCTGTTCAAAAATATTGAGAATATATGTTACATCCCCAGTCATTTTAGTATTTAAATATGCCAACAGATTATTTACAGATGCTTCATCAGCTAATAAATTGCATAACTGTACAAAGCGATCTGCCTCTTTCATAATTGATTCATATTTAACAACATCATACTGCTGATAGTGGATACTAAATGCATAAAACACCTGTTGAATCTGAGAGATTTTTCCGCATACATTTTCTGCTATTTCATAACAGGAGTGTCCTAAAATTACATTAAACTTTTCATACTTTTCTGTTAATACAGGTAAATCTACAACTGGCATCCCTCTATATGTTTTCTCTCCGGAGCTTCCGTCAACCCATATACAGGACAATACAATTCCATTTTCTTCCAGATAATCACAAACGGCATCTCCAACATCTCCACACCCCCACATAACAAGAGGTAAATTTTCTTTTTTTAATCTCACGATCAAACTTTCGGATAAAACTTTATCATTATGCAATCCCTCTAAAAACTGTTCCTTTTTCATTTTTTCCTCCATCTCTGATAACTTATTACTTCAAAATTCTATTTTCATAATCCCTAACATATTCATCATAGCAAGAAACCAGCTTAGGATCTGTCTCTGTCCTTGATATAGCAAACTGAGATTCCCCATGATATTCTCTTCTAATTTCGCATCCTTGGGCTGACAGAATATCGACTAATTGATTATAATATTTGGAAGGATCTGCACAGAAATCCTCATACTGTACAACCATCTTCCGGCTATCATCAATCAATTCTAACCCTTTTTGAATCGATTGATTGATATGATAGATCTGTCCTGCCGCCTGTTTGAGAGGATCGTTCATCTGGAGTAGTCTTTTGTACTCCGGAATACGAAAAGAAAACCATCTATTGATATCTCCATGCTGCCGTTCTTTTGCCTTTAAAACAGATTCCAGGTTTGTATAGGGGTTCCGTTTAGTATATATAAAAACTGCTTTCTCAAACACTTGATTTAGAAAACCAATGTTATAATTACAAATCATCCCCTTTAATCCAAAAGGTTTTTCAAAAACTTCTGTTATACCGATGAACTCTTTTTTCATGGTTCTCCAGTCGGAGGTGTCCAGCAGTTCCTTGTCTGGAAGATAATCTACATCATCTGGAAAATGAAGAAATCTCCTCCAAAAATACCAAAATTCATTGGGCGACAGTGCCCCTTTTGTTTTTCCATTTTCCGACTGAAAATTCTGCTTGGAATTAAAGTCTAAAATCTCATTCCGAAAATTATACTTCGGATCAGTCAATAGTCTTTGGATTTTTGCACCAATAATAGGAGCTTCATAAAATCTGGACAGCATATTGGACGGATAGGCTATTTCTCCAGAAGATGCCAGCCATTGTGTCATCAATGTCGTTCCAGAACGTAGGGAGCCAACAACAAAAATAATCGGAAATCTTTGCTGATCAGGAACTATAATTTCTTGTTCCGGCACCGCTAGAATGCTGTTGATATCCTTTAACATTTCTTCTAAATAATCATTTCTACGAAAACTTTCTGTGCGTATATCTTCCATTGCCATTCTCCATATCTGATCTTTAATTTTCATGCTGCTGATATGCGTGCTCAATGAACCAAGTATAACATATTTTTCTAGGACATTCAACGGATTAAATCCAGTTATTTCTTGACATGATAAGTAAATGTCGATATAATAAATAGGCTTATACATGTGGCATATAATGTATTAAAATTACGCTTTTTATGAATAGGAGATAAGGGTGAAAAATAACTTATTTCACAACACAAACGCAGTTTGTGTAGCAAGTTTGTGTCTGCGCTGCGACACAAACATTGCGTTATGCGCAAAGGGCAGCGCAGAAATGAGGAAAATTATGAGAGGTAAATATTATCGATTGGCATGTGTAGGGATTGGAATCACGCTGGCTCTCTGTGTAGGATGTTCCAAACAGGGAAGTCAGACATCAACAAAAAGTCCGGATCAGACAAAGGCTACGGATTCGGCTGATCCAGGAGAAGAACAGGAGGCATCTCAATATTTTTCATATGAAATTGATGAGGAAGAAAAGTATATAACGATTACTTCTTATCTGGACGAGTCGGAAGATTCTATTGTAATACCAGATTCTATTTATCAGAACGGAGAGACCTATCCGGTCACGGAAATTGCGGATGAAGCATTTTATTATAATACAGAGGTAAAACATATTAAGATTCCGGATTCGGTTAAGGTCATTGGAAAAGAGGCGTTTTGTAAATGTGAAGCACTGGAGGAGATAGAAATTCCAGGAACAGTAGAAAACCTTGGAGTCGGATTGTTTTTTGACTGTACTTCCTTAAAAAAGGTTACATTTGGCAAGGGAATTGTTAATTTGCCAGATGAGTTGTTTACCAATTGTGAAAGTTTGGCAGAAGTAGAATTGCCGGATACATTGACTTCTATAGGGAATGAGGCTTTTTGGAGCTGTACTTCCTTAAAAGAGCTGGATTTGCCGCAAAACGTGGTAATGATTGGAGAGCGGAGTTTTTATAGCAGTGGTTTGAAAAAAATCACCCTTCGTTCTACCGCTATCAATATTTCTGAAGATATGTTTGAAGGCGCAGATGAATTGAAGAGTATATATGTTTCCAAGAATTTGGTAAAGACATTTGAGGACACTGCGGTAGATGCCGAGAGCATCACTGTTAATGCAATTGAGGATTGATAGAGCAAAAATAGAGGCAATCGCTGACGACTGCCTCTATTTTACTTTATAGGAAATTGAGAAGGGACTTCTTAATCATTTATCAAAGCTTAAAATGTGTACTGTACTGTGTGTGCCGTTAACCGTTCCAGTTTGTAGGATGCTGCATAGACGGGGGTTCCGTCTGCAGCAGTATCTACCGGTCCGTTTACAGTCAGTGTCGTAGATGATTCTGGATCCAGTTCATAAGGGAGCAGGCTTGCTGCGATAAGCTGTTTATTGGCATCATAGAAGCGGATGATATAGACTCCTTCCACAAAATTTCTGCTCGGAGTATTATTCGAAATGGTAATATCATAAGCATTATCTTCTGTCTCTGATATAGCCACTTCGGCAGATATATAAGTAGTGGTATTATAGGATATGTCTTCTTCTACGGTAGGTCTTAACGTTGCGTATGACAGATCAAAGTCAATGGCTTCGATTTGATCCGGTTCCAAATTTGAGTCTGAATCAAAGGCGAAGTATTGTGCTTCATTTGGTTTGATAGAGCCAAGATCTTGGTTTACACTGGCAATGAAATTGTCATTTGCATCATATAATTGGTAATCCAGATTTAGTGAACTAAGCCATTTGGTATCAGTGTTGACTACTTTTACCAACAGTGTGTTCTTGGTCTTCTCAGGAGTCAGTGTG
>CAYPEW010000073.1:0-13833 GCA_964409845.1 uncultured Jutongia sp.
CAGAGCAGAGCAGAGCAGAGCAGAGCAGAGCAGAGCAGAGCAGAGCAGAGCAGAGGTAATCTTACTGTCTCTGATTTAGTGTACAGAAATATTCACACAGGACATAGAGTAGCACAGGAAAAAGAAGAAGCCTGTGTTATTTTTATGCAGTAAAATCGATTTACACAAAGCGTAATCCACAGGCAGAGTTTGTGCTTTTGTGGGATTAGTAAAGGAGGATGAATCAATGCAACAATTAACACAACACAGAAAGAGAAGAAACAGAAGCTACCGCCGTTTGACGGCAGCCCTGTTGTCCGGGGTGGTGGCGATAACCTCATGTCTGGCTGGTGCAGACTTGAACCATGCGGCAGGAACAGAGGATACTGAACTGCAGAATCCAAGAGTGGAGATGAATACCTGTGATACGGTATATTTGGCAGTTACTGGCAAGGGGATACCAACGGGGACGGTGTGGCAGACCAGAATGATGATAAGACACCGATTCGGTGGAGGATTTTGTCACGGAATGGAAATGATGCCTATGTGATGGCAGATCAGGTGTTGGACGGTCAGCCATACCATGAAACATATGAAAGCGTTACCTGGGAAACATCCACCCTGCGGAAATGGTTGAATGAGAAGTTTTATAATATAGCATTTACTGCAGAGGAACAGGAAGCAGTGTTGGAGCAGACTTTAGTGAATGCCGATAACGAGGAATATGGTACGGAAGGTGGAGCGGATACGGTGGATAAGGTGTATCTGCCATCCATTGTCGATATATGTCAGGAGAATTATGGATTTTCTGTGGACAAGGACTTTGATGACAATGTAAGGATCGGCAGGGCGACAGCCTATGCAGAGAGACAGAATATGGGTATGGGTGTTGCGGGAAGAGGTAAATGTGTATGGTGGCTGCGTTCGCCTGGTTCCAACACAAAGTTTGCTACGATTATTAGTGATCGTGGTTCAGTGTCTACCTTCGGTAACGAGGTCAACGGTACCGTTTACTATCACAATTATCTTGGTGTTCGTCCCGCTTTGCATCTGGATCTATCTTCTCCTCTCGTACAGCAGGGAGACCGCCTGGAGATTTTGCCAAAACGTGCTGTGTGGGATTTAGTGGAATTGGGAACTTATGAGGGGAAACCGCTTATCTGGAGGGTGCTGCAAAGATCCGGCAATGACCTGTTCCTGTTATCCGACCAGATTCTGACAGACCGGGAATATCATGAATCCGATGAAGACATTACCTGGAAGGACAGCAGCCTTCGGGCATGGCTGAATGGGGATTTCTACCAGAAAACATTTACTGGGGAGGAGCAGGCAGGTATCCGATCCCATCTGTATGAGAATCAGGACAATCCATGGTATGGTACGGAGGGGGGCGAAGATACCACAGACAACATTAGCCTTTTGTCTCTAGAAGATATCATCAATCCGGCATATGGTTTCCCAACCGATTATGATTGTGAACATCCGGCGAGAATTGCCTATAGACCGAAGGATGACGGAGGCAGTTGTTGGTGGCTACGTTCGCCTGGCGACGATGCATGTAGTGCTGCGAATGTCTTCGGTGATGGCGACGTGTATACGTACGGCGACGGTGTCAGCTACGACTTTATTGGTGTTCGCCCAGTCTTACATTTTGACCTTTCCACCTATCCCCTTTCCAAAGTAGGAACTGTTACAGCGGAGGCAGAAGGGAACGAGTATCAGTGGAATAGTTCTGCTAAGCCTAATGTGACAGAAAAACCGGGGAAGACAGAGAGACCAGAGGCAACAGAAAAGCCAGATACAACACAGAAACCAGGATCAAGCAGCAAACCAGATACCACCAATACCCCATCTGCAAGCAACTCACCGGAAAACACAGAAATCCCATCTGGCTCTGGCAGTACAGATTCATCTGGTACAGCAGAAACACCATCGGTTTCCGGATCGTCTCAGGGATCAACAAAAAACCATGCAACAAAACTTAGCATTAAGAATAAAAAGAAATATCCCCTGTCCAAAAAGTTGACCATACGGGATGCGGACGGAATACGCTCTGTGAAATTAAACGGCAAAACCATTAAAATCAAGGTAGGCAAAAAAAGTATTTCCTTCAAACTGTCCAAGTATAAAAAGAAGTTGAAGAAGAAAGGAAAGTGGAACCGACTGGTCATTATCGACCAAAAGGGGAAGAAAACGACAGTGAAGTTTAAAATTAAATAGATAGGAAATCTTCTGACTTTGGCAGAGGGGCTGATGGAAACCGCTGTAACAAGATACATAGTTCAAGTTACAGCGGTTATTTTCTGTCCTTAAAACCAAAGAAACTCTTGAATCATACATAGCATAAAGTGTATAATGATTAAAAATGACTTTATGGGCTAAAATATTCAATGAAATGAGGTGTTATGAATGGAAATAAAACGTGACAACTATTTGCAGCAGTTAATTTCCTATCGTTTTGACACATTAGTAAAAGTCATAACAGGTATTCGTCGTTGTGGGAAGTCCTATCTTCTAAAAAATATATACAGAGATTATCTGCTCCAAAATGGTGTAAAGAAAGAACAGATTATTATCATTGAGCTTGATCTGGCAAAAGATATCAAGTTCCGTAATCCGCTTGTACTTTCTTCGTATGTGAGAGAAATAGTGGAAGATGCACAGGAAGAATATTATCTGTTTATAGATGAGATTCAGATGTCGGACCAAGTTGCCAATCCCTATAATCCGGATGGAAAGAAAATTACATTTTATGATGCCTTGAATGATCTTCGCAGTTTGGATCATTTGGATATCTATGTAACAGGCAGTAATTCAAAGATGTTATCCAGCGATATCCTGACAGAGTTTCGGGGGCGGAGTGATGAAATCCGGGTTCATCCTCTTAGTTTTGCGGAGTATTATTCTGCAGTCGGCGGGGACAAAAATGAAGCCTTTGATGAATATGCTGCTTATGGTGGTATGCCATTGATTTTATCCAGACCTGGTGAGGCGGCAAAGATGAATTATTTGAAGTCGCTTTTTACAGAAGTATATATTAAGGATATTGTGGAACGGAGGAAAATTGAGAGACAGGATGTATTGGAGCAGATTTTGGATTTACTCTGTTCTTCCATTGGTTCTTTGACGAATCCTGCTAAAATAGCGGATACGCTGAATTCCAAACAAATAAAGGGAGTTTCTTCTAATACAATCCGTGCATATATTGGGCATTTAAAAGATGCCTTTCTATTTTCGGAAAGCAAACGTTATGATGCAAGAGGAAAATCATATTTTGATTCTCCCAATAAGTATTATAGTGAGGATATCGGATTACGTAACGCTCGTATTGGCTTTCGCCAGCAGGAGATGACACATATAATGGAAAATATTATTTATAATGAGTTGATCATTCGTCAGTTTTCTGTGGATGTTGGAGTAGTATACGCCAGAACCATCAATCGAAATGGAAATTCTGTCCGTACACCGAGAGAGATAGATTTTGTGGTTACTTCCGGAGGGAAGAGAACTTATATTCAATCCGCATATGCTATGCCGGCAGAGGAAAAGGAAGAAATGGAACTCCGTCCTTTTGCTCTTACGGGAGATTCTTTTCCGAAAATCGTGGTAAGGAAAGATATTGGGAAGCGTTGGTATGATGACAAGGGAATTTTGCATATTAATCTGCTTGATTTTCTGTTGGATCAGGAATTGATATGATATATTTCCATCATTGCATTAGAGCTTTTCTTTTAGTACAATAAGCTATAACGTTATGTAGAAAGTGGGTGATGGAATGGAAGTGACGGCTACGTTAGGTAATCCAGCGCAGAAGAAAGCCAGAACGGTAGCGATTGGCGTACAGGACTTTGAAACAGTCATTAAAGGAAATTACTTTTATATTGATAAAACAGGTTTGATTCAGGAATGGTGGGACAGTGGTGATGCGGTTACTTTGATTACCAGACCCAGACGCTTTGGTAAGACCTTGAATATGAGTATGCTGGAACGCTTTTTCAGCAATCAATACGCAGGGCAGGGAGAAATTTTTGAGAATCTGGCTATCTGGAAAAATGAGAATTATAGGGAGTTGCAGGGGACATATCCGGTGCTTTTTTTGTCTTTTGCCGGGATCAAGGAGCAGAATATTGAGGATGCTATAGAAAGTATCAACTCTAATCTGGTAGCTTTGTATAATCAAAACCGTTTTCTGGTGGAGGAGGGCTTTCTGAATCCAGTGGAGCAGGAACAGTTTGAATCCGTTGCGATAGGGATGTCGCGAGTTACGGCAGCAAAGTCTATTCATTTTCTATGTAGTTGTCTCCATAAATATTATGGTAAGAAGGTCATTGTACTGTTGGATGAATATGATACCCCGTTGCAGGAGGCATATGTGAATGGTTACTGGAAGGAACTGGTCAGCTTTACCCGTTCATTGTTTAATAATACATTCAAGACTAATCCTTATCTGGAACGGGCAGTGATGACAGGAATTACCCGAGTCAGTAAAGAATCTATGTTTTCTGATCTGAATAATTTAAAAGTTATAACGATGAGATCTGATAAATACGCTTCCTATTTTGGTTTTACAGAAAAAGAAGTGTTTGCGGCTATGGATGAATTTGACTTGACAAATAAAGAGGAGGCAAAGGATTGGTATGACGGATTTATTATTGGAAATTTGAGAGATATCTATAATCCTTGGTCTGTTATCAGTTTTTTGGATGAAGGGAAATTGGACACCTACTGGGCAAATACCAGTTCCAATAGTTTGGTGGGTAGTTTAATTCGGACAGGGGATATTGAACTAAAAATGCAGTTTGAAGATTTGCTGCAGGGGCATGTTATCCATAGTGATATCGATGATGAAATGGTGTTTAATCAATTGGATGACCATGATGCCAGTGCGGTCTGGAGCCTGCTGTTTGCCAGTGGCTATCTCAAGATGCTGGGAATCCAGGACGATATTTATGAATTAGAGCTAACCAATTACGAAGTGCGCAAGATGTTTGAATCCATGGTAAAAGGCTGGCTTCGGAAAGACCGCAGCCATTATAATCAATTTGTCAAATCCATGTTAAAAGCGGATGTTGAATCCATGAATGAGTATATGAACCGCTTTGCACTCAGCACCATCAGTTATTTTGATGTGGGGGAGAAACCTTCAGACCAGGCAGAACCGGAGCGATTTTATCATGGTTTTGTTTTAGGATTGTTGGTGGATTTGCGGGACAGATATGAGATTATTTCTAATCGAGAGAGTGGCTTTGGTCGTTATGATGTTATGTTAAAGCCTCTGAACGATACCGATGATGGCATTATTCTGGAATTTAAGGTGTTCAATTCCAGGAAAGAGGATACATTAGAAGAAACAGTACAGTCGGCATTGTTACAGATTGAACAGAATCAGTACGAACAGACGCTGATGGACCAGGGAATCGGTAAAGAACGTATCCGTAAATATGGTTTTGGATTCCGTGGTAAAGAGGTGCTGATTGGATAGATTCTAATTACTTATTTAGTTGCTTAAAATACGGAATAAGGATATACTGTACAGGGGAGACGTTTTTCCGGGAAGGTTGAATAAAACGGAATTATCGGAATATCAACATAAGCGAAAAGGGGAGTTTATTTATCATGGAAACTAGGGGCAGCGCAGATGTTGTTCCAAATATTTCATAGAAAAAAGGAGGGTAATTGGATATGAAGAGAGTAGGTTTTTTGACAAGTGGTGGTGATTGCCAGAGTTTAAATGCAACTATGCGAGGTGTGGCAAAGACCTTGTACCATACCTATCCGGATATTGAGATATACGGAATTTTAGAGGGGTATAAGGGTTTGATCTATGGCAATTACTGCAAATTGGAGCCTAGAGACTTTTCTGGTATTTTGACGGAAGGTGGTACCATTATTGGGACATCCCGCCAGCCGTTTAAGAAAATGCGTACACCGGATGAAAATGGTCTGGACAAGGTAGAGGCAATGAAAGACAATTACAAAAAGTGGGAACTGGATTGTCTGGTTATCCTGGGAGGCAACGGGACACACAAAACTGCTAATCTACTGAGTGAAGAGGGTTGTAATGTTGTAACTTGTCCTAAAACTATTGATAACGATATCTGGGGAACCGATATTACCTTTGGTTTTCAGAGTGCTGTGAACATTGCAACGAATGCTATCGACTGCATTCATACCACAGCGGCTTCCCATGGTCGTGTGTTTATCGTGGAAGTTATGGGGCATAAGGTAGGATGGCTGACTCTGTATGCAGGTATTGCCGGAGGTGCTGACATTATCTTATTGCCGGAGATCCCATACAATATTGATTCCGTGGTAGCTGCACTGGAGAAACGGGCGAAAGAGGGAAAGCGATTCTCCATTTTGGCAGTGGCAGAGGGAGCGATTTCCAAAGAGGATGCACTTTTGTCCAAGAAAGAGTTAAAAGCAAAGAGAAAACAGTCTCCATTCCCGTCTATTTCTTATCAGATTGGACAGGAAATTCAGGAACGTACTGGGCAGGAAGTCCGGATCACAGTACCGGGGCATATGCAGCGAGGTGGTGGACCATGTCCATATGACCGCGTGCTTTCCAGTCGTCTGGGATCTGCTGCTGCACAGCTGATTATAGATGGAAAATTTGGTAATATGGTGGGAATGGTCAACGGAGAAACTGTTCCGGTGCCATTATCGGAAGTTGCTGGCAAATTAAAAATGGTAGATCCGGCTTCTTCTATTATTAAAGAGGCAAAAGGCTTAGGTCTGAATTTTGGTGATTAATGTGATAAATGCTATATTTCGGATACATTCATGCCACCAAATACTATATTAGTAGAATCGAGGATTAGAAAAGATGTCTTATACGGCATTATATCGAAAATTTCGTCCCGGCGAATTCAGCGAGGTAAAGGGACAGGATCATATTATTACCACATTGCGCAATCAAGTAAAGATGGACAGGATTGGCCATGCTTATCTGTTTTGTGGCACTAGAGGTACGGGAAAGACAACAGTGGCAAAGATTCTTGCCAAAGCAGTCAATTGCGAAAATCCCGTGGATGGCAGTCCCTGTGAAGAATGTGAAATTTGCCGGAAAATCAATGCACAGACTTCCATGAATGTCATTGAAATTGATGCGGCGTCCAATAATGGAGTGGGCAATGTTCGCGATATCATTGAGGAAATGCAGTATTCACCGACGGAGGGACGTTTCAAGGTCTATATCATTGATGAGGTGCATATGTTGTCTACAGGTGCATTTAATGCTTTGTTAAAGACCTTGGAAGAACCGCCAGCTTATGTTATATTTATTCTGGCAACCACGGAAGCACATAAGATTCCTATTACGATTCTGTCCCGGTGCCAGCGCTATGATTTCAAACGTATCTCCATTGATACTATTGCGGATAGGCTGCGGGAGGTGGCAGATCGGGAAGCAGCCCAGGTAGAGGATAAGGCACTGCATTATATTGCCAGGACAGCAGATGGATCTATGCGTGATGCCTTGAGTCTGCTAGACCGCTGTCTTGCATTTTATCTGGGACAGGAGCTGACCTATGACAAGGCATTGGATGTTCTTGGAGCAGTGGATACAGAAGTGTACAGCCGTATGTTCCGAAGTGTCAATGCTTATGATGCTGTGGGTTGTGTGGAAATCGTGGACGAGATGATGATTGCCGGAAGGGATCTGGACCAGTTTGTCAATGAATTCATCTGGTATCTGCGTGGCTTGATGTTGTTAGATGCATCCGATCAGGGAACGGACATGCTGGATGTGTCCACGGAGCGCATGGCACAGATGCAGGAAGAAGCGGCTATGACAGAGGTAGATGTCTTGATTCGCTATATTCATATCCTGTCAGATTTGTCGGCACAATTGCGCTATGCTACCCAAAAACGAGTAATGGTGGAAGTGGCGTTGATTCGTTTATGCCGTCCGCAGATGGGGACCAAGCAGGATTTGTCGAGCGTTCTGGAACGACTGAATCAATTGGAGAAACAAATGGAAGAAGGAATCCCAGTTGCGCCAGAAAATGCTGGACGGGCTGCTGCCGTTACCACTACCACTGCACCATCGGAACCAGATGAACCGAAGATTGTACCAAAAGCTGTGCCAGATGAGGTGCGTCAGATTGTTGGTCGTTGGAATGAGGTTATCCAGAACTGCGATCCGGTGGAGCGTACCATGTTGTCGGAAGCTAAGAAAACCGTCAGTGAAGAGGGAACTTTGATGCTGCAGTTTACAGACGCTGTCAGTGAAGGTTATTTTTTGCAGGACGGGGGAAAACAGTTAGAAGCACTACGTACGATCATTCAGAATTTGACTGGATTAGATGTTCCTTTGCAGACACGGACAGTAGATGTGCAGATGGATGCCAGGTATGATGACCTGTCGAAATTGATTCAGTTTGACGGGGTGGAATATAAGTGAGAATATTACAGTTTATAGATAAGATTGTTGTTAAGAAAATCAACAAAATTATAAAATCATTTTGCAGGAGGATAAGAGAATGGCTAGAAGAGGTGGATTTCCAGGTGGAGCAATGCCTGGTAATATGAACAATTTAATGAAGCAGGCGCAGCGCATGCAGCGTCAAATGGAAGAAAAGACCAAAGAGATGGAGGAAAAAGAATGGGAGGCTACCGCCGGAGGTGGAGCAGTAACCGTCAAGGTATCCGGCAAGAAAGAGATTACTTCTGTCAAATTGGCGGAGGAAGTAGTGGATCCAGATGATATTGAAATGTTAGAGGATCTGATTATGGCAGCCACCAATGAGGCATTACGTAAAATGGAAGAGGAAAATGCAGAGATGATGCAGCAGCTGACCGGAGGTCTGGGTGGACTGGGCGGTATGTTTTAATTGCTGTGTGTGCCATATTTATTGCATTAGTGTGACATACACAAAATTATTGCTGCATTTATTTGTCTGATCAGAATAAACAGGGAAAGAAAAAACATTCTGTTTGTGCGTTGCTTGACAGAATGTTGCAATTCGTAGCATTAGTTTGGGGAAATATGCTTTGCCCCAACATCATTAGCTAGAATTGTGGTTAAATAATTTATAGCAACGCAGAAATGAGGATATGATGGATTTATACAGCTCACAGATTACGAATCTGGTGGAGCAGTTGTCACATTTACCAGGAATCGGTGCAAAGTCTGCCCAGCGTCTGGCATTTCATATTTTAAATATGCCGGAGGAGCAGGTTCAGGGATTATCTGGTGCCATGCTGGCAGCGAAAAAGAATGTGAAATACTGTAAGGAATGTTGCACTTATACAGACGAGGAACTCTGTCCCATCTGTGCCAATGCCAAACGGGATCATAAGCAGATTATGGTGGTGGAAAATCCGAGGGATTTGGCAGCTTATGAAAAGACTGGGAAATTTGAGGGGGTGTACCACGTATTGCATGGGGCAATCTCTCCTATGGCAGGAATCGGTCCTAATGACATTCGGCTGAAAGAGCTGATGGTCAGATTGCAGCAGGATGTGGATGAAGTGATTGTTGCCACCAATAAAAATCTAGAGGGCGACACGACTGCCACTTACATTAGTAAATTGATTAAACCAATGGGAATCCGATGCAGCCGGATTGCCAGCGGAGTGCCGGCAGGCGGAGATCTGGAATATATTGATGAAGTGACTTTGTACCGGGCGTTAGAGGGCAGAACGGATATGTGATTCTGTGTAGCGAGTTTCGTGATTAATATAAGACAATGGAAATTTGGTACTAGTGTATTGAAATCATTAGCTTAGCGTAACATTTTTGTACAGATATCCAGAATCCCTTCGCTGACAAAATTGGACAGTTCTACAACTGTAGACAACCGGGTGGTTTGCAGGATTTGATTCAGGTTATTTCCTGTACCACTGTTTACGATGCCTGTAATATGGGCATTGCCTACGGCAGGAAGTTGTTTCCCTACTCCGACACCGGGTGTCAGGGGACCATGTCCCAATGTGACATATCCAATGTGTTTACGGATGCCAAGGGAAGCGTCAATGGCTATGATATAAGGATGGGAATGGTTCTGATAAATGCGATTTACGGTATCAGTCAAATTTATGGCATGTACTGGTTCGGATAGAGAGCCATAGACAAAGAGAGTGTGTGAAAGCACTCTTTTTTTGTTTTTAAAATCCTGTATATTTTGACCTACTAAGGGACCAAGGGCATCGCCAGTGGCACGATCCGAGCCAATGCATAAAAAAACCAATGGTCTTCTAGTGTTTAGTGCATTTCGGAAATGGTAAATTAAGAGACTGGAAAACCGCTGTTTTGCCCGGCTATCTCGAACATTATAATAATGGATTGCTTCCTGACTGCGTTTTAATGAGAACATGGCAGACTCCTTTTTGAATGTACTGGTACAACGAATAGTTCTCAATTGGTCACATTGTCTGTCTGCTATTCGTTATGGTTGTACTAAAATCAGTATTCCCAGGATTGTCATCTTTAATCGTCGAATTATCGTGAAGAATAGGATAAGCGGAGTGCACCATTTCGACAAGCTTCGTAGAATAGATATGCTACGATCAGTCCCGATGAGGTATTCTCATTGATGGGAGGTGTGAGAAAAAATGGAGCAGGATATGAAACGAAATTATGAATATCGACGTCTGCCAGATAATATCAGGCAGATTGGGGAGAGTAGTGACAGGTGTAGAATATACATAGAAGATTATGTGTTGACATACATTAGAAGAATTTTTCAGGACAAGCAGGACAACAGCATTGTAGTGTTTATTGGATGTGAGGGAAAAGAAGCGGCAGCGGGAAATCTGTTTATTTATGGGGCAGTGGAGATATCGATGAATTCGGAGCATACTGTCATGCAGGAGGAACAGTGGGACATGTTGTTTCATATGATCTCAGAATATTTTCCTTATGGCAGGATTATGGGCTGGGGATGTGGCGTTGGCATTTGGAATAGTGAAGTAGATTACTGGGTGCGGAAAATGCAGGAGGAACAGTTTGCAGAGGAGAGCTCTGTTTTGTTTCTGGCAGATTTATCGGAACGGGAGGAAAAAATATTTGTATACAGTGATCATGCCTTTGAAGAGTTAAGTGGCTATTTTGTTTATTATGAGAGAAATCCTCAGATGCAGGAATATATGTTGCGAGAGCAGCCAGAGGGGGATGGGTTCGAATCAGATTATGAGGATGAGGTAACACAGTCGATCCGTACAGTGATTCAGGATAAACAGAATCGACAGAAGCAGATGCATTATCTGACCTATGGTATGGCATGCCTGTTGTTATTTATGATTCTGGTGGGTGGGAGTTTGTTGGTTCGCAGTTTGGCAAAGATTAATTCTTTAGAAGAAACGATAGAAACCTTGTCGGATTACGTGGCAGAAGCGGCCTCATCGCCGGCGGTAGTGCCACAGTCTGCAGATTCGCCAGATCCGGTATCAAACAATCCACTGTCATCAGATGCATCAGCTACTGCAGCGAATGATTCGCAGCCTGCAAATAATGCGGATTCAGCATCAGTGGATCCACAGTCTGAGAATGTATTGACCTCAGCGACAAATAATCCACAGCCATCGGCTATACCAGCTTCGGAAGAAGTAACACCACAGTCATCAGATACCAAGGCTTCCGCAACAGCGACACCGCAGTCAGCGAATTCCGTTGCTCCGGAAACAACAGCTTCATCCACGCCTTTGTCGTTATCGTCATCCACTTCTTTGCCATTGGAGATTCCCCAGGCAAAGAAGACGGAAACCACGAAAAGTAATAAAAAAAATAATTCATCTGCTAGCAAGGAGGATGGGAATAAGGTGTCACAGGCAGTGATTCCTGGCGGTGTTGACCGTATTAAACAGACGTATATTGTGCGAAAAGGCGATACCTTAAGTCAGATTGTCTGGAAACAGTATCACAGTTTTGCTTATATGGATCGTGTACAGCGTATTAACCAAATTGAGGATTCGGATCGAATTTATGTGGGGCAGTGCATTCTATTGCCGGATGCCTAAATAGCAGTTTGAATTTTTTGACAGGTACTTTTTGATTACAAGCGATTGCTTTGGTGTTGGGCTTTACACCTATTTCGCAATCTGTTATGATATTTAGTACATCATAAACTAAGTTTCTTGCAGTTAAGCTTGTCTAAATTTTTATCTGCTGTGTTAGATTTTCTAGCTGTAGCCACCGCTACACCGTCGAAAATCTGCCTTGCAGAATAAAAATTTATTCTGCGCTTTACTACCAAGAACTTAATTTATGATATACTAGGAGTTACTAACACACTGGAAGAATGATAGAATACAGAGTGGTGAAGGAATGATAAGTTTAGTAGGACAATCGCAGGATGCGCTCCGGATCGAGCAGCGTCGTGCCAGGCGGAAAAAAATTTTGCTGTCGAGTTTGGCAGGAGTTGTGGTCACTGCCATTATCATTTTTAT
Organism: uncultured Jutongia sp.; assembly: GCA_964409845.1. Classification (GTDB taxonomy): domain Bacteria; phylum Bacillota; class Clostridia; order Lachnospirales; family Lachnospiraceae; genus Butyribacter. The sequence goes on from CAYPEW010000073.1 coordinate 12,373, forward strand.
ATTAGCAAAATTATATTTTAATCATACCTATGACGGATATCTGGTGGAACGATCCATCTCTGTCAAAGACAGCAATGCTATGCAGTATCTGCCTTATGCAGGTGGTGTGATTCGATATAGCAGGGATGGTGTGTCCGCTATGGGAGCTTCGGGAAAGGATCTCTGGAACGGCAGCTATGATATGGATCGCCCGGCAGTCGATACCTGTGGGACTAGTGTGGTGGTTGCTGATATTGGTGGAAAGTCTTTATATGTACATACAGAAAAAGGGCAGGGAACCGAAATGTCTATGGATTATGAAATCCTGCAGGCATGTATCTCCGGGCAGGGAGTGGTTGCCGTGATGTTAGAAGACACGGATTCCAATATGATCCATGTCTATGATCCCTATGCCAGCGGAGAGAAATTATTGGTGGAGATACCTACCAATGTGGAAAAAGGCTTTCCGGTGGCGATGGATATATCCAAGGATGGGACTGGTATGACGGTGTCTTACGTTTCCATGCTCAGTGGCGTGGTAGAGAGCCGGGTGGCGTTCTACAATTTTACAAATGTGGGAGAGAATACCAACTGTCTGGTGGGAGCACAGGAGTACAAGGACCGCGTTGTATCAGAGGTAAGATATCTGGGGGATTCTCAGGTTTGCCTCTTTAGCGAGAAAGGATATAGTATCTGGGAAAATCTTAAAAAGCCGTCCGAAACCGCAAAGAAGGATTTTAAACAGGATATTTTGAGTGCATTTTGTGATGAAGATTATGTGGGAGTAGTACTGGCTGACAACAAAGAAGGCAAGGGCCGGATGAGAGTGTATAATCTAAAGGGAAAAGAGCAGATGAGCCGTAAGATTGACACCGATTATAACCATATTGCCATTTATGGCAAGGAAATCATGATCAATACTGCAGGGGATTGTGATATTTACCTGGTAAATGGGGTTCATAAGTGGAATTGTAGTTTGAAAAACAATATTATGCATTTTCTGCCAGCAGATGGAATGAACTGTTATTTTTTGATAGAAGATGACGGGATCGAAAAAATAAAACTAAAAAATAATGAAAAAGGTTCTTGACAAAGGCACGCCACGTGGTTATACTAAGTGAGCGTGTTTTTTTGCGCACTTTTTTGCTGTATAGGAAATTTCTCCTATGTAGTGATGCGTGTGGAAATGCAAATGACTTCCCATAGTGATACGGAATCATTTGGTGTAAAAGCACGGAAAATAACACACAATAAATTTTAGGAGGTGAAATTAATGCCAACATTTAACCAGTTAGTCAGAAAGGGAAGAAAGGTTTCTACCAAGAAATCTACTGCCCCTGCGCTTCAGTACACTTACAATTCTTTGAATAAGAAGACTATCTCTCAGAGCTCACCACAGAAGAGAGGTGTTTGTACTGCAGTTCGTACTGCTACACCGAAGAAGCCTAACTCAGCACTTCGTAAGATTGCCAGAGTTCGTCT
>CAYPEW010000074.1:0-13812 GCA_964409845.1 uncultured Jutongia sp.
TCATGCCAATGGAAGAAAGCATCTTGCTGACGCTCATACAGGTATTTACATCATCGTCCACAATCAATGCCCGTAAATCCGCCAGCTTCTCCAGATGTTCTGTATTTTGTGACTGACTCACCGTGCGGAAACGGAAAGATACAATAAACTCTGTTCCCTTCCCCACTTCACTCTCCACCTCGACAGTTCCGTTCATCATGTCTATAATATTCTTAGTAATTGCAAGACCAAGACCGGTTCCCTGAATACCACTTACCGTAGCAGTCTGCTCCCTCTCAAATGGCTCAAATACGTGCTTTAAGAACTCTTCACTCATGCCAATACCATTATCCTTAATCCGGAACTGGTAGGAAGCATATCCCTCCGGATCGCTTTCTGTCTGTATAATGCGGACGCTGACTGTCCCGCCTGCCTTTGTATATTTCATTGCATTACTCAGAATATTCAAAAGCACCTGATTCAGACGAAGCTTATCACAGATAATCGTCTCATTTGTCACATCCAGCGTATCAATATAAAATTCAAACTGTTTTGCCTTGATATCAGACTGTACAATGGTTTTCAGGTCGTGCATGATTTCAGGAAGGCTTGCTTCCTCCTCATTAATTCTAACCTTTCCGCTTTCAATCCGGCTCATATCCAGCACATCATTAATCAGACTCAGCAGATGCTTGCTGGAAGTCATAATTTTATCCAGATAGTTCCGTACGGTTTCTATACTGTCAAGATGCGTTGCAGCCAAGGAAGTAAATCCGATAATTGCATTCATTGGTGTACGGATATCATGGGACATATTGTTCAGAAAAGCAGTCTTTGCACGATTGGCATGCTGGGCTTGCTCCAGCGCTTCCGCCAGTGCCTGCTTCTGCTCCTGTTCCGCACGCACAATTTCATCAATATTACGGAAACCGGCGAGAACAGTAAAGCCCTCCTGTGTTCTCTTTCCCTCTGCCTTAACATAAGTATATTGAAAAGTTTGTACCATTCCATCAACCAGTGCCCGATAGCTTCCCACATATTCCATATCGGAACTAAGCTTTTCGGTCACTTTATCAAGGGAAAGTGCCTCTAAGAACTCCTGCTGATCCTCCGAATAAACACGCTCCTTGGCATACTGTTGCACAATCGGTGTATACGAAAATACTTTCTGGGAATCCTTCTCCAGACCAGTTGTTACATAGCCTTCCATCTTTACAATTTTAGCAGTATCCTCCTGGATATTTACTGCATAAATGTTGAGATAGTCACGGCTCAGTGCATCCACAATGGCAAGCTGATCCTCTAGTTTCTCATTTGCCTCCTCTGATACATGCAGAACTTTTCCCCGCCACCTTGCCAATAATATCAGCGCCAAAATAATGACCAGAACCAGAACAATAGCCAGAATCACCAGAGCCAGTGTCTCCGGATTCGCCTTCATGTACTGCACTAAGGTCAAATCCTGCGGTGTATAAGAGGTATACTCTGTAATCAGCTGGTTGAGTGAGTCCTCTGACATATGCTTCAGACATTTGTTGAGTATCGTCACCAGCTCGTGGTCGCATTCCTCTCTGACATACATCTGGAATTCGAATCTTACACCGTCTACAACACTGTATTGCAGGGAACCCGTTAAATCATTATCCACAAACATCTGTGCTGTATAGGTATATACATAAGCGGCATCTGCTTCTCCCTTCAGGACAGCACGAAGCGCCTCATCCCTTGTGTCATAGTACTGTATCTTTGCATCACCGATAATCTCCTTTTCCAGCGGCTCCTCTCCCTGGGCATTCGCAACTGCAATTGTCTTAATCTTGCCCTTAAAATCACTTTTTGTCACCTTGGCTGCACCAGCCGTCATATAGGTATCTGTATTAAATCCGCGGTATAAATTCTCCTCCGTCGTCAAACCAGATGTTCTTCTGTCAATCACAATATCCACGCCATTGGTATCCGCAGTATTGTAATAATCTTCTCTGTTTTCAGGCACAACCATTTCATAAAGCAGACCACACTGCTCCATAACCTTAGCGAAATAGTCCGGCATAATCCCCTTTAACTTCCCGTCCTCAACATAAGAATAAGGGGCTCTGTCTCCTATCGCCGTCACGGTAATTTTTTTCTTTCCCGCAAGAACATCCTGTATATATGCTTTCTCGCGTTCCGTAAATGACAGCTCGGAAGAATAGACCTGTCCATAATATTTGTAAAACAAGGAATTTTCCCAGTCTCCCCCATTGATATCCATCTGATCAATGGCATAGTCGATTTCTTTCAGCAGTTCTGTGTCTTCTTTTCGCACTATAGCATAAAAATTATCCGTCTGCAGAGTGTCCAGCGTTCTTTCATTTTCCGTCTTTCTCAGATTGCTGGTAAGGATTGCATCAATACTGCCATCCTTCAAAGCCTTCTCAAGCTTCTGTGAATCTTCAAATTCCTTCGTGTCATAAGAAAATTGTTTCTCTTTAGCAAACTCCGCCAGACTGTCATTCTGGCTGCTCCCTGTAAGCAGACCAATGCGCATCCCATCGTAGGACTGGTAATCCCCGCTGTGAAATTTCATATTGTCTGCTAACACGGAAAGAACCGTGCTGTTGCGCCCAATGGGATAAGAAAAGGCAAATTTAGCTTCACGCTCTGGAGTTTTTCTTGCAGACGTAACCAGATCAATTTCACCATTTTCTAACATGTCAAGCATATCATTCCACGATTTGTCATATCCGACATAGTCAAAATTCAGATGTGAATATTGTGAAAACATCTGCAAAACCTCAATGCCGTATCCAGACAGCTTTCCCTCCTCATCCTTTGTATGATAACCATCAAAATAGAAAATGCCTGCCTTTACCCTCCGATTGGTCACTTCCTCTGATGTACTTTCATTAGCTGCATTAACTGGAGATGCACTTACTGGTATAAAATCACACAAAATAAGAAAAAGGCATAATAATGCAACCATCCATTTTCTGCTATGTATTTTATCTAAGACATCCATAATCTTCGCTCCCTTTGTAAAAATACTTTTTTCTATTATAGCACAAAAGAACAAATACGAGAATACATAGTGATATAAAAAACGATAATGAGTTCTTCATACCTATTACCAGATATCTAAACTATAGCCCAGGTTATAAAAACACTAGTACATCATAAATTAAGTTCTTGATGTACTAGGAGACTGTGTGCGGATTTCTATTAGATGATTGATCTCATTCCTCTCTGGCATAACACGGAGAGCACCTTTTTTGGTGGTAATCAGCGATGCCGCTGCATTGGCAAAAGTCAACATTGCCTTTAATTCCTCCTGAGAATACTCCCGAAGCCCCTGCTCCAGCACATAGTGCAGTATGCAGGCACAAAAAGTATCTCCGGCTCCTGTGGTCTCTATGGTGCGCTCCTGCAAAAATGGCACCACCTGCACACATTTTCCATCCATATAAGCCCTGCTACCATCCTTCCCCAAAGATACCAGAATCAGACGGATGGAATATTTGGACTGCAGATAAGATACCCCCTTATCAAAATCATCTTCTCCGGTAAACCACTGTATTTCATTATCCGAAATCTTTAAGATGTCACACTGGCTCATGCCATAATCAATCTGTTCTTTGGCGACATCCAAGGATTCCCACAAAGGCTCACGCAGGTTCGGATCAAAGGATATCACTGCCCCTTTCTCCTTGGCAATACCGATTGCCTTTTTGGTGGCATTACGGCATATTTCATCGGTCATAGACAGGGAACCAAAGTGAAAAATACGGCAATTTTCCAGCATATCCCTATTTAACTCCGACTCTGACAACATCATATCGGCACCCGGATTACGATAAAAAGAAAAATCCCGGTCTCCCCCCTCTAAGGTATGGACAAATGCCAGTGTTGTATGAATTTTCTCATCCCGAACCAGACCATCGGTACAAATCCCAACCTCTTTCAAGGCATTCTCTAACTGCTCTCCAAACATATCCTGCCCCACCTTGCCGATAAATCCGGTCTGATGTCCCAGTCGTTTTAGCATGGCAAGTACATTACAGGGAGCACCTCCCGGATTAGCCTCCAGAACAGGATTTCCCTGCATACTTGTACCATTTTCTGTAAAATCAATCAATAATTCTCCCAGTGCTACTACGTCAAAATTCATATTCTTCCCCCTATTCTTTTTTTGTAGATTCCTGCTCCATCAATTCATATCCCAGTTTTATTTCACGAATGGAAATCTTTCCCACTTCGATCAGTTCTAACAACATCTGTGTTGATTTTTTACCACTATCCTCGTAATAATAATGTATGGTAGTCAGTGTCGGAGACACATTACCTGCCAGAATAGAATCACCTTGCCCTGCCAGTAACACATCTTTTCCGATGCTTTTCCCCTGCTCCTTTAAATACCGCATAGCACCCACTGCAATTTTGTCCGTTGCACAGATTACCGCATCCACGTCCGGATGTTTCCTATACAATTCTTTCATTTTCTCATAACCAGACTCTATGCTAAATCCCCCTGTTTCTGCATTTTCTTCTAATATAGGTACACCAGCTGTGGCTAGGGCATCCTGAAATCCCCGAAATCGTTCTGCCCCTACTGCCTTGTCGCGATTCGTCACACCGATATAACAGAAATTTTTGCAGCCCTTGGACAATACCAGCTTGGTCACATCATACATGGCATGGTAATCATCATGATACACACAATTGCACCCTGCCAAATACTGACCTGCTAACACCACAGGAACGGACATTTGTTTTACTCTCTTTTTCAAGGCGGCAGATAGAATCGTGGCAAGCAAAATTACTCCATCCACCTGCTTGTCATCAAATAAAGCCAGATATTCCAGCTCCTTTTCCGCATTTTGCTCCGTTACTGCAAGCAGCAGTCGATAACCTTGCTCCTCCAACACAGATGTAATTCCTGCCACCACCCGTCCTACCGAATTGGAATCAATTTTGGGAACAATTACCCCTATGGTTTTGGTACGTTTGGTCCGCAGCATTTGTGCCTGTAAAGAAGGTCGATATCCCGTCTCCTCCACCACCTTTTTGATGGCTTCTCTCTTTTCTTCGCTGACATATCCCTTATTAAAATATCTGGAAACCGCTGCACTGGATACCCCAGCTAACTTTGCTATCTCACTAATGGTCATGGTATCACTCTTTTCTGATGTTCAATCTATATGAAATCCCTTTCGAAACAAATTTTTTACTTTATAGGAAACGAGAAGTTTCCTATAAAATAAGAAAATTGTACCACATCTCACAAATTCGTCAAGAAAAACGCAGACTCAGCCAATAAAATCCATAAGCAGGTATATTCACACCGCTTGCCGCCATCTTTTTTCCACTGATCAAATCCACATATTCCCCATCTGTTTCGTTGATCCATGCAGTTTTATCCTGTTCGCTAAAATTAAAAATTCCAAGAATTTTTTCGCCATCATAGTAACGTCCCATGCAGAGAACTCCCTGCTCATAGGTCGGAAGTGTCCATGCATCTGCATTTGTCATAAAGGCTGGGTGGGAAGCTCTGAGTTTTTCTAAAGTCTGTAGACGCTTATAAATTCGCGCCTCCACAGAATGTTCATCCGATATCTTTTTTGCATTTTCCCAGTTCATGACACCCCGGTGCAGATAACGAGAATCATGCCATTTATGAGCATCCTCTTTATAACTATAGTCATTGACCTGAGCAATCTCATCGCCACTATACAAAATCGGGATTCCGCTCTGCATAAACATATAAGCGTGCAGCATAATGTCCAAATCAATGGCTTTTTCCATCATCGCTTCATTTTCTTCAAATCCTGCCCTTTCAATCCCACAAAGGGATGCAGTCGTGCCGCAAAAGCGGGCATCCTGTGTAACCGGATCATAATTATACAATTCTCCCCGGCTGTTGCTGTCCCCGGCAATCCCCTGAAAATAATCGTTCAGATATTTCTTATGCGGAATCTCCCGTATGCCATCCTCTGCGAGAAAATCATAATCCAAGCCCCACCCAATGTCGTCATGGCAACGGAGATAATTCAAAAATACATATTCTTTTGGCAATGCATTGATAATATCCAACTGGCGCTTTAATAATTTTACATCACGGGTTGCCACTGTATGCCAGGTGGTTGCCATGGTGGTCACATTATAAAGCATATGGCATTCTGGCTTTTCCACAGTACCAAAATAAGGAACCACACGCTTCGGCTCCATAACCACTTCCCCCAGCAGCAGGACACCTGGACATACGATCTCACTGATTATCCGCATCAGACGTACAATCGTATGAACCTGAGGAAGATTTCTGCAGTTTGTCCCCAGCTCCTTCCAAATATAAGGCACAGCATCAATACGGATAATGTCAATACCACGATTGGCAAGATACAGGAAATTGTACATCATCTCATTAAATACTCTGGGATTTCGATAATTCAAATCCCACTGATAAGGATAAAAGCTGGTCATCACATAGTGCTTTGCCTCATCAATCCAGGTAAAATTACCAGGAGCTGTGGCAGGAAATACCTGCGGCACAGTCTTCTCGTACTGGTTGGGAATATCACTGTCAGCATAAAAGAAATAACGGCTCATGTATTCCCCATCACCGCTTCGTGCCTTCTTTGCCCATTCATGATCCTCCGAAGTATGATTCATCACAAAATCACAGCAGACATTCATTTTCCTTTGATGGCAGGCATGTGTCAGCTTCTCTAAATCCTCCATAGTTCCCAGTTTTTCCTGTATTTTGCGGAAATCGCTGACCGCATATCCGCCATCAGACTTACCCTCTGTCGTATCCAGAAAGGGCATCAGATGAATGTAATTGACATTGCTCCGTTCCAGATAATCCAATTTATCCTGAACACCCTTAAGATTGCCGGCAAAATTATCAATATAAAGCATCATTCCCAGCATATCATTTCGTTTATACCAATCGGGATTTTCTTCTCTGCTGCGGTCAAGTGCCTTCAGACTTTCCTCACGTTCCTCATAGAAAGCCCTGCATTGTTGTTCCAATTCAGCAAACATATCTCCATTGTCATAAAGCTCCATATACAACCAACGCATTTCCTCCTGATGTTTCTCTAATCTTTTCTGAAATTCCTGCTCTGTCTCTGGGAATTTTCTGTGAAATTTATTCTCCACTTCTGTGGATTTCTTTTGAAGCACATCCTCCATCTCTGTGGATTTTTTCTGACTTTCACACTTTGCCTGATCCAACAACTGCTTATTTTTTTCCTGCTGAGATGTCTCCCCATCAGACATCGACTGTTCTGAAACTATCTGTTCTGCTTTTCTTATTTCCATGACAATCTCCTTATCTATTCACAGATTATTTCATGCAATGTTTCATACACGGATATGATATTGGGGGCAAAAGGTATTTTGCCCCCAACTGATGCTACGGATTGCTACATTGCTCCGCAATTTTCGTAATTCTACATATTATTTCTCTTTCAAATCTTAATGACTGGCTCACTCTTCTGTGTAGCACCTGTCTTTATTACCTTAAAATTCTCATAGTCATCACTGTTATTCAGCAATACCGCTGTAGTAGGACTGTATCCCGCTTCTTTAATTTTGTCAATCTGAAATGTCATCAGTCTCTCACCAGCTTTTACCTCATCGCCCTCAGACACAAATACCTCAAAGCCTTCGCCCTGCATTTTTACTGTATCAACACCTACATGAATCAGCATTTCCATATCTTTTGGTCCCATTAAACCAATGGCATGCTTGGTATCAGTAACGGTAGCAATGGTTCCGTCAAAAGGTGCAACCACCTCGCCTACTGTCGGCTCAATACCCACACCATTTCCCAACACGCCGGAAGCAAAGGTGTCATCCGGAATCTGCTCTAATGGAATCACATTACCTGTAAGCGGTGCATAAATGATGTTCTCCTCTGTATTTGTCAAAATTATTTCGCTTTCTCCCTGCTGCTTTTCCTGCTGTTTTTTCTCTGCTTTTTTCGTTGTTTTTCTGGCATCTTCTTCATCCTCTTTCCAGACAATCCAGGTTAGCGTAAAAGCAATGGCAAAGGAAACCGCTAACACGATCGTGTACTGCAATGGGTAATCCAAGGTGGTCAGATAACCCGGAATGCCTGTTACGCCATAAGCAGTTGCTCCGATATGCATGATTGATCCCAGCAAGGCTCCCACAGCGCCACCAGCAACACCACAGAGTAATGGTTTCGTAAAACGCAGATTTACACCGAAAATTGCCGGCTCGGTAATACCCAGAGCTGCTGACAAGGAAGAAGGAATTGCCACGGATTTAGTCTTGGCATTCTTTGCCTTCAATCCTACTGCCAGACATGCTGCGCACTGTGCAAAATTGGCTGCGGATGCAATCGGCATCCACGTATTGAGCCCTCCTGCTTCCGAAAGCATACCCGCCTCTATCACGTTATACATATGGTGAATACCTGCAACTACCGTAATCGGATACAGACCACCCATAATCATTGCTCCAACACCATATCCAACCGTGATAATCTCTTTTGCAAAGCTTAATACATAGCCTTCTGCGGTGGAGAAAATCGGTCCGATAATCCCCAGGGTTAAAAAGGCAGTAATCATAACCGTACACAAAGGTGTGACAAAGAGATCTATCATTTCCGGCACATGTTTATGCAGCCACTTTTCAATCGTACACATGAGCCAGACGGCAATAACCACTGGAATGACGTGCCCCTGATATCCCACCTGCCGAATGGTAAACACGTTGCCAATCAGATGCCATACCGGAATCTCGGATTCTGCCATACCTGCCACTGCCCAGGCATTAATCAAGCTCGGATGAATCATCAGCATGCCAATAACACCGCCTAAGAATATATTACCACCAAATACTCTTGCAGCTGACACCGCAATAATGGCAGGCAGAAATGTAAACGCTGTATTACTGATCATATCCAGAATGCCATACCATGCGCTGGCAGAAAATCCAGGAATGGCTTTTCCCAAGGCTTCCACCAGACCCATCATCAAACCGGAAGCCACAATTGCAGGCAAAATTGGTACGAATACGTCCCCCAATGTCTTGACCATCCGCTTAATAAACGGCTGTTTTGCCGCTGCTGCCGCCTTCACATCATCCTTGGTAGCAGCCGACATTCCGCTGACTGCCAAAAATTCATCATACACCTTATTTACTGTTCCGGTTCCGATGATAAGCTGCAACTGCCCATTACTGGAAAACACGCCCTTTACTCCGTCAATATCCTCCAGTTTCTTCATATCAATCTTATCATTGTCAACGGTTACCAGCCGAAGCCTTGTGGCACAGTGTGCCGCACTTACGAGATTCTCGCGCCCACCCAGTGTCTCGTAGATTTCTTTCGCACATTTCGCATAATCCAGAGCCATAAGTTTTCTCCTCCTTTTCTTTTTTCGATCAGGGTGTCAAAACCTACATATTGTGTTCGCTTGGTGCAAAGCAACTTTTGGACGCCCTAATCATTTATGAAATCGATTACACTTTGTAAGTCTCATTATAGCAAATAATAGTTTGTTGTAAATTGACAGTTTCCACAAATGTTATACTCGTTTTTTGTTAAAAATTTATAAAATCGATTTCACATTTCATTTCTGAATTTCCGCAGTCAAATATCCCGCTGCAAGCTGCAGGACATGACCTTGCTTCTTCCTAATTTGATGATGTTAGGGTCAAAAGGTATTTTGACATCCATATCATCATCTTGACACTACAACAGTCTCAGCCTCAAAAATGCCTGATATAAGCCATCCTGTTCTACACTCGGACATACCTCATCAGCCAGCTTTTTCAATGTATCACTGCCATTTCCCATACATACCGAATACCCTGCTGCCTCCATCATTTCCTTGTCATTCATGCTGTCCCCAAAAGCAATGGAATCACTGACTGGAATATGCAGATGCTGACACACACGGGCAAGAGCCTTTCCCTTGTCAAACTGTCGGTTGATTACTTCTCCATTGATAATCCCATACTGATCTGCCTCCTGCATACAGAACATAAAGTCCTTTTCTAATTTTTCCCCTGCCTGTTCCATATTATTCCGATCCAGGCTCATAACCACCACCTTATACACCGGCTGTCCTGCGTACTCCCTCATAGAACGGATATTCAATTCCGTTTCAATCTGCCTTCTCCATCGCAGCAACTCGCTATTTCCACCCTCCCCGGCATGTTTCTCTAAAAATGCCTTAAAACCGTCATCGGTATATGATCCATCCAGACATTCCACGGTACGAAAAATGCCATGCTGCTCCAAAGTATCTAATACCAGCTTCCGCTGATCTTCGGTCATTGGACAGTCATATATTACCTGTTCCCCGTAGCGTACATATCCTCCGGCACTTGCCACCACCCCATCAAAACCATAGGATAATAGGGGTTTTAACATATCATAATTGCGTCCTGTGCACAAAAATACCAGATGCCCCTTATCCTGTGCTGCCCGTATCGCCTGGAGTGCGGAATCCGGAGGTACATTGGAGCCTGCCACAGTCAAAGTACCATCAATATCCAGAAAAATCACTTTTTTTTCCATAATGCAAGCCTCCCATCTAAACGTAATGATAGTAAAAAGTATCAAAAATATGTAATCGATTTCATATATTGTACTACTACTTTCCCATCTTTACAAGACTAATTTTGACTTCTTTTTTCCTGCGTAAATTATGATTACCATTATCCATGAATTTTATCACGAATTTTTTATAGAAATGAAAAATTGCCCTCACATCATATAATTCTTTGCAAGGGCAATTTATGACAAATCACGTATGTAAATTTAATGTTCTAATTTCTTCCGCTGACGTCTCTCATGAGATAGCCCTTTTGAAAGTTCATCTGCGTAGGCTGCCACTTTCTTCCGCTGGCGTCTCTCATGCTCCAGATTGCTTTGAATTTCATCCATACGACGGAAAATATCTGCAATAACCTCTGTTTCGTCTCTTGGGCGTTCCACCTGTGCTCCACTGGCACGCTGTTTGATATCCTTTGCAAAAATCATCCGAAAGATTGTCCGGACACATGGCTGAATAAAATACATCTGGGTAAAGAATGCAAACGGAAAATTAAAGCATACCAGCTTGAGCCAGGTTGCCAGAAAAGTCCACACATTAAATCCGGAATAATATGGAAAATACAGGAAAGCAGCAATCAAACTCATAAGCGGACACATAATCCCCACTGTTGCATTGATAATGGCGCTCTCAAAAATCATAGGATGATTCTTTTCCGGATCAAATTTTTTGCAGGCAAGCTTAAAAGACAGCGGACTTCCCAACAAAACCTCCAATCCATAAGCAAAACAGAACTCCACCAGTACCACAGCCCAGATCGGACACATCCTGCCAAACATATAGACACCACCCTGGGCACGGATTGCCTGCAGGACACTACTTGCCCCGGTTATGTTCATCAGTGTCTGCCCATTTACCACATAAAGACTGTAGAATACATAGGCATGTACGGTAATTAAAACGGTTAAGAATGCAAAGACCATTCTTTGAAATTGATTTCTTGGCATAGTTTTTCTCCTTCTTTCTGCGCAACAAAAAACACAAGTATAACTTACATATCGTAATCTGATTTCCTGGATACATAGTTACCGTAATCAGATTTACATGCAAAGCACTACTTGTGTCGTTTATGTGTCGCTATTAAATTGTTTTTTTCCACCATGGGAGTATAACATAAAGGAAAAAAATTTTCAAAGGGAAATTTCGCACCTCTTATATTTTTTACTCCTCTACCTTTATGGCAAACCCCTCATAAATCCCAACTGGAACATCTTCACCAAAATAATATTGTTCCACCTTATCACTTTCAAATGCATACACAGTTATCATCTGTTTCATAGGATCAACAATCCAATATTCTCTTACGTCAGCAGTACGATACTGGAACAATTTTGTCATATAATCCCTCGGCTTAGTGCTTGGCGACACAATCTCAATGATCCAATCCGGTGCGCCATGACAACCTTTGTCATCTAACTTGGATAAATCACTAATAACAGAAATGTCTGGTTCTACATAAACAGTATCATCATTTAAAAACACAGCAAAGGGTGCTGCTAATGCCTCACATTCCCCATCATTATGATCAATATAATTGGCAATTGTCTGATGTAACTTTCGACTTATTTTTTGATGCCTCCAGCTTGGCGGAGCCATATAATAGATCTTGCCATCCATTAATTCGGCTCTTTGTCCATCTGGTAATGCATAAATATCTTCAATTGTATAAACATCTTCTGTTTTTAATACGTCCATGAAATCGCCTTCTCTCTTTCAATTATTATATTTTCCAACTATTATCCTGTCAATGCAATGCATAAGTAAGTAAGCAACCAATCCATATATATTAATAACATCAACATACAATCAGCATTCTTCTCGTTCCAAATAACGAAGCGGAACTTCCTTAGTCAGCCACACGCCATTCTTGGACTGATAAAAGGTATAACCATCCTCCTGCATTTTTCCAGCAAGAACCCTGTAAATAACCACCTTCCCATGCCGCTGTCCCACCTGATATGCCGTTTCCAGTTGAGCAGACAAATGCACATAAAGTCTGCTCTTAGGAATCAAGCCCATTTTCTCAATGGAAGCCGTGTACTTTTCCCCAGTTCCATGCCATAGAATTTCCGGCGGAGACACCACATCCAGCTCCACATCCACTGGTATGGAATGTCCCTGGTTTGCCCGGATCAGGGTTTTGTCCTCATTAAAAGAATAGCGTTGTTTCTGATCTGTTCTGACAATTTCCTCCAACATTTCCCTGTTAAATTCTGTGGTTTTACTGATCCCCTGAATTAATTCCTCCACATCTGCCCAGCCATGCTCATCCAGAGAAATTCCGATAACCTCTGGCTTATGGCGCAGAATCAAGCTGATAAATTTACTGGTTTCATTTAAGCCCATAGAAATCTCCGTCCTTTCTCAAAACCTTACATTCGTTTTATGATTTCTTTCTGCAATGTTTGATGACTCATATTGTCAATATTCTCATATATAAATAACAGCAATTCCATAGTCTCTTTAAAAGAATAATTGCTTGAACCTACCTTGTCATAACCGCCACTCAAAATTTCTATTGTTCCGTGTGGCAATCTTTCATGTTGAATTTCCTGAAAAAATTCTTCCACTGCCTCCGCAAATTCATCATTTAATCCCACACATATCTTGCTATGAAAAGGCAAAACATTAGAAGAAAAAGAACAGTCTTCCTCTCCCTGATTAATAATAATATCCACTCCATTACTATTTTCATTTGTATAATTCATACATACCATAGCATAGTAGCTGGCATGACTGGGTCTAAGCAATGCCTCCATACAAATTATCCCTTCATGCCAAATAACCTCCCCTGAAGCCCTATGTATCTGTCTTTTATTTTGATTAATACAACGAAAAGGCATCTCATCTTTCCATATGCACACCTTTTTATAACCCGTATCATTTTCAAATAATAACATAATTTCTCCTTCTTTTATCCAAATATGCCATTAGAATGAAATGATGTGATCCTGATTCTATCCAAAACGTGTATATTCGCTTTTTATTTTTTCTAAATCTACTGCATATCCAGCATCATTAAATAGCTATCTAATCTTTTATTTACATACTCTGCAAACAGCTTTTCCATTGCAGCAAGATTATGCTTTACATAGAATTCATCAAACGCATCATAATAAGAAATCCGATCTACAAATTTAATGTCAATTGGCGGATATCCAGATTTCATCAATTCCAAATTTACAAGCAGCCGCCCGGTTCTGCCATTTCCATCAATAAAAGGGTGAATCCCCTCGAATTCAATATGAAACCGTGCAAGCCGGGG
>CAYPEW010000075.1:0-13529 GCA_964409845.1 uncultured Jutongia sp.
CCACGGGGGATGCCAGTTCGGATTTGGGACTACCCTAACACTAGGCGCTTACGATATTTTTCAGGTATTTGCATATTTTTCCACCTCATATATTTTGTATTTTCACTTCTATGATTTAGAATAACATGCTTTAATATCACATACCACCTCATACATTTTTATAAAAAAGCGTAAGCCCAGCGACTTACGCTACAAGAATTTGCAAAGCAAATTCTTGGTTGACATACCGCTATGTTACGGGCAGTTTCCTATTCGATAAAAAATATGAGCCGATACCAAGTATCAGCTCATATTTTTACTCATTCATTTTTCTTAGGATACGCTGTATGCTCTTCTCCGACAGATAGTATTTACAAGCTAATTCTGAAACCTTGCTCCCTGCAAGATAATCCTTGTAAATCTGCCTATCACGGATCATAAGTTCCTGCTTAATCTGTGTTCCTGCTCCCCACGCCTGCCTATTTGATGGCTTGCGTGGAATATAAATATTTTTCCCATCAACATACTGCTGTATCAGTTCTATTACCTCAATAGGTAGAATTTCTTCTGCTCTTATATAGCCCATGTCTGCCTCCTAAACTAATTTTTTTAGGAATAGCATTGGCTATAACAACTATTTTTTTATTGCAATAGCCAGTGCTATGCAAACATAACATACCGTCTCATATACAAATCCCCTTTCTGAATTTTTTTATAATACCATTCTTCTTATTCCATTTTTATTGAAAATCCTTCATAAATTCCAACTGGTACTTCTTCTCTAAAATTATACTGCTCCACTGTATCCTTTTCAAATTCATAAACCATTACCATTTGTTTGTCTGGGTCAACAATCCAGTATTCTCTGACCCCAGCTGTACGATATTTAAATAATTTTGTCATATAGTCTCTTGGCTTACTACTTAGAGAGACAATCTCAATTACCCAATCAGGCGCACCATGACAGCCCTTATCATCTAATTTGGACGGATCACAAATAATAGTTATATCTGGCTCTACATAATTAATATCGTCATCATCTAAGAAAACGGCAAACGGAGCCGCTAACACTTCGCACTCTCCTTTATATTTTTTAATATAATTATATATTTCATTATGCAAAAAACTAGAAATTCTTTGATGTTTCACACTTGGTGGAGACATAGAATAAATCTGACCATCAATCAACTCCGCACGTTCTCCATCTGGCAAAGCATAAATATCATCTATGGTATAAATTTCCTCTTTTTTCAAAGCATTCCTCCCATCCACCTCCATCCTTAATACTATTATAAGCAATGTTCACAGTAAATACAATCACTTTCCATCATTTGAATATCCTATTTCTTTTCTCATGTACATTCCATCATCCAATTCCCTAAATGCAACATAACCACACTTTGTATATAAATTTATTCCTGGAGGATTGTGTTTCCACACATAAATAATACTGTGTATACAGCCTGCCATATTAGCATTGTGCACCATCTCGGATAAAGCAGTCATGGCATATCCTTTTCTGCGTTCTTCTTCATATATAAGCAAATCGTTTAGGAAAACCTGCTTTGTCCCTTCTGTAATTTCATACAAATACCAAATAACGCCAACGGTCTTCTTTTTGTTTTCATCCACAATCATCATTAATGAATGATCTTTTGTTTTTATTCCTTCCGGCAACATATCCGAAAATTCTGTTATTGCCTGCTTTAATGCACTTTCCGAAGAAATATTTTGTTCTTTCATCAAATCTTTTGCATAGTCATTTGTACTATATTCACGAAATGATTCAAACTCTCGTAAATTCATGTTTCTTAATCTAGCTTTCATATTTTCTACCATTCCTTTTTATTTAAATTTTGTAGCGATATCTATTTTGAATTATATTAAGCAAATATTATTACCTTCAATATAAACTGCCTGCCCATCTGCAAGTTGAATTTCTTCGCTACCTATTGGCAAACTCACTAATTTGTCACCATTCCAATGCGGAATTATTGGATTAGGAATTATCTTTAATCCATCGTCCAAATTACCTGCTACATACATACTCCCTGCACTGATTCCAACATATACAAGACCACCGTTAACAGCTTGTTCAAGCACACAGTCAAATCCTGTTCTAAGCATTTCACGACATAAAACTGCGCAATCTCCACCACTAACAAAAACCGCATCGAATTCTTTCAATTCTTCTGTTCTCATGAGTCTACTCACTATATGTTCATCTGTCACATATGCCGAATATGTACGATTATACTTTTTTGATATAATTAATTCTAAGTTGTAAACAAATATATTTTCGGAACGAATTCCCATTAATGAAAGTTCGTACAAACAGACGGCAATTCCTTCCCTTGCACCATCAGTTTCAATGCCAGCGGTTGGAATATAAAGTATTTTCACTTCTTCTGGACACTTCCCTATAATATTAAAAAAGGAATTTATCATATTTTTTGTTAATCCATTTGAAGTTAAAAACAGATGTCTATTATTCATTATTTATCTCCCTTATTTCTACAAATCTCAATTCCGATTTTGCTCTCTGTTTTGTTTCCCACCAAACTTGAATTTATCTAAACTTTTCTAATCGATAAACTTGCTCATCATCTATTTCAGCAATACCATTTTTATAGTCATACCCCATTTTTTTATAAAACCCTACCGCTGTAATTGATGCAGGAATTTCAATTCGCTTTGCCCTTAAAAAGAATTCATCTTGTTCAAGAGTTCAAATAATCCTTTTTCCAATCTCCCTACCTTGATACTCGGGCAGTACAAAAATAGTAAGCAAAATACTTTCCGTTATACTGCCCCAGTAACCGGCAATTGCACCACAGCCAACGATTTTAGAATTATCGCAAACAACATACATATGTCCTTGGTTTGCACGTTCCATTAGTACATCTGCGGAATGTGATAATACATTGGCTTCAATATATTCTTCTGAATAGTCTTTAATATTTACTGTCCTCAAAGTCTTGGATATTAATGCTGATACTTCTTCTGCATCTCCTGCTTGAAATCTTCTGATCTTATAAATACCACTCATACTAACTCCTTGCCAGATCCCAATTTCCATTTTGTTCAACTGGAAGTTGTACCTTTTATTTCACTGTAAACTCTGTCCATTCTATATGATTATATTGCATAACATCATCTGCTTTTTTCATACCAAGTTTCTCATAAAATGGAATAGCATTTTCATTTGCTATCAGATATACTGCGATATCTTTTTCACCGCCCGCTATAGCATGTGCAGTTTTCATAAGCTGCCTACCAATTCCATGTCCCTCATAGTCTCTGTCAACTCCCAAATCTGTCACATAAAGCCAATACACATAATCTGTTAATCCAAATAAAACACCAATAATTAAATCGTTCTCATTTCTTGCAACAAGGCTTATTGAAACATTGCTGACAAGCTTAGATATTCTTTCTGCAAACCGTTCTTTTGGATATTGCGAACCCAAGTCAGTTCTTTTCAAGAAATCTATATATTCCTCCGCAGTTAACCGTTCTTCATTTATTTTATACATAAGATACTTCACCTCCAGCTCCCGATTTATCGCTTTACTCAACATAGCAAATAATTGAAATTAACACTATTTGTCATATTCAAGTTCTGTGGGAAGGTCATTCCAAAGTTCTGACCTGGTCTTATTATTTCTCAACTTCTCCAAAACCTTTATATCTGGATCTGGATATATGATAAAGCTATCTACCTCTCCCATTTCTGAACGTATTGGAAATGCAAGCTGTTCCTTTTCGGTTGAAAACTGCGCGTTCACCCCAGTTTTATTTCCCCTTGCATCAAGCCTTATCCATCTTTTATAATCTTTAATATACACACCATTTAACCCATGATAAATTAGAACAGGCGCTGTTTCATCGTCTAATATCAGTTTTTGATAACAAAAACCTGCAGGAACAGATTTGCAACGTAATAAAGCAGCCAGCAAATGAGATTTCGCAAAGCAAATTCCATGTCCGGCTTTTAGTACTTCTGATGCAGCACAGGTAATAATGTCTTCGTTTATATCTGCCGAATGCGAAATCTGATCTCTGACAAATTCATAGGTAGTTTGAATGAAATCGAGCTCATTATCTGCCCTTTGGAATAATGTATCAGCCAGTTCTGTAATGGCTTCCTTGTCATAATCAATCACATTGTCATGCTTTAAATATTCACTAACTTTATCCGAGTATAAAACAATATTCATTTTTCCTCCATAATCTCCTTTTACAATAGGAATAAAGAGTTTCGCTTTGCGAAATTCTGCGCCGGTGCACGATATCCAGTGGATATCGGTTTTGCACGGACCGAAGTGGAACGTAGACATGCGTCGCATCAGCGACATAATACATATGCATTTGCGTGCGATCCACACGGAGTGTTTTTTATCGAATAGGAGGAATTTCCTATTCGATAAAAAACATAGTTTTCAAGTGCCCTTATCTCATTTGCCTATTCTGTTTCCGACTACTTCTACTTTGATCGCTTTGATTATGACTATTTTGCTTTCCACTGTTTCGGCTCGTCTGTTTCACCCTACTCTACTTCCGGCTATTTCGACTCGGATGTTTTTTAGAGTTTTTCTTTTGCTTCTGCCCCGTTTCTTTTCGGTTCTTTTTCTGGCGATTCCAGCTCTCCTCCCGCCACTTCTCTTTGCGTGGTGCAATCAAACAATTCCGGTCAAAACCGATTAGATCCAGTCTGCCTGCACGAATTAACGCTTCTTTGACCAAATCATAGTTTGCCGGATTTCGATACTGAATTAACGCTCGCTGCATTGCCTTTTCGTGGGAACTGCGTGGCACATAAACCGCCTCCATAGTTCGGGGATTCAGTCCAGTATAATACATGCAGGTGGAAATCGTAGATGGCGTTGGATAAAAATCCTGTACCTGCTCCGGCATGTAACCCAGATCCCGAATGTATTCTGCCAGCTCCACTGCCTCTTTCAAGGTAGACCCTGGATGGGAGGACATGAGATACGGAATAATGTACTGCTCTCCACCATATCGTTCATTGATTTTCCGATAACGCTTGCAAAATCCCTCATAGACAGCATGTTTCGGTTTTCCCATTTTATCCAATACTGCATCAGACACATGCTCCGGTGCCACCCGAAGCTGTCCACTGATGTGATGTTCACATAGCTCCCGGAAAAAGCGGTCATCCGCATCTGCCATCAAATAATCAAAACGAATCCCGGAGCGGACAAAAACTTTCTTCACACCTGGCAGCTTCCGCAATTTCCGTAAAAGCTGCAGATAGTCCTGGTGATCCACCCGCAGATTTGGGCAAGGTTTGGGATAAAGACATTGTCGGTTGGTACATACGCCAAATTCCTCCTGCTTCTCACAGGCACGATGCCGGAAATTAGCAGTAGGACCACCCACATCATGAATATAGCCCTTAAAATCCGAATCCTGTATCATTTCCCGGGCTTCCTGCAGAATGGATTCGTGACTCCTTGCCTGCACAACCCGCCCCTGATGAAAATTCAAAGCACAGAAACTACAGCCTCCATAACATCCCCGGTTACTGGTCAAACTGAATTTAATTTCTGCCAGTGCCGGAATTCCACCCTCCGTTTCATAGGAAGGATGATATGCACGCATATAAGGAAGGGTATAAATATCATCCATTTCCATCTCCGTCAAAGGAGCAGATGGTGGATTTTGCACGATATAAAGATGGTCATGATAAGGCTCCACTAATCTTTTTGCCGTAACTGCATCCGTGTTACAATATTGTTGATAATAACTTTCTGCATATTTCCGCTTGTCCCTGCAGATCTCATCAAAGGACGGCAGGATCTGGGCATCATAAACCGCATCCAAATTCTTTGCACGATATACCGTTCCATCAATAAAGGTAATATCCTCCACAGCAATACCGCTGTCCAGTGCTTCTGCAATAGCGATAATAGAGCGCTCTCCCATACCATAGGAGAGCAGATTCGCCTGGGAATCCACTAATATGGAATGTTTCACAGAATCGGACCAGTAATCATAATGCGCCAGTCTGCGCAGGCTTGCCTCAATCCCACCAATGATAATAGGAACCTTTTTATAGACCTTACGAATCAAGTTACAGTAGACAATGGTGGCATAATCCGGTCTTTTCCCTGTCACACCACCCGGCGTATAAGCGTCGCTGCTCCGGCGTTTTTTTGCCACCGTATAATGGTTAACCATGGAATCCATATTGCCGGCAGAAACCAAAAAACCCAGCCTTGGCAATCCAAAGACCTGGATACTCTCCTCCCGTTTCCAGTCTGGCTGGGCAATGATTCCCACCCGAAACCCATGGGCTTCCAAAAGTCTGGTAATAATGGCAGCACCAAAAGAGGGATGATCCACATAGGCATCTCCGCAGATATACACGAAATCTACCTCCTGCCATCCCCGCTGTTCCATTTCTTTCCTGTTCACTGGCAAAAAATTTTTCATACACTTACCTTGCATCCTTTGTCTATTTCTTATATAATCCTCTCTGAAAACAACCCGAAAGGACTTACTTATGAGAAAATTAATCTTTTTTGATATTGACGGAACTCTGGTCACAGATAACGACCAGCACCATACCATTCCGGAAAGTACACGGGATGCCCTGAAAAGCTTACAGCAAAATGGACATCTTTGTTTCATTAATACAGGGCGTGCTCTATCGGAAATTGACCAGTCTATTCTAGATTTAACCATGGATGGCTTCGTCTGTGGCTGTGGTACCGGTATCTTTTATCATGGAAAAACACTTTTTCATCATACCATTCCATTCAAACTGGGTAAGCAGATTCTGCATGATCTGGAAGACTGCAGACTGGAATGGCTGTTAGAGGGTACCCATTCTTTATATTATAGTACAGAAACTTATAGCACACGTATCCAAACATTCCAAGAAGAACACCGTTTGGCGTTTCCAAATGCATTTCATCAGATAACTCCTGCCGATGCTGGGGACCTGGACTTTGATAAATTCTGTGTCTGTCGGGGAGCGGACAGCAATCTGTCCCTGTTTATGGACAAATATGAAAAAGATCTGGATTTCATTGACCGTGGAAATGGATTTTATGAAGTAGTTCCTCTGGGTTGTTCCAAAGCCAGCGGAATACAATTTCTAATGAAATATTTCGATATTTCCTGGGAAGATACCATCGCCATTGGAGATAGTACCAACGACCTGCCCATGTTAGAATATGCAGCAACCAGTATCGCCATGGGCGGCAGTCAGCAAATCGTCTGTGATGCTTCCGATTTTGTAACCGATCCCATTCTACAAGATGGTCTAAAAAATGCATTTCAGCATTTTAATTTGATTGATTAAATTCCATTTTTCAGTGCCGGATATAACTGTTCCAATACTGCTTTGTATACCATAACCAGGTAAGCATCCACAAAGCAGTATTTATTTTTCATAAATTCCACCAGCTTATATAAAAAACATATTCCTACCAGTGCCAGACTGACACAGGTAACATAGTAATCCAGTTCCAATCCGATCAAGACAAAATTAGCAATAACATAAAACAAAATAACAGAGGCAAAACGATGACCAATCTGGAACGCCTGATACATGGTTTCCATCAACCGTTCTGCACGTTCTCTTAGATTCTCCTGATTTTCCTGCCGCAAAATCTGGTACATTTTCTGGTATACCGGCTTATTCTCATAAGAGACCATGCCTGGATCCTGCCCCACCAGTTCTTCCCTGCACATTTTGACATATTGTACATATTCCTGCTCACCAAAAGCCCTCTTCAAACACTTATGAAATACATTATTCATACTTATCCCTCATCTGCTAATCTATTTTCGTTGCAGCATCATTTGGGGGCAAAATACCTTTTCACCCCAACATCATTATATGATCCAGCGAATAGAAAGGTGTCGTTTCTTTTGTACCTATTACTTCTCTATCTGAAAACGGTAGACTGTAGTCGATTCGTATTCCACACCTGCCTGCAATATCGGCGATGGGAAATTCTCCTGATTGATTCCATTCGGATAATTCTGAGATTCAAAACAGGCACCACCATAATTCTGATAGGTCAGTCCACCTTTTCCACCAGATTCCACCAACTCCTTGGCAATATAAAACTGTACACCCGGCATGTCAGTAAAAACCTCCATTGCACGACCATTGCCTGGATCACGGATTTCTGCTGCCTTAATAACTTCTCCAGCTTCATGCTTCGGCAAAATATAATTGTGATCGTATCCGCTAAGAGTACCTGCCTCCGGATCGTCGGCTCCAATATGATCTCCAATTGGATGGAATGTGGTGAAATCCATACAAGTTCCTGCTACTGGCAGACACTCCCCAGTAGGAAGCCTCTTATCCCCAATTGGATTGTATTGGTCAGCTAGGATCTGAACCTCCTGACGCAAAACATTTTCCCCAGCATGACCGCCTGGTCCAATATTGAAATAACTGTGGTTAGTCAAATTGAGTACCGTATCTTCATCACAAATGGCATGATACTCAATCATTAATTCATTGGCATCATTCCAGGTATAGGTAATGGTCAATGACAGATTTCCCGGAAATCCCTGCTCTCCATCCGGGCTGAGTCTGGAAAATGCAATGCTGTCAGATTCTTCCCCCGTCATACACTCCACCTCATACATACAATGATTATAGCGGAGATACCCACCATGCAGACAGTTGGTATCATCATTCTGATCTAAAGTATAAGTCTTCCCATTTAAGGTAAATTTACCATCTGAAATGCGGTTGGCACAACGTCCCACTGGTGCTCCAAAACTTGGCACATTACTCTCATAAGCTGCCACTGTATCATAGCCCAGGACAACGTCTTCCAATTTACCATCCCGGTCTGGCACTACAATACTCTGAATCACAGCACCCAGATCCAGAAATGCCACTTGGTTTCCCTGATGATTGGTTAAAATATAACGTGTTACCTTTTCTCCCGATTTTGTAACACCAAATTCCTCTGCTTGAATACCCATAATTCTCCTCATTTCTGCACTGTCTTTCTACATTCTCTCATCAAAGTTATCGTCTCGTAATATAAAACAACCCTTCTCTACTGTTTGTGTCGCAGTGCAGACACAAACCGACAGAGTTTATATAATAATTTGGATTAAGTATAGCAAATCCGCTATTAATTCGCAAGCACCAGCACCTCACGGATTCCATAACGCTGAAAGAAAGAGACCATTGCCGGGGTAATTCGTTCCCCACTGACGGCAATCGGTATCGCCGGCGGACATGCCACACATTCCGATGCACAGATTCTGCCTACGGCTTCTTCTACCGGAATTCTCTCCTGGGAACTAAAAACTGCCTCCCGGATACTACAGGTACGTTCTACTGTGCCAAAGGACAAACTTGGATATATCACTGGATCCCGTCTATTCCGCAGCATGGTATTCGCTCCCCACTGCTTGAT
Organism: uncultured Jutongia sp.; assembly: GCA_964409845.1. Classification (GTDB taxonomy): domain Bacteria; phylum Bacillota; class Clostridia; order Lachnospirales; family Lachnospiraceae; genus Butyribacter. The sequence continues at coordinate 9,405 of CAYPEW010000075.1, forward strand.
CCCCCTATTATCTTTCTCTGTATTCTCTGCGGTGTACATCAATACCACATATTCCGGATCCGCATACTCACATTCAATACCATAATGACGCATTTCCTCTGCTGTTTCCATTCCATCATATCCTGCTACCGACGCATGAACCACAATTTTGAGCGGTTCTGTCTCCAGCAAAGGAATACCAAACTGATATAAAAACTCCCGTATCTCATTTACCTGATGGATAGCAGTCTGTAAGCGTTCCTGATAATAATCTGCCAGATATCGGTTACACAGATCCAATGACTGTAAAATCAAATAGGAAGGACTGGTAGAACCAAAAACTGCCATGGCATGAGACGCATATTCGGCATATCGATCCTGCCATGCGGAAGCAATATGCAAATAGGCTCCCCCGGTCAATACTGGCAAGGTTTTATGTGCCGAATCGCAACACATGGCTGCGCCTAAGTGAATAGGATGAAGTGATTGTTCCAGAAATGCCAGATAGGCACCATGCGCATTATCGACTACCAAGGGAATCCCATAATCCCCACAGATCAGCGCAAGCCCCCTGATATCTGCCATACCCCCTAAATAATCCGGGGAGGTAAGATAAACACCTAATGGCATCTGTTCTGCCTGCTCCAGAGCCTGAGACAACTGCGTGCTGTCCGGTGTGCCGCTGCATAGATGTCCGTTTTTTGGGTCTGTGAGAAATACAATATCCAGGTCTAACAAAGCGCAGGCATCAATCATGGCACGATGCACATTCCTGGCTGCCAAAATATAAGGTCTGCCAGAGGTAGAAACAGCTCCCTGCAGCAACGCCATCAGCATTGCCTTGATGCACAGGGAAGATCCCTCCGTAGAATATAAGGTTCGTCCACTATGGAATAGTTTTGCTGCATTGTCCTGGCTCTCTTTTAGAATTCCCTCCGCCTGGTGTAGAACATCTGCCCCAGATATCTCCGTAATATCTCTAGCCTCACACCCCAGAAACTCCTGCCCTTTATGTCCAGGCATATGTAGTCTGGACATTTCCTGCTTACAATATTCTGTTACAAAATCATATACTGGTGTTTCCATCTGATTCTATGTCCTCATCTGTCATTACTGATACACTTACATATACCAGTTTCTTTTTGAACAATTTTTTCATTTTTTTATTCTTCTATCTTTTCTTTCACATCTTTTTTATCCGTACTGACATCTTCCGACTCAATTTTTTCCATTTCCGCTCCATCTGGCGCCACAATTTTCTTCCTCTGATTAAAGGCTGCGGCTGCGGCAAAACCTTTCCGTGTTTTTTCTTCCCAATTCACCTCGCCATCATTCCGTGATTGCAGCATATCATATAGCCAAAATAACAGATATAACAGCAATGGCACCATAACTGTTGCCACAATACACGCCAAAAACATCTGGTTACTGAAGCGCTTCACAAAAATCGCACAAATAAAAGTGGCAATATACAGTCCCGCAATGATTATTACCGCCAAAATCGCTAAAATTCGTTTGAATTGTTTCATATTTTTTATCCTCATTCCTTTGTCAGCATTTATGCTATAGTTTTGTTGCACATAATACATATGCATTTGCGTGCGATCCACACGGAGTGTTTTTTATCGAATAGGAGGAATTTCCTATTCGATAAAAAAAGCCTTGAGGCACTGTTGCAGCATACAGTCACAATATATTCGCCATACCGGAATCACTCTGCTTCCTCATTAATCTTCCGCAGATGTTCTCGAATCTGCTTCTCATAGCCCTGTTTCGACGGCAGATAGAACTTTCTGCCCACCAGCTCATCTGGCAGATACTGCTGTTTCACGTAATGATTTGGGAAATCATGGGCATAAAGATATCCGGTTCCCCGCCCCAGCTTTGCTGAACCACCATAATGGGCATCCTGCAGATGGGATGGAACACCAGAGATCCGCTCCTTCTGCACTGCCTGCATCGCCTCACTGATGGCAGTTACCGCGGAATTGCTCTTTGGCGCACATGCCACATAGCTTGCCGCCTGAGCCAGAATAATCTGCGCCTCTGGCATCCCCACCCGTTCCACCGCCTGTGCTGCGCTAACCGCCACCACCAAAGCCTGGGGATCTGCATTGGAAACATCCTCAGAAGCACAGATCATAATTCTTCGGGCAATAAATTTGATATCTTCCCCGGCATGAAGCATTCTTGCCAAATAATAAACCGCTGCATCCGGATCTGATCCCCGCATGCTTTTAATAAAGGCAGAAATCGTATCATAATGGTTGTCCCCTGTTTTATCATAGCGTATCGCACGTTTTTGAATACACTCCTGTGCCACGTCCAAATTTATGTGAATAACACCATCCTCTGCACGATCCGTGGTCAGAACTGCCAGTTCAATGGCATTCAGCGCCGATCTGGCATCTCCATTTGCCATATCTGCCAAAAATTCCAGAGCATCCTCATCCAGTTTTGCCTCATAGGATCCCAGCCCCCGCTCCCGATCTTCCACCGCACGTCGCAACAAAGTGGAAATATTTTGTTTGGAGAGAGCATGTAATTCAAAAATAATGGAACGGGATAAAAGTGCTCCATTTACCTCAAAATAGGGATTTTCCGTTGTGGCACCAATTAAAATAATGGTTCCGTCTTCCACATAGGGGAGAAGATAATCCTGCTGTCCCTTGTTGAAACGATGGATCTCATCAATAAACAAGATTGTCCGCTTCTGGTACATGCCAGCATTATCCTGCGCCTGCTTGACCATGGCTTCCATATCCTTTTTCCCGGCAGAAGTGGCATTAATCTGTACAAATTCTGCACTGGTAGTATTGGCAATGACTTTTGCCAGAGTGGTCTTGCCTGTTCCCGGCGGACCGTACAATATAATGGAACTCAGTTTATCTGCCTGAATCGCCCGGTATAGCAATTTATCCTTGCCGATAATATGCTCCTGTCCCACCACTTCCTCTAAGGTAGTGGGCCGTAGCCTAGACGCCATAGGTGACTCCTGTTCCTGATTTTGTTCCCGCATATATTCAAATAAATCCATATTTTACTCCATTTCAAATGTATTTCTTCGTTTTCTTCTATTATCATACTCCGTTCTGTATTCTAAGCATTTTGGTTAAGATGTGGTCAGGATACATTTTTGAAAAAAATATTTTAATTTCCACAACTCATTTGCGTTCTCTCTTTTTACAACACTATATTTCCACTCCTTATATCTATCTTCAAATCATACCATCTTTCTGGCAGATCCTGACAGGAGATTTTCATGATCCGATTGTCAATTATCTCCTTAAAAACCACACCGTCTATTGCTATACCGTGGATTTTCCATTTTTCATTGAGATGTGCATCAAAGGCAATTATCCCAGTTCCGTCTAAAATACAAACTGCATCTGGAGTTGTCACAAAATAACCGAAATACATATTGACATCTATTTTTGTTACCTGCAAATTCCATAAATTAATAAAATATACTTCAACATAAGTTCCGATCAATAAATAATGATAGTATATAATGGCAGTGTCAAAAAGTTTTTTCAGATCAACTTCAACTCGCAGATATGGTTGTCCATCACGTAACACATGATAAAACTTATCATCTCCAAGTCTTATCTCATGTTCAAATTCTTTTCTTTCAAAGATACTCTCTTCCGATTGTTCCAATTCAAAATTTACCTTCATATATGAAGTCAGCTCCCTCCATCCAATCATAATTCACTCATCAGAAATGATTGGATCAATTACGCTATTTATATATTCGACTACATCTTCTGAAATAAGATAATTTTCGTGCGTAATATCATCAAATATTTTTAACTCGGAATTTTCAAAGCAATCCGACAATTTTTCCTGTAATGATGCACTTAGTGTTTTATCTGCTTTTGAACCGATTACATACACGGAAGCAGTTACATTTTTAGCATATTCAGCTGTCTGAATATTGTTTGAAATAAAAACTTTAAAAGGTCCCCAGAATATCGGTATCATTTTATTATATAAATCAGAAATATCTCTATAACCGGATGCCAACACCAATGTTTTGCATTGTTTCACACTTGCAAGATATGCAGCCATACCAACACCATAACTATGTCCCATAATTATAATTTCTGCCTGCGGATACTGTTTTTGTGCCCAGTCATACAATTC
>CAYPEW010000076.1:0-13349 GCA_964409845.1 uncultured Jutongia sp.
GTTCTAAGACTCTTTCCTGAAGCTGTTCAAGTAACTGCTCATTCTCAAACAGATACATGTCAAGCATGCCGTCTGTATTAAAATCTTCAGCCATCTCCTTCTCCTTTCCTGTTTTATGATGTTTGTTATTTGATCATGTCTAGTTTCCTTAATGCCTGTTCAAACCTTCCCTGATCAATCGGCTTTCCGGAATAAACCGTACAGCCAAGCTCAAATGCCATTTTGACATTGCTTTCTTCATTAAGGGCAGTTGTCATAATCACCTTAACTGCCTCATCTTCTGGAATGTTTCTTTCCTTTTCCAGATTACGGATTCCTACGAGTGCCTGATAGCCGTCCATAACCGGCATCATAATATCCAGACAAATCAAGTCGTAGGGTTCCCCATCTTCCAATGCCATCAAAAAGGCATCCACAGCTTCCATTCCATCTACCGTAACATCGCATTCGCCATACTTCGATAGAAAACTAACCATAAATTTTCTAGTTGCAAAATCATCTTCTGCCAATAGAATTTTCATATTTTCTCTCTCCTTTACATCTTATTAAGTAATGCATATGTTCTTCCAGCAATGTCGGACAATTTCTCCTGATATTCCACTGCACCAATATCATATGCAACTTTTGGCATTCCATATACCACACAGGTCGATTCATCCTGCCCAATAGTTCTGGCTCCAGCCCTTCTCATGGCCAGTAGGCCTTTGGCGCCATCGCCGCCCATTCCTGTTAATATGATTCCCACTGCATTTCTGCCTGCTGTCTTGGCAACGGAATCAAACAACACCTCTACAGACGGACAATGTCCATTTACTTTTGGAGCATGCCGACACTCTACCTGATACTCCCCATTGACTTTGATCAGACGCATATGCCGATTCCCGCCTGGGGCAATCAACATGGTTCCCGGCAAGACCTTATCTCCAGTTTCCGCCTCCTTAACTTTCAGCGGAAATTGACTATTTAACCTCTTGGCATACATATCTGTGAATCCTGGCGGCATGTGCTGCACTACCACAATACCGGGAATATCAGTACCAAATCCCTTTGTCACTTCACAAATTGCCTCCGTGCCTCCAGTAGATGCACCGATGGCAACAATCAAATCCTGCGACTTTACGGAAAGATGCTGTTGCGACTGTTCTATCTTTGGTTTCTTGAGGTTACCGACCTGTGCCTTAGAAGCACCCTTTACCTTTACCAACAGATCATTTTTGATAAATTTCTCCAATTGTTCCCTACTGGACACCGCCGGCTTTGCCACAAAATCCACAGCTCCTGCATTCAAAGCATCAAATACTTTATCACTAAGAGAGCTGATGACAACCACCGGAAGCGGATACTGCGGCATCAGCTTTCGCAGGAACTCAATTCCACTCATTCTAGGAAGTTCCACATCCAGTGTCATCACATCCGGATGATGTCGGACAATAGCTTCCCTTGCCTCATACGGATCCCTTGCCGTTGCAACAACCTGTATTTCCGGATCTTTACTCAGATTCTGAACCAGCAATTCCCGAAATACAATGGAATCCTCTACTATCAATACCTTTATTGGCTGCATAGTCTATATTGTCCCTTCTTTCTTACGATAAATTGACGGCTGAACTAATTCAAATGTTCCCGGTACCTTATCCAGCGTCTCCGTAGTTCCTATAAATAAGTATCCTCCTGGCACCAATGCATCGTATATCTTTTGGACTAACTCCCGCTTTGTTGGTTCATCAAAGTATATCATTACATTCCGTAAAAAAATAGTATGCATTTTCTTGCGGAATGGAAACGGATCCATCAAATTAAGTTTCCGGAAAATCACTTCCTGCCTCAATTCATCCTTAATCTGATACTGCATCTTCCCCGGTAATGGTTGCAAAAAAGCTTTCTTCCAATGTGGTGGAAGATTTTCCAGTCGATCCGCACTATAAATTCCCTGGACCGCTGTCTGCAATGCCTGGGTAGAAATATCGGTTGCCAGAACCTTGGTATCCCACTGATCTCTTGCCAATCCAAAGAAATCGGCTAACACCATGGCAATCATATATGGTTCTTCTCCAGTGGAAGAAGCACCGCACCAAATTCTCAGATCCTTAGTGCGCTCCTCCTTAACCCGTAGCCAAGGAAGTACCACATCCTTGAAAAAATCAAAATGTACAAATTCTCTCATGAAATAGGTATGGTTAGTGGTGAGATAATTGACTAAAACTCTTTCTTTTTCTCCTGTCTGATCCTTCTTAACCTCATCCAAAAACTCGGTACAGGTGTTCCATCCATTTCTCTTTAGATAGTTTTCCAGACGACCATTGACAATAACCTTTTTCTGGCTGAGGTCTATCCCATATTTCCTTTTCATGAATACTGAAATTCTTGTAAATTCTTCATCTGTTATCAAAATTCCATCCTCCGTCAATTTTGCTAATGCAACACAAGTATTTCACGATGGACACCCAGAGTATTACATCAAAATGATACAATATTCTAGATGAATTGACGAGATATTTTACAGCAAATCTCGAAAATATCCGAATTAAATTTTTTACCAGATTCTGCCCGCATAATTTCCAGGGCATCCTGCTTGCTGTTTTTCCCTTTCTCTGTTAATGTACAAAATCTACTCATCAATGAAACAATTTGTGCTGCAAGTGGAATTGCATCTTGTTTCAACCCCTCCGGATAGCCGCTGCCATCCCAATTTTCGTGATGGTATCTGGCAATATCGGTTGATATATTGATAAAGTCATTATAGTCGTCACTGCTAAATGATTCCAGCAATCTGGCGCCTATATTAGTATGATTTTGCAAAACTTCTGTTTCCTCTTCCGTTAATTCTGTATCCTTTTCCAAGACCGCCTTAGGAATACCCAGATTCCCAATATCGCAAAGCGATGCTGCTAAGCCAATTGTGTCAATGTATGTGTCCGAAATCTGCTTCTCGAACAAGGTGGAAAGTTGCATCCCCTGCGCCAGAGTTTTGCAGTTCTTACCCAATCTTTCTGTATAAACCTTATCATAGGGGGTATGTTGTGTTGCTATTTCAGCTAACACATATAATATCTTTTTCTTTTCCTGTTCCATCTGTTTCAGCTGTGCGTTGACCGAAACCTGAAGTTTTCTATTCATTTCCTTCAGTTCCTTGGTCATCTCATATAATTTGAGCCTGGCACCTACTCTCGCCTGCACTTCCTCTGAAATAAATGGTTTCGTAATATAATCTTCACCGCCATAATTAAAACCCTTGACGATATCCTCAGAGCCGTCATGTGCTGAGATAAAGATGATAGGAATCTCTCTGGTCTTCTCCGATTCCTTGAGTTTCTTGCACAGCTCATAACCACTCATTCCAGGCATGGAAACATCCAACAAGATTAACTGCGGCAACTGAGTTTTCATCACTTCCAATGCTGCCTCACCACTCTCCGCCAAGACTGGTTTGCATCCCATATCCTGAATAATTAGTTCCAATATATCCCTGTTTATTTCCACATCATCTACAACAAGAACCGTCCCCCTGCTGGTGCCGTCATCCTTGTGACTCATTCAGCCACCTCCTCTGACTGCAGAATGGCATCTAATTTCGCAAATTCTGCTGTAATTTTTTCGTAGTTCTCCTTTTGTACTGCCATCTTAAGTCTCAGAACTACCCGGGCTACCTCCTGAGGAGCATTTTTTGTCAACTGACGAACCGTATCCATAAACATTTCTGCTTTCCCCCAGTTTTCCATCTCAACACACAGGATCAATTTTGACATATTTCTCTCTAATGCCTCCCTGTTTTCCTCGCTGCCAAACTGCCATAAACCACCCTGCTCTGTATCGTCTCCCATCTCTGAGAATAACGCTGACACGTTAGTATTGGACGATGGTGACATATCCACATCCTGTCCTGTCAGCTCATTACCCGCCAAATCATTTTTGTTTTCTTCGCAGGCTTCAACCCAAACTGAGAATGAAAACGCACTACCTTTTCCCTTTTCACTCTCCACGTTGATTTGTCCGCCCATCAATTCTACTAACTGCTTACAAATATTCAATCCCAATCCGGTGCCGCCATACTTTCTGGAAATAGATGCATCCACCTGAGAAAAACTCTGAAATAATTTATCTTTTTCATCCCGACTAATACCAATACCGGAATCTATCACCAGAAAGAATAACTCAATCTTATTCTTAACTCTGGCAGTTTGAATGACCTCAACAGTCACCTTACCTGCTGCAGTAAATTTTAACGCATTGGACAATAGATTGTTAAGAACCTGCTTAATTCGAAGTTCATCACCAATGATATACTCCGGTATCTGGGGAGATACCGTCATAAAAAACTCCAATCCTTTCTCTGTCATATTGCTGGTATGATTTGCCTTTACATAATCCAACATATCTCGGAAATGAAATTTACGTTGTTCTAATGTAAATTTCCCAGCATCTAACTTGGAGAAATCCAGGATATTGTTGATAATCTTATTCATATCCTGACAACATCCCTCAATAATATGTAATAGTTTTAACTTCTGGGAATCATTCTCCAACTCTAGTAAATCCCTGGTATTTCCCAGAACACCATTAACTGGCGTCCGCAATTCGTGGGTCACATTGGCTACAAACTCCGATTTGACCTTTGCCGCCTGCTGTGCCTCCTGCTTTACCTGACTAATTTCCCGGCTCAAATAATCCTTTTCTAAAATATTATTGACCATACATACATAAAGATCCGGCTGTGTATCACTCTCAATAATTTTCGCCTCTACCGGGAAACAGGTAAGGTTCTGTCGGTATGCCACCATATTCCGCATTGTAGAACCGATAGGATATTTTATTTCCAGTCCATGTTCTGTATTTTTAAATTCATTTGGAAAAATATCACTGATACTCCTATTGTACAGCCCCTCTTCATACGAAAGATTTTTCTCAGCTGCATCATTCGCATAAATTATTTTTCCCGTCTTGTCAAATAATATGACCATTTCCAGTGCATACTTTACTGGAAATAAATCGCTATTACACTGTTCCATAAAATTCCCCTTTTCTGCGCTGATCGTCATATCAGGCAATCCTGTATCCGCCTACGCACAGATACCGCATTGGTAAATTCTCTACATCACGAAAATGTAAACATTTTAATCACTTCCACAATATTGAAGAAGTCAACCTTTGCCAGTTCAAAACACTCCAGTACATCTGGCGAGAATTGACCGCATTCCCCTTTCATAATCATGTCATAGGCAATATTATTGGCATAGGCACTCTTGTATACTCGCGGACTAACCAAGGCATCATATACATCTGCCACAGCGACAATCTGAGCACTGATCGGGATATCATCACCTACCAGATGATCCGGATATCCACCACCATCCCATCGCTCATGATGATGACGGCAGATCTCATAACAATACCGATAGAACGAATCTTCCGACTCCTCATCCTTGCGAAGCTTTTCCAGCATCTCACATCCTATTGTGGTATGGGTTTTCATCACTTCAAACTCCTTCGGAGTCAAACGAGCTGGTTTCAATAAGATTGCATCCGGAATACCAATTTTGCCAATATCATGCAGTGCTGCTGCCCTGGCAATCTCATCCACCTGCACATCTGTCAAACCATATTTCGGGAAATACTTCATCAGATATTTCAACATAATTCTGGTAAAATATTTGATTCGCTTAATATGTTCCCCAGTCTCTGAATTCCGGAACTCAACCACAGAACTCAAGGCATCAATCATGAATTCATTGTTTTCACGAATCTTCTTTTCCTGCGCCCACAGAGCTTCCTCCTGCTCCTTGAGCCGCTGCTCCATATGTAATTTATTTTGATATAATTCGATAATATTTTCTGCTCTACGCTTTACAATATGAGGATAAAACGGCTTGTGCATCACATCCGCCACACCATAGGAATATGCTTGATCCTCGCTGTCCTGCACCGTTTCACCAGTAATCAGAATAACCGGAATCTTTTCCTGGATAGACTCCTGCTTCATGTACTCCAGCACCCCAAAGCCATCCAGCTCTGGCATGACAATATCCAATAAAATTAAGACTATGCCAGAATTATCCTGAATTCGGCTAATGGCTTCCTTACCATTTGATGCCTCCAGAATTTCATATTCCTCCTCAAATACACCACTTAATATGGCGCGATTTACTTCCTCATCATCCACGATTAAAATCTGCTGTTTTTCCATAAAACACCTCATTTCTGCATAGTGAAATGCACGATAAACAACTATTCGCTTTTGTATTGCTCAATCAGGCGATAAATGCTTTCACATTTTTCCTCCAACTGACTCTGCAGCTCCATAGCCTGATCTAACTCTGCTTCCGTAGCCTCCTGCTTGCCCCTAAACAGATCAGAAATCTGTGCAGCCAGGGTATACACCGGAGCAATCCCCAGATTCCCTGCCACACCCTTTAAGGAATGTGCTCGTTCAAATGTTGCCTGTATGTCCCGGTTCTCCAATCCCGTCCGGATTCCTTGACAACTCCCATCATCCGCAAACTTCACGATAAATTTCATGAATAGGGCTTCTTTGCCCATAAATCGCTTGAGAGTGGCATCCACATCCACACCATTTTCCTCTAGCTGCTTTTTAAAATTTTCATCCATGTTTACGATCAGCCCTTTCGTCAATATGCACATACTATCATTGTCTTCTCAAAAAGAGATCGGAACATTATACAAGAGGACACTAGTCCCCCATCATTCTCATAATCCCAATTAGTAATATTCTATGATATTATTCCTTTCATGTCAAGATTCTTAATTTATTCCTGAAATTGTCCGATAATAAAGATAGATATTCATGTTTATGCTAATTTTACCAATATAAGGAGGGAATCATCATGTCAACCTCAATCAATTATTCCTATGACTATTATCTGCGGAATCTGTATTCATCCAACCGCTTTGCACGTAAAGCTGGAAATCGTCCAACGCTTAAGAGCAAAGATCTGATACAGGCTGATTCCGACGCTGTAAAAAAAGTTACTGAAAAATTAAGAAGTCTGGAATATTCTTCCGATAATGCATCGGAAATTTTAACCAATGCCAAATTGTTCGTGGAAACATATAACAACCTGGTGGAAAGTACTGGCAACTGTGATTCTGACAGCATTAACAAACTAAAACGTCAGATCACACAGCTCACCAAGGATAATAAAGACGAACTGGAAAGTCTTGGCATTACCATCGGAGCCAGTGGAAAACTTTCCCTGGACAAATCCAAATTCGGCGAATGCAGCCCTTCCAAAATCGAACGATTCTTTGGTAAGGACAGTGAATTTATGACCTCCATCCGCAGTTATTCCCAGCAGACAAAACGCGCTGCCAGACGTATGGTGGAGGATCAGTCCGAAGAACTAGAGCAGTCTAAGAATACAATTAATAGCGCAGATGCATCGGAGGCTGAATTACTGGAAACCCTGTTGGCAAATCCAGAAACAAATGGCAGCTTTGATGCAAAAGGTTGATCGGTTGCATAATTCCTATCAAATAAGCAAAAAGCGATTCCTCATTTAGAAGAATCGCTTTTTTCTATTGCATCGAAATATGCAGGATCAAAAGACCTTATGCATATTTTGACATATTCAGTTTAACTCCTGGTCCCATCGTGGTCGCCAGAGTGAAGCTCTTATAATACTGTCCCTTTGCAGCAGCTGGTTTTGCCTTGGTAATAGCCGCAATCAGAGTCTCTAAATTCTCTGTCAGCTGATCCTCTGTAAAAGAAGCCTTTCCTACTGGTACATGTACAATATTAGCTTTGTCCAGACGATATTCAATCTTACCAGCCTTGATATCCTGAACAGCCTTGGTCACGTCCATCGTAACTGTTCCAGCTTTTGGGTTTGGCATCAAGCCCTTTGGTCCTAACACACGACCCAGACGTCCTACAACGCCCATCATGTCAGGGGTAGCTACTACAACATCGAATTCAAACCATCCATCATTCTGGATCTTTGGAATCAATTCCTCGCCACCGGCATAATCTGCACCGGCTGCCAATGCCTCGTCTACCTTTTCTCCCTTTGCGAATACCAGAACACGAACGGTTTTACCAGTTCCATGTGGCAATACGACAGCACCACGGATCTGCTGATCTGCGTGACGTCCGTCTACACCTAATCTGATATGAGCCTCAACAGTCTCATCAAACTTCGCAATGGAAGTCTCTTTTACTAATTTAATGGCTTCTTCTACTTCATACTGCTTGGTTCTGTCAATCTTCTTGGCAGCTTCCGTATATTTCTTTCCTCTTTTCATATTCAATAACCTCCTGGTGGTAGTAACGGCGGGTTTATCGGCACCTGTGTGCCAGCCTCCCACAACGTTCAAACAACAACAATCTTTTTTTAATCCCTAATTTGACAATACATGAAAAACCTCTACGAAATAACGGCTCTCCATGAGAAGAACGCTTTGCGTTCTTCCAGACTTGACTTAGTTTCACTTCGCATAATGTTTTTCATGCGTTAGTGAAACTTCAAGTCTTCTAGTCCTCTACTTCAATACCCATACTGCGGGCTGTTCCAGCAATCATGCTCATGGCAGCTTCCAAAGATGCTGCATTCAGATCTGGCATCTTTGTCTCTGCAATTTCCTGTATTTTTGCTTTAGAAATCTTGGCTACCTTGTTCTTATTTGGAACGCCGGAAGCATGCTCCAGACCACAGGCTTTCTTTAATAATACAGCTGCAGGAGGAGTCTTGGTAATAAAGCTAAAGCTCTTATCCTGGTATACTGTAATTACTACAGGGATGATCATACCATCCTGGTTAGCGGTCTGTGCATTAAACTCTTTTGTAAATTGTACGATATTTACACCGTGCTGACCCAGAGCAGGACCAACCGGCGGTGCTGGAGTTGCCTTTCCAGCAGGAATCTGTAATTTAATATATCCTTCGACTTTCTTAGCCATTTGTCTTACCTCATTTCTACGCTGCCCTTTACTTGCGGACCATGCCGGCAACGCTGATGCATTGATCCGTGTTGATGAAATATCTTGCTTAACAAACCATATTCATTATACGACCTCGACATCGTTAAAGCTGATTTCCACCGGTGTCTCACGTCCAAACATATCAATATTAATCGTAACCATACGATTTTGATGGTCGATCTGTCTGACGATACCTGTTGTATCTTCCCAAACACCGGACTTGACAACCACAGAGTCGCCTATGCTGAATGGAGCATTTGGCGCATCAATCTTCAGTCCCATGCTTGCCATTTCTTCCTCCGTCAAAGGTACCGGCTTGGATCCCGGTCCCACGAATCCGGTTACACCTCTGGTATTCCGAACCACATACCAGGTGTCATCATTCATAATCATGTTAATCAATACATAAGCCGGAAACATCTTCTGCTGCGTAATTTTGCTCTCATCGCCTTCTTTTGCAACATTTAACATAGGTACGGATACTTCCAGGATCTGATCCTGCAGACCACGGTTCTCGATGGTCTTTTCAATATCCATCTTTACCTTGTTCTCATATCCGGAATAGGTATGAGCTACATACCAACGCGCTTCTGTATCTGCCATACGTTATCACCCTTATCCTAACTGAAAATCTTATCAAGGCCTGTCTTGATTAACAAATCAAGCAGTGCAATGATGATGCCTAAAATGATCGTTGAAACGACAACTGCCGTTGATTCTTTGATGATCGTGTCCTTGTCCGGCCAGACGATTCTACGAAACTCAGCCTTTAACGCCTGGAACGCACCACCTTTTTTCTTTGCATTCTTCGCAGAAGATTTCTCTGTCTTCTTTGGTTCGTCCTGCATAATATCTTCGTTGTTCTCAGAATTTGCCATACTAAAACCTCATTCCTTTCACTTACATGATGAAACCACTTTATTTGGTCTCTTTGTGTAATGTGTGTCTTCTACAGAATCTGCAATACTTTTTGGTTTCCATCCGATCCGGATGGTTTCTCTTTTCTTTCGTCGTATCGTAGTTACGCTGCTTGCATTCTGTACATGCTAAAGTAATTTTCACTCTCACGACATGTTACCTCCATTTCCTCCATAATAGTGTCCAAAATTTTGGGCATAAAAAAAAGACTGTTACATCGCCCATCTAATATACCACGGATAGATGGTGTCGTCAAGTTATTTTTTGTTTTGACTTTCCCCATTTTTTGCACACAAGCAGACAGATTCACGGCAGACACAAATCACTATATGACGGATAAGCAGAAATTATCCACCCAGAAATAGTTCTTGTTTTTGTATAAAAAAAATGGGGAAAGTCAAACCACAAGCCCAATTGACAAATTCTCCAAAATCTACTAACCTGTCATTGTTAATGCTTAAACCATATATATTACTAACAACGTAGAATCAATTATGCAGAAAAGAGGAAAACTATGAATATCGCAGTCTGTGAAGACAGGAAAGAGGAAGCCGACTGGCTCTGTGACATAATCCGGCGCTGGTCTGTACAAAATAAAATAGATATCGAAATTACCTCCTATGAGAATGCCGCATCGTTTTCCTTCGCCCTAGAAGATCATTCCTTTGATGCATTATTTCTGGATATTAAAATGCCAGGGGAGGATGGAGTGACCCTGGCAAAACGCCTGAGACAGCAATCTTATGATATGTCCATCGTTTTTGTAACCGGAGAAAAAGAATATATTATGGAAGGCTATGAAGTAGAGGCCATTAATTATCTCCTCAAACCGATTGACAGGCAAAAGATATACCAATGTCTGGATCGCATATATGAGAAAAACCAGCAACAGGAACCCTTTCTCCTATTACAAACGGAAGATAATACCACTATCAAACTGCTACAGAGAGAGATCTATATGATAGAAGTATTTTCGCATAAGTTGGAATATACAACTCAGAGAGGTGTATTTCAAACCCTTTCTTCCATGAAGGAAATTCGCGAAAAATTAATATCTGATTTGTTTATTACCTGTCACCGTGGAATACTGATTAATCTTTTACATGTAAATACGATTGAAAAAAATCATTTAATTCTAAATGATGAAAAAAATAATTTTTACCGTAAAGTCCCTGTCAGCAGACGACTATATACTGCTGTAAATGAAGCATTTATCCAATTTTACAAAGAAGAAATGAAAAAACTCTGACAAAATACAGAATGGAGATTAGCATGATAATAGAACTAACAACCACTACAATCACTATCCTGTCAGTATGCATACTGCTTGTACTGGTTATCGGAATCGTCCTGTTACGGATCGTGCTATCCAGACAGTTTATTCGAGTTCTGGAACAATATCAGAACGATCTGACGAACCGTCAATTGGAAGAAATTAATAACTCCTATCACGAAATGAGAGGCTGGCGACACGATTACAAAAATCATATGCAGGTACTAAAGATCCATGTAGAAAACCGGGAGTGGGAACATGCCATTGCCTATATTTCCCAAATGAATGAAGATCTTAGCAATGTAGACCATGTAATTAAAACAGGAAATGTTATGGCAGATGCCATTATTAACAGTAAGATATCCCTGGCAAAATCCAGGCAAATCCGCTTGGACGTCACTGCCAGCATACCGGAGCAGCTTCCCCTGTCCGATGTGGAATTTTGTGTGATTTTCGGCAATCTAATGGACAATGCCATTGAAGCATGCGAAAAAATCACTGACCAGGAAGAACGGTTTATCCGCATTTATATTGGTCTATTCAAGAAACAATTCTATATATCCATTACCAATAGCACGAATCAAAAACACAGAGTCCAGAAATACTATTCCCTAAAAGGGGAAGGGCATGGATTTGGATTGTACCGTATTGACAAAATCATACAGGAAAAACATGGTTATCTGAATCGCAAAGATGAACCCGGAGTTTTCGCTACGGAAATTATGCTCCCCTTTCATTCGTAATCTATCACTCTGGCAATTAATACAAATAATCAATAAAAAATCCATCTCTATCCTACAATAGCTCGATGGGAAGAACGCCGCCTCTGCGTTCTTCCAGTGTGAGTAAGTTCGCAACAGCACAAACGCTGTGCGAACTGTAGATGTTCTTTTATTGTTGCAACGCAACAATTAGATGCGGACGCAACGCATCGTCAAATTTAGAACGTCAAATTTAGAACATCTTCTCACACTTACCACTCATGCTGTGAGAATGACCGTTTATGCATACAGACACATTCATTTCGCAAAATATGCTATTCTTTGAATGCTACTACATTTTCTCATCATTTAACCGCACCACGAAGCCGGTATATCATAAACTGCATTCGCTATCAACAATTTTATTTATGATGTACTATTTCCCCACAGATACCTGTGGGGAGTGTGGGCGGTCATTTCACAACAGGAGTATGCTTATGAAAAAAACGGTTCGTCTATCCGCTTTCTGCGGATATCTGAAATATATCTGGAAAGAGAAAAAAATACTGTATTTATATGGTATTTTATTTTTCCCTGCCTATATAGTTGCTAACTATTTGCAGGTGTATCTTCCTAAAATGATTATCCAAAAACTGGAACACAAAGCAAGCATTGCAGAAATGGGACTCAGCATCCTTGCTCTGGTGCTAGTACTGATGCTCTGTATCATGATCCGAGAAAAAATGCGTTCTAAAACAGAACATGGAAACCGACTGGTTACTCAGAAGATGCAAAATGACTATACAGATAAACTGCTCTATGTGGATTATGGCTATCTGGAAGATACCGAATTTCTCTCAATACGGAATATGGCAAAGGAAAGTCTCTTTGGTGGAACTATCGGAAGTCAGGAACGGGCACAACTAATGGACTTCATGCCCACTTTGATTGGGATTGTAGCAGCACTGGGTAATATGGCAGTCTACCTGTTTTATCTGGGCAAATTATCCTGGCTGCTGATTATCCTTTTATTTGCTGATGTCTTTCTGGGCACAACCCTAAATATTAAACTGTTTCGCAAAAATGAAGGAAAATACGGTCAGATGGTCTCCGATTCCTGGCAGAAAATGGACTATGTTACCCGGAAAACCCAGGATTTCTCCATGGCAAAAGATATTCGTCTGTATCACATGAATTCCTGGCTTTCTGGTTTAGTAAATGGTTATCTGAAGGAACGCCTTCGTTTAAAGAAAAAAGAACTTTCGAACCGGGGAATTGGCGATATGTTTTATCTTACTGGTTTAACGATATTTCAAATTGCCGTATTTGGAATTGTTTTACAGCATTATCTGCAGGGCAAGCTGGAGGTATCCGATGTAGTATTCTATGTCAATATGACCCCAGTCTTACACAATCTGCTGGATATGGAAGTGTCTACAAAAAGTATGCATTTATTCCGCATTATTACAGAATTCCAACGGTTTCAGGATTTCATACATTATGGCATAGATACTGGAAAACAGGA
>CAYPEW010000077.1:0-13246 GCA_964409845.1 uncultured Jutongia sp.
CCACGGGGGATGCCAGTTCGGATTTGGGACTACCCTAACACTAGGCGCTTACTTTTTTACTCTAAGTGAATAGGAAGTGAGGTTTCTATGGAAGAACAATTTGGTTTTAAGGATACCATTCTTTTTTTAAAACCCTACATGAAGAAGTGGTGGAAAGGTTTCTTGTTATTTTATCTTGGCTGGCTATTAGTGACGGTATTGGAATTGCTGATACCGCTTTGCTTTGGCAGGATGATTGATACTATTTTGTACCAAAAGGATATGGCAATGTTTTTGAGAACAGGTGGAGTTACTACGCTCTTATATATCCTTAGCTGGATAGGGTTTATGGGGATTTATCGGCAGCACAATCAGTTGATCACCAAATATGCCGGAAATATTAAGGAAGATATTTTCAGGCAATATAAAAGATTATCTTTCCAGGAATTTATGAAACGGGAGCATGGGGAACTGCTATGTCATATGTTCTGGTATCCGGAGGAATGTGTTCACTTTGTTGTGCGGGGAATTATTCATCAAATCAATCGGATAATACGGATTTTGTTTATTATTTTTATGGCGTTTCGGATTAATTCATACTTTGGTATATTTTTCGCTTGTCTTTTAGTGTTATCCACACTGCTTTTGGAAAAAAGTAAGGGAGTGACAAAAGCTGCATCCAAGGAGGTACAGGCAGCAAATGAAGCTTTTGTCAATTGGCTCTGGGGAATTCTGAGGGGATTTCAGGATATTTTGCTGTTACATGCTGTTAAACATACAGAGAAAAAACTGGAAGGGCATTGTCAGGATTTGTTTTCCAAAAAGGCATACTTTAATGAAATTATTACGGTGACAGAGGAGATTTTAAAACTATTACAGTTGGTGCTGCAAATTATGTTATATGCTGGGGCAGCCTATCTAATTTACAAAAAACAGATTACCTTAGGGACTATGACTGTTTTGTTTACATATTATGATCAATGCAAAGAGTTATTAGATGAGGTATTTGTTAATTGGCAGAATGCCTATTCTCGCATGCCTTATGTTAATCATTTGAAAAAATTTCTGGAACTTCCCACGGAGCAATGGAAGGGAACTGAAAATTTGCCGAATCAGTTTCTTCATGTGCAAGTCAAGGATCTTAATTTTTCTTATGGGAAAAATTTGGTGTTGCATCATTTGAATGCAAAGAATTCCCATGAAATTGTGGGAGTTTCGGGGAAAAGCGGATGTGGAAAAACCACTTTGCTATCCATACTTGCCACCTTGCAGCTGCCCCAGTCTGGCAGCATTCAGATTAATGGAACAGATATGCGTCAGTTTCAGTTAAAAGAGTTACGCCAGCAAATTGGAATCATGACCCAGGAAGGGCTTATTGTAGATGGCACGATACGGGAAAATCTTCAACTGGCAGGGGGGAATTACAGCGATGAGGAATTGATACAGGCAATGTATCAGGCAGGTTTAGAGGAGTATTGTGAGAAAAATGAAACGGTATTGGATGTTATTCTGGGAGAGTCAGGAGTATCTTTGTCTGGTGGAGAAAAGCAGCGATTAGAACTTGCCAGATTATATCTGAAAAATCCCAAATTGGTCTTGTTGGACGAACCTACTGCTAATCTAGATCGTGAAACGGAAGAAAAAGTTTTAGAAAATCTACAGGAATTTTGTCGTGGCAGAACAGTTTTTCTGGTATCTCATAGAAAATCCACACTGGAAATTTGTGACAGAATCCTCTTGCTATAATGAATAAGGGTTTGTGTCATAGTGCAGTTACATGGAACAATTTTCAATAATGTGGAATGATTTATCATGATTGACATAATAAAATTCAGAAATGAGGAAGAAAATGAAACGGAAGGAATTGATACAAAAAATTGAGAATACAGTTAAGGGAAATAGGAACCTATTTGCTGCAGAAATTGTTTTGCAGGTTATTTTATTGTGTTTTATGCTGTTAAAACCGTTATTATATCGGGTGTTTCTGGACAGTGTCATCATGGATCAAAAATGGAGGCTTTTGCAGTGGATTTTTCTGGGGTATTTGTTGCTTGCTGTATTTGAAATGGCGGGAAAAATTATGGCAGTTAAGATTAAAAACCAACTATATTTTTCCGTTCTTTTGCAGTTTCGTAAAATAATTTGGAATTCCTTTGCTAGAGAAACGGCAGGACAGATATTCCAAAATACAGGAGATAAGAAATTGCGTCTGGATGAAGATGCAGAAAAAGTCTGTAGCATTTATTATGCGCAAAAGATCGATTATGTAGTGCAGTTGGGAATTGCTGTTTGTTCCTTGATATTTATGGGGATTACAGAGTGGCATTTATCCCTTATGGCTGTTTTATGTATCCCGGTTACTGTAGGACTGAATAATTATCTGGGAAGAAAAGAGCAGGTTTTAACAGAGAAGAATCGAAAAAATTCTGAGAAAATAAATGACTGGATACAACGGGATATGTATGTCTGGAAGCAAAAGAAATTATTGCAAACGGAAGATGCAGATATCAAAGTATTCCAAAATTATTTGCATCAATATGCGGATTATTTTAGTCATTGGATTAATTATTGGACTTTACGTTTTCTGATTGTACCTCAGTTGAAAAATGAGTTTGTTATGAAACTAGGGGTATATGTATTAGGCGGGTATTTTATCTCCAGAGGAGCGCTGGAAATAGGGGGCTTGCTGGTATTTATAAGCTATTATACTTATTTTGTTTCTGCCATACAGGACTTATCAGATCGAAACACAGAAATCATAGAAGAATATCCCAGTGTAAAACGTGTAGTGGAGTTGCTTGAAAACGATGAAATAGAAGTAGAGCATAAATTAATAGATCCCATTGAACGGATTAGCATAGAGAACTTGTCCTTTGCCTACGATTCTGCGCTGAAAGAAGGGAATGGGAATGCTTCTCTGTGTCAGAAAGGTGAGACGGATATTATTTCGAAAGATGTGTTGTGTCATGTGGACTTGAAAATGGAACGTGGAAATATCTTTTTATTACGAGGGAAAAGTGGTTCTGGAAAATCTACCTTACTTTCGATTTTAAGTAAAATATATCCCTATGAGAGAGGGCGTGTTTTTATCAATGATAGGGTGGAACTTTCAGATATTGGTCATGAGGAATGGTATCAGAAAATTTCCTGTCAAATGCAGGAAATGACATTATTCCCAGAAACAATTCGGGAAAACTTATATTACGCAAAACCCGATGTATCGGAAAAAGAGATGGTGGAAGTATTGCAGGCAGTGGATGCATGGGAATTTGTTAGTAATATGAAAAATGGTCTGGATAGCAAATTGTCAGAAAATGGTTCTAATCTATCGGGTGGACAGCGACAGAGAATTCTTTTGGCAAGAACATTATTAAAGAGGGCAGATGTTTACTTTTTGGATGAGCCGACTTCTGCTTTGGATCAGGAACGGGAAACAAGAATTATGGAGGTTTTGAGAAATCTGGCAAAGAAGAAAGTTGTTTTTGTGATTACCCATCAGGAATGAAATTAATCAATACAGGCAATTTTGACATTATATCATCATAAAATAACAAAATTATAAGTATCTGCAAAATTTTTCACTGGTCTTTAACTTGATGCAATACGTTTTTAGCCGTATAATATAACAAAACCGTCAAACAAACAGAAAGGAAAACGATATGTTGAAAGCAGTCGTATTTGATATTGGCGAAACATTGGTTAAATATAAAACTCCAATGAATTGGTCTAAATTGTACAGGCCGGCATTTGAGCATATTGCAGAAAAGTATAACTACACTTTTTCAGAAGAATATTATCAAAATGCCGACAGAGTATTGACGAAATATAACACGAGAATTCATCAGAGGGATTATGAAGTTTCTTCTACTGAGATCTTTACTGAAATATTAAATGGTATGGATATTCCGCTGGAAGAAATGAAACAGGTGAAAGAAAGTTTTTATACCTATTTCAGGCGGGATGCTTTTTTGTTTCCTGATGTGGAAGAAACACTAAAAAATCTCTCTTTGAGAGGAGTACAGATAGGAACATTGTCAGATGTGGCATATGGCATGGATAATAGTTATGCATTGGAAGACATAGCTTCTGTTATAAAATATATAGACTATCCTTTCACATCAAATGATACTGGATATAGGAAATCATGTACGAAAGGATTAGAAATAGTCAGTGAAAAAATGCAAAGAAACATATCTGAAATTATGTTTGTAGGTGATGAAGAAAAAGATATGGTCTGTGCAAGAAATGCAGGTGCATTTGCAGTTCTCATCAATAGAGATAATATTATCAAAAACTATGGACAGGACAAGACCATACATAATTTAACGGAATTATTGCCGCTAATCACAATGTGCCGCTAAGAAGGAGCATCGCAATAATCTGTTTGGAAAAGAGGATTAGAGAGAATATGATATCCGATACAGCTGAAAAATAATATTATTGAACATAACATGAAATTATTAAAAACGGCATTACCCGCTTATCGAAACCAGATAAAAAAGCAGTAGACCGAGGGGATCTGGTCAGTATCAATCACAGGGTAACGGAGTTTATGGCATCGTATTTTGATATTATATTTGCATTAAATCAATTGACGCATCCTGGAGAGAAACGATTGGTGGAATTATGTATAGAAAAATGCCAGATACTTCCAGAAAATTTTCAAGAAAATATTACGCTTTTGTTTCAGGATATGTTTATGGTTCCAGAAAAAATCGGTAGTGATTTAGATCGATTACTGGAGAATTTAGAAAAGGTGTTGTAGAAAAGGAGGTAAAATTATGGAAACTACAAATAAGATGGAGTCTATCATGATGGAGCGGTTTCATAAAGATAGTGTGATTGCGTTAGCTACCCTGGATGGCAATATACCTTGTGTCCGCTTTGTCAATGGATATTATGAAGAGGGGGCATTTTATGTGATTACCCATGCACTTTCCTCAAAGATGAAACAAATTGAGCAAAATCCAGTTGTGGCAATTTCCGGTGAATGGTTTACAGGTCATGGAAAAGGAATGAATCTGGGGTATTTTGGAAGCAAGGAAAATGAAGCTATTGCAGATAAACTGAAATCCGTTTTTGCAGAATGGATTGATAATGGTCACACAGATTTTTCCGATATCAATACCTGCATACTTTGTATTCAGCTTACAGATGGTATCTTGCTTTCTCATGGTACGCCTTATGAAATGCAGTGGTAAAGATTTGGAAATTATTAAATGGATGGTATTATGTGATTGTGCTGGGGTGGATGTTTTAATAACGTCAATATAGATTTGGAACGTTACAGAAAAGAGAGAACGATATGTGGGGAATTGGAGTAAAATGAATAAAAAACGAAAACAGGTTTTTATTATATTTGCTATTATAATAATATTGGGCTTATTTGGAGCTCTGTTCTGGTTTATAGGAGGGATCGATTCAAAGAATACGATATTGGGAAATCATCTTAACGCGACTTTATATAGCCGGGGAATAGGCAAAAAAGCATATGAAACGCTTGAGGATGCGATGAAAGCGGTTGCAAAAGATTATGTTAGAGAGGATGAACTATACACAGCGCAAACCCAAAATGTTGCAAAAGTGTTTGTGTTGCATAAAAATGAGGTGATTGGTTACGAATTTTTAATTCAGGAGGGACGTTATTATTACATTGGAGAACGCAAGAATGTTTTTTATATTGAAAATCAACCCGAGAAATATGATTGGGAAACAACAGTATTATCTGATCTGAGTTATTCTACTAGAAAGAGTTATAAGAAAATTATACATATTGGTAAAAAATATATGGTTTTACCTGCCTGGGGCATTTCGGACAACGAAAAGATTGGCGATGTAATGGTGGATGGACAGGAGATAGATGAGATTATTACGTTTGAGCAAGAGGGAAAGAGATATTATTTATGGATTATTCATGATTTACAGACAGAAAACGATGCAGCTGACATTAAGATCTTTTTGAAATAGGGTTTATCAATTCCAATATAATATTGGAAAGATGCAGAGAAGAAAGTGGGGTAATGAGTAAAAATGAATGATCAATTGTTACATAATTTCAAAGATGTTATGATAGATATCAGAAGTAACACAAGGGATGAAAATTTGAAACATATTGTATTGTCCCTCCAGGAATCGATTCATACGGAAAATGAAAGTGATAAAAAATATCAGGAGTTCGAAGGGGTTCTCAGTGCTGCCTTAGATATTTTATTAAATGCTGCCGCACAGGGACAAGATGCTCTGGTTTACGATTTGTCGGATATGTTACAGGGGATGCCGGATCTGAAATATTGGCATTCTTCAAAAAACATGAGTTATTACTGGAAAGATTATGTAAAGCCAGTAAAAAGGAAGTGGAAGTTGAGAGAATTGGATTTGTATCAATCTGCTTTCCGAAAAAGTTCCTTTTTAGGGTTTAATAAAATTTAGAGATACAGGGAGAAAAGGATGAAAAAGGGAATTATTTTTGATTTTGATTATACCTTGGGGGATGCTACAGAGGGGATTGCCCTAAGTGTCAATTATGCTTTGGAGCAATTAGGATATGGAGCAAGAAATATAGAGGAAATCAAAAAGACCATAGGATTGTCATTAAAAGATACCTATATGGCATTAACAGGGCAGACAAATTCCGATGAAGCGGAACGGTTTTCTGCTTTCTTTCGGGAAAAGGCAGATGAAGTCATGGTAGCACATACTGCCTTATATGAGGGAACTGTGGATGCTTTAAGAAAACTAAAGGAAAATGGTTTTCAGGTTGGTATTGTAACGACAAAATTCCACTATCGCATTGACCAAATTTTAGACAAATTTCATGTGGCAGATTTGGTGGATTTTATTGTTGGTGCCGAGGATGTGCAGGAGGAAAAACCGAATCCAGAGGGCTTGTTATCGATGTTAAGCCAGATGCATCTGGATAAGGAACAAGCGCTATACGTAGGAGACAGTACAGTTGATGCACAGACAGCAGAGCGTGGGAATGTGGATTTCGCAGGAGTGTTGACAGGAACTACTACGAGGCAGGATTTTGAAAAATATTCTCACGTATTTATTGGAGCAAATATCGGGGAAATCTATTCGCATCTGATGAGGGATATCGTAGATCGTTTACTGTACTATATGGAAACTCGCAATAGAAAACTTCTTATTACATCAGACATGGAAATGGAACCAAGCAACTTGGCTGTAATAACAATAGAAATATTAGCTTGGTTAAAATTGGAACATAAACGGACTATGTGGATGGCAGAAGGAAAAAAGACCTGCTTAAAACCATTCAAATTAAAACAATGTCCTTGGTGTTTGGATTTATGTCGACTAGTCGAAAAGGAGAGAGAGTTTCAATTATATTTTAATATAGAAAACGGATATTTTAATTTTTCAGATAATGTTACAGAAGTGGAGAGGAAAATATTACGAAAAAAGGCATTTCAAAATTTTAATCCACAAATAAATACATGAATTGATTATAGATTTATTAGTTCCTGCCCGGACTAAGAAAACAATTAATCAGGAAACCTTTCAACGTTTTTGGGAGCTATTAGAAGAAATAGAAAAAAAGGTAAGAAATGAGGAATATATCTCTAGAAAGATTGCTGGATTATTATTTTTTATCTATACACAACTATCAACAGAAGCGTCATATTGTAATTATCCTGATGAATTATTTATCGCTGTGGGTGAATTGGAAGAAATGTTAGAGAAAATATTTGGGGATTCATCGTTCAGATCTAATGGTAAAGAGTCTATTTGATGAAAGGAATGAAAAGGTAATAACAATAGAGGAAAAATGAACAATAAAAAGGAAAAGCAAAGGATTGCGAAACATATTCATGGAATTGTAGGCGGTACACCGCAGTTTACTCATTATAGTGACAAGAAAAATGAGTCATTAGTCAGTATTATGTCAATAAAGGATATTCCATGGCAGAATGTGGTTTTTTATTCTACAGTTGGTTTGAGCGATTATTCGATTGGTCTTAAAGTAAATGAACTTTCCCTTAGAACAGAGTTTATAATTAAAATTTATGACAGGCAGGAATATGCGGCTGAAATCCTATCAACTTGTGCGTTTAATATTATTAATTCCCATTATAGTTGTATGCCGGGAACGATATTTTATGATGTTATTTCATTATACGTGAAGGATTCCGAATTGAATCATATTATGTTTGTTCCTCCTTTTGTGTGGGAAGAAAGTTACCAGGGCTTAACACTTGCTGATAA
The DNA here is from genome assembly GCA_964409845.1 of uncultured Jutongia sp. Taxonomy (GTDB): domain Bacteria; phylum Bacillota; class Clostridia; order Lachnospirales; family Lachnospiraceae; genus Butyribacter. The sequence continues at coordinate 8,206 of CAYPEW010000077.1, forward strand.
AGTTGTGGAATGGTTATTGGCTGTTCCTATATCAGAAAAAGAAGCGCAATATGCAGAAAAATATGGCAGTGATGCCCTGGAGGAATTATTTGAGAGAGAACAGATTGATTTCTGTGATTTGTATCGAAAATCTGTTTTGTAGATAATAATATAAAGCGGAAATACGTAACATTTAGCTTATTAAGGAGGAAATTGAGATGCAGAAGAAGGTAAAACGTACTATTATTATTGTATTTGCTATATTAGCCCTGGTGGTGGCGATTTGGGTAATCCCATTGATACGCTGTGAGATTTTGACGCGTTCACATTATAATGAATTTGTAGATGCATACCAACAAAATACTATGTTGTCAGATAAGATGGAAACCTTTAAAATTCTTGATTACTCGGATACTTCTGCAACTGTTTATTATATTGGTGAAGGATATTGTGGAGGGGATGTTTTAGAATTTGAATGGCAGGACGGAGTATGGCATGAGAGTGATTGGAGGACAATATGGTCTTCTTCAGGAAGTGCCTCAGAGGTAATTTGGCCATATTGGTGGCATTTTGTGTATGGTGGCCTTTAAATATAGTATTTTCAAAGATTGTGCATCAATAATATAAGAGTCTTCTGCTAACCGCAACATTATTGCTCCACAAAGCCCTAATAAGTAAAAGGAATGAGCAGAAAAACAGTTGCCCATTCCTGGTAGTGCTCCCTAGTTCTCCGCCACTGGCGCATAGCATCGTGCTAAATGAATGTTCACTGAACGTTCAGCACCCTAGCATCATATAATAGATAGTAAGAAAAAATGGTGGAAAAGATTATGCTAACTACAACGACTTATAACAGAACATTTGCCGTGGAGTATGCCAGAAGATGGGCATTTGACCGAAATCCTTTATTTTATAATTTTACAGGCATTGGTGGAGACTGTACCAGTTTTGTGTCACAATGTGTATATGCGGGCAGCTGTGAAATGAATTACAACCGTACGAATGGCTGGTATTACAGCAATTCAAATAATCGCGCCCCATCATGGTCAGGAGTATCCTTTTTTTATGATTTTTTGGTGACGAACAAGGGAAATGGTCCGTTTGGCGTAGAAACTGACGCAAATGGTCTGGAGATAGGAGATGTGATTCAACTGCAAAACGGGCAGGGGCGGTTTTATCATACCTTATTGGTGACGGGGATTGATGATAATACCTATCTGGTCAGCGCCCATACGGATGATGCTTTTGACCGAAGGCTTGATTCATACCAGTATGCAGGTCTACGCTTTATCCATATTGCAGGGGTCAGGAAATACCAGGAAAATAAAGCAGACTGTTTCAACAATATCTTCAGTGGAAGTGCCCTAATATAAGACGGAGAGCACCTGTGCGGTCGTGAATCTATAAAGCCTGTTTACCGCTTTCATCTGCGGTGGGGTTAGTGTTTTTAATTCCAGCAAGACCGTGTATGAGGACTCCAAGAAGGAGCTGCAGTATGCATGCGAGAATCAGGCGGCTCAGCTTGACAGGAAGATGGGCAATGTAGAACAGGCTGTTACCACGGTGCATCAGGTGGCACTGCAGCAGCTTGCGGATGTGGAGGCTTTCAAGACGGACAAGGCTTATGTGGAAAATTTCACAAAGATCATGAGTCAGATACTCTATGAGGTGGCTGGAAATATGGAAGGTGCGATGACTGCTTATATCTTCTGCTATAATCCGGAATTTACGGAGCCGGAAAGCGGTGCTTTTTGGGCGAGAAGCAGTGAGACAGAGGATTTTTCGTCGGTTTTTCCTTCGGATTTCTCCCAGTGCTCACCCGACGACCCGGATGTGGGCTGGATATGAGTTATGTGACACTCACAAACGGAATGCGATATGTATTGACGGCATTGGATCAGGAGATGACTGCTTCGGCAAGGCATCTTGCCCTGCTAATTCTGATAGGTGCGCTCGTTGCCGTGGCCGCTGCCGGCGTGATCGGTATGTCCATGGGCATGACCATCGCCAGACCGATTACACAGATTGATGCTATCGTCTCTAAGACGGCGCACTTTAATTTCTCCAGTAATGAGAACAGCGACAAACTTTGTAAGAGACGGGATGAGAGCGGCAATATGGCAAATTCCTTGAGAGAGATGCGGGCAAGCCTCCGCTCTGTGGTGGCAGATATCCAGCGAACCTACTCAGATTTGGAAAATACGCTACATCAGCTCTCGAATACCACCGATCGGGTGCAGGATATGAGCGGTGAGAATACGGAGACGACACAAGGACTTGCGGCTGCCATGCAGGAGACGGCGGCGACTATGGAGACAGTAAATGCAACGGTAAGTCATATTTGGGAGCGCGCTCAGGCGATCTGTGACAATTCCAAGGAGAGTGAGAAAGCTTCTCTGGAGAGCAAGGTGCGTGCGGACGATCTGAAAAATACCACGGGAGAAGCCCAGAACAAAACCACGCAGATGTACAAGAGTGTGCAGGAGAAGACAACGGCGGCCATGGAACAGGCACAGTCAGTGCAGAAGATCAATCAGCTTGCCTAGTCTATCATGGATATTTCCGGACAGACCAATCTGCTTGCGCTGAATGCCTCCATCTAGGCGGCTCGAGCGGGTGAAGCGGGCAGAGGCTTTGCTGTGCTGTCGGAAAATGACAGTTAAAACACAGGGAGGCGGCGACTCGGAATGAGTCACTGCCTCCTACTCGATTTTTAAATTTTGCTTTTTACCGTTTATTACTGTTTTTCCAGATCTTCATTTTCTCTGCCTCTGCAATCAGCTCATCTCTGAAATCTGGATGGGCAACGGAAATGATCGCTTCTGCTTTCTGCCATGCAGACAGTCCCTTGAGATTTACGATACCATACTCTGTTACAAAGTAATGCACATTGGCACGGGTATCGGTTACAATGGAGCCGTTTGCCAGGGTAGGACGGATACGGGAGTTGACAGTACCATCTTTCGTGGTGAAGGTGGAAGACATACAGATAAAGGATTTACCCCCGTTTGAGAGGTAAGCTCCCAGAACGAAATCTAATTGTCCACCAGCACCGCTGATCTGCTTGGTTCCAGCACTTTCTGCGTTGATCTGTCCATATAAGTCAATATCCACTGCATTGTTGATGGACATGAAATTATCCAGTGCAGAGATGGAACGGATATCGTTGGTGTAGTTCACAGGTGCGCTCATACACTCTGGATTGTCATTGACATAATCATATAATTTCTGGGTTCCTGCACCAAAAGCATAAACTTGCCGACCCTTGTCGATTGCCTTTCTGGCACCGGTGATTTTTCCGGCTTTGGCAATGTCTACAAAGGCATCCACATACATTTCCGTATGTACACCCAGATCTTTGAGATCGGATTCTGCAATCAGGGAACCAACTGCATTTGGCATACCACCGATTCCCAACTGGAGGCATGCTCCGTCTGGAATTTCATTTACGATATATTTTGCAACAGCCTGATCCACGTCCGTTGCCGGTGCGGCAGCACCCATAGCAGCAATGGCAGGATTATCTCCCTCCACAATCATGTCTACCTGGCTGATGTGGATTCCTTCCTCAAATCCGCCTAGGCAGCGTGGCATATTCTGATTCACTTCCACAATGATGGTTTCTGCCATTTCACAGCAGGCAGCCATATGGGAAGCGTTTGGTCCGAAGTTAAAGAATCCATGTTCATCCATCGGTGCTACCTGGAACATGGCAACCCGGGATGGAGTCTGAGAATCTCGATAATATCTTGGGAGTTCGGAATAACGAATTGGTGCATAATAAGAGAATCCCTGCGCAATGGCTTTTCGTTCAATGCCACCCATATGCCAGGAATTCCAGGTCATATGTTCTGCTGGATTGTCGATCTGGAAAATCTCTGGTGTCCACATTAGAATACCACCGCGGAAATTGACATCCGTCAGCTCTGGCAGACGTTTCGCCATAGCCTGATCCAATGCCACCGGTGTGCCCACACACCAGCCATAATCCACCCAGTCGCCGGACCGGACTACCTTCACGGCTTCCTCTGCAGTGGTTTGTTTTTGTGAATACAGTGTTTTGAAATCCATTCTAGTACCTCCTTAAATTATATTTATTTGAAAATAGCACTAATGATAAAAAGTGCAGGCTCAGCAGCTTGCATTGCAAAAACGCTTTAGCGTTTTTGTTGGCATACTGCTATATAACAGCATAAATGCTGTAGCACAAATGCTGTGGGCAGTTTCCTATATACTATATTAAAATAGCACTAAAACGATGGTTTCGCAATAGAAAGATCAGAATATTATGTAAGAATCTACCAATAAGTGCATCAAAAATGCTTGATAATTTATTCAAGTTGATATATCATAGAAACAGTGAGTGTCTGATTATGTGTTACTGTTGTACATACCTTCGGCAAAGCCAGCATTCTGCTCGCAAGAATGGAATAGGAAGCGGGAGCCGGGTTGTAGAATGAAACATAATCGGATATGTAGACAGTATTCTGTCAGTATATTAATCAAACAAGGAGGATTTATAGTTATGGCAAAGAAAGTAGTTTTAGCAGGTGCTTGTCGTACAGCGATCGGCAAAATGGGTGGAGGACTGAGCAAGACATCAGCTCCGGATCTGGGTTCCATTGTAATTAAGGAAGCATTGGAGAGAGCAGGAGTTCCGTCTGATCAGGTTGATCATGTGTACATGGGTTGCGTTATTCAGGCTGGTTTAGGTCAGAACGTAGCTCGTCAGGCTTCTATCAAAGCGGGTCTGCCTATTACAACTCCAGCTGTTACTGTCAACGTAGTATGTGGTTCCGGTCTGAACTGTGTTAACATGGCTGCACAGATGATCCAGGCAGGCGATGCAGATATTGTTGTTGCAGGTGGTATGGAGAACATGTCCATGGCTCCTTATGCAATGATGCAGGGACGTTTTGGATACCGCATGAACAATGGTAAATTAGTAGATACCATGGTAAATGATGCATTATGGGATGCATTTAATGATTATCATAAGATGATTACGTCTGAGAACGTAGCAGATCAGTGGAAACATACCAGAGATGAGTTGGACGAGTTT
>CAYPEW010000078.1:0-12482 GCA_964409845.1 uncultured Jutongia sp.
CTATTTTGCATTTTCCACTATTGGCACAGATTGCATTGTTTTTATTGGTATCTTTCTTATTGTTGATTTTTACCAGACCGGTTGCGACGCGATATTTTAATGCGCAGAGGGAACAGACTAATGTGAATGGTATGATCGGGAGAGAGGCAAAAGTGACCGTAGAGATTGACAATTTTAATCAGACTGGTACTGTATTGTTAAACGGAGTCGAGTGGACGGCCAGAAGTATGGAAGACAAAAATATTATACCGTCCGGCTCCCGGGTGGAGATCTGTCGTGTGGAGGGAGTTAAGGTGTTTGTAAAAGAAACAGAAAACAACTAGTACATCATAAATTATCTGTTTTATGATGTACAAATAATTATCCAGAAAGGAAGATGTGTAATATGGAAGGAATTGGAGGATTTATTGTATTTGTCGTTATTGTATTGATCGTGCTGGTGTCTTGTGTCAATGTGGTTCCACAGGCAAAGGCTTATGTAGTAGAGCGTTTAGGTGGATATCAGGCTACCTGGGATGTAGGAATCCATTTCAAAGTTCCGTTTATTGATAAAGTAGCAAGACGTGTGAATCTCAAAGAGCAGGTGGTTGATTTTCCGCCACAGCCGGTTATTACCAAAGATAATGTTACCATGCGTATTGACACGGTTATTTTCTATCAGATTACTGATCCGAAGATGTATGCTTACGGTGTGGATAACCCAATTGTAGCCATTGAGAATCTGAGTGCAACCACATTGCGTAATATTATCGGTGACCTGGAATTGGATGAGACACTGACTTCCCGGGAGACCATCAATACAGAGATGCGTGCTTCTTTGGATGAAGCAACAGATCCATGGGGAATCAAGGTTAATCGTGTGGAATTAAAGAATATCATTCCTCCAAAGGAAATTCAGGATGCTATGGAGCGTCAGATGAAGGCAGAGCGTGAGAAACGTGAGGCAATTCTCCGTTCCCAGGGTGAAAAAGAATCTGCCATTCTGGTGGCACAGGGTAATAAAGAGGCCGCTATTCTGGATGCAGAGGCTGAGAAACAGGCAGCAATCCTGCGTGCAGAGGCAAAGAAGGAAGCAACCATTCGCGAGGCAGAAGGTAAAGCAATGGCGATTAAAGCGGTACAGCAGGCAAATGCCGATGGTATCCGTATGTTAAACGAAGCATCTGCCAGTGAAGCGGTAATACAGTTAAAGAGTTTGGAAGCATTTGCGCAGGCGGCAAATGGTCAGGCAACCAAGATTATTATACCTTCTGAGATTCAGGGGCTGGCAGGACTGGCAAAGTCTGTTACAGAGGCTGCTAAATAAAAGTGTGAGAAGATGTTCTAAAATCGACGATGTGCGTTTGGGCACATCGCCGAAGAACATCTACGGAAACAACAGCAATTATGCGGTTGTTTCCTACTCTCACTGGAAGAAATAGCTAACAGCATAAATGCTGTTGCTATTCTTCCTATCGACTACATGAAGTACATTGACATTTGTTTGTGCCGATAGCATATTGTTATATCTACAGGAGAAGAATAGAATATGAGTGTTAATTTGACGGGAAGAAATTTTTTGACATTAAAGGATTTCAGTAAAGCAGAGATTGAATATATGCTGCAGTTGGCAGCGGATTTGAAAGCAAAGAAGAAACAGGGCATTCCGATTAATCATTACCAGGATAAAAATATCGTACTGATTTTTGAAAAGACCAGTACTCGTACCCGCTGCTCTTTTGAAGTGGCGGCACATGATATGGGGATGGGAGTGACTTATCTGGATCCCCAGGGGTCTCAGATCGGCAAAAAGGAAAGTATTGCCGATACTGCCAGGGTGTTAGGGCGGATGTATGATGGTATCGAATACCGTGGCTATGGACAGGAGATTGTGGAAGAACTGGCGAAGTATGCTGGAATACCAGTGTGGAATGGTTTGACCAATGAATATCATCCAACACAGATGCTGGCAGATCTGTTAACCATTCAGGAGCATCTGGGACGGTTAGAAGGTGTTCGCTTTGTTTATATGGGAGATGCCCGTTATAATATGGGCAATTCTTTGATGATTGCCTGTGCCAAGATGGGAATGCATTTTACAGCATGCACCGCCAAAGAGTATTTTCCGGATCAGGCATTGGTAGAGTTGTGTCAGGGATATGCGAAAGAATCTGGTGGTTCTGTTACTTTGACAGAGGATGTAGCCACTGGAACCAAAGATGCTGATGTGATTTACACGGATGTATGGGTTTCCATGGGAGAGCCGGAGGAAGTATGGAAGGAGAGGATTGATGCATTATCTCCTTATCAGGTAAATCAGGCAGTGATGGATAATGCAGGATCACAGGCGATCTTTATGCATTGTCTGCCAGCATTCCATGATCTGGGAACCGGAATCGGACAGGAAGTGTATGAAAAATATGGTTTGCAGGAATTAGAGGTCACGGATGAGGTATTTGAATCAGAGCGATCTGTGGTCTTTGATGAGGCAGAGAACCGTATGCATACAATTAAAGCCGTTATGGTAGCAACACTGGGTGAAAGGGAATGAAAAGGCAGATACTAAAAATGCTTCGGGAAGCCGGAGAAGATTATGTGTCCGGTCAGTCTCTGTGCGACTACCTGGGAGTAAGCAGGCAGGCAGTATGGAAAAATATCGGACAGTTAAAAGAATATGGTTACGAAATCGAGTCGGTGTCTAGCAAAGGGTACCGACTCGTCGCAAGACCGGATAAACTATATGGACCAGAAATGGAGAGTTATCTGCCGTCCGATGGTTTTTGCAAACGGATAGAATGTCATGATTGCATTGATTCCACGAATATCCGTGCAAAGCAGCTGGCGGAAGGCGGGGAACCGGAGGGAACCTTAGTGGTGGCAGACCAGCAGACGGCAGGTCGTGGGCGCCGAGGCAGAGGATGGCTGGCGGATTCTGGAGTAGGGATCTGGATGAGCTTGTTATTGCGTCCTAAACTGGAACCGGCACAATTATCTGGTATTACCTTAATTGCGGCACTAGCTGTAAACCGGGCAATTCGGGAGATCAGCGGAGCAGAGTCAAGGATTAAGTGGCCCAATGACATTGTGTTAGGTGGGAAAAAACTCTGTGGCATTCTGACGGAAGTCAGTTCGGAGATGAATTACATTCATTATGCTGTGACGGGAATCGGGATTAATGTGAATACCGTGCAATTTCCGGCAGAAATGCAGGATATTGCCACTTCTCTGTATCTGGAGATGGGTTGTCATGTGGACCGTACGGCATTAATCGGCAGATTTGCAGCGGTTTATGGGGACTATTATGAGCAGTATCTTCAGGATGGTAATTTGGAAGCATTTGTGGAAGAATATAATCAGATGTTAGTAAATATGGATCAACAGGTAACGATCTATCATGGCATGGTGGAAGATGCAGACCCGTCACAGATTGAGACGGGGATTGCAAGGGGAATTAATGCAGATGGTGCTTTGTTGGTGGAAGTGGATGGAGACTGCAAAGCGGTGGTGTCAGGTGAGGTCTCTGTCAGGGGGATTTATGGATATGTTTAAGAGTTGAAGTTTTCCTAATGCAGGAAGGGCATCCTGCATAAGCAAAACTATATCAACTCTGGAAAAATGCTGTGGCATTTTTCGTTGATTGAGAGCCGATAGATATTAGGGAGATAGTGAAAATGTCAGAAAGAATGGAAGAAGATGCAGTAATATTATGTGCTGCCAGTTCCTATGAAGAAAAATTTTATCTGAATGAGGAGTTTGGTAATCTGCCGGAGTCCATCAAGCAGGAATTACAGATTATGTGTGTGTTGTACACTGCTGATGTGGGAGGAATTCTGACCATGCAGTTTGATGAACAGGGGAATCTGCTTCTACATGTCACAGCCAGGGAGGATGATTTTTTATTTGATGAAATAGGCAGTGTGTTGAAAATCAAACAATTGCAATCAGAAAAAAGAGAATTGATGGAATCCCTGGAACTATACTATCGTGCTGTGTTTCTGGGAGAAGATATCAGTGAAGATCTGGAAGGAGAAATATAATCATGTTATTAGCAGTAGATGTGGGAAATACAGATATTACCTTTGGATTATTTCAGGAAAGTGAACTGATTACCCGCTTTCGTATCACAACCAAGATGCCCCGGAGTTCCGATGAATATGGAGGAGTTATTTGTAATGTTCTGGATCAGAAAGGATATTCACCAAAAGATGTTACAGAGGTAATTATCGCTTCTGTGGTACCCAAAATGATGTATTCTTTTACCAGTGGAATCATTAAGTATTTGAAATGCCATCCAGTGGTAGTTGGAGCCGGTACCAGAACAGGTATCCGTATTGAGACAGCCAATCCAAAGGAAATTGGACCGGATCGTATTGTGGATGCGGTCAGTGCCTATGAGCAATATGGTGGGCCAATTATCGTGGTGGACTTTGGAACGGCTACTACATATGATCTGGTTACAGATAGCGGCGCATTTCTGGGAGGAGTGATCAGCCCCGGTATTCGCATCTCAGCCAATGCTCTATGGAATAATACGGCGAATCTACCGGAGATTGAGATTAAAAGTCCGGGTGTGGTCATTGCCAGGGAGACGGTGTCCTCTATGCAGGCAGGCTTGTTTTATGGTACCATTGGGCAGACAGAATATATTATCCGCAAAATCAAAGAAGAATCTGGTCTGACAGATGTTAAGGTGGTGGCTACCGGAGGATTAGGGAAGATCATAGCAGACAATACCGATGAAATTCAGGTTTATGACAGTGATTTGACCTTGAAAGGATTACAGTTGATTTACCAGAAGCAGAAACGTTGAATTTTTCTACTTGTGTAGAATAGATATTGTGATAGATAGTAAAGCTTGCCAGAAGATAGTCAGCCAAGAGGATTGACGGTAGAGCGAAGATTGTTGTGTCAGATCGGGTGTATAATATTATGAGTGGTTTTAAGATAGGACAGGTGGAAATATCGGGGGAATTGGTATTGGGACCGATGGCAGGGGTAACGGATCTGCCTTTCCGGTTGCTGTGTAAGGAGCAAGGTGCCGATTTACTTTACACGGAGATGATTAGTGCCAAGGGAATTTATTATCACAATAAAAATACAGAACAGCTGTGGCAGATCAGGGAGCAGGAACGACCGGTGGCGTTACAGCTTTTTGGCTCTGATCCGGCATTGATGGCAGAGATGGCAAAGCAGATTGAGGAACGGAATTTTGATATTTTGGATATCAATATGGGCTGTCCTGTGCCCAAAGTGGTTAATAATGGGGAGGGATCTGCGTTGATGAAGGATCCCTTGCTGGCAGGAAGGATCATCCGGGGGGTGTCGGAGGCAATTCAGAAGCCGGTTACGGTTAAATTCCGTAAGGGATTTACAGCGAATCAAGTCAATGCGGTAGACTTTGCCAGGATAGCAGAGGAAAATGGAGCGGCGGCAATTGCTGTACATGGCAGAACCAGAGAACAATATTATAGTGGGGATGCCGATTGGGAAATTATTCGCCAGGTCAAAGAGGCGGTATCCATTCCGGTTATTGCCAGCGGCGATATTTTCACACCGGAGGATGCCCTGCGCTGTAAACAGGAAACGGGATGCGATGCTTTGATGCTTGCCAGAGGGGCCAGAGGGAATCCATGGCTGTTTGCCAGGACAAAAGCCTATCTGGAAACAGGAGAAATACCAGCAAAGCCTTCTGTGGATGAAGTGATTGAAATGATTCTGCGTCATGGTAAATTGCAGATGGAATATAAGGGAGAACTTATGGGAATGCGGGAAATGCGCAAGCATGTGGCATGGTATACCGCAGGTTATGCCCATTCAGCTCAGATTCGCAGGGAAGTCAATCAGGTGGAGAGTTATGAGGGATTAGAGAGATTATGTGAGAAAGCAAGGCAGATGCTGGTATAATAAATAGATGCGAAATAACGGAGATATAGTATGTGCATAAAAATGAAAGGGAACTTACAACATATGTACTAGTAGAAAGAATATTAAGACGTATGATATTTTATGTATACAGACATAGTACTCATTGCACTGGTAATGATAAAGGAAGCTTGCACAGGAGGTTTGCAGTATGGATGGAAATAGGAAGATAAATAGAAAAAGGTATCATAGGGTAGTGGTAATTGCAGGGCTCCTGTCATTTCTGTTATTGACGATGACTGCTTGTGAGGGAGAGCAGAAACAACAGAAAAAAGAGAGTACAGGGAATACTGATGTCACTCCGACGGAGACGGTACAGGCGACAGATGCCCCAGTGGTTAATATTCCAGATCAGCAGAAAATTGCTTTGGGAGAAACGATGGATCTGGGAGCGGAATTGCGCCAAAATGGGCAGGAATTCCAGGTGACCAGCGGAGATGAAAATCTTGTCAAGATATTGGAGGATGGTTCTATCTTTGGTATTGCACAAGGGGAAACTACGGTAACGCTTACTTCCGGAGAGAGAGAATATCAGACAAATGTAAAAGTCCGCAAGCGGGGTATGGTGTATCCGGTATTTCAGATGTTGGAGGGAGAAAAACTATCCCTGCAGTTTAGCAGTCAGTCTGATCCATCCGATTATACCTGGACTTCTACAGATGAGACAATAGCAAAAGTTAGTAAAAAGGGTGTGGTTAAGGCGAAGGGAATTGGTTCGGCAGTGATTACCGGAACTTCGGATGCCGGTGCATACCGTCTGGAGCTGACTGTTGTGGAAAAGCCGGACAAGATTGTTTATCTGACTTTTGATGATGGACCAAACCGCTATTCTACGCCTAAAATATTGGATATTTTAGAAAAAAATGATGTGAAAGCAACTTTTTTTGAATTAAAACCGGCAAAGAAAGATTTGGATTTGACAGAGCGTATCCTTACAGAAGGACATACTTTGGCAATGCATGGTTATAAGCATAAATATGATGAGATTTATGTGTCAGAGAAAGCATATCGTGAAAATTTGGATAAACTTCGTGACCTGTTTTTTGAGAAATTTGGTGTGTGGTGTACTTTAACTCGTTTTCCAGGGGGCAGTTCTAATATGGTAAGCAGTTATAATCCAGGCATTATGACGAAACTGACAGGGAAGCTGGATAGTTGGGGGTATCACTATTTTGACTGGAATGTGTCTTCGGGGGATGCCGGGGGTGCCAAAAGTGCAAAGGATGTATTTCGTAATTTCAAGAATGAGATTTCTGGCCGCAAGACAGGAGTGGTACTGATGCATGACTTCTACAAAAATGATAAAACCATTGATGCGCTGGATAAAGTGATTCGATATGGCAAGAAAAAGGGATATACTTTTTTACCGTTGACTGCCAGTACAGAAGAAGTGCATCATGCAGTAAGTAACTAGTAGATTGGTAATTCATTCTGCGTCACTTAGCTGAAAATGAACGTTACAGTACACTAGACGGGTCTGATTATATTAGGAGGGCGTGCCATATTGGCATGTTTGGAAGTGTGACAGAGTTAGAACAGTATTATAATAAATTTTGCGAAGAGAAACGTTTATCCCGTAGACATGGTTTCGTGGAGTATGTTACTTCCATGAAATATATTCATCTGTGTCTTGAAGAAATCAAAGGAAAATGTTGTGAGCCAGAAAAGGGTGAAAATACAAGAGAAGCGGTATTTCGCCAGGAGAACCGGAGTATTAGTATTTTGGATGTGGGAGCTGGTACTGGACGTTATAGTGTAGCATTGGCAGAGGAAGGCTATGATGTGACGGCTGTAGAACTGGTTAAATATAATCTGGGGATTCTCAAGTCCAAGCAAAGTGCGGTAAAAGCTTATCAAGGTAATGCTTTGGATCTGTCCCGTTTTGCGGATAATAGTTTTGATCTGACGCTGTTGTTTGGACCGATGTATCATCTGTACTGCTTTGAGGACAAATGTCAGGCATTGTCCGAAGCCGTCCGGGTAACCAGACCGGGAGGCAAGGTATTGGTGGCATATCTGATGAATGAATATGGAGTGCTGTTGTATGGATTCCGGGATGGACATGTCCAGGAATGTCTGGAAGATGGCAGGCTGGATGAAGAAGGTTTTCACTGTGTTTCCACTCCAAAGGATCTGTATGATTATGTGCGCATGGAAGATATTCAGAAAATCAATGAAACAGTGGGAGTAAGCCGGGAACGGATTTTGACACCGGATGGTCCGGCGAATTATATGCGGCAGACATTAAATGCCATGGATGAACAGACTTTTGCATTATTTATCAAATATCATCTATCAGTCTGTGAGAGACCAGATTTGATTGGGGCTGCTGCCCATACTCTGGATATATTGCGAGTGGAGTAATTGGAAAATGAAGATGAGAGGATGTTTTGCTATCAGGATAAAGAGTGGTTTCTGTTTGGGATGAAAGAGAATGAATGGGAAACCGCTTGTATTGTCAGTAGGAGGAAAGATCATGTGGATTGCGGACACTTGGAAAGAATACGAGGTGATTGATACTTCGGCAGGGGAGAAACTGGAGCGCTGGGGGGATTATGTTCTGGTCAGACCGGATCCGCAAGTGATCTGGGATACACCGAAACGAAATAAAGGATGGAAGCAACCTCACGGTCATTATCACCGAAGTAGTCGAGGCGGTGGTCAATGGGAAAATTTTGGACTGCCGGAGAGGTGGAAAATTCATTATCGGGATTTGACTTTTCATTTGCAGCCGTTTCAGTTTAAGCATACTGGGCTCTTTCCGGAACAAGCCGTCAATTGGGATTGGTTTGGTGACAAGATCCGGCAGGCAGACCGTCCGATACGGGTATTAAATCTGTTTGCCTATACCGGTGGTGCAACTTTGGCGGCAGCAGCAGCAGGGGCCAGTGTAACCCATGTGGATGCTTCCAAGGGAATGGTTGGCTGGGCGAAGGAGAATGCTGCAGCATCTGGTTTGTCAGATTGTCCCATTCGTTGGCTGGTGGATGACTGTGTGAAGTTTGTGGAACGGGAAATCCGCAGGGGAAATCATTATGATGGTATTATTATGGATCCACCTTCCTATGGCCGTGGTCCCAAAGGTGAAATCTGGAAGATCGAAGAAAAAATTCATCCCTTAATACAGTTGTGTACGGAAATTCTATCAGAAGAACCATTATTCTTCTTGGTCAATTCTTATACCACCGGATTACAGCCGGCGGTTCTATCCTATCTCATTAATACGGAAGTAACGGCGAAGTTTGGTGGCAGGGTAGAAGCAGAGGAGATTGGTTTGCCAGTCACTTCCAACGGGCTGGTGCTGCCGTGTGGGGCATCCGGACGCTGGTCCAGATAGCAGAAATATACGGTTGGAGCGAACTTAACGCTTTGTTTCATTAGAGGAGAATGAAATGAAAAAGAATGTAAAAAAACGAATTATTACAGCTGTTCTTGTTTGCCTGTTTTCTGCAATCCCTATTGTGGCAAGTATATACGCAAAACTACCACTTAATCTTTCAGGGCGAATTGAAAATGAGAATATTAACGATCTGATTTTAACAATTTATTATGAGGATCCACATGTTCTTCATTTTTTTCCTGTTTCAAACGTTGGAGATTTTATAGAGCATCGTTGCGACAAGAAAATTGTGATTAACAGCAGTGATTTGGAAGAACATATTGATTTATTTAAGCAGATCGGCATAGATGACATGAAACCGGTTGTGATAAAGTCATCCTATTTGGAGTTACGGGTGTGCTATGTGCTGGAAAGCAGGAAAAACGGCAAATTACTTGATGTGGCTATGTGGGGTTGTGATGGCGGCATGATTATTAATGGGGTTGAAGTGAAAGAAAATAGAATCTTTGGCGATGTAATATTACCATTTCTGTCCGTAGAGGATGCTAAGCACTTGGAGGATTTTTTAATAGAATAGGAAATTATCTCCTATTCGATTAAAAACACGAAACTCTTTCTAAAAAAATGGATATAAATGTTCTAGTCAAAAAAGCTGCACAGCAGCCGATAAAAATCGGTTGTGTGCAGCTTTTTTTTACTTTATAGGAAACTTCTCGTTTCCTATAAAGTAAAAATATTTATGCGCACAGCCAGCATAGGAAGATGTCACTTCGTGACTCTGGCTGGCGCAGCAAAGTGTGCTTCGTATTTTGCTGTTGTTAATTCGCATGAGTGTGCGAAGCACACTTTGTTCATACTTTTGTTATTTCGAATTATTTTACTTTTTTGCTCTTTACCTTACTCCACTTGCTCCGTTTCTTGCCGTTTATGGCACAAATGCGTACATAATATTTTTTACCGGACTGCAATTTCTGGAAAGTCACTTTTTTGGTAGAAGTGACCGTTTTTGTTTTCAGATTTTTCTTGAATTTTTGATCTGTTGCAATCTGGATCTTATATTTTTTGGCATTCTTTACCTTGGCAAAGGAGATGCTTAAGGTCTTTTTCTTGGCAGAGGCAAGTTTTTGGATGACAGGCTTGCTTAGTTTCACGGTTGTCTGCGGATTCTGCGGAGGATTGCTTCCTGTATTAGCCGGAGGTTGTGTTTGATTACCAGCTGGAGTATTGGTTGGCTGTGGCTGCTGGCCGCCTGGATTCTGAGCTGCCGCCACAATCTGGAATGGAATTTTGATGCTGCTTCCCATCCAATTACCTTTTCCAGTGATGACGGCATAGGCGGTACCCACTTCTGTATTATTCAGATAGGAAACCGTATAGTCTGTTCCTTCTACCAGTGTAGTCTGATCAGCAGTTATTGTCAGTGTTGGTGTGATCGGCTTTCCTGTATAGGTCTGATTTGCAACAGGAGCTAGCATTTTAGCATCAATGATCTGCATGGTTTCCGGATCCATTGGCGTTACGTTATGAAGCGGTATTGTCAAATCAAATAGACTATAGTCCTGTTCGGCAGAACGAATGCAGGAAGTCAATCCTGCTAAAAGCTGTTCTGGCTGAAAGGCAAATTCTCCACCAATCAATTGTGGATCAATCCATTGTTTTTTCGTATCAACAAAGCTTGCTGAGATGTCGAATAAGGTCTTGCCATTTTTGATGAAACGGCTGTCGTCTAAAGGATTGATTCCATAAAGTCCGACAGTAGTCATGACCTGTGCCAGAGTCCATGGATTGCTGGCACCATAGGTAATATATGTGCCGTCTGTACTTTGGATATTGGATAACAGTTTGGTGACTTGATCACATTTCAGATCCAGTGTGTCTGTGTCAATGTCTGCGTCTGCTATTCCAGCATAATAAGATAATGCCTGGATTATCATGGCAACAGAGTCATAAGAACCCCAGGATATGCTGGTTTCTATTTTGGTATCTATGTCATTTATCAAGGTATTTACCAGTTCTGCCTGAGGTATCGTGTCCGGAGTTTCCGGCCATTCTGCGCCAGTACCATTCATGGTCAACAGAATTAATGTCTCCCGTGACAGGGTGCTATCGCTGGTGGCAGCCTCATATACCTTACGGTTTGTGATTTTCTCTGCCAGATTCACGCCAGCTACATTAGTAATATTCTGTCCTAAAGCAGCCAGGCACAGTGCAGTTTTACAGTAATTGCTGATAGCGTAAGGATTGGTATCCAGATATTCATAGGTAATATCAGCATCGTATACCGTACCATAGGTTGATCCATTTTTTTGGATTGCGGTATATTGTGCTAAAATTTTATTGACAACAGCAGTATAGTATTCCTCAGCGTTGAAACCGGACTGTGCCAGGAAAAATATCAGATACAGACTGCTGGTATCTTCAATGCCGGGTACATAGGTTCCGCTTTGCAGATTACTTTCAAAAATCTTTTCTGCCAGTAAAGCCTGTTGTGCTTTAGCGTCTTCCAATAAAGCATCCTGTGCCTCGGAATCCGGTTCCAGAGATGTGTCATTCTGATAACAGCTGCATTCTGTCGTGTCCAGAGGATATCCGCCGTAAAGCAGGCTGATCTGATCCTGGTCTTCCAGTTCATAGGAACTGATGCCCACAGATGCTGCTTCTCCGTTTACGCAGAAATTCCAGTACGCAGAGTAATCCGCCGTCTGTGCAACTTCGCCAATAGCATCCAGGCTGTCGCCCCAGGTGTTGGCAGTCATTACATAATTCTCTGGATAACTCTGGTCTAATACGGTTTTGATCGCATCCCTAGCAGTACTACCAGTAGTTACTAATACGGGTGTTTTGTCAATGGTTACAGATGCACCGTCTGCATTTGTTCCCTCTGCTGCCACATACACAATGATTTTTTCTGCTGTCTCTGCTGCCGCATTGGTATGGAAGGTAATTCCGGATACGGAACCTAGCAGTAATGCCAGAGACAACAATAGACTTAGTGTCTTTTTGTTTCTTGTCTTCATATGTTTTCCTTTCTTTATTTGGTATTTTGCGTTAGATCCCATCCCCGGAATCTGTTTTTGCAAGTTGTGTCAGCAGGTCTCCTGGCTGGAACTCAAGCTGTGTTTTTCCCTTCCCATAGTTATATTACTAAGGTGGCTAATAATCAATGTTTTTACTTGACTAAATTTTTATCTGCTACGTTGTCATCAATCGCTGTAGCACTCGCTACAGCTCAATCTTCCGC
>CAYPEW010000079.1:0-8518 GCA_964409845.1 uncultured Jutongia sp.
CTGCGCTGCGACACAAACGTTGCATTATGCGCAAAGGGCAGCGCAGAAATGAGGAGAGTTATGTATATTGAGAATAAGTATTGGGACGATTACATCGGTGGCACAGATGACAGTTTGACATTAGTGGAATATTTGGCAGGGAAACGAAAACGGGATATTACCATCACAGAAATCTTTGCCGATACGGGCATGGATCAGTTACAATGGGATTTCAAGCAGGCAGATTCCCTTTCGGTAACCGTAGATGGCATGGAGGCAGAGATCTATTATGCCATTGATTTGATTATGGATCTTGCCGCAATTTTACTGGAGTGTAAAGTAAATGGCAGTGTGAAGCTGGGGGATTTGTTTTCAGGTCATGAGGGGGAGCTGCAGGAAATCTGTCTAACGGCAACACCAGCCGAGCATGAACATATTAACCAGGCACTAGGAGATTTTGTGGCAGAACCACTTAGCTATAATTTATGCGAAATGACACCAGAGGAGGACATGTTGGAAATGGCGGCACTCTGTGAAGAATTGAGACAGGAATTATATGGATAATGCGTTCAATGCCATTAATAAATTCACATTTATTAGAGAGGGAAAGGGGAGACATGAAAGAAAATAATCCAAAGAAAATAAAAGAAAAAATTATCAATAAATTGGTATCAATTAGGGATCAGAAGATCACACAAGAGGAGGACCATAATATGAGCGAAACAATGGATGAAAACACCCGAAAAAAGTTAAAGGAAATCTTGATGAGTATCACAAAAAATGAGATACGGCTTTCCTATCAGGAAGCGAAGGAAGCACTGCCGATCTGTAGTAGTAAGATCGGAGGAAAACCTGCTGTGCCTGCCGATTTTCAGTGGCCGGAATTTACAGCAGAGTCTTATGATGGGATTACGAAAAGCAGACCGCTGTCCTTTATGGCGCAGATTCGTTTGGAGGAAGTAGTATCCTATGATACAGAGGGCATCTTGCCGAAAAAAGGAGTGCTCAGTTTCTTTTATGAACAGATGTCCATGTTATGGGGATATGATCCGAAACATAAAGGCTGTGCCAGAGTGTATTATTTTCCGGACGAAACAGAGCTGGTGGCTATGGATATTCCAGAAGATTTGGAGAAAGATGCTGTGATTCCTGAACTTGCGGTTACATGGGATAGGCACATTAGCCTGCCTGTTCATGGTGATTTTGTAGAACAATATCAGGATATCGATGTAAGCTGGGATGATTATGATAAGTGTAGTGCAGAATGTGGGTATGAAATCGATGACTGGGGGGATGTTACCAAATTATTAGGTTATCCGGACACGATTCAGTCACCTATGGAAGAAGAATGTGAATCAGTTAGCAGAGGGTACCGCAGGGGAGAGCCTTTGGATTATGCTAAAATTTCAGAGACAGAAAAGCAGGAGATCGAAGAAAGGGCGGCAGACTGGATATTGCTTTTCCAGATGGGAACCATTGAAACAGAAGATGCAGAATTTATGTTTGGCGACTGCGGGCATCTGTATTTTTGGATCAGAAAACAGGATTTACAAAATCTGGACTTTGATAAGGTCTGGCTGATTCTGCAATGTAGTTAGATTTTTATAGATAGAAAGGATGGTATCAATGATGCAGATTTTAAATAATACAGTTACCAGAGTGACTCATATGCCACCACCCACCAGCCACAGCAGTAGTTCTTTCCCTTCACTGCCTGCCATTTTGGGGATCATTGGCGTGATAGTGGTTTGTGTTATCTTTATGGTGGTCATGTATTGCTTGATTATGTTTTTTACCAGAATAATAGGGCTTATGACAGGGGAAGATACCCCGGAAGATCCAAAAACACTTAGCCCTACGCAGAAATTTATTCTTGCTGCCAGTTCTCCCACCATTGGCAATCAGTACAAGTGTGTGATTGACATATGGGACACACATACGTCAGCGGATGAAGTAGAACGGGTGAAGCAGTTATTTGAGTGGGGCTGGGGTGAGTTTAGCTATGAGAATGTCAAAGAAATGGTGGATCATTGTTTGCATCAGGGATACAATATGAAATATCAGGAATATTGTAATGCTGGTACATCATCCGAATTTACTTCAAAATATACTACCTTTCAGTGTAAAATGTTGGAGGAGATGAGGAAGAAATATCCGCAGCAGGGAATGCTTGCCTGGGATCTGGTACGAGTGCTTTCCATCGTAGGAGGGGCATATATGGGCGGCATTATGGAATACGAAGAAGCAGCGAAAATAGCGCTTAAAACTTGCCGAATGCTTCAGGATAATTTTTCATCATGGGATGATATGGTGGGCAGTTACACTCTCGGTTATCAATTTTGGCGGGGAAAGAAAAAGACAGACCGGCTGAAATATTATAAAAGATTGAAAAAGACCTGGATTTATCAGATTGCATGGAATACGGATCTACAGGAAGAAGAATTGTGATCTAATGTGTTTTGGTCACAGTGTAGTATCTCAGAGATCAGTTTTCTTGAATGGAGAAGATCATGGATGAACAGAAACAGGTGCAATGTGATGAATGTGGCAGTACATATAGAAAGTCAGCATCGAAGATGAAATATCTTTGTCCGGAATGTGCCCATATCTTATATGGATATCCGCCTTGCCAACATGTTTTTGAAAAGGGAAGGTGTATTTATTGTGATTGGGATGGGAAGCGTAGTGAGTACATAAAATTACGGAAGTGAGAGAAATAAGGATGGATATGGAAATTATTTGCAGTAATATCTGTCTGGAAAGGACAGGAAGAATAATATAGATGGAAGGGAGATCGCATGTTTACAGGTATTATAGAAGAAATTGGGACCATTGCCCAAATCCGTAAGGGTTCTGCATCAGCAGTGCTGGAAATACAGGCACAGACAGTATTAGAGGGAACGAAGATTGGCGACAGCATTGCTGTGAATGGTATCTGTCTGACGGTAACAGGGATGCATCAGGGGAAATTTACGGCTGATGTGATGGCAGAAACACTTAGGCGTAGTTCGCTGGGCAGTTTACAGCAGGGGTCGCAGGTCAATCTGGAGCGTGCCATGGCAGCAGACGGCAGATTTGGCGGGCATATTGTATCAGGACATATTGACGGGACTGGCAGGATAGCAGCAATGACACCAGAGGATACGGCAGTCTGGGTGGAAATTGAGGCATCGGAGAGCCTGTTGCGGTATATTGTAGAAAAGGGATCCATTGCCATTGATGGAATCAGTTTGACTGTGGCAAAAGTGACAGAGAAGAGTTTTGCCGTTTCCCTGATTCCCCATACTGGAGCAGAAACTACATTGCTTCGCAGGAAACCAGGAGATATTGTCAATCTGGAAAATGATATTGTAGGGAAATATGTGGAGCGGTTTCTGACCATGCCCACATCGGGAATGGAGCAGCAGAAGCAGAGTGGTATTGATTTGGAGTTTCTGGCAGGACATGGTTTTCTGTGACAGATTTCTGATCTCAATTAATAAGCTATTGCAAAATTAGGAATGATTCGATAAAATTTGCTTTGGTTTCCAAATAGTGAAATAGTAATTTGATACTTCTGTTCCACGTCAAAAGGAAGTTAGCAAAATTATTATCCATGATATTGAAAAAATAAAGAAGAACCAGTAGGGTTTTATAAATGATTAGGAGGATATAAATTCATGAGTGATTACAGTTTCAGCAGTATTGATGAGATTATTGCGGATTTGCAGTTAGGAAAGATTATTGTCATGATTGATGACGAGGACAGGGAAAATGAGGGAGATGTGATCTGCGCCGCAGAGCATGCAACTTTGGAGAATGTGAATTTTATGGCAAGCTATGCCAAAGGCTTGATTTGTATGCCAATGGATGAAGCGTATACCAAAAAGTTGGGATTACGGCAGATGTGCGAGATTAATACGGACAATCACTGTACTGCTTTTACCGTGTCTATTGACCATGTGGATACTGTAACTGGAATTTCTGCACAGGAGCGGTCAGTGACTGCGATGAAGACGGTAGCACCGGATGTGAAGCCGGAAGATTTTCGGATGCCGGGACATATGTTTCCGCTGCAGGCAAAGAGCGGCGGTGTGTTAGAACGTAACGGTCATACGGAAGCGACAGTGGATTTGATGAAAATTGCCGGATTAGAACCAGTGGGATTATGCTGTGAGATTATGAAAGAGGATGGCACCATGGCACGGACTCCGGATCTGATTGATTTTGCTGAGAAGCACCAGTTGAAATTCGGGCGGATTGCGGATCTGGTACAGTACCGCAAGGAACATGAGATTCTGGTGGAATGTGTCGCTAAGGCAAAAATGCCTACCCGTTATGGAGAATTTACGATTCACGGATATGTCAATAAACTGAACGGAGAGCATCATGTGGCTCTGGTTAAGGGAGACATTACCGACGGGGAGCCGGTATTATGTCGGGTGCATTCGGAATGCCTGACGGGGGATGCATTGGGTTCTGCCCGATGTGACTGTGGCCAGCAATATGATGCGGCAATGAAACGGATTGCAGAAGAGGGCAGAGGTGTGTTATTATACATGCGTCAGGAAGGACGTGGTATTGGTCTGATCAATAAGATTCGTGCCTACGAGCTGCAGGATCGAGGCAGAGATACCGTGGAAGCAAATCTGGAACTGGGATTTCCAGAGGATGCCAGAGATTATACTATTGGAACGCAGATTCTGGTGGATCTGGGGATTCGTAAACTGCGTCTGCTGACCAATAATCCAGCGAAGGTATATGGTCTGGCAGGATATAATCTGGAAATCGTGGAGCGGGTGCCGATTGAGATGGAGCCGGGGCAGTATGACCACTTTTACCTGAAAACCAAGCAGGATAAGATGGGACATATTTTGCATCTATAAAATTGTGTAAATAATTCTAAAATTGACGATGCATTGTGTTCGCATCGCCGAAGAATTAAATAGTTTACAGAACAAACTAATACACAGTGGAAAAATGCATAGGCAACATTTTTTCATTGGGAACCGATCATGTATTGAAATTTTTGTAATATATTGTTTATACAACAGAATGGAGGATAATATGAGAGTAGTAGAAGGAAATGTAGTAGCAGAAGGTTTGAAAATTGGTATCGTGGGATCCCGTTTTAACGAGTTTATTGTGTCAAAACTGATTAGCGGTGCCAGAGATGGGCTGGTTCGTCATGGTGTGGCAGATGATGACATTACCCTTGCGTGGGTACCGGGTGCTTTTGAGATTCCTTTGGTTGCCAAGAAGATGGCAATGTCTGGCAAGTATGATGCGGTCATTTGCCTGGGTGCGGTTATTCGCGGTGCCACCAGTCATTATGATTATGTGTGTGCAGAAGTTTCCAAGGGTGTGGCAGCAGTTGGTCTGGAAAGCGGCATTCCGGTTATGTTCGGTATCGTAACCACTGACAATATTGAGCAGGCGATAGAACGTGCTGGTACCAAGGCAGGAAACAAGGGATATGACTGTGCATTAGGCGCCATTGAAATGATTAATTTAAATAAACAGTTATAGAAAGAAAGGATAATTCAGGTACAGAGGTCTGGCGCAGAGATTCATGGATGCATTGACAGATAGGGAGATGGAACCTGAATAAGGGAAGTATGTTTCAGAATTTATATCCGGATGAAGACTATCCCTCGGCATATGTTATTGACTATGAGGCATATTACAAGCAGGGGTACCGGGGCATTTTATTTGATGTAGATAATACGCTGGTGGAGCATGATTATCCGGTTACATTGGAGGCGATTGCATTATTTGAGCGTTTGAAAGCAATCGGATATGAGACTTGTATCATTTCTAATAATAAGGAGAACCGTGTCAAACCCTTAGCAGATACTTTGGAGTCCAAGTATGTCTACAAGGCAGGGAAGCCTTCGGCGAGGGGCTATTTAGAGGGGATGGAGTCTATGGGGACGAAGCCAGAACATACCATGTTTGTGGGGGATCAGATTTTTACAGATATCTGGGGGGCTAATCGTGCAGGGATCCATTCAATCCTCGTTGAGCCTGTTGCTAAACATGAAGAAATTCAGATTATTTTGAAACGCCGTCTGGAATGGTTTGTTCTGCGGAGTTACCGCAAGAATAGGAAGAAATATAGTGATACTTCAACTCTTTTTTAACAGGAATATCGAAGGATTTTCTCTGGCATATCAATCTTGTTATAGATGCGATGGTATGCCTGTGAGGTGAGTTCTTCGATATAATTCTTTTCAAATTGTTTGGTGTTGCCTTTTTGTATTATGGTATCCACGGCTTTATTATAGGCGATGGCGGCTTCTGTCAAAGAATGATAACGTCCCACCAGATAGTTGCCGTGGATATGGATTTGGGTAGTATATATGGTATGTCCCTGTTTCGTGCTTACTGTGACACCATGATAGGGATTGATGATCTCAATGTTGGAATAGCGGTAATCGCTAGGATTTCCATTTACAAAGCGATAATCGATGCCTAATCTGCCGAAGTTACGGATACCGTAACGGGAGTGAATATTAGTCTGCATGCCGTATTCTGCCACAAAGAGATGGTTGCCTCGTCGCATGATGGAATGATTGGAATAATAAAACAAATCATCAACATCAAAAAGTAAAACATCTTCTGGCGATAAAAAATATTGAAAGAAATTGCTGCGCAGATAGATAGGGGTTTTACAATAAATCCCATTGTTTTTGAAATTTAAGAGTGTAATCCATTTGCGGAAGGGGAGTTCTAGAAAGCAGTCGGCATGATAGTCATCCGGCTGATAGTCTGCCCGGTCTGCCAAAAGATCCGAGGCGGTCTGGTAAGCCAGATGGGCTGCTGTCTCATCTTCATAACTGCCCAGGCTGATATGCTTGGAACGATATGTGATAGAAGAACGGTAGTAGATGGTACCGTCCTTTTTTTGTGCCTGAAATACTCCGGGCTGCATGGGGATTCCTCCTTTACTCTGAGTTTCTGCTAAATAATATCAATACATTTCTGCTTATGTCCTTGGTATCATTGTAACACAGATCTCATCCTTCTGGTATTTTTTTGTTGGCGTAACAATATATAATAAAAAAGAGAGCTGCCATGGATAGGCAGCCCTCAAAATCAATAAAACAATAAGCAAAGGGTAGGCGATATATGATTTTAACCGATACCATCATCCTGATAATCTGAAGCCTTTGGTTTGTAGATTTTCTTTACCTTAAATTTTTTTGTCTTGCTCCATTTGCTATAGGATGCATGGTTTTTGGTATAGTAACGTACCTGGATTTTATGGGTTCCTTTTAGATATGTGTTAATCGTATATAAATTGCTTTTTCTTTTCGTTCTTGTGTATGTCGACCATGTTTTGTGTTTAGGCAATTTATAACGAATTTGATATCCGGCAGCCTTTTTTGGCAGTTTGATTTTAACCCTAATTAGATTAAATGCTCCATAATTGCTTTTTTTCACATATTTTACAGTAAACTTTGGTGCCTTTCCCTTGATGACTGTTTTTTTGGTAGTAGTCTTTTTCTTGGTAGTAGTCGTTTTCTTAGTAGTAGTTGGTTTCTTGGTAGTGGTTGGTTTCTTGGTAGCAGCTGGATTTTCACTTTTTGAACTTACACTACTTACTTTTTTCAATATAGAGGCCTCGGACAGCTTAACGTGTACCACTGGGCGTACTCCTTTATTCGATTGTGTGCCCTGTTCACTTATGCTGCCATTGCTTTGAACTACCTTGGCTTTAAAATTAGGACCATCTACTGTGCGCAGCCACCATCCGAAGTCTTTTTTGTCACTGAAAGTGAGTCCTGTCTGATTTTCTGCAAAAGCCGTTTTTTGTATACATCTGCTATTGCTGGCGCTGTTGGCATCCGCAGCAAAACCATATGCCGTATTGCATATGTCTGAATAGGACAGGATATACAATTTGTCTTCTGTATCAGCCTCTGTTGTAACTGTCTTAATAGCCATTTTTTCTTTTGTGCTAAACCCAGACGAATAAAAACTAAGGTTTAAATAATAACGTACAAGACTGTCTTTCCAGTTCGATTCTGTTACAGGGTAATACGGGTCGTCATATGTCATCCAGTCCAAACATTGATCCGCCATTAGAAAAACGTCGTCGTCGCTAACGGAAAGTACACGCCATTTAATTGGTGTCATCTCATCCTGATTATCTGCTTTGCCGTCACCATTGGTATCCTTCTGCCAGTATTGCCCAAACTCCACACAGTCCCAGGTTGTGACACCAGATTTTATGGATGGGTTGTTAAGGCTGATTGCTGTTTCTCCTGCTGCGGATACATTAACCGGGAATGCCGATACGGCAGATACAAGCAGCGCACTGCTTAACAGCAATGATGTAAACGATTTCCATTTTTTCATTGTAAATATCCTCCTTCATAAATTTATTTATATGTGAAAATCATAATCTATCATATCACATTTTTTCTGAAATTCTTCTCTGTCAGTGTGAATGGTAAATATATGGTGTGAATGGTTTTTTTGTTTTATTAAATGAAAGTTTAGGCTGAAATGTAGATTGAGATTCCCGTTTTGTAAACGAATTTCACATTTTGAA
>CAYPEW010000080.1:0-8409 GCA_964409845.1 uncultured Jutongia sp.
ACATAAGCCATTGCCTGCAGCCGATTCATCCCCAGACTATAGGCACTTTCCCGCTGGATTACATCCACCCCTTCCAGACCACTGCGAAAAGCCTCTGCCATATAACTTCCGCCCAGAAAAGCCAGCCCCAGAACTCCACAGAACTCTGGAGTCATGGCAATTCCCAGCTTGGGCAGTCCATAGTAGAGAAAAAATAACTGCACCAGCAGGGGGGTATTTCGGCTGATTTCAATATAAAACATTACCACTTGACGGATTACTGGGATTTTTTCGTATAAGACCACAGCACATAGCAATCCAATAATAACCGCCAACGCAATGCCCTCCAAACCAATCCGTACTGTTAGGACAGCCGCCCGCTGGTACAATGGCAAAAATTGCTGGATATATGCGAAATCCATACTGATTCCTCCTTGCACTACCTAGAATAAACTTAGATACCCTATAGGTTCTTCTCATAGTTGATTTAGTTTTCTTTTCGCAGGGTTTTATCCTGTGTTAAGAAAACTTCAACTCTTATTCTCCGCCCTCGACAACCAAAGTCTCTTCATACTCCGTACCATAGGTCTCTGACAGAGTTTCTTCATAATCTTTGTGGAAGAACTTTTCTTCCCCTAATTTCTTGATATCCTCGTTGATCCACTCCAACAAAGTGCTATTCCCTTTCGTCACGGCTGGTGCAATGGTGTCATTACTACCCAGAGTAGAAATACCTACTTTATAGCCCTTGTTCTGCAAGGCAAAAGCGATTACTTCCGTATTATCATTTGCCCAGGCAACCCCGGTTCCATTTTCAAAGGCTTCTTTTGCCGTTGCATAGGAATCAAACTTCTGCAATGGAATATCCGGATAATTTTTAATCAGGTAAGTCTCTGCTGTTGTACCAGAGATCACAATGATCGCATCGTTTTTTCCCAAATCATCCAGACTTTCAATGACATGATCCTCTCTACTTACCACGCCCAATGACACATTCATGTATGGCAGGGCAAAATCTACTTCCTCTTTCCGCTCATCGGTTACGGTAAAGTTGGCAAGAATCACATCTACCTTCCCAGTCTGTAAATATTCAATCCGGTTAGCCGCCTCGGTAGAAACATAATTCACTTTTACACCCAGGTCCTTTGCCAACCGATCTGCAAAATAGACATCATAGCCTTGATAATCTCCATTCTCATCCACATATCCAAATGGATTTTTGTCAGAAAATACACCGATATTAATGGTTCCATCCTGTTTAATCTCATCCAGGCTGCGATATGCCTTCTTGTTGTCGGAACCCCCGGCAGTCTGACCGGCATCCGATGACTTGCCGCAAGCAGTCAGACCGGCTAATACTGTCAGTGTCAATCCTAATATTGCTATTTTTTTTATAAACTTCATTTGTTCCATCTCCTCTAATATTATTTTTTGTTCTTTTGCGTAATTCAAACCGTATCAGCGCTTAAAGCCCATCAATCCAATAGGTTTAATAGCCGTGAATATTTCATGCACTCTATCAACTCCTGCACACTTCCAGTCATGCCGCCACAGAAGGTACAACCAACACATGTAAAACTTCCTTAACTTAGCAAAGGTGCTATGCGCCAGTGGCGCATGTTCAGCACCAACCCAGGCATAGCATAGACCTTTTCAAGCTTAGCGATACTTCAGCGCTTACTCACTTTCTGACTGAAATAACGGTGTAGACAGGTATCTGTCCCCGGAATCCGGAAGCAGAGCAACAATGGTTTTCCCTGCATTTTCCGGTCTCTGTGCCAAAATCGTTGCAGCTTTTAATGCTGCTCCTGATGAAATACCTACCAACACGCCCTCACTAACCGCAAAGGCTTTGCCCTCTGCAAAAGCATCTTCGTTTTCTATCGTAATAATCTCATCATAGATTTTAGTATTTAAAGTATCTGGTACAAATCCGGCTCCAATACCCTGGATTTTGTGAGCACCTGGTGTTCCTGTAGACAAAACGGGACTACCAGTAGGCTCCACTGCCACGATTTTTACATCTGGATTCTGTTCCTTGAGATACTCTCCCACACCGGTAATGGTACCACCAGTACCTACTCCTGCCACAAAAATATCTACCTTACCGTCCGTCTGCTCCCAGATTTCCGGTCCGGTGGTCTTCTTATGTACTGCAGGATTGGCAGGATTGACAAACTGTCCCAGAATCACACTTCCTTCGATTTCTTTCTGCAACTCCTCGGCTTTGGCAATGGCACCTTTCATTCCCTTGGCGCCTTCAGTCAACACCAATTCTGCCCCATATGCTTTCAGCAGATTTCTCCGCTCCACGCTCATGGTATCTGGCAAGGTCAGAATCGCACGATATCCCTTGGCAGCTGCCACAGCAGCCAAACCGATTCCAGTGTTGCCGCTGGTTGGCTCGATAATCGTTGCCCCCTCTTTTAACACACCGTTCTGCTCGGCATCCTCAATCATCGCTAAAGCAATACGGTCCTTGACAGAACCTGCCGGATTCAGGTATTCCAGTTTAGCAAGAATCGTTGCATCTGCAACTCCTGCCTTCTTACTATATTTATTCAGTTTCAACAATGGTGTTCCTCCAATTAATTCTAATGCACTTTCTTTAATCTGACTCATGATCGGATCCTCCTATTCTTTTCTTCAACTTATAATCAAACAAAAAACAGCTGCCATATGCTTCATGACAACTGCAATATCTATTCCAGATATGCTACCTGTCTGATGCATTGGAACGACAGACTCTATTCTGACATACAGCCTGACAACAACACATACACATTATACACATTCGCCCTTTATTGATCAATTTTATCTTCATAATACAATCTCCTTTCCATTTCCTATCAAACCAATAGGTTATTACTCGTTCATTATAGTAAGACATCTATCGTTTGTCAATATAGTAGCTTATCGCTTTTTTCTATTCTAAGTTATAGCTTACAACTATAACAGGCACAATCCTGCAACATCTCTCATCCCGTGCATCCAAAAGTATAACAATAATTATGCACTGCAGAAGCTTCTGCAGTGCCATCGAAATTCATTCTATCTAATTGATGCTGCGGATTGCTATCTACTTTTGACCCTAGCATCATATTATCTTAGGGCATCCCGAATTTGATTTAGAGCCCTTTCTAAGATCACTCTGGGACAAGCCACATTGATCCTCTGGAATCCCTCACCACTTTTCCCAAAAATCTTTCCGCTGTCCAGCCACAGCTTCGCTTTGTGAATGATCAGCTGATCTAATTCCTCTGCATCCAATCCCGTTCCACGGAAATCCAGCCACACCAGATAGGTTGCCTCATGTTCTATCATACGGACATCTGGTAAATATTCTTCTACATACTGTCTGGTAAAGGCAATATTATCCCGGACATAGGACAACATTTTCTGATACCATTCCTCCCCCTGGCTGTATGCCGCCTCACAGGCCACCAGTCCCATGATACCTAACTGACTGATCCCGGCAGCATCCAGCTCCTTCCGAAATTTTCTGCGCAATTCCGGATTCGGAATAAAGATATTGGACAGAATCAGTCCCGCCAGGTTAAAGGTTTTTCCCGGGGAAGTGCAGGTAATACTGATTTCTTCATATTCTTTTTTCAGATCTGCAAACACCAGATGTTTTCCTTGAAATACAAAATCTTGATGAATTTCATCGCTGACTACAATCACACCATATTTTACACAGAGATCTCCCAGACGGGTCAGTTCTTCTCTGGTCCACACTCTTCCCACTGGATTATGGGGACTACACAAAAGAAATAATTTGATCTTTTCTGATACGATCTTCTGCTCCAAATCTTCAAAATCCATATGATAGCGGTTATCCTCACCCAGATACAAATCGCTGCTGACCACCCGTCTCCCATTATCGGTAATCACCTCCGAAAATGGATAATATACCGGCTGCTGCAATAAAACAGCATCTCCCGGCTCTGTATACGCCTTCACTGTCATAGCCAGTGCAAAAACCACACCTGGTGTTTTGACCAGCCACTTCTCCTGTATGTTCCAACCATGATGTCTCTGCATCCAGTCACGAACAATCTCAAAATACGGAGTCTCCACTTCGCTATAGCCAAAGATAGCATGCCTGGCACATTCTACCAGAGCATCTTCAATATAGGATGAAGTTTTGAAATCCATATCAGCCACCCACAAAGGCAATACATCCTCCGGCATCCCACGACGTCTGGCAAAGTCATATTTCAAACTTTTCGTGTTCCTGCGTTCCGTTACCACATCAAAATCCAGATTTCTTTCTGCCATATCCATTCTCCCTTCCATCCATTCTGAAGCATCCTGCTGCCAATTCAAGCTTCCCAATTCTATTTCACTAAACTGCTTACTCAAATATACGCCCCAATTTTTCTAGCAGTCGTCTGCACTTCCGCATATATCTGTCTCTCTTTCTGGTCATCTTCTCCACTTCTGCATATATCCGTCTCTCTTTCTAAACCATCTGCTCCACTTCCGCAAACACCTTTGTTAATTCCTCCAACAGATCTTTTGCGTTTTCAATGCCCACCGACAGTCTAAGCGTACTCTCTGTGATACCATTTCTCTCCCGAATCTCCTGTGGCACATCTGCATGGGTCTGGGTAGTAGGATAGGTAATCAATGTCTCCACTCCTCCCAGGCTCTCGGCAAAGCGAATCATTCTGACTTTTTCCAGGATTGCCAGTGCGTATTCTTTTTTCTCCAGTTGGAAGGTCAGCATTGCTCCAAAGCCTCTTGCCTGCTTTTTCATGATTTGATATCCCGGATGTTCCGGCAGGCCCGGATAGATTACCTTTGTCACTATCTTTTGTTTCGTCAACCAATCTGCGATCTGTATGGCATTTTCCTGTGCCTTTTCCATGCGGATCCCCAGGGTCTTGATCCCCCGTAGAATCAACCAGCAGTCAAAAGGTGCCAGGCCTGCACCGGTGGTCTTAATCAAAAACCGAAGTTTTTCCCTGATATCTTCCCGGTTCGTCACCAAAAATCCCGCCAAAGTATCGTTGTGACCCCCTAGATATTTCGAGCCACTATGTACGATAATATCGGCTCCCAGATCTAATGGATTCTGAAAATAAGGAGACAGAAATGTATTATCCACAATCAATAACAGATGATGTTTCTTTGCAATCTCCGACAACGCAGCAATATCCGCCACATTCATCATCGGATTCGTAGGCGTTTCCACATAGATCGCTTTGGTATGCTCGTTAATATGCTGCTCGATATCTTCTTTGTAGCAATCTATCCGAGAAAACTGTATCCCGTTCTTTTCCGAAATATTGTGAAATAAACGAATACTGCCACCATATAAATCCGAATCCACTATCAGATGATCTCCCGGCTGAAACAGCTCCATCAACAGGGAAATCGCCGCCATTCCGGTTGATAACGCCAAGGCATCAATGCCATTCTCCAATGTCGCCACAATCTTTTCCAAATGCTCCCTGGTGGGATTTTGCAATCTGGTGTAATCAAATCCCGTACTTTGCCCTACTCCCGGATGAGCATAGG
This sequence comes from uncultured Jutongia sp., assembly GCA_964409845.1. Lineage (GTDB taxonomy): Bacteria > Bacillota > Clostridia > Lachnospirales > Lachnospiraceae > Butyribacter. The sequence continues at coordinate 5,506 of CAYPEW010000080.1, forward strand.
TGGCAGTCTGATAAATGGGATAACTAATCGCCCCATAATGATTGATACCGCCTTCATCCTCCTCTAAATGCAAACATTTCGTTTCAATTTCTCTTGCCATACTATCCCTCATTTCTATATCATAAAATACCTCTTACACACTTTTCCTGCTGCTTCTTTGCCAGTTCTATCCCTTTGCGGACATAAGCTTTCTGAAACTGATGTCTGATCTTCCAAGCATAGCGATTATCTCCATCCACAAATTTGTCATATTCAAAATCCAAAATGTCCTGAACATCAAGCTGATATTTCTGATAAAAGCCTTTCATCTCATCAATCATATTCATGGCAGCCTGTGCCACGGAACAAATACTTCCATTTGGCAGGGCAATTTTGACCGTTTTCAGATCATAATGGGCTGCATTCTTAAAATTCTGCACTGCCTGAATCTGATGTCTGGACGTAAATTCCTGTTCTGGCTGGCACGATAGCCAGATCAATAACAGTTGTGCAAAGAGAAGATCTTTTAGCTCCACCCCCTCGTCCCGAAGTGGATTCAGGTCAAACATCCGCAATTCAATATGGTTGACGCCATTTTTTCGCAGGGAATCCAGACTATTTTCTCCTGCCGGTTTTAAGCGGATGGGATAATATAATTCCGATGGTGCCTTTAACACACCTTCCTGCACGTATCGTTCAACGCTTTCTGCATAGGATTCAATGTCTCGATAATCCAGCACCGGAGCAAAATCATTCCAATATCCCAGCTCACTACAGCGCACCGAGGCAAGTCCCATAAAGACATCTTCTCCAAAGACACCCTTTTCCACATAGGAACTGTCTAAAAGCGGACTGGCTGCAGTAATTGCCGTCAAGATCCATCCATAAACAGCCAGTCTGCTGGCTAAGTTCAGGTAAAACTGATTCTTATAGCTTTGGTAATCATACTGTCCGTCCAGAGCAAACGCCTGCTTTAGCAAATCCTCTCCAAAAGAATAATTCACATGGATACCTGAAAATGTCATTTTATATCTGCCATATTTATCGGAAAGATAATCCCGGTACACCGTTTTAAAATGTTCCATTCCTGCAAAAGAAGCCACTGGGATATCATTTTCATTTCGGATATAGGGTGGATTGGAAAAGGGCCACAGATACTCCCGGTCTGGGAGATTTCTAAGCGTATTCTGAATCGTAATATAGTGCTGATATAATTCCTGCACCGCCTCCTCTGCCGTGGGATGAACCCCTGTATTAATTTCTGTCTGGTTCTCACAAAAATCCCGAACAATAGCGTCGTTATCTTCAAAAGGATGCTCCGTATGGGCAAATGTTCCATCCTCCAACACTCGCAGGCTTTCCTTTTCCAAGCCGAACAGACCATCCAGAATATGTTCTCTAATGTATGCATTCTCAATCTGTAACATCTCATTTCCTCCCCACGTTTCTACTCACTTCCAAAACTGACGCCTCCACCATTCCAAGCTGCCAGCTCTTATAACGCTGAAAAATCCAAAAAGAGCAGTCTCATCTTTTCCGGATCCTCCACATACTCGCAACCATGATTCGTCCCTTGATGGATCAAGCTGCCATGCCTATATGCCAACAAGGTATTCAGCGGCAATGATTTCCACTTTCCGTCATCCAGTGGTACGGTAGAAAATATCACACCGCCACCCCGTTCCGACAGATACAAACTATCCTGTAAATTGGTGTGCACATAGAAATACTCGCCATCATATATCAGTAAATTCAATTTATTCTCTTCTGCAATCTCACAGATTACCTCATCAACGACCTGAAAACGTTCCTCACCAGATAGTGGATGTCCTTGTTCTGCCTGCCTGTGATTAACCCGCTCTATGATATAATATAAGATCCGCTCACTGTCGGTTTGTCCCTCCTGGACATAAAAAAACGGATTTAAAACCGCACTCTCAAATATTGTTCCATTATGTACCAATGTCCAGGTTCGTCCGGAATCATCCTGAAGAACAAAAGGATGGCAGTTATCATATTCCATATTCCCCTTGGTTGCCAGTCTGATATGTGCCATCATGGTATCCGTCACAATCGCCTGCTCCAGATAAGACTGCAATCGAATACTTTTATTCGCAGTCACTGCCTGCTTTTCCACACATACTTTATTTTCTTCAAAACGAGCGATTCCCCATCCATGAGGATGTTTGTCAGCATGTGAAAAAAAAGTACATAATAGTGGATTCAGTTGTATTTTCTGAGAAGTGCTTACTCCAAATATTTCACACACAGTTCATCCCCTCCTTTTGCTATCAAGGCACAAAACCATACCTTATCAAATGCGGTTTGTATCATTTGCTCTGTCAAAACCAGCAAATCAACTGATCTTAATATAAACCTATCAACTACATAGGTAAATATTACGCCCAATCTCCTCTTATGTCTAATTCCAAAAAACTAAGGCAGATTATAGTTTTATGCTATAACCTGCCCGATTCCTATATTCTATAACATGATGCTACGGATTGCTATCTACTTTTGATTTGACTTTCCCCATTTTTTGCACACAAGCCAGAACAGGGCGGATAATTTCTGCTTATCCGTCCTATAATGATTTGTGTTTGCCGTGAATCTGTCTTCTGCTTGTTCCAATAAAATTTTATTCTGTCCAAAATCGGAAGAAATTCTGCCCTGACGTACTGCGACTAGGTTTCGTGGGAAACCCTGCCTTGCAGTGACGTATCTGTGCGTGCTCGGAAGCTTTGTCTGAACACGCATGCACAGTTTGTAATTTCTTTTTTAGGGCACGCTTGCGCTAAATTTCATACGCAGCGGTACATAACGAGGTAAAGAACACCTCGTAAGTACCGGCGTATTCAAATTGCCCGTAAAAAAGAAACATACAAACGTAGCATGCGGGGAGTCAGCGTGAGAGCACGCTAATCA
>CAYPEW010000081.1:0-7721 GCA_964409845.1 uncultured Jutongia sp.
TGTATAACTCCATTTATGTCTTTAAGATCCTCTTTTTCAATTTCCAATCTTCGTAATACTTCGTCAATCATACTATCGCTATCAAATTTCGCCCTCTTACTGTTTGTACATCTTTCTCCGATTACTGCAATTGAATCAATAATATTTTTTACTACCATAAGGTACTTTTTATTATTGTCTGCCTCCTTAAATTCAACATAAGGTATAGGTAAGCGAATGTCAGCCGAACAATTTTTATAACTTACGTATTTTCTTGGTTTACCCCATCCTGCTATCAACATATCATCAGGAAAAATATTTACAATAATTCCTACATCTGTTATATCATTTGAATATTTAGAAACATCAAAATTCTTTTCATCTATTTTTAAACAAATATCTTTTAAAATTTCATTAAATATAGCACCTGCTTCCCTCCACATTTCTGCACTAATAAAAAGCCCGCATCCCATTTTTATTCTCCTATATATTGTGATTTTTCTCCTACAGTTTTGATTTATAATCTTCTGTATGATTTAAATTTTACCATATATCTCTGAAAGTTCAAAGAAAAGCCCCGAAAATTCTTTCTCGGTCAGCTCATTCAGCTTTTCGATATACATTTTTACGACCTGAATGTCTCAACGCATTAACATACCAAATTTTCACTCTGTTATAATCTCCTTTTCTTCACATCCAATATTGATACATAATGCAAAATATCAAACATCTCCGGCAATGTCTGCATATATGCCATATGTTCCTGCTCCCATGCTGCAATTTCATCCTGCCCCAGTGAGGAAGCTCCGATACCACGGCATGCCTTTATTCTGCCGTGCCAGGTATCCCTGGTAAAAGTGACTGGCAAATCGTAGGTCAGCATATGAACTGGTTCAAACATATCCTGACACCATGGTGGCGTCTCCAACGAATACCTGGTCATATGTGCACCTGTCCATGATGGATTATATTTTAACACCATTTCTTCACTGGTCCTGGCTATTTCACTTTCTCCCGGCAACCACGCCATAAATAGCACGGCAAAATGTCCACCAGGTTTTAACATCCGATGAATTTTCGGTAAAACAATCTTTTGATCAAAATACATAAAACACTGACAGGCAATGATAACATCAAAGGACTCATCAGGAAAATCAATATCTTCTGCCGCAGAAACAAAATATTTGATATTCATTCCTGCATCCTGACTAAGTTGTTTTGCAAATGTAATCTGGTTTTCTGAAATATCTGCTCCTGTCCAGTCTGCACCATAATCATACATATTTCTAGGGATTACGCCTGTTCCCGTTCCAATATCCAACACATTTTGCCCTTTGACCCCCAAGGAAAGTTCTGCTAATTTTTCATAAAAAGCCTTTGGATAAATATCCCGATATTTTGCATATTCTGCTGATGTTCGTCCCCAATCAAAGGCTTGACCATGATCAATCCCTTCGTTTCTGATCTCCATTTTAACTGCTCCTTTCATCATTAATCACAATAACTGCTATTATTCTACAAAAAAACATAACACAAAACACACTATCTCTCTACTACCACAGATTCCCCGCTGGACAAATCTCCATTCAGCCATTCCCATTTCTCCTGCAGTGCAATCTTTCCATTTTGCAAAATCTGTGGAGTACTATGACACCTTCCAATCCGCACCTGTCCATCTTTATTCCTATGTTGATAATGAAATTTCAACTCTCCATTCTCAGACACAGTGCCAATCATGTGTCCTTTTAATACGTCACCACCGCTATACTCTGCCCAAAACAAATCTTGATCCTGAAAATAATGAAAGATTGTTTCCGCATCCACTTCCCCATTTTCTGTATTACTTTGGGGTACAAAAATTTTACCGTCATAATTGTACTCATGCTGCGAGCCTTCTTTGCGAGTAGCTAATGTACCAATGTTTGTACTGCTCGCTGCACAAACTTGGCGAGTGAAAAAATTATTTTTCACTCTTTTTCTGCCTTGCTGACTGCCAATTCGTTTTTCCATTTCATCATAGATAAGGATGTCTCCATTGTCCGCTTGAATCCTGCAGGTTTTCTTCTCTCTGTATCCACGTTTCAAATACATTTCTTTTGCTGCTAATGATGAATCTATATGTATATAATTAAATTTCTCTGCAATTTTAGCCTCGGCAAAATCCATGAGCTGACTGCCATATCCACGAAATTGATACTCCGGCAAAACAAAAAGACGATTGATTGCATCTTCTTTTACTGTCACAGTTCCTACCAGGCAATCATCTGCTTCTAACAGCCATACCAGCCCCTTTTCAATATCAGATAAAACATGATCTCTGCTGTGATGTTTCAAGAAAAAATCCACCACTCCCTCTGCATAATAATGCGAATAGATCTCTGAAATGGTGTCTCTCGTAATTTGTAAAACATTTTCCAAGTCTTTCATTTCTGCCAGTCGTATCATAAGTCCACTCCAATCTTTAACGAAGTCCTATGTTTATGCCACGGTAAATCCCATGACACTCATTACAATATGCATTTTCACGCACGTCAGCATAAATAGTATATCATGCCACTCCATATAATTCTACATATTCCACATTCTATTTAAATCAAAGATAAAATGTTTTAATGAGGGGATAGGTCAATTACGCCAACCACTCCACAACATCCAAGCAATCTAACCAATTTCCAATATGATCCTATTACGGACATTGTACGAGAGTAACTATGAGCGAATTGCAAAAATTTTATATGTCACGTATAATATATTTGATAAAATAACAAAAAATCTCAGATAGGAATTATACCATTAAAATATACACAATATTAATGGTTTATTAATACCGACAACAGTGCAGCGATGAGATATCAGGACAACTACTAAAGGAATTCGAACAGTTGCTGATCCAACAATATATTACATATCCCATTCTGTGCATACAAAATAAGGAAGGTGATTATCAATGCAAATGAATCAACAAAAACAAAAATGGTTAGTACTGCTCTATTCCCTGATTGAGCTGGATGGCGGTAACCAAAGGAAGAAAGTATTACAGCATATACAAGAAAACGGCTATTGGTATTAAAATGACCAGAATGATGCTATCCGACCAACCAGGAAGGAAAAGGCCTGGCGAAATGATTTTTCTTTTGAACGCCAACATTTAGTTGAACAGGGTTATATGCAGTCTGATATAAAAGGGATGTGGCTGATCACAGAAGCGGGCAGAAAATATGTCTATTCGCTTGTAGAAAGACTCAAAACTGTACCCTTTGAGAACAAAGCGTGCTTTACCGCAATCTTTTATCAAAAACTATTTCACACACAGATGGATCCAGAATTCACAGCGGATCAACTTCTGTTAGAACAGTTGTGTGAAACTGAAAGCTCCTCCGAAGATTCGTCGACAGTTCTTTCAGAGCAACCCATGCCTAAAGGACCTGTTTCAAATCAATCAGGAAAGAAAAACACATATTTACGAGATCCCTCTGTTGCACGACGTGCACTTGACCGAGCCGGACATCGCTGTGAAGTGGACAAAAAACATGCATCATTTTTGCGCAAAAATAAAAAGTGCTTGTATATGGAGCCACATCATTTAATCCCAATGTCGATGACCGATGATTTTGATGTCAGCCTTGACAGGGAACAAAATATTTTCGCTCTTTGTAGCAACTGCCATAATCAAATCCATTATGGCACCAAAGAGGATGTCAGGCAGCTTATTTCCAAACTCTTTCTTTCCAGAGAAGAAGCAATTTGTTCTATACTGGGAAGGGAGATAACTCTAGAGGAAATCTACCAGATATATGATGTTGAATAACATTGATTAGCATCTATTTTTATCATAGACATTTTTCGACCAAAAAGGTATAATCATAATATTAGCAATATTCCGCTTTTCGCTCGTATACATATCATAAAGTTGTTTTTGTAAAGCCGAATATTGAAACATAACAAATACACAAATCGTTTTTGAAAAGGAGAATCAAATGGGATTAATTAAAGCAATTTCAGGTGCAATTCGCGGTACTGCAGCTGACCAGTGGAAAGAGTATTTTTACTGCGATTCATTGGAAAATGATGTGTTGGTGGTAAAAGGCCGAAGACGAAACAACAGCAAATTTGGCACCAGCAACAAGGGAAATGACAACCTGATCACCAATGGCTCTGTGGTTGCTGTCAATGAAGGTCAGTGTATGATTATTGTAGACCAGGGCAAGGTGGTAGAATTCTGTGCGGAAGCCGGTGAATTTTTATACGACACTTCCTCAGAACCAAGCCTGCTCTGTGGTGATTTAGGCGAAAATATTGGCAAGACTTTCGCTACCATTGGTAAGCGTTTTACCTTCGGCGGTGATACCGGAAAGGATCAAAGAATATATTTCTTTAATACCAAAGAAATCATGGGCAACCGATATGGCACTGCCAATCCTGTTCCATTTCGTGTCGTAGATACCAATATTGGTTTGGATACCGATATTTCTGTTCGTTGTAATGGTGAATATTCTTATCAGATTTTTGATCCTATTCTCTTTTATACCCATGTCTGCGGTAATGTGACAGACGAATACACCAAGGACAATCTGGACAGCCAGTTGAAGTCCGAATTAATGACGGCTCTCCAACCGGCATTTGCACAAATTTCTGCTATGGGAATCCGTTACAGTGCCGTTCCTGCCCACACTATGGAGGTAGCCGACGCACTGAATAAAATATTATCCGAGAAATGGAGTGAATTAAGAGGAATCCGCATCGTCTCCTTTGGTGTGAATACCATCAAAGCTTCGGAAGAAGACGAGCAGATGATTAAGGATCTGCAAAAAACAGCAGTTTTACGCAATCCAAACATGGCGGCTGCTACTTTAGTGGGCGCACAGGCAGAGGCAATGAAATCTGCTGCCTCTAATACGGCGACCGGACCTATGATGGCATTTGCTGGAATGAACATGGCAAATCAAGCAGGTGGCATGGATGCCAATTCCCTGTTCGCTATGGGACAACAGCAAAATAACACTCCTCCTGCCAGCCCTTCTCCGACCGCTGGAGCTACTTCTCCATCTACCGAATCAGCTCCGGAAGCATCTTCCGCTTCTGGCGACTCATGGACCTGTTCCTGTGGCAAAGTAAACACTGGGAAGTTCTGCGTGGAATGTGGTTCCCAAAAACCGACTGCCAAGGTCGGCTGGACCTGCTCCTGTGGTGCCGTCAATCAAGGAAAATTCTGTCCGGAATGCGGCGCAAAAAAACCGGCTGATGCACCTCTATACCGATGTGATAAATGCGGCTGGCAGCCAGAGGATCCACATCATCCGCCAAAATTCTGTCCGGAATGTGGAGACGTTTTTGATGAGAATGACATGCAGTAGACGATATATTACCGGATAGAAACATGTTGCTCCGCTGACTTCTACCGGATTATTTACTATCATACTATTTCCGGCATTTGCCATAGAGAAAAAGGAGAAACAAAATGGACAATATGAATATTGTTGACACCAAGGAAGAAACAGACAAGAAATGTCCCCAGTGTGGTGGAGTGATGGACTTTGATCCTGCTACCGGCAATCTAAAATGTCCATACTGCGATTATGAAGAAATCATCAAAGTACAGAAGGAAGCACCAAAGAAAGCAGCCGAACTGGATTTTTTTGCTGCGGAACACACTGCCAATCATGACTGGGGTGCGGAAACCAAAACCATTCTTTGTAAGGCATGCGGTGCGGAATCCATTTACGATGCTTTACAGACCTCGGCTGTCTGTCCATTCTGTGGTTCCAATCAGGTAATGGAACAAAACGACCAGGATACCATAGCGCCGGGAGGCGTCGTGCCATTTCGCATCAGCGACGATCAGGCTTCCCAATTATTTCGCCAGTGGATCAAACGAAAATGGTTTTGTCCAAAACTTGCCAAGGAAAGTGCAAAACCCAAACGCTTTAATGGAATCTATTTACCATACTGGACTTTTGATACTGATACATTTTCTTCCTATCAGGGAGAGTACGGTATCGACCATGTTAAAAAGGACAAGGATGGAGTACCCCATACGGAAACCCATTGGCACAGAACATCCGGTGTGTACAAAGAATTCATCAACGATGAACTGGTGCTTGCATCTACGAATCATGATATGTCTATGCTTCGTAAACTGGAGCCATTTGATACCGAAAACAACAAGTCATACAAACCGGAATATATTGCTGGTTTTGTTGCAGAGCGTTATTCAATTGGACTAAAAGATGCCTGGAAAATAGCTATGAACTCCATCAAAGAAAAATTAAAACGACAGATTTCCAGCAAAATAAAAATGGAACACCACGCTGACCATGTACGCCAGCTGACTATGGATACCGATTACAATAACATTACATACAAATACTTGCTGCTTCCTATCTGGATATCCAATTTTAAATATAACGACAAAGTTTACCAATTTATGATAAACGGACAAACTGGAAAAGTCGCTGGTAAAACACCACTTTCCATACCAAAAATCATTATCACTGTCGTGGGAATTATTATTATATTATTGCTCCTACGATATCTGGGAATTTTTAACTAAATGGAGGTACTATGAAATACATACCAATCATCATTATTTTAATATTGATTCTGGCTGTCATCATCGCCATTTGGTGTGGAATTGTCTATATCCGAAACAAGGTGCGGGAAACCTCCCGCACCTTGTTTGGCACCTCTAATATTACCCAGGCGGCAAAACAGATGAAACAGGAGTATTCCACCACACCGAAGTCTGTTTCTGCCATGACCAGCCTGCTCCTGCCTAAAATCGTTTCCGACTTTCCGGATTTTCAATATGATGAAATGAAGGATCGCACCGAAAATGTCCTAACTAGCTATTTACGGGCCGTAGACGGACGTAATCCCTCTCTCCTGCAGGACGGCAACACGGAATTAAAAAATCAGTTAGAAAATCACATTCAAATGCTCTCTGCCCGAAATATACAGGAACATTTTGACCGAATCCGAATACACCGAACGGAAATCAGCAGCTACCGAAAATCGGAAGGAAGATGTATCATTACTTTCCAGTCTGCCTTAGAGTGCTATCATTATTCCACCGATATTGCAAATCCATCTGCGGTATTAGAGGGTTCCAAAGAATATAAATACCAGACCAAATTCAATATTGATTTAATCTATATTCAGGACCGTAATCTGGTAGAGAATGAGCTAGATCATGCATTGGGGATCAATTGCCCAAACTGCGGCGCTCCTCTCTCCTCTCTGGGCGCCAAAAAATGCGAATACTGTGGCACACCGGTAATCGAAATCAATATTCATGCCTGGTCTTTTAGTAATATTGACGAGGTGCGGTAGGGATAATGATATAAAAACAGAAATGGAGAGCTTTAACATTATGCTAGTTCAATTCATCATTTGCTTTATTGCCGGAATCGGTGCAGGTCTGGGAACAGGATTTGCGGGAATGAGCGCTGCGGCTGTGATCAGTCCCATCCTGATTACATTTTTAGATATGCCAGCTTACGATGCTGTAGGAATCGCATTGGCAAGCGATGTCCTCGCCAGCGCAATCAGTGCCTACACTTATGGAAAAAACAAAAATCTGGATATCAAAAATGGTCTGGTCATGATGTTTACAGTCTTAGCTTTCACACTAGTGGGAAGCTTTCTCGCAAGCCTGGTTCCAAATACCACCATGGGAAGCTTTTCTGTATGGTAAGCGCCTAGTGTCAGGGTGGATTCCATTTTGCCCGGACAGCGTTCATAAT
>CAYPEW010000082.1:0-7482 GCA_964409845.1 uncultured Jutongia sp.
GTGATGCATCTGTTTCCTTGCGTCGGGCACTGGCTACGGTGATTAGCGCCTGTCGTGGAGTCGGACAGGGCGAGGCAGAACAGCTTGTGAGCATTGTCAATACACCGGCATCGGCTGACTCCTGGTTATCCCGGCAACAATATGGAGAAGAGGAAATTGCTTTTGCCAAAAACCTGGCAGGGGAGACGATCTACAAGGCAGATGACAATAGCGATAAAAAACGGGAAAAGGCAAAAGAGGCTGCCCTGGAATATCTGCAGGCGGCAGGATATGTTGTGGAAGATGGCAGAATTACTCTGGCGCCGTCAGATGCTTTGACGGAGTTTAGCGTATTGATACAAAATGGGGAGGAGAATCCGCTCTATAGTATTATGGCAACGGCAGCGGAAGACCTGCAGGAATTGGGTATTACTCTGCAATTGATTCAGGTAACGGATGAGGAGACCATGAGACAGCAGTTACAGGGCACACAGCAGATTTGGTGTGGCCTGGATCAAGTGGGAGTTGATCCGGAGCTGGCAGCAAATTATAAAAGATACAAGGCGGGCTCCATCAATAAAGGGGTACTGACTGGTATTATAGATGAGCGCTTAGATAAAAAACTTGATAAAGTAGGACAGCGTGTCAAGGCAGAAAGCCGGATCAAAACAGTGGATACCATTTATGAAATCTTGTCGGACTGGGCAGTGGAGATTCCGGTATACCAGTCCAAAAGAGTGTGGATAATGAGCTCTGACCGCATTGATATGGATACGATTTCAAAGGAGACAACACCATACTATAGCGTTTTGCGTGAGGTGCATCAAATTAAGATGAACAAGGAATAATGAAAGCAGCAGACATTGTACTGGTATGTGGTGCATTGATATATGATGAAACGATACAGGATATTTGCATATCCGTGAAAAAACAACTGGGAGATAGAGATGGAATTAAAGATTGGCGATGTCATTAAAATGAAGAAAGCACATCCCTGTGGAGAAAATGCATGGGAGTTAATGCGTGTGGGGATGGACATTCGACTGCGATGTCGGGGTTGTGGTCGTCAAGTTATGCTTCCACGAAAACAGGTTGAAAAGGGGTTCCGGGAATTTTTGCGGTAACAGTTCCTCGCCAGGATGAATACCGGAATCTGACGGATATCAGAAAAATATCCATGATAAAATTGTAGCTGTAATATAGAATAACAAAAGGTTGACATTCGCTTACCAAACATGTATAATTATAAATAGGTAAGCAGATGCCAACCTTTTGTGTTTGTAATGAGTCGAGCGGTAATATCTGAGTGGATTTGCAGGGAATTTGGTATATGACATTTATTGAGCCAGGTGAAATAGAAAGATGGTTAATAAGGAGGAATGGTTATGGTGGAAACGATACTAATAACTACAATATTATTGGCAGTTTTTTTGTGCCTGCGCAGAATGTTGGATGGAAAGATTTCGGCAAGGCTGCAATACAGCGTCTGGTTATTGATTGCGCTGCGTTTGTTGCTGGTATGGATCCCCTTGCCGGGAAGTAGTGTTTCTGTTATGAATTTGCTTCCAGTAGTGCAGGATTCCTTCCAATCTTTGCATCAAAATGTATTTGGAGAAAAGACGGAGAAGGAAGGGGGAGATACAGCGCAGAATTCGACTGCCCAGGCAGAAGGTGAAATGGCACAAAAAGATACATTGGAAAAGAATGCTGGAATATCCCAGAATGTACCATTAGAGACTAATGTGCAGTTAGACGGGGAGAAACAGTTGAAATCGGCATCTTCCGAAAGTGGTTCTGTGGCAGCCTCACTGCCGACATTGTTTTATCGAATTTATGGCATTGGTGTGGTGCTTATGCTGTTATGGATGATTGCCAAAAATGTATGGTTTTGGAGGGGATTGTGCAGGAGACGGGTTCTGTATGAGGGGCAGTTGCCAGTGGCATCTTTGCCAGGTAACTTATATCTGGTGGATCATTTGGAATCCCCTTTTCTATTCGGAAGACATATTTATGTTTCACCGAAGATGTTAAGTAATCAGCAGAAATTACAACATATTCTGGTACATGAAACTTGTCATTGGAAACAGGGAGACAGTTTCTGGTCCGTGTTACGATGTCTCTGCCTGGCCGGCTATTGGTATCATCCTCTGGTATGGTATGGTGTCAGCCTTTCTATTGTGGATGCGGAATTGGCATGCGATGAGAGGGTGATCCGGATTTTGGGGGAGGAGAGCCGCCATGGTTATGGAGAAACACTGCTGGGATTAATTAGGGAACGGACTGCTTTTCAGGAATGTACCTGTATGTCTACGCAAATGTCTGGGAGTAAACGGGAAACGAAGAAAAGACTGGAGCGGATTGTGAAACAGGGAAAAAGAAGAAAAGGAAGAATCTTATTTTTAGTCGTTAGTATGCTGGTGCTCTGTATGGTTACGCTTCCGGGGAAAAAGATGGAAAAGGATGCTGTTACAGAAAAAGAATGGAAGAGGGTGGAACAGGAAGGATTCCCCTGCATTGTGGTGGATGACCAGGGTAATATTGTAGGAACCAGGCGGGGAGAATTGCTACAGAAAGTGATTTTGGATTATACGAATAGCAAGCAGGATTCTTTCAAATATCAAATTCAGGCAGATGCTTTTTCGGCATGTCCGAATCTTAAAGCATTGATTTTGCCAAATCGGAATTTAAATGACCTTGTTTTAGATTATATTGATTATATTGATCCAGATGCTTTTCGGGGCTGTTCAGAGGATCTGGTGGTCTATTGTCATAAAAGGAGTTATGCGTGGACCAGATTGCAGGAATTAGGCATTACGGTAAAAGAGGCTCTGGATGAAGACTGGTACATATTAGAAGAAGATACGGCTGCGCTAAAGCGGATTCAGAAAAAGAGGACTTCTGCAGCAAACAATAGTACATTAACGGAACAGGAGATGCGGAAATTCTATGGAGAGCCGTTTTTCATGATGACGGAATCCGGTGAGTTGTTCTTTGAAAAATGTGAGAGTTTGTCCCAACATGCGGATGATTATCATACAATTTACTTGCCTCGAGATGCCAAGACTATGGAAGGAACTTTTGCAAACTTTATCATGCAGGAACAGCCAATTACGATTCCAAAGAATATTGTGGAAATAGGTGAAGCCACTTTTTTTGCCGGTAGTCTTGTGGAGATTAATTTTGAAGAAGGGAGTAACTTGCAGACCATTGGGCGTCAAGCTTTTTTGGGGGCAACATTTACGGAGGTTCAGTTGCCAGAGGGATTACAGAAAATTGAGGAAGAAGCTTTTGACACCTGCGAAAATCTGGTAGAAATCACGATTCCGGAATCGGTAAACACTATTGGTTCCCACTGCTTTAGACTGTGTGGTTCTCTGGAACGGGTTGTGATCTTAAATCCGAATGTCACCTTAGGAGAAGATATTTTTGATGATGAGATTCTAGACCCGAAATTAGGAGAGGGTGAGATTGATATGAATGATTTGGATTCTAATTTTATACCAAATTATCGGTTAACTATTGTCTGTCATAAGGGAAGTACTGCTGAGAAATATGCAAGGGAGCATGGACTGCAGGTGGAATATCTGAAATAGCTGTATAGAGAAGGTTTTCCTAATGTAACAGGATAGGTTGATATTTGATTATCGAATAGATAATCAATCATTAAAGGTAAGTGATTGCCAAAACCTATTCTTATATTGGGCGCAATGGATAGAAAGACATTAGCTGGGAAAGGAGATGCGTATGAAGTTATCAGATGGAGAATGGAAGATCATACAATTATTATGGAAGGAATCCCCACAAACGATGATACAGCTGACCAAAGCCCTGGAAAAAGAGACGGGCTGGACGAAGCACACGGTTATATCCTATTTAAAACGTATGGAGGAGAAAGGGGCTGTGCGCTACCAGACAGAGGGCAGGACAAAACAGTTTTATCCGCTGATTGAGGAGAGGAATGCAGAATTACAGGAGACACAATATTTTCTGGATAAGGTATTTCAAGGACGCTTGGGATTGCTATTACATACGATGGTGCAGCAGCAAAGCTTTTCCGAGGATGAAATAGAGGAGTTGCAGAATATATTGGATCAGGCGAAGCAGAAAACTAAATAGTAAGGGAATAAGGACGCAAGTCTATTATATATAGCTTTCGTCCTTATTTTTCACTCATGATCCGGAGATTGTGCTCTGCCACCTTCTGAAAACCAGTTAGGATATCGGACAGAATAAATCCCATATCCACACTGCATTTCCCTTTTTTTAGTCGCTTTTTGTGATCTTTCAAAATGCGTTTTTCAATCCGTTTTAGTTCGTGGGCTAATTGAAATGCTTCTGCTGCTATGGCGGGGGCTGGGTTCGACCAGTAATTTGCGGTGTGATGAATGAGAGATTGAAGGATGTCTCGGTATTGTTCCAGGTTTTGTCTGGTGTCTTTGGAAAAAAGCAGTTTCTTTTTAGCCATTTTGCCTACATTTTTTGCGATGCCCATGGAATAATCGGCAATGCGTTCCATATTGCCAATCTGGTGCTGAAGAGTGGTAAGTTCCTTGGAGTCGGCTTCTGTTAGGGAATACAGACTGATCTGGAACATATAATCGTTAATTTCTGTTTCGTACTGGTCCACATAATTTTCTAATTCTTCGATATATATGGCTTTTTCCATTTGATAATCTAACATTAATGACAGGGCTTTATAGGCTGCATCCTGTGCCAGGGATAGCATGGCTCCAGTGGCCTTTTTGCACTGTGCCAGTGCAAAGGATGGATTGTCCAGAAAACGTTTATCCATACTGGCGAGTGCCGCCAATTTTTCCGAAAGAATTGGATGGTTATCGCTATCTTTCTCTTTGACGGAAATGGTTGCCAGCGTTACCAGCTGATAGGAGAATGGCAGTAAAATCAAAGTGGCAGCAATATTGAAACAGGAGTGGATAAAGGCGATTCCAGCGGGGCTGGCGGACTGTTCCAAAAATGAAAATGGGAAGAATGCGTGAAGGATATAGAACCCCATGGTAAAGACCAGAGTACCAATCATATTAAAGTATAGATGGATACAGGCGGCACGTTTGGCGTTGGTGGTGGCTCCGATGGAGGAGAGCAATGCTGTGACACAAGTCCCTATGTTTTGTCCCATAATAATCGGCAGTACGGCAGAGTATGGGATGGAACCAGTCAGGCACAGTGCCTGCAGGATACCCACCGATGCAGAAGAACTCTGGATAATGGCTGTGAGTATTGTTCCAGCGATCATTCCAATGATAGGGTTGGAAAAAGTCAAAAATAATCGGGTAAAGGCAGGAATGTCTTTCAATGGTTTCATGGCAGAGCTCATGGTATCCATACCAATCATCAGGGTGGAAAATCCCAGTAGAATAGTACCGATATCTTTTCGGCGTTCTGATTTGCCGGACATAAGCAGTATCACACCAACCATTGCCAGGATAGGCGCAAAAGCCTGTGGTTTGAATAGCATAATCAGGAGATTATCACTTTCTATACCAGACAGACTTAGGATCCAGGAAGTGATGGTGGTTCCCACATTGGCACCCATAATAATGCCTGCGGCTTGTTTTAACTGCATGATGCCAGAATTGACGAAACCAACCACCATAACCGTAGTTGCCGAAGATGATTGAATAACAACAGTGGTTCCGGCTCCCAGCAATACACCTTTCAAAGGATTGTCCGTTATTTTGGCAAGAATAGATTCTAATTTGCCACCAGATTGTTTAGCAAGACTTTCTTCTAAAATGTGCATTCCGTAGAGAAATAGTGCCAGTCCACCAATTAATGTAAAAAGATTTAGTATATTCATCTGCTTCCTCACTTTCGACATTATTTAATCCGTTTATTAGACTTCATTGCATTCTCATAAATAAAATTGTTTCATTCTTTTATCCTTGTATCACAGCTCTAAAAAGAAAAAGAGATTTTTATGTAAAGTATATGTAAAATTTTCAAATTCTATCTTATGGTGTATTCCAAAAAGTGGTAAATAAAGCGTAAATATCATAAAAAAGTAAGAATTTATCATTTGTTCTGTGGTATACTCATGTAGCAATTATTGTCGTTCCAAAATAAGAGAATGCACGTAGAATAGTGACGTGTCAGCAAAAACGATTGTGTCTTGTTTGGTGTATTATAAGAATTATGAATGAAAAGGGGTAGGAGGATGAAAGAGAAGACAATTCTGTTGGTGGATGATGAAAAAGAAATTACAGATTTATTGGAAGTGTATCTGTCAAACGAGGGGTTTCAGGTATTTAAATTTTACAAGGCAGAGGAAGTGCTGTCCTGCATTCGGGACAATAGCATTGATCTGGCAATTCTGGATGTGATGCTTCCGGATATGGATGGATTTGCTTTATGTAAAACCATACGGGAGCATTGGTTTTTTCCAATTATAATGTTGACAGCGAAGGTGGAGGATTTTGATAAGATTACTGGCTTGACTATGGGAGCAGATGATTATATTACGAAACCTTTTAATCCATTGGAAGTAGTGGCGAGAGTAAAAGGTCAGCTGCGTAGAGCCCAGACATATAACCAATCTATGGGAGCATTAGAGGAACAAAGAGAGGACGGCTATTATAATATTCGTGGTTTGGAAATATCAGAACATAATCATTCTTGTGTTTTGTATGGGGAAGAAATATTAGTGACACCAATGGAATTTTCGATTTTACTATATCTGTGTCAAAATATGGATAGAGTTGTTCCGTCAGAGGAGCTTTTTGAAGCGGTCTGGGGTGAAAAGTATCTCAATAGCAATAACACAGTGATGGCGCATGTTGCCAGGATCCGCGAGAAACTTCATGAGAATGCCAGAGCACCTAAATTTATTAAGACAGTCTGGGGAGTGGGATACAAGATGGAATCCTAATAATGTAAATATGAAATCTCAGAAATAATGATTAGTTTCAGAAATTATAGTGATACTCATATTATGGGTTTGCGTACAAGAAAATGGAATACCCTGTTGCAATAGACATGATTATAATGTTTATAAAAATACAAAAGAGGGTATTGCGATGGCTTTAAGTGATAAAGAAATTGGAGAAAGAATTAGGCATGTCAGAGAAACCTGTAATCTGACACAAAATAACTTTGCCAAAAAGTTGCATATGACGCAACAGACGTTAAGTCGTTATGAAAATGGTAAAAGTACGGTTCCCAAGGATGTGTTGGAAAATATAGCGCAGGAATTTGATGTTTCATTAACATACTTTTTGGGAATTGATTCTGGTAAATTTTCCGATGATGAATTGCTGCTAGTTGAGTTTTATAGAAAAGCCGATGCGAGAGTCAAAAAACATATTTTTGAATTGGTGAAAGTGATGGCAATGGATTTCAAAGAAGAGAAATCAGATCATACTTAGGAATTGTCACTAGTTTACTTGTTTCGTTAAATCGTTAGTTTTTTTGCTATATCTAAAATTTATATTTTACGTGAAATGTAATCCGAGATTCCCGTCTGAATGGGAAAGATGAATACAAACA
>CAYPEW010000083.1:0-6590 GCA_964409845.1 uncultured Jutongia sp.
GCAATTTAGGGAAATGAAAAAATCCCTTGCAACTATTGACAAAACGGAGCATAAAAGTCTTAATTTATGTCAAGGATTAATGCGGTTTTTTAAGAAATCTTAGCAAAATATTTGAACAGTAAAGTTGCAGAGGGGAAAATGAAGTGATTGATGTAATCCATGCGACAGTTCTGGTAGGAGATTTTGATAAAGAGATAAAACAAATAGTGATAAGGAGTAGAGATGTGTTGCAGAACCATCAAGTGGACGGAGAAGTGGTTGGAGACATCAAAGTTTATAAAGACTGTGTATATACAGTTATCTGGGGGAATGTAGATAGACCTATTCGGTTGATTAAGGTAAAGATATAGAGAAGAATTTATCAAAGTTGGAGGGACAAAATGTCAGATTTTATCACAAAGATTGTGCCGATCAATTATGATTATATTGCGGGTGAGGAACAGATTCAGGCAGCAATAATGTATATCAAGGAAGTTGTACCAGATTATCAGATTGCAGCTGAAGTTTTTGACACAACACAATTTATAGATTGTGGAGGAGAATTGGAAAAAATCAAATGTCCTGATTGCGGGGAGGAAATATCATTTGATTGGTGGGGAGCAGCTATGGATACAGCAGCAGAGAAAGAATTTTCCGATTTGTCTGTAAAATTACCCTGCTGTGGTCGAGATGGTTCTTTAAATGATTTGGAGTATTATTTGCCTTGTGGATATGCAAGAATGGAAATCACAATTACAAATATGGAACGGAGATTTCGAGAGAAAGAGCTTGATAAAATTGGAGAGCTATTAGGGGAAAAAGTTCGTTTGATTCTTGCACGGTATTAGGTGCGATAAATGGTTCATTATGGAGTGTAGAGTAAAATAAATGCGCAGATTGACTGGAATGGGGGTGAATAAGGATGAAGATAATTTCATTACAGAGTCCGGTTTTATTTAAGGATTTAAAAGTGAAATATGGCATTGAAAAATACACTTTTGTCAATGGGTGTATTGGGTATAATGATGAGGTGTATTTTCTCTTTTCTGGACATGTGCCAGAACGGATTAAAGGAATGTTTGTGGATACCCAGGCGAATGCCAGATATATGGCGGTTCATGGAGTTGTAGACTGGACTAATGAGGAGCTGGTGTATGAGGAATGTTTTGATTTTGGTGTTCATGAAATGAATTATCATTTCATACAGCCCATTGGTGAAAATATATTATTGCTTGGATCCAGATGCCGGATGTTAAATAGTGGTATGTATGAGGAGAATGCCTGCATTGTAAATCGGCAGGGGGAGATTTTACAGGCATTTTGCCTTGGCGATGGGATTGAGGATTGTATTGTCACAAGGGATGGAAGAATTATTACCAGCTATTTTGATGAGGGTGTGCTTGGGGATGCGCCCTTTGGAAATAAAGGGCTGGTGATCTGGGATTGTAATGGATGCCGCATCTGGGAGAATAAAAAATATTGGATTATGAACTGCGATGCGATCAATGTAGATGAGCAGGAAAATCTATGGTTTTATTATTATGGGGATTATGATTATGATTTGATACGGATAGATTTTGAGACGGATATTGTCTATCATCCAGAAATTAAGGGGATGAGAAAATTTTTGATTACAAAGAGGAAACAATTGTTGTGTGATGGGGGAGATAATTACTATGGACAGTTTTTTAAAATAGATATTTTACATGATTGTTTGGGTAATATGGAAATCGTTAATTTGGAATATGATGGAAAGCTTTTACTTTTAAAAGATGCAGCTTTTCGCAGTTCCAAAGCGATATTTATGGACAATAAGGGGCGAGTTTATTTTAAGGATATTATATATGTGTAGTAGAAATATAAAAGACAGCATTGCTAAATAAAAAAGGGAAAGATATGACAATAAGATTAAAGTATGGAAATACAAATACATATTTTGTTCGTGGAACAGGTGGCGGCTTACTGATTGATACCGATTCAGATCAAGACGCCGCTGACTGCCATTACAATTATGACGGATTTACTGAAACAGCCGGATCTGCCGAAAGAGAAGCGGATAGAATTTGTGGAGAAAATTGACAGACAGACCTCAAAAATAACCTGGTTGATTCGGAATCTTCTGACCCTTTCCCAATTAGAGGCGGATGTATTGAAATTGCATAAAGAATCTGTGGAGATTTATGATATCCTTCGGTCAGTGTGCCAGTCTCTGGAGCTTTTGGCAGAGTTACGGGGAGTGGTCAAGAATTGTGTAGAGCATACTCCAGCAGGGGGCAGGGTGTCAATTTCTGTGATGCAGAATAACTTTGGAACTAATATTACGATAAAGGATAATGGAGATGGAATCGCAGGAGAAGACCTGCCTCATATTTTTGAACGCTTTTATAAAGGGAAACATGGCTCCAAAGAAAGCGTGGGGATTGGACTGGCATTGGCGAGACAGATCATTTTGCGCCAGAATGGTACCATCCAGGTTCAGAGTGTGGAGGGAGAGGGAAGTATCTTTCTGGTACGTTTGTATGTACAGTAAGGAATTTTTATTTCGAATCGTGCCCTTGGAAGTGATATGTTCGTTTTATTAGGAAAGGGGATTTCTTATTTATTTATGCTGCTTTCGCCAATTCATCGGCGACATTCCATGGGTATTTTTAAATGCCCGTGAAAAGTGCAGCTGATTGGGATAGCCCACTGCATTTCCAATGTCCGCGATGGACAAACTTGTCATCTTTAATAATTCTGTAGCTTTCATCATTCTGTAGCTGATTAGGAATTCCTGCGGTGTTTTGCCCACTGATTGGTGAAAAATTTTACCAAAATAGCTGCGGTTAATGCCGCAGTGACTGGCGATATCTTCAATCGAAATATCATAAGGAAAATTTTGCTCAATAAAATTAATGGCTTCCCGGATATAGTAATCGCTCATTTTGCCCGTGTTTCCTAAGTGAACGTTGGATACTGAACGGGTTAGTGCGTCCAAAAAGAGATAGAGATGCCCGATTAGATGAAAGGGAGTTTCGTCAGAGTGGTTGGCGATATAAATCATTTCGTTCATCATGTTTTCTTGGTGCTTCTTCGATGTGGCACGATACAGGGGCTGATCAGGAGAAAAACCTGCGATATCCAGCATTTCCTTGACGCGGAGACCATCAAACTCAATCCAGGTATATTCCCAAGGGGTGTTTTCATCCGCAACATAAGTGCTGATCTGTCCTGGAAACAGTAGGAATCCTTGACCACTGCGGATATGATAGGTTTTCGTTTCTTTTTTCTTGTCGTTCGCCATCAGAGTGCCGCTGCCGGATAGAATATAGTGAAATAAAAAATGGTTACGGGCGGCAGGACCATACATGTGTGCAGGCGTACAGCGCTCCCAGCCATACTGATAGAGATCTAAATCTATAAATTTTTCATTGGGAAAGATCGAGAATAACATATCGTGCATAGAATTTCCTCCTTTTTCATACTATATATCAAAATGCTAGATTAATGCAATGCTTAGTCGAAAAAATAGTATTTTGGCATAAAATTGCGATTATATAGATATTTTGCGTCGCATTATGGCATGTTATAATGAATTTACCAAAAAAAGCCAGTGATAATCAGGAAAGGGGAGATGTATAAATGCTAAGAAAAAAACGAAGCATTGTTTTGGCAGCATCCTTTCTGTTGGGGGTGTTATCCCTAACGGGATGTGGTAATAACAAGTCGGATACAGGAAAGACCGTGATTGAGTTAGTGCACTACAAACCAGAGGCTGTCAGTTATTTTGAAGAAGTGGAAAAGCAATTTAATGCGTCCCACGAGGACATTGAGTTGAAAATTTCTTCTCCCAATGATGCCATGACAGTGCTCAAGACACGTTTTATCCGCGAAGATAATCCGGATATTATCGGTATCGGTGGTGAATTTAATTATTCGAATTTTGTGGATGCTGATATGTTGATGGATATCTCTGATTTTGACGGACTGGACAGCATTAAACAAAAATATCTGGATATTGATGAGAACCTGAAGTTTGTCCCAACGGAAGGAATATATGGTGTGCCTTATATGGCAAATGCGGCCGGGATCTTATACAACAAGGATTTGTTTGAGGAGCATGGCTGGCAGATTCCAAAGACCTGGGATGAATTGATTGCGCTTTGTAAAGATATTCAGGAGACAGGAATACTGCCATTTTATATGGGATACAAGGATACCTGGACCTGTCTGTCTCCGTGGAACAGTATTGCATCTTCCCTGACAGAAGCCACTGTTTGCAAGGATGTCAATAAGGGGAAAACTTCCTTTGAGAAAGAGTACCGGACTGTGGCAGAACAGATGAAAACATTATTGCAGTATGGACCGAAAGATTTTGTGGCATATTCCTATAATGATGCCTGTACGGCTTTTGCCAGAGGAGAATCTGCCATGTTTATGATTGGAAGCTATGCAGTACCTCAGATTCAGTCGGTCAATCCGGATATGAATATTGATTCCTTTGTGTATCCGGCTTCGAACCGGGCAGAAGACAATATACTGACTTCGGGAGTTGATCTGCAGTTCTGCGTCATGAAGGATTGTCCGAATAAGGATGCCGCCTATGAAGTACTGCGTTTCCTATTGGAAGATGAAAATGTGCAGGCATATATGGATAACCAGAACGGTATTCCATGTAAAGAGGGAACATTCAAACTGGCACCTATGCTGGATGGAATGAAGGAATATATTAATGAAGAAAAAGTAACGGATTTCCAGGATCATTTCTATCCGTCTGAGATGGCTGTCGACGCACTGATCCAGACTTATCTGTTAGATGGAGATACGGATAAATTCTTAAAGAAGTTTGATCAGGAATGGGCGAGATATAACCGGGATCTAATTAAAAAGGTGCAGGATTATGAAGCGGCACATTAGTTGTAGAACAGATGGGATGGATTGGAACGGAGAGGAGGATTCCTATGTCGGAGAATAAGCAAGAAGAAGTGATAATTAAGAAAAAGAAGATTGGAAGAAGCCAGACCTTTATATTGATTACGATACCGATTGTGGCATTGTTTTTTACCTTTAATACCCTGCCCTTGATACAGGGTGTGATCTATAGTTTTACCAATTTCCGGGGGTATGGAAGCTATGACTGGGTAGGTTTCAGAAATTATCTGGATTTAATCCGTGATGTCAGAGTAGGCAATTCCTACCTTTTTACCTTTAAGCTGGCAGTTGTAACTACCATTATCGTGAATGTATTAAGTCTGCTGCTTGCCATGGCATTAAACAGCAATATCAGGTTTAAGAGCTCTCTGCGAGGTATGTATTTCCTGCCAAATGTATTAGGTGGTTTGGTAGTTGGTTATATATTTAATTACTTTTTTACTTATATTTTGCCGGAACTGGCTAGAATGATGGGATTTGAGGGCAACAGTATGCTTGCAAATTCCAAGACAGCATGGCTGGCGATCGCGGTGGTATGTGCGTGGCAGTCCATTGCCATGAATACGATTATTTACATTTCTGGATTACAGACGGTGCCTGTGGATGTTTATGAGGCGGGTTCCCTGGACGGAGCAACAGGATGGCTGAAATTCCGCCATCTGACTTTCCCGCTGATTTTACCCTTCTTTACCATTAATTTGGTTCTGTGTATGAAGAACTTTCTGATGGTATTCGATCAGATTATGTCATTAACCAAAGGTGGTCCTGCCCAGAGTACGGAATCTATTTCATTTTTGATTTATAACAATGGTATGAGTGGCGGGCAGTTTGGATTTCAAAGTGCCAATGCTGTGGCATTCTTTGTAGCCATTGTGGTAATTTCCGTATTGCAGATGAGATTTTTGGGCAAGAAAGAGGAGCAGTTGGTATAGAAATTAAAACAACAGCGCAGAAAAGGGGGTTTCTATGAAACAGACAAATAAAAAAGAAGATATAGAATTAGAAGTTCAGGTGATTCCTGAGGAACCAGAGACAGAAGAAAATTCTGCACTGGAAAAAGAGGAGGAGTTTATTCCAAAAGTAATACCAAAGGAGAGATACAATATTGGATTAACGCTTCTTTTGATCTTTGGGTTGGTTACCATACTCTTCCCGTTGTATATTACGATTGTAATTGCCTTTAAGCAGCCGTCAGAAATGACCAACAGTATCCGTGGGATTTTATCTCTGCCGTCAAGGTGGAGTCTGCATAATTTCAAGGAGGCTATGGAAGTAACTGATTTCTGGCATTCATTGGGAAATAGCTTATTTATTACCCTGGCAACCATTGCATTATCCATTGTAGTGCATTCCCTGATTGGTTATGTTCTGGGACGGAGCAAGGCAAAGAATAAATACTATAATAGAATTTATTTATATCTGGTCAGTGGTATGTTTGTGCCATTTGCGATCCTGATGATGCCATTGGTAAAACAGACTGCACATATGGGGCTTGCCAATATGTTTGGAGTGATCCTGCTGTATACAGTATTTTATATGCCGATGAATACCATGTTGTACTCCGGCTATTTGACCAATCTGCCATTGGCATTGGAGGAAGCTGCCTATGTGGATGGCGCCAATACCTGGAAGACATTTTGGCAGATTATTTTCCCAAATATGAGACCAATGCATGCGACGGTAGCGATTCTGACTGCCCT
>CAYPEW010000084.1:0-6186 GCA_964409845.1 uncultured Jutongia sp.
TCTTGAGCAATTGCTTCCGAGCACGCACAGATACGTCACTGCAAGGCAGGGTTTCCCACGAAAACTAGTCGCAGTACGTCAGGGCAGAATTTCTTCCGGTTTCGGACAGAATAAAATTTTATTGGAACAAGCAGACAGATCCACGGTAAACACAAGCTGCTGTATGACAGATAAGCAGAAATTATCCGTTCTTTGGTAATGCGTGTGCAAAAAATAGGAAAAGTCAAATTTTGAGATCATAAAAGCTATGGATCAAAATATACCTATCCATAGCCTTTTTGTTTTGATAAAGCAAGTTTTCCATCATGTTATCGTAACTCTTTCAGTTTCTGCACAAATACTGGTGTCTCCGCAAAGAGATACAAACGCTTGCTATAATTATAATTGATAACATCCATGGCATCATCTTCCGTCCGCAGTATACAATATTCCATATCCAAATAGATTTTTTGCAGGGACAGATCCTCCAATTCAAAAATCGACGGACACAACGCAATCACGGGCACCCCTTCTTCCATCTGTTCTGCCCATTGTATATGATACCCCAATTGTTCTGCCTTCTGCTGTATTTCCTCCGCCAGCCACTGGTAACCGTTTGTTTCTATGTAATAGTTATCCGACGCTTCAAATAATTTGCGGAAGGGTTCATCCGGATAATCCAGTGGAAAAATCCGATTCTCCCCTGCCTTGCCCGTCACACCATGTAAGGCATCATCGCACGCCAATGCCACCGTTCTGGTCTTTGCCGACATTCCGTTATGCAATCCCTCATAGGCAAGTCGAAAAAAGGAAGACAAAAAGCTCTGCGCCATTTTTTCGTAATCTTGCTCCGGAGTATATTTTGCAAAAAATGCAATCCAGTTCCGCCATGCATAGTAGGTAGGAAAAGTATTCTCGCTTTCTCTTTTGGCACCCATGGCGTGCAGTACCTTGGAAGTTCCCACTGCCGCTACTTTCATTCCGGCAAGATTGCATTTATGACACCACTCCGTATCATCCCAGTACAAGAAATTCTCCTCTGGCATAAATCCAATCCGGTCAATAGTAGAGCGACGCACCATTAGAGAACAGGCAGCCACACAGTCCACATACAGATATTTCGGCATCGTACCATCCTCAATCCGATTCAAATAGGGAACTTCCGTACAAAAGTACTCAAAATCTATTTTCTGCCCATACTGCTGAATCCGATCCGGTGCCTCTGTATGATAAACTTTGGATCCAGCCATTCCTACCTCCGGATGGCTCTCTAGAAATTCATATAAACTACCAACCGCATTTTCATCTAATAATGCATCATTGTCCACGCACATCAGATAGGGATAGCCCTGCTCATATGCCTGTCGCAGTCCTCTGTTAAACCCACCGGAACCACCTAAATTTTCTTCATTAACTAGCAGAGTAATCTCTGGGTAACGTTTTCTGATTTCTTGTACGGAACCATCCGTCGACGCATTGTCCACCACATAGAGATCAAAGTCCTGAAAACGGGACTCCAAAATACATTGGATACATAGCAACACATCATTCACTTTATTATAATTACAAATTACAATTCCTACCTTCTTCATTCCAATACCTCTTTCTATAACGATTACAAAATTCATACACAATATATTTCGGATACTTCTGTCCATTTATATATCAAAATACAGAATTATTGATGGCAGTCACGATGCAATCCTTCTCCTATAAAGCAAAAAAAGAGTGCCTTTATACCCAAACGGTAAAGGCACTCTCCATAGTGCATAAACAATCTCACGCAGGACCATAATATTCAGATGAATCAAATGCCAAGATCATAAAAAAGATCGGCGCCAGGAACAACATCCCCAAAAAGAACCCTGCACCATGTCCAAAGGCTACGCACAGTTTGTAAACAGCAATCAACAGTACAGCCCCACCTACAATTGGAATAAAGGTTAATAAAAACAGCCATCCATTACCCCAAGCGATCTTAAATAAAAGATACTCATTGTAAAATGGAATGAGACTTCCCCAACCAGGCTCCCCTGCCTTGGTATAAACCCTCCACCTGGCAATGATAAGTATTACCGCCACTGCCAAAATAATCATGAAATATACACCGCTAAACAGAGCTAACAAACCTGTACTAGCAGCACTAGGTGTATTTGCATAAGTAGTATATCCATATGTTGCATCCATAATATGTCCTCCCTCTTTTGTATATTTACAGATCTTTCCATCTGCATATAATCATTATAACAAGACACTCTATATTGTCAATAAACTTTCCATGACACTTTCCGCAACTATATGTATCAATCCCATTCCTATCATTATGGAGCAGCCATCTCTTATGATACTTTTTGCTTCCATGTAAATTCTGAAAATTCTGCAATACGGTCTTTCGGATCAATGACATACATCGCCAGCAGTACACCAGTAAATCCTCCTGCCACTTCAGTTGACAAGTATCTGGTTCTCGCCTGCCCTACTTTAACATCCTCGCCATCCTGTACCAGATAGAAATAGTACCACTCATGATCAGACACGATCTTGCAAGTGACATCCTGTGTTCCCTCCGGCAAAATGACTTCCCCTGCAATACCAATGGCATCCCCGATCCGAAGCTTCAACTGTAGCCGGCATCCCTTGTCATCCTGCACCAGTGCAAAATCGTAATGCTGACTTTCATCCATGTAACAGGTAATGCCTGCCTCTGCTGCTTCCGAATGCAACGTAAGCTGATATTCCGTCTCAAATTCATTCTGACGGATGCCCAGAAAGGTAGGGATGGATTCTTCCTCTAATGTCACGGTATTGCCCTGCAGCCGAATAGAATGATCGGTAAAAATATAGCGTTCCGGTTCATAATCACGCATATAACACCATCTCGGATCTCCCTGAGGACAAGTCGTCAGATCTACGTCATAGATCCCTTCTGTCTGTTGTTTTCCCTGTATTCCCGGCACTTCCATTTCTGTGGTAACTGTAGCTCTGTCATCTCCCGCTGTAAACCATCCATTTTCATCCCACTGCACACCTGCCAGGTATACCTCACGACCCAAATGATGAAATGGCAGCCATTCCCCGATCTGACGATATCCCAGACAAACCAGAAAAGTATTGCCCTGATCATCCTGCACCAGATCACCATGACCAATTCCCTGAATGCGGTTTATATTTCCTCCCACATTACGGTTGGTCAGCACCGGGTTATGCGGATAATTTTCATATGGACCCATAGGGTCTTTGCTGCGGGCATAGCTGATCATGTGTCCGTATTCCGTCCCACCTTCTGCCACCATCATATAATACCAGTCCCCAAAGTGGTACAGATGCGGCGATTCCAGATAACGACCTCCGGCACCACCCCATACCTTTGTAGTAGGAGTCAGTTTTTTTCCTGTCTCAATGTCAATCTCACACTGCATGATACAGCCATCTCCATTTTCATCTGTTCCATTCGAGGTAAAGAATACCCTATCTCCTTCGAAAAACAATGATGGATCAATGCCTCCCTGCTCCACAAAAATTGGTTCTGACCACGCACCATAAATATCATCCGTATAAACATAAAAATTCTTCTGAAAGGTGTTATTATTGGTAACCATGTAAAATCTGCCCTCATGATAGCGAAGGGTCGGTGCAAACACGCCACCAGAACTGTTCACCTCATGCAAATTAACCTGGCTTGGTCTGGTCAGACAGTGTCCAATCAGTTTCCAGTTAATCAAATCAGTACTTTCCAACAGGGGTACCCCTGGAAAATACTGAAAAGAACTGCAAGCGAGATAATATTTTTCATCTGCTCTGCAAATACTTGGATCTGGAAAAAAACCTTTAATAATAGGATTTTGTACGATCATCTTTTTCCTCTTTTCTGCATCAGCATTTATGCTGATGGCTTTGTTGCGCATAATGCAATGTTTGTGTCGCAGCGCAGACACAAAGCGGACAGCAACACAATTCTGCCATTGTCACGATTAGAATGGGTTCTTGTATTTCCCCCATTTCTATATTAAACTATAGATACTATAAAATATTATCCATATTATTTCCTTAACTTTTATGACAAAAACTAGCATTATTCGGACATATCATAAAAGTGGTGCAATATTGGATTGATTGTATGATTTGTGACAGCATATTTGAACGATCGAAGCATTTCTGAAACAGAAGAATAGAAAGAGGTTTGTATGAACGAAATGAAATTAAGTTATTTTACAGAAGATCCTGCATTTCCATTCTATATTCAATATGGAGAACACAATGCTGATTTAGAAGAACATATCCATCTGGATTTTGATGAACTGGTGATTGTACTGCGTGGTCATGCCGACCATATTGTGTCGTCGGAAACCTATCCCATTCAGAAGGGCGATGTTTTTGTAATTTCCTCTGATACAGCACACGGTTATCAGAATGCCAGAGATTTCCGAATCTGCAATATTATGTTCCGTAGGGATCATATCTTTAATTCTTCCGATGATCTCTGTACTATGGAAGGCTATCATGCCCTATTTGTGATCGAACCATCCCTATCCAAAAACCGCACTTTTAGCAGTAAACTTTCCCTGCGGGATCAGACTTTTTCCACGGTCAGTCAACTCATCAATCAGATGATTACAGAATACAGCCAAAAGAAACAGGGATATCAGACCTTTCTCAAATCGTCTTTTCTATCCCTGTCATTAATCTTTGCCCGTATTTATCAAGAAAGTTCCATGACCGATACGAATCATCTTGCCCCTTTAATCACACCCATTGCTTATCTGGAAAGGCACTATCAGGAAGCCATTACCGTGGAACAACTGGCAGAACAATCTGGTTTGTCTGTCCGGCATTTTAACCGGCTTTTCCACAATACCTATCATACCTCTCCAGGACATTATCTCCTGCAATACCGAATCCAGAAATCAGAAAATCTGCTGCACTATACCAATATGCCCATCGCCGAAATTGCCTATCAGTGCGGATTTAATGACAGTAATTATTTTTCCAGACAATTCCACAAAATCCATGGTATTTCACCGAGGCAGTACCGGGAGCGTGCTGCACAGGTACCTGTTTAAAATAGAAAGCAAAGCATAGTTTTCTTGTTGAATATCAATTATCTATAAAATTTAAATACAGCTTATTCATTAAAAAATTAATGTCATTAACATGAAAGGATAATTTTCTGCCAATTTGTAGCAAAAATCACTCTTGTTACCTTCACTTTCACATTACACTCTTTTTCAAGATACATGGCAGCTGTAACAGTGCTGTCAATACAAGACTGACTGCTAGACATACCGCATAATAGCTCTGATTTAAAATAATCAAGGCAAAATACAATCCCATAGTTATGATTACCAACAAACATGTTGTATGTCTGTATTGATTAATTTCATCTTCTTCCAGCCTTTTATTTTCTGAATCAATAGGGCTGTTGGTTATAATGCTAAGTCCACTAATTACCGCCAGTATATGTACAATCCAAGTACACTCTGCATGAAGTACTACATAAAAACTACTTAGCAGCAATCCCGTAGATATCATCATACATGTATATGCATGCCTGGCATGATAGCCACCACTGAATTTTCTCGTAACCATAAAAGGGATAACAATCAGCAGCCCCTCTGGCAGCATCCCTATCACACCACTGGCAATCAGGAAAATTGCCAGCGGCATAACAGAAATCAGGAAACTATACATTGCATACTCATACAATTCCCTGTCACCAGGTTTGATAGCATCTTGCTGAACCAGCCAGCCACTTAGCGCCCTCAAAACATGTCCCATTACTTCTGTCTCCTGAAACGTGACAGCTCCTTCGGTGCCTTTGGCTGATATATAAAACAGCATGCTGTTGAGTTTGCATCTGCCTTCAGTACATTTGTGAGTACTTTGGCAGCCAGTGCAGCAGATTGGGCCGCAATATTCTTTCTTGTGTTCATGAATATTTCTCCCTTCAATAATAAAATGTAATAAAATTATAGTTACTAATCGCACAATAACCTATTTTTCACAAAAAATCGACAAACAAAACACGAATGGGTTATTTTTCATACTTTTTGGTCATGTTCATTCTATTTTGTCTTTTTTCTATATGTATTTCAGAACAAAGTAGAAATAACAGAACAAAAAACCATCTAATACAGAATAATTCTGTATTAGATTCAGAGTGTAGACAAAGCCCGAGGCGAACCGCCTCGGGCTTTCGTGTCAAAAAAA
>CAYPEW010000085.1:0-5343 GCA_964409845.1 uncultured Jutongia sp.
CAGAGAAAAGTGGTGCTAGGCTGGATAGCCTAACACCACTTTGTCTACAGTCTGCGGCAACCGGAAATTATTCGGTTGCCGTTTTTCCATTTCTATGGAATTCCATTATGACCTGGAATACCTTCTACAAATAAACCCGTACCTTATCAACACTGCGCTTAAATTGGCTGAGTTTCGAAACATCTCCATACTGCTTAACTTTTCTGGTAAGTTTGTGTTTATCCACCACAAATTCCACCAGACTGCCATCGGAAAGATGCTTCTGATGGCGGCTGTCGGTATGCCGGTCCGATTTTTGATCGGCAAGAATGCATTTTACCACTTCTCCATCTGACATTAACAGATCTATTTTACAACCAATTCTGGTAGTATAATAACTTCCCATAGCAATACAGTATCGATTTCCCACCTTCCGCAGTCCATTTTTATCAGTATATGCCCTTTGCTGTAATCTTCCCTGGGAATAACGCAGCTGTTGATAGGACTCATAGGACTTGAATGAATTCCGGGGTGCAGATTTCGTAACATAGCGTGGTTTCTTCTTCGTCAAGTATTTCCCTTTGACATAACGAGTCTTACCCTTATATTGTATCTTTGTCCAGCCATCTTCTGTTCCCATGGTTTTCACAGAATCGAGAGCATAAATTTTTCCGGTTTTTTTGGCTTTTAAGTTTGGTTCTTTTCTGACTTCAACATCACTTTTCACATACATTATGGTAAATTTTGTCTTTGCTTCTGCTTCTGTACGGATGCCAAGCAGCATCAAAATAATTACTATTATATAGAGAAAATAATGTCTTTTTTTCATAAATCCCTTCCTTAAAAATTTTTTCCCCTCCCCCTACTATTTAGCATATGCCCTCCTTTCTGCCTTGTGATTTTCCAAAACAGGCAGCAATATGCCAGACCTGTCCGAAACACAGACAAGTCTAGACCATAGGCTTCTAATTGTGTGTCGAAAAAGATGGGAAAAAATTTTTTTAAATGTCATTTTAAGACAGGAAACGACATTTTACTGTTCACAGACAAATCTATTACAACTGAATTTCTATGATCTGCTAACTGTTTGTTTTGTCCTATTGTTTTACTGGAAAATATATCCGTATGTCTGAATAATAATCTCAGCCCCCAGTGCATATGATGTAAAGAAATTGTATTGAATCAATTAGAGCATGTACTAGAATACACTCTAATCCAAGGAGGAGATCTATGCCTACCACATCAGAACATAATCGTCATATGGCAATGCTGCGAGCCGCCATTCCCTATGTAATGCCACAAAGCCGCCAGGCGCTGGAGATGTTGCTGCAGGCAGATGCTCTGGTTAACACTGCCAGGGGATTTTCCAGAGAAGGTGATTATCCACTGGAATCTGCTGAACTGCGCGAAGACGCCGATTCCTTTCAGACATCGGATGCAGCCGGACATTTTAACCCGGATCCTGAAAATATGCTTCTGCACATTCAGGAATACTGCTCTCCACGAGAATCTGACCTGATCCAGACGGCATTAAATTTCATCCGCGCCGGCAAACTATTTCGTGGTTATCAGGAATTCCAACAAAGCCATCCCTTGACGCAGATGGGAGAAGCCTCTGGTGGACACATAGCGGGAAACTCTAATCAACTGATGGAATTCCTCTTATCCCGATTAAATCCGGAGCAAAAAACCATCTTTGAACAGATGCAGCAAATCATGTATAATGAAAGGTGTGCGACACCAGAAAGGACATCATATGATGGAGAAGAAGAACTGGCAGAATCATGAAGCATTCCAAAATCTTCAACCAGAAAAACAAACCATGATCCTATTATTAACGGAATCACTGCAAAATAAGAAACTAACGGAAGCTTTACCAGTCCTGATGCAATGGAAACAACAAATGGCTGCCAAAAATATTTCTTTTACTCCAGAGGAAAACGAATTATTAACCCAGATTTTTATTGAGAATTTATCGCCTGCCGGCAGGCAGCAGTATGAATATCTCAAACCACTGATCAAGGCAAATATGAATACAACACGTCATTAGAAAATCGGATAATACCACAGATTGTGATACATATAAAATACGGAGGAATGATAATGAAAACACAAAACATTTACCAGGATACCCTGAGACAATTACAGGAAGGATTTCGTGAAGAAGCTGCTTCTTTCCTAACAGAAGAACGAATCGAAGATATTCTGACACAGGAGAAATCACAAATCGAAT
This sequence comes from uncultured Jutongia sp., assembly GCA_964409845.1. Taxonomy (GTDB): domain Bacteria; phylum Bacillota; class Clostridia; order Lachnospirales; family Lachnospiraceae; genus Butyribacter. The sequence goes on from CAYPEW010000085.1 coordinate 2,213, forward strand.
TTGCAGAACAACAGCATATACCACTCTCATCCTGGATGGGAAACAATCTGAGACGATACTGTAAGGATCTCCTACGCAGACAACAACCTCTGTTTGTCCTTTATTATCTGCTGGGAGTCTGTACTGAAGTCAGTATCGTCTTATTCCTTTGCTATGGTATCTATACATTACTCCGTTCGGGATTTCCCGCCATATCTTTTTCGGGTATACCGGGACTTCTGCTGGTCTGGTTTTGCAGCCAGGAATGGAACCACAGTTATAATAGACACCAAATCTCACAAGGACATGTACCCAAAAGCGTACACAACTTGTTTCATTTTCTCATACCAGCATTGATTATCTCACTAGGATCCATTCTGTTATGGAACAGACTCCAAATTCTATATCTCGCTTTAAATATACAAAACACATTTCTGCTTTGTGCCATTTTGCTCTTTCTATCCGGGATTCACAATGTTCTATATAGCAGCCATATGATCACTTTTATGACAATTGGTATTCTCCGCTGCTGCAGACATCCGGAACCGGAAATAAAAGAAGCTGTGTCCCAGTATTTGGACAGACGCACTGTAGATATTTTGACAGAACATAAAAAAACGAAGGGAGAGATGCAGACGGATCCAAAACTATATGCAGATGTTTTCATGAGCATCCGTTCCCATATAATAACCTACCGGGTCTATCTGCTCTTTGCTGTGTTGATATTAGCCGCTTTTGACATCCTATGCATCTATCAAAGCCTGCATAGCCATTCTGTCTCCATGACGATTCTGGGCAGTGTCACCGTTCTGATCATCGTTCTTCTGGTAACCTGCATCATCTCCTGCAATGAGATCATCCGGCATCTTAACAATAAATAACCAAGGCATCAATCCAAGGATAGAGTTCCTTCGATGGCTGTACCAGATCCGGGACACATATCGTTCCCATCCCTGCTGCACGGGCTGCACGGATTCCATTTTCCGAATCCTCTAACACCACCGTTTCCTCTGGCGGTACATCACACTGTGACGCTGCCATCAAGAAAATCTCCGGATCCGGTTTTGAAGCTGAGACCATCTCTCCGCCAATGATAACAGAAAAATATTGCATCATGCCTGCACTTTCCAGATACTTTCTGACTTGATCAGAATCCGTGGAAGATGCCACTGCACACTGCTTCTGATGACGATGTAACATTTCTAACGCCTCTACAATCTGCAGTTTTACCCGTAAACCCACATGCTCTGCAACCTGCAATACTCTCCTGCCCGCCTCCTGACTGCATTCCTCAAAAGGATAATCCTGACCATAGATATTCTGCATATATTGCCGTAGAGGCTCTCCCCTCATTCCCAGAGTCTGGACATAAATTTCCCTGCTTAGGTGATAACCATGATCTGCCATAACAGCTGCCAGTTGTTCCATAAATAACTGTTCCGAATCAAAAAGCAGTCCATCCATATCAAATAAAAAACACCTTCTATCCTGAAAATCATCCAAAGCTGTTAACAAACTGGTATATTGTTTCATCTCTGTCTCCGTTCTGTAAATTTGTTCTCATCCATTTGCTTTTCCGCTCTCTTTTATTAAATTTTCTTCTCGGCACTATATAAATTTATATCGCATAAATTTACCTGACTATTTTGTGATACTCTCCATCTTCTTAGAAATTCCGGTTGGCACGATACTGCTTTGGAGTGCATCCGATTGTATTCAAAAACACCTTATTAAAATAACTGATATTATTAAAACCAGATAAATTAGCAATTTCTCCAATTTTTTTGTCGGTTTCCTGCAGCATACGACAGCTCTGTAAAATTCGATAACGCATCAGATACTGCATCGGTGACAGCTTCATGGTATGCTTAAAGACTCTGCAAAACTGCCCCTCGCTCATAGGAATCATTTCTGCCAATTCTGCCAGTGTTATCTCATAGGCATAATTATCACACATATATTTAACCACTGGTGCTAATCGCTCGGAATAACGGATTTCCTCCTGGGAATCGTGTATCCGCTCTGCATGCTGCATCATCAGATCCCATACCAGATAAATCCGGCTTCTAACCAATAAAGCATGGGACTCCAGATCCCGTTCCGGACAGACACTGATATCTGTCAATGCCCGAATAACCTGACTTTGCCAACTTCCATCCATGGAAGAAATATACTCTGGAAAGCAGGTTTTCCCATGTAGAATTGGACGAATATAACGCTTTGCAAAACGACTGTGAATATCCTGTTCCAAAATCTGATAGGAAAAATCCACCGCAAAAAAGGCGCAGGCTTTCTGATTCTCGCTTCTGGCGGAATGTAATAAATTGGAATTGACAAAAATGCCATCCCCCGTCTGTAGCCGATACTCTCGCTCCTCTATCTCAAAAATAATACGTCCTTTGGTTACTACCAGAAACTCAAATTCCTGATGCCAGTGCAAATAAAAAATGGCATCCGTTCCCTCCGTATATTCCATGATATGTAGCCCTAATGGAAGTTCCACCGTACCATGGCGTTGTTTTTCTTCGTATTCTTTTTTTCTGCCCATTGTATCCTCTCTTCTGTACATATAGTAAATTTCGTCAAAATATTCTGTCTTTAAAGTATTACATGCTTTTCTTCCTGTCAACTGCTTTCGTTTTTCTTTTCTGGTGTATTAATAATTTAACTCTTTACCGAAACATCCTTTTGCGCTTGGTCGATTTTAGAATTCCTTACCCCTTTTCCCTTCCTGGCAGATAAAATTCCTCCAATTTTTCCGCTCTCTCTTGCCGTCAGGGATTTCCAGCCGTTTTCCACAACCCGGTCAAACAATCCCAGCTCCACTGCCAGCTCCCACTTTGCCTGTTCCTCTTTCTTTAACTTTGTGATATCCGATACTTCTTTTACCTCGATCTTTTTTTTCATGATATCCCTCCTGTCAAGCCATATTTTTAATCCAATACTTTATTCTTAAAATCCTAATATGCTATAGAATATTTTTGGCACTTTTCCAATTTTTCATTCCCCCATCAAAAAGAAATCTCTGATATGTTTGATTCTATTTTTATGGGCATGGTAGATAATAAAGCGGTACCATTCACAGTCATTTTGTCGTGGATAATTTTCTGTTATCCGCCAAATTCTAGCATTCGTTCTGCTGTTTCGCTCAA
>CAYPEW010000086.1:0-5213 GCA_964409845.1 uncultured Jutongia sp.
TCTCTTTCTCCTCTAATGGCTGTTTCTGTATAACCTCTCCCGGTTTCCTTACCTGTATCTGTTTCTCTGGCAAAGGATTCGCTCCAAAAATTTCCCACTGCTCCACAGGTTCAACCTCAGACACCGCATCAATAAACTGTTCCTCCTGTATCTCCTCTTTATTGTACGGACGCCAGGCGGTCCAAAACAGTAATGCAGTTACGATCAGAACTCCTCCTGCCATAAAATTTAAATAATATCCCTGTGCGGCAAACTGCTGTAAAATCATTCGGATTGAGAACTCACCCACATCTCCGATCTGCAGAACCTGCGCATCAATCATATCATATGCCACAATATAATCCGATACCCGTTCCCAGATCATTTCCGGTATCACTTCCAGCCATGCTATATTAATTCCAATCATGACAATTCCTGTCAGAAACATCAGAAAACGCTGTGTCTTACGGCGTAACAACATCACTACAATAGTAATCAATGCCAATATAGAAGGCAAAAGTAACAAGATTCCCATGATCCGGAATACTTCCTCCAAATGCGCCCACTCTATTCGCTTTGCGGGATCTGTCTCAATTCCCCGAAAATTTACTGTACCATCGCTGGTAAAACACCAGATCATTAGTTCTATTCCTGTAATAGAATCTCCCCGTTCCTGCAATGCCTTATCAATTTCCGCCTGATAGGCATAGGATTTCTCTTTCCGCTTAGAAGTCCCTCTCTCATATACATCAATAATCTCCGCAGTGCCAAACTTCCTGGCAGCCTCTATATTCTCCTTTTCTGCCCTTCGGTTGACCTCCATCACCATCGACAGATATTGATCTCCTGTCACTCTCATATGCGGCAGAAACAGACAGGCAATTACACTGGACAACAATATAATTCCCCAAAAAATCTGCCATTTAAATCCTCGCTTCTCCATGGTGTTCCTTCCTAACTTCCCTACTCTCCGCATCTCCAGATAACAAAAGTATATTCGTCGTCTTAGTAGTGCATTGATTCACAATTAACCCATGGTTAACGGGTCCTTATTCTTCTTTTTTGTCGGTTTTTTCGTCGCCTTCGGTTTTGCAGCCGGCTTCTTGGTAGGATCAATTTTCTGCATTGGATCCTTATTTTTCTTTTTTGCCGGTTTTTTCGTCGCCTTCGGCTTCTTGGTAGCCTTTGGTTTTTTCGTCGGCTTTGGTGCCTCTGTCGCCTTCGGTTCCTCTGCTTGTGCCGGTTGATCGCTAACTTCCACCTTAACCTCTGTATTTTTATTAAAATATGTGTGATCTACACTGGTAACCACATCACTGGCTTTCATGTCCTTCGGACCCTTTACCTTACAATATTTCCGCAGCTGTGCCACAGTAATGGTCCCCAGGGGAATAGAAATCTGTTCCTTGACTGTTCCAAAAATAACGGGAGCATCTGTTCTTCCGTCATAACCTTTTCCTGCTTTCAGGCTCTCTGACTTGACTTCAGCGATGGTACCGGCAGCTTCTTTGAAACTATAATAGGTCGCACTATAATTACTTTCTGACAAGGCACTTTCCTCAAACTGACCATTTTTGCCATAAGGCATCCGAATTTCGCTGATCTTTTTCCCCACATAATCAGTCTGGGCGGCATCTGCTGCCAGAAGATAATAATTTCCGGTATAAACATGAATCTTTAATTTATGAACTTCCACTGGATTCTGTGCCACCAGATCTTCCAGAGATATCTCTGCGTCTTTGTAAATAATGCTGCTGATTTTCCCCCATGGTGCACTCTCTCCACCATCTTCTTCCACAATTTTGCCCGGCAGCACATTTTGATCATAGGTAAGATTTGCCTCATCCTTATTATATGGCAGTCCATTCCCCCAGGCAGCATCAAAATCTGTGCGGTAAGGACTGGCAATGACCAGACTCATCAGTTTCTTGGATGGATCATAGGATTTTACATCATTCTGGAAATTAGACAAAGCATTGCCGCTGGTAAAACATCCCTGATTTGGAAAGTCATCCAGTCCTGCATCCGGATCTATTGTCAAATCTGTAAACTCCTGAATTGTATCGACAGAAACTGTATTGTCATAACGATAAACCAACGACAGCTGATCTATAGAAAATCCATAGTCATTTGTCCAGATTCTTCGGAATTCATCATAGTTCTGACCAGCACTAATGTTGAATTTATCTGTCACATTCACTTCCACAGATTGACTGGAACGATGCATATTGTTTACTACGGTACTAATGATAACGCAAAGTATGATAACCGCCACAATCCCACCTACCACCAATGCCTTTTTAACATTGGAAATGTCATGGACTTTCTGCAACACAGTCTGCGGTTCTTCTTCCTCCTGTGGCAGAATCCATTCCGGTTCATATACCGGCTGAAAATTCTTGCCCTCCAGTGCTTCCATAAACTCATCCACTGACTGCAGACGATACTGCGGATCAATATACAAACACATTGTAATTGCCATTTCCGCTGACTCCGGTATCTGTACCCCCTTGGCAGACAATGATTCCATTCGATCCAGTCTCATACGGTCTGGCGCAGAAGGCGGTTTCGTACCTGTCAACATTCGATAGAACAAAGCAGCTATCGCATATAAATCCGTATATGGTCCTTGTTCCATCGTCCTGGTATACTGCTCAATTGGTGCATACCCCGACTTTAAAACAATGGCACGCTGCTTTTCTCCGGAAGCCGCCGATTTTGCAGCACCAAAATCGATCAACTTAATCACACCTTCGCTAGTTACAAAAATATTGTCCGGCGCAATATCCCGATGCAGAATTCCCCGTTTATGAACTTCCCGCAAGGTATGCAAAACCGTCAAAATAACACGTCTGGCCCATGCGTAGTCCACACGGTTTCCCCGCTCCCGCAGGATCTGCTTCACATCCATACCCTCCAGGAATTCCATAATAATATAACCCGTTCCATTTTCCTCAAAAAAACTATAGACCTGTACCACACCTTTGACATCCTGCAAACTTGCCACATTGCGTGCTTCTTCCAGGAATTGTTCCAAACCGGACCGGAAATAACCCTGTGTGTCACTGGAGGTAATCGTTACTGTCACACCATCCGCACCTCTGGCTGTCAAATTCGTTGGAAAATATTCTTTAATTGCAACCTTACATTGTAATACCTCATTCCATCCCACATAAGTATTACCGAATCCGCCTTTACCGATAGCATTACCTACAAAATATTTATTCTGTAATATGGTACCCGGTTTCAGATAACGTCTGGAATCCCACTCTATCTGTTTCAATGATGTCCCACAATACGGACAAGTATCAGTACTTTTATCCTGCAAAGTTTCAAAACAATGATAACAACGGTTCATTTCCTCACCTCACTCTTCATATTCTTCACAGTACGCCTGCAAAGCAGCTTCCTCTTTTGCCGTCTGCATATCTATACTCTGCAAACCAGTGGCAAAACGATAAATATTTCCGCTTCCCTTGCCAATCAATACACAAGGAAATGAGCTCTGCCGTATGAGATCATGCACCACCTGTTGTGATGGATTTACTTCAAAAAAAGAAGTAAAACTGTCTACCTGTTCTGTCTCTGTAATCGACAAAGGATATGTCGTGTCATGATTACTATTACTATGCTGCTGTTCTAATGCAAAATAAACCAGACGCATTCCTGCCACTTGTTTATTTTCCGAGGATCCGGCCGAAATTGCCAATTTACCGGTATGCATCGTCAAAATTTTATCATCAACGGTTGGCACATATACTTCGTATGGTACATTACTGTTTCTTCTTTTTGCCTCCCCCAGTACACTGCGGTACCCTGAACCAGCCAGAATACTATTACCATAAAGATAATCCCCTGACTCCTCTTCATCCGTTAATTTCCACTTACAGTTCTCTTTGCTTGTTTCGCTTATTCCAGCATACTGACCCATTTTCTGTACATATTTGTCACCAAACTGAAATTTTCCGCTCTGCAGATCGAAACCACTGCTCTCTGCCAAAATTGCTATCTCCGCAACCGTCTGCCAGCCCTGCTGTGTCTGTTCCAGACACATTGTTTTGCCTTTCTCATTCGTCTGGGAATCAACCACCGTCTCGCTGCCAAGATAAGTATATTCTCTACCCTGCTCATTCGCCTCCAAAATCTTCTGTAGGGCAATGGTGCCATTCTGTTCCTGCTGACCCAGCAAACTACTGGTTAGTATCCTGCCCTCCCGCATTTTTTCCGGATCTGATACTAATAGCCCTGCTTTATTACTTCCCTGCTGATGCCACACACTCCTGGTATCTGTGGTTCCAATGGCATACAGCAGCAATACATCAAAGGATGTAGGCATTTCGGTCTGAGACTGATATTTTTCCGCATATTGTGACAAATAAATATGTGTCTGATCCTCCACACTGGCAGCCACATTATCTTGATAAGACACCAATGAATAGCTATTTAGATCAGATACCCGATCCGTCACAAAAACATCAGGAAATGTATCACTGCCCTTTGCCTCCTGCAATGCCTGCTCCATGGTTTTTCCATCTTTTGCTATATTGATAATATTATATTGAACATTCTTATTTTCTTCCTTTATCCTACGTATTACCTTGGAATCACCCTCAGAAACCTCCTGCATCTCTGATACAACTTCCCGCAAGGTTCCCAGCATTCCCTGAGTATCCACCCAAACCGTCAGGGTATCTCCTGTAACTCTGGTATCAAACATAGTATTTTTCGCCCCATGTACAGCATTGTACACCAGAGTTCCCCCAAAGCCAATGGCAATAACCAATAAAACAGACACCAATGCAATCCAATCACGGGTACGCCTTTGACGTTCAATCTTCTCCTGGGGATATTCTGCCCGTCTGCGTCCATGTAAAGCATCGCTAAATTGATTCATATTCTGGATGCGAAGCTCGGTCCGCACCGCCATAGCTTCCATAATAACCCGGTCTAATGACGGATCAATTTTGATGCCGGCTTCCAATGGAGACTGCAAAGTATCCTGTCGATACCTTTCCCGTCCATCCTGTGGAGATATTCCTGTAAGCATGTAATACAGAATTGCCCCAATAGAATAAATATCCGTATAAAACCCCTGGTTCTCCTCCACATCTGCATATTGCTCTGGTGCCGTATATCCAGGTTTAATAACTTTCTCCTCTATAGTCTGGGAATCCTCTATATGTGCAGAACCAAAATCAAATAATTTAATAGAATAATCCGGCGCAATAAAAATA
>CAYPEW010000087.1:0-4365 GCA_964409845.1 uncultured Jutongia sp.
TGACTGATCATGAGCTGATTACTGGTTTTATTACAGAAAGGGGCGTAGTCAAGCGACCGGAGGAACTGCGATTATAATAATTTATTTCTAAAAAACAGTGAGTTACGTGAAAGCTTGACTGAATTAATCATTTGAATATTATCAATGTGATTTTTTTATAAGGAGGATACCTGTGGGATGAACTCGTATCAGAATTGGATACAGGAAGAAAAAAAGTGGATTGGAAAATATCAAAAGAAAATCATTATCATGAGTGTGTTGAAAGTTATTCCGGCAACGCTCATTGGCTTGAGCGTATTTTTCGGAGCAGTGACCTATTTACAGGATGGGGATGCAGGGATTGGCATTATGGGAGGTTTTGCCATGGGAATCATGGTGTCTGCCGTGTATCTTCTTATATTGATTCTTGCATTGCGTCCCGGTCGCTATGTACGGAAGATTCAGTCAGCAGTAAAACAGCTGCAAATGGATGAGGAAGAACGGGAACAGCTTGCTCGTGAAATGTTAGAAACGGATGTTAGTCAGTGGAGATGTGTTTCTTATGAAATGGTAGGACATGGCTCGAACCACACACCGGCACGTTTCCGTATTACGCCCCACTATGCTTTTTTGGAGGGGAGTAGTCCTTATGCGATTCTGGTTCGTCTATCCGATATTGCGGAGGTGCATCCAGAGGAAGAAAAGAAAATGCGTACCCAATATGGGACACAGACAAGAATGCATGAATTTTTTACACTGTATACCATTGGATTTTATGAGACAACGAAAAACAATGGGAAACAACTGCCGGAATATGCTATGGGATTTTTTGACCAGAAGATCCGAGATCAAATTTACGTTTTGCTTATCAAGCAGATGGAGGAAAATAGCAATTCATAGAGTGAAGACAAGAAAAGATACGGGATAGAAACAGTTGGTGATATCCATAGTTCTTTGCAGAAAAGCTATGTGAGACAATGTGTCTGGAAGGGGTAGTGATGGAAGAACAATTCAGTAGAACGGAATTAATATTAGGTAATGAGGCGATGAATCGACTGGCACAGTCCCGTGTGGCGGTCTTTGGCATTGGAGGAGTCGGTGGTTATGTGGTAGAAGCTCTGGTGCGTAGTGGAATTGGTGCGATTGATCTGATTGACCATGATCAGGTATCCTGTTCCAATCTTAATCGTCAGATTATTGCTACAAGGGATACTCTGGGCAGGGATAAAGTGGAAGTCATGCAGGAGAGAATTCATTTGATTAATCCAGATTGCAAGGTAAGAGCGCACAGATGCTTTTATCTGCCAGAGACCAGGGAGACATTTGACTTTACAGAATACTCATACGTAGTAGATGCCATTGATACTGTTACCGGTAAGATTCAGCTGATCCTACAGGCACAGGAAACAGGAACGCCCATTATCAGTTCCATGGGAACAGGTAATAAACTAAATCCTGCTGCGTTTCAAGTGGCCGATATCTATGAAACATCCATTTGCCCTTTGGCGAAGGTGATGCGCAAAGAATTGAGAAAACGTGGGGTAGAGCAGTTGAAGGTAGTTTACTCCAGGGAGCAGCCCCTTGTGATTCGGGAGTTAGGGGATGCTAGAGCGACAGAAATGGAAGGAGCAGAGCAGGCAGATCCATCTGTCAGAAGATCGAAATCTGTTCCAGGTTCGGTATCCTTTGTACCTCCGGTGGCTGGATTTATTTTGGCATCCGAGGTGGTTAAGGATTTGATTGCAGATTAAAATTTATTCTGCGTAAATTTCATTGATATTTAACCGCCTTAGTAATAGTTACTGATAAGACTTACTAACATCATCTCTGTTAAGATTTTTCTCGGATTTTTTTGTTTATGGCATTGAGTACCCGCTTTTTATTTAGACTCCACAAAGGTGCTGCCAGTGTTTTTCGGTCTCCATCTCCAGTCAGCCGGTGGATTACCATATCCGGCGGTAAAAGTGCAATACAGTCTGTTACCAGATTCACATATTCCTCCATCTCTAAGGTACGAAACTTTCCCGCCTGATAATCTTTTTCCAGATCCGTTCCCTTTATTACATGTAAAAGCTGCAGCTTAATTCCGTCTACGCCGCTTTTTCCCACATAGGAAACGGTTTCTTTCATCTGTTCAGGTGTTTCTCCTGGAAGACCAAGTATCACATGCACAATTACCTGTATCTCGATTCTTTTTAGGTTTTTAACAGCCTCATCGTAAACGGAAAGTGGATATCCTCTCCGGATATTTACTGCTGAACTTTCATGAATGGTCTGCAAGCCAAGCTCTACCCATACTGGTTTTTTCTTGTTCAATTCCTGTAGTAAAAGAAGGATCTCCTCCGAAAGACAGTCCGGTCTGGTAGCAATAGAAAGAACTGCGATATCCGGATGGGAGATTGCTTCTTCATAGAGTTCCCGAAGTCGTTCTACCGGAGCATAGGTATTCGTAAACGCTTGAAAATAAGCGATATATTTTCCATTTTGTATCTTATCTTTTAAGCGTTCTTTTCCTTTTTCAATCTGCTGAGTAATGGAATCTTTTCGGCTTTGGGCAAATTCGCCAGAGCCCGCCTGCGAACAGAAAATGCAGCCTCTGGTATCCAGTGTTCCATCCCGGTTTGGGCAGGTAAAGCCTCCGTCAAGAGAAATCTTATATATTTTTTGTCCATAAGTATCCTGTAGATATTGGTTCAGTGAATAATATTCCATAATATTCCTCGTTTTTGTGCTGCCTTTTGCGCATAACGCTTTGCATTATGATATTGTTACACCTTTACAAGCAAGCTTGCTCGGTCTGCTTATCATTATATCTAAATCTGGGATTTTGTTTTATTGTTTATATTTTACTACATACTATTTTGCCTTACAAGCGGGTTTCAATCTTTGCTTTTTCGCTTTGCCAATATAATTTTCCTGGCAGGAAAATTTTTTTGAAAACTGCTCCATTGTATTATTTAATTAATGATTTTATTTTGAATGCCGATATATTAATTGAGGTAGAAATAGCTATGGAGAGCGCTTGAATCAATGGATGGATATTGACCAGGCGCTCTTTTTTGCTCTATAGGAAAATGCTCACAGCATTTATGCTGTTATATGGTGGCACGCCAACAAAAACGCTTTAGAGTTTTTGCAGCGTAAGCCATCAAGCTTACGCTTTTTATCGAATAGGAGGAGAGGAAATGGCAGTAGGAATGATTGATATGGGATCGGCGGATCAAAGCAGTGCATATAGAGGGGATAAGAAGGCTCCCCAGATACCGTATCTGGATTATTATGATGCAGCCTATGCTGCACGGGAGGAGAGCAGGAAAGAGCAAACATCCCATACGAATACAGGACAGGAATTTACGGCTCCAGTCTGGAATGGAGGGAATCGAGCAGATCGGCGTGGGAAAGCGTCACAGCAGACAAAGACAGTGGATGTAACGCCACAGCATTCCATGACCTATCGGGAGATGTTAGCAAATAAGATTAATGAAATTTTGGAAAAGATAGAAGCAGGGGCAACGGAGCCTTCTTTTCCTATTGGAAAGTCGTACTTTACTTTGAAGGAATGGGAAATCTTTATCAAGGAATTTGATAGAGTCCAGGAAGAAATGAAAAAAGAGGCAGGACAGGAGGTGCCTCCGGAGGATACTTCACTGGCAGCCAGAGAAGGAATCGGGGAAGAAGATGATACCCTGGTAGAGAAAGATACTGATTTATTGTTGCTGCTTATGGAGCAGACAAGCAGCGGCTATCCACCGGAAACGGAGGAGGAAGAGGAGATTTGGTATCGTACCTATTACACGAAAGAAGAGATATACTGCAAGGGAACTGATGCATCTGGCTATCAATGGGAGATTCTGTTAGAAGACAAGTCTCAGTATGAGCAGATTATGGAATTTCTGGGGCAGTTTGAGCCAGGAGAAAATTTACGCTTTGCCTGCCATGAAAATTTCTGGAGGGACTTTCTGGATGGAACATTGGATCTGGATGGCTTTATGGAGTTTATGAATACCCGTGTCAGCGATGGAATTCCCAATTATGTCAATGTGAATGAGTATGGAATGTGGATTGATACTGAGGCAGCGAAATATGCTAAGTATATGAATAAGCCTGGTCTGTTTCGGGAGTATCAAAGGGTTCCTATGCCTTTGCGTTAAGTGCTTGAGATTAGTAAGGATAATTTGGCTACCATTCATAGCCATTTTTGTGATATGTGTTTCACACTTTGTTTTTTATGAATTTCATCTTGACATTATTGGTCTATTGTTATAAACTGCATATGAGGTTGGTTTCTATAGACCAATTGATTTATAGAAGGGGGATAAGTATGGAATACCTGAAATTATGTGATAGTGATTATAGATTTATGCAAGTTGTATGGGAGCATGCACC